>QBVD01000043.1 GCA_003058525.1 gamma proteobacterium symbiont of Ctena orbiculata | reverse complement strand
GAGCAACCCTACAACTGCGCCGGTTCTTTTAAATCGGAGGGTTTGGGCATCTCTCTTTTTGAGCGCCTGGAGGGAGACGATCCAAATGCATTGATCGGCCTACCGCTCATACGACTAATCGCTATGCTGCGCAATGAAGGGATTGACGTTCTGACCAAATAGCCTCACTGCAACCGGGGGCCGGTTAGCGCCAAGCGATAGTGCAGCTTGCCATCGCTTCAGAATAGAACATCCTCGACCTTTTTTGTCTCCTCATCCAGGGAGTCATCGTTTTCGGCCTTCTCAAGACGGGCAAACGCCTTGATGCCGGATCGGTCGACACTTGCCAGGGGGTGACCTGTACCTTCGTAGCTCATGATATTCGCCGCCTGAACCACATCGACATAATCGACGGGGGCATCACCTGGATCGCGTCGCAGATCTTCATGCTCGGCAGCCGCATCGATGACATGCTGATCGAATTTCCACAATTTCAAAATGCTGCCGCCCAACTGAGTGTGCATTTTCAACAAAACCTTATCCAAAAAACCGGGATTGGCGATCAACTCGGGATAACGGCACGCCTTGATCAGGAGCGGAATCTGCCCGATATCGTGGACCAATCCCGCAACCAGCGCGATATCCGGATCGAGACTGGGTTGTCCCTTGGCAAGAATCGCCGCCTGTGCGCCGACCTTCACCGAATGGGTCCATAACTTGTTCATACGCCTCTCGATTTCCTTCTCCGAGGTGCGAAAAACCTCCTTCATCGATACGGCATAGACGGCATTTTTCACCCGTTGAAACCCAATCCGCGTAATCGCGGGGCGGATGGAGGCTATGGTATTCAGTCCCCGGTAGAGTGGACTGTTGGCGTAACGAATCAATCTTGCGGTAAGTGCCGCGTCCCTGGAGATGACCTTTTCCAGGTCGTGGGCCGAACTATCGGCGTCATTGATCACCACTAGGGCTTCGAGCGCCAGTGAGGGTAGAGTAGGAAGATAAATCTTATTGGCGAGGAGGTCTTCCTTAACCGAGTCCACAAAAGACTTAACGACCAGTGACTCTCGTTCCTTTTCTTTAACCTCCCTTTCTTCCGAGGATTCTACGACTTCACCATCTGAAAGATAAAAGACTGATTTTGTCATCTCTTCCCGCGTTGACTCGTTATATTGTGGTAATCAAACTGGCTATCGGCCGGTTGGGTAATATCTCAAGGTCTCCCCCAACCTCAAGCTAGCTGAGGGGTAAGAGTGCGTCAAGGTTCACATAAACCACCGGTCGCCTGCCCTCCTCGACGCGGGGATTGAGACCCTGATGCGGATAGGCAGATTAATTAAACCTATGGTTTAGCAGGAATTTATAAAGTATGAACTTGTTCCAAAATCATCCCATCATTTGCGAGTATGCTCGAATCTGCCCCTCACAGGAAGTGACCCTTCACCGTACGCCAGGATCGGCGGATAGCACCTCTGGATTGGGATTCTCTCAGACCAGCATGGATGGCTCGCTTGAAAGGATCCTTACCTGTTGGTGATGCAACTCTCACTTTGCAGTTTTTACACATTAGGATTAAAAGTAATTATATTTATTTATCAATATTTTAAGGATCATTTCTTACAGCATGCCTTAACTGTTTTCATCTAAAGTTTTTCTATAAATAGTCGAAGCAAATGGTAGAAATCCATTGTCCATGTTCAAACAACAAGACCCAGACGGAATGGCGGAACAGGCGTTAAATAGCTTTTCTCATCATACCGGCGATAAGCCAGTCGTGCTTATTGCTGATGACTCTCGCGTGGTGCGGGTTTCACTGAAAAATATCCTGAAGGACGACTGTCAGATCATAGAGGCAGAAAATGGCCAGGATGCCTGGAACACTCTCTGCGATACGCCATCGGTTG
>QBVD01000023.1 GCA_003058525.1 gamma proteobacterium symbiont of Ctena orbiculata | reverse complement strand
AATCGGCTCTGTTGTGTCTGAAAATGCGCCAATCAAGGCGCGAGGAGTGAGGTTTGGTGATTCCAAATGAGTGACGAGCAACGCCGAGTGGCGCATTTTCAGGCACAACCCGAAGGGCTGGGGCTGTTTTTCCACCCAGCGGCGTTATCATTCGCTCATTTAGCACGGCTAAACCTCGCTCATTCTGCCTTGCTGGGTAAAAAAACAGCTCCAGCAGAGTCGATTGGATTAGTGTTAACAGGCCCTAGTGCACCAAACTACCATTCTATCCCCAGATCGAGCCGATATACCCGGTCGGTATAGCGTGATCTGGTCTGTGCACCCTTATAGAATGTACTGACTCAGATCCTCGTCCGCCGCCAGCTGAGAGAGTTGATCATCGACATAATTCTCATCGATGACAATGGTCTCTTCGGCATGCTCCGAGGCCATGAAAGAGATACTCTCCAGCAGGCGTTCCATCACTGTATGCAGGCGGCGTGCGCCGATATTCTCAGTCCTTTCATTCACTTGCCAGGCGGTCTCCGCAATGCGGCGTATACCCGCTTCGGTAAAGCTCAGGCGCACGTTTTCCGTCTCCAGCAGGGCCTGGTACTGCTCGGTGAGAGAGGCGTCTGGCTCGGTAAGAATGCGGGTGAAATCATCGGTCGTGAGTGCGGACAACTCCACCCGGATAGGTAATCGGCCCTGGAGCTCGGGGATCAGGTCGGATGGCTTGGCGAGATGGAAGGCGCCGGATGCAATGAACAGAATATGATCGGTCTTGACCATGCCGTGTTTGGTGGAGATGGTACATCCCTCCACCAGGGGCAGCAGATCGCGTTGCACCCCCTCGCGGGAGACGTCCGCTCCCCGGGTCTCGGCACGGCTGGTTACCTTATCCAGTTCATCGATAAAGACGATCCCATGTTGCTCCACCATCTCCAGCGCCCGCAACTTGAGATCCTCTTCATTGATGCGCTTGGCCGCCTCTTCGTCACTCAGGACCTTGAACGCATCCTTGATGCGCAGTTTGCGGCGTCGCGTACGGCCACTCCCCAGATTTTGGAACATGCCCTGCAACTGGCTGGTCATCTCTTCCATACCGGGAGGCGCCATGATCTCGACCCCTACCGGGGTGGCGTTGACCTCGATATCGATCTCCTTGTCGTCGAGCCCGCCACTTCGCAGTTTGTGGCGGAATTTCTCCCGGGTCGCATCGGAGATCCCCGAACTGGTCTCGCTGTCGCCCCAACCCGAACTGGAGGGTGAGGGCAGCAAGGCGTCTAGAATCCGCTCCTCGGCGGCCTGACTGGCTTCACCGGAAACCTTGGCCATCTCACCTTCCCGCACCATTTTGACAGCAGAGTCGGTCAATTCACGGATGATCGAATCGACCTCTCTGCCGACATAGCCGACTTCGGTGAATTTGGTCGCTTCCACCTTCAGAAAAGGCGCGTTGGCCAGTTTGGCCAGGCGTCGCGCGATCTCTGTCTTGCCGACGCCGGTGGGGCCGATCATCAGAATGTTTTTTGGCGTGATCTCATTGCGCAGGCTCTCGGAAACCTGGGCTCGACGCCAACGGTTGCGCAGGGCGATAGCCACCGCGCGCTTGGCGTCAGTCTGGCCGATAATGTGCTTGTCCAGTTCAGCGACGATCTGTTGGGGGGTTATTTCCGACATCAATGATTTCCGCAAATTGTGGTCCGACTCAGAATACGTGGTGAGCGATCTAGGTTTTGCTGTCCAACTCTTCCAGTACGAGGTTATGGTTGGTGTAGATACAGATATCGGCGGCGATACCGAGTCCCTTTTCGACGATCCCGCGGGCCCCGAGTTCCGTGTTTTCCAGCAGCGCACGGGCTGCGGCCTGGGCAAAGCTGCCGCCGGAACCTATCGCCATCAGATTATGCTCCGGTTCGATCACATCACCGGTGCCAGAGATGATCAGCGAAGTCTCCTCGTCGGCGACGCACAGCAACGCCTCCAGTCGACGCAGCGCCCGGTCGGTGCGCCAGTCTTTGGCCATCTCAACGGCTGCGCGGGTGAGGTGCCCCTGGTGCTTCTCCAGCTTGCCCTCGAAGCGCTCGAATAGGGTGAAGGCATCCGCTGTGGCACCGGCGAAGCCCGCGATGACCTTTCCTTTATAAAGCTGCCTCACTTTACGCGCATTGCCTTTCATGACGGTATTGCCAAGCGAGACCTGGCCGTCGCCACCGATAACCACTTTACCGTTACGCCTGACTGATAGAATGGTAGTGCCTCTGAAGTTTTCCACGCCGATCCCGAGAGTATTTAATGAGGTGGCGATTGTACCTGAGGTGGGGGCCGGTGAAAAATCGACTACCGTTCGAGAATGATTCGCACAAGGTTTGGGAGGCCTCATTTCAGTATCCTTCAATCCCTCCGGAGTGATGCCTCACTGTCATTGAAATTCAAAAATATTAGGGATTTCACTTCCTTGTTTGGTGCCGATATCCATGGCAGAGTCACGCCTATGTCTATCAGGCCCATCAGAATAGCGGTTTATTGCATGGTCTGCCTTGCCTCGACTGCGCCGGCAGACGATTCAGGCCGTCCGGCACCATTACCTTTGAACGCCGATGAGATCGCCGGGCAGGTCTATGTCGCGGCGCATGGCGGACTGGTAAAGAATGCGCTCAGCAAACGCAGTGGCAGGGAGGTTGCGTTGGTCGTCAATCGAGCGCCGCAGGCGATGCGTAGCCGCAACAGGGTGCCTGGAGTTCAGACCTTCGACACCTATGTCAACAATGCTCCGCAAGACCCTGCCATAGAGAGTCAGCAGATGGCGATCCTGACCTCGGGCAAGACCAAGGGCACCGGAGTGCTGTTCACACGCTATACGGACCCTCAACAGGGCAATCTGATATCGATGTGGTTGCCCGCACTGCGCAAGATCAGGCGTATCAACGAGCCCTCCCATGAAGATGTCTGGTTCGGCACCAATCTGACCTATGGTGAGCTGGTGCTGCGTCGTCCAGAGGATGAAACCCACGAACTTCTTGGCGAAGGCGCTATGCAGGAGTGTCTGGCGGTCATGCAGCTGCAGCGCTGGGAGCAGACCCGCTATACACGCGACCTACCCGCGCCCCAGTGCGGGCACAAAGGCAAACCGGTATACCATCTGAAAAGCACCACCAAATTTCACAATTGGTGGTATGACTACCATCTCAGTGATATCGATAAAGAGACATTCGCCCTCTATCGAACTGTCTATTATAAAGGCGATGAGAAGGTTAAGACAGTATATATCGATTGGCAGTCCCTGGATCAACCGGATCCCCGCATCGCCTATCCGCGCTATATTTATGCAATCACCCATGGGGACGGTAAGGACAGTCTGGTCTATGTGCCCCGCAGTACCATCTCGCTCAATGTGGATCTGCCCGATAGTTTCTGGTCCGAAAAGACATTGCAGAATTACAACAAAACCAGGAAGCCTTAGCGGCTTTTGCATGATTGATGGCTAACGGCAACTATGCGGACCGCTATGCACGTTTTGTGCTGAAGTACCGCTGGGCTGTGATCACGCTCTGTTTCGCCGCCACAATCTGGGCGGCCTTTTATATCGACAAGGTCAACCTGCGCAACGATCCGGATTCCCTACTCCCCCTCTCCAACCCTTACATTGCGACCAATCTCTATACCGAGATGACCTACGGTATGGGCAATCTCATGGTGTGGGGCATGAAGATTAAGCAGGGCGATATCTATCAGCCCTGGTTTATTCGCATGGTCCAAGCGTTTTACCGTGACGTGACTGCGCTGGACTACGCCAACAGCAGTAACTTTGTCGGCCTGCCCTCACCGAAGTTGCGCAATATTGGTATCGATCCAGGGGGAAGTCTCGATTTCAGCCGCCTGCTGCCGGCCAACGGCCTCTCTGACAATCCGTTTGAACAGCACAACCAGATTGCCTATCTGCGTCAGGGATTGGAGAAGCATCTGGTGCTGCAGGCCCTGCTGCTCTACTACCAGGATAGATCCGGTGAAAAGTGTGACATGGTGGGGGCGGATGGCCAGATCAGCAGCGCATCCATGGCCCGGTTGCATCAGCAGTGCCGGCCTATGGGGACATTTATCATCGGCGATTTCAGCAATGAGCTGAAACAGAACCATCTCAGCTGGATTGCCGATATGAAGGCGCTGATGGCCGATTACCAGTCGCGCTACGGCGACCGGGTGGAGTTCACCATATCCGGCGAACCCTATTTTCTTGCGACCATGGTGCAGGAACTACGGGACAAGGCGTGGTTGTTCGCTGTCTCGCTGCTGATTATCCTGCTGATACTCTGGTATGAGTTTCGCCATTGGAGCTGTGCAGTGCTGCCCCTGCTGGGCGTCGGTATGACGATCATCCTGACGCTCGGACTGATGGGCTTCACGCAATTCAAACTGACGACCATGATGGCGTTGACGCCGATGCTTTTACTGGCCATCGGTGTCGGCCACTCGATGCAGATCACCCGGCGTTTCATGCAGGAGCTGGGACAGACCGGCGACAAGGAGGAGGCGGCATATCGATCGATACGTTCGACAATCGTACCCGCGGCACTCTCTATCGGAACCGACCTGCACGGCTTTTTCGCCATCTCATTTGTCGATATCTCTTTTTATAAGGCCTACGCCTATTTCGGCATCTTCGGTATGTCGACGCTGATTCTGACCACCACGACACTGATACCTCTTCTGATGCTGACCTTTCCCCCCACCATCCATCGCCATGAACATGAGCGAGGCTGGGAGTTGCGCCTGGCGTCAGGGCTGACGGCCCTGATCACAGGCCGCTGGAAATGGGTGCCGGTGGTGGCGGTGATCGCCGTCTGGTTACTCTCAGCACACTATGCGGAATTAGGCCGCGGCTTTACCGCAGTCATGGCCGGTGAGGCAGGTAGAAACGATCCGGAAGTGGCCCGTATTCAGGACGAGTTCGACATCATGCCCGGTGTGGAAAAAGGTATCCACTATCCGCGTGCGGCATTCAAGGATCACTACCTGTTGGGTGAGCTGCTGGGAGATGGCGGTGAAGTGAAGTCGATTGCGGATCTACAGACCCTATCCCGCCAGATGCCTGGTGTTATCACTGCCAACCTTCTGGTGCGTTCCGAAGCGGGAACTCTGCCAACTTGCGGACTCGATGCCTGGGACCGGGATGGTCGCCGGGTCATCGGGCCGGAGCGCTGTTACGATGAGCAGGAAGATTCTCCTCAGGGGGTGTTTAATGATGCGATCGTGCTCGAGGCGCTTTCGAAATTTGAGGATTGGCTGCGTAGCCATCCCAATATCGGGTTCACCATCTCTTATGTACAGTTTGTAAAAACGCTGAACATGATCCTCAATACACCGCCGCTGGAACCTCCGCTGGGCCATATGAATCTTTATGCCATACCCACTCTGGCTCATATACAGCAGTTTCCATACGCCTATCGCGCCAAAGGTGGACAGGGTTACCTGCCTGATCCGGATGAGACGGTACAGTTATACAACGGCATGTTGGTGACCGGGGCGGGGGCCGGGGATCTGGATGGCTTTGTCAACACGCGAAACTGGGATGAGGGTGTGATTGTCGGTTTCGTCAATACCATGGATCCAGTGGAGACACACCGGACCGTCATCGATATCCAGAGCTACATCAACGCCCATCAGGACGATCCCGGAATGGATCTGTTGCGAATCGGCATAGCGGGTAACGAGACGATTCAGATACCGAATGAAGAGGGGCGCAGTATCACCACCGGTGACACTATACCGGGCAAGGCCGCGATCGGTGGCTTTCTCGGGGTTACCGAGGCGACCCGCGATGTCGCTTATAAAGAGTGGCTGAACGCCCCGGTGGCGACATCGATCACAGTCTTCATCATGACCCTGTTGATGTTCAGGTCTTGGGTGGTGGCGTTTATCCTGATCGGTCTCTGCTTCATTACCCTGATGACCCAGTACGGTCTTGGCGCCTATATGTCCTCCATCGGCGAGTGGTCGGCGAATCTGGCGTTTCACGTACAGGTGGCTTTGAGCATCGCCATGGGGCTGGGTGTCGATTATGGCGTCTACATGGTTTCCCGATTGCGGGAAGAGTATCAGGCCAATGGCGGCATCTGGAAGGCGGCCCTGCACAAGACACAGGCCACCACCGGTTCGGCGATCATTATCTCCATGGTTGTACTGCTCAGCAGTTTTATCCCCCTGATGAATACTGAACTGGCAAACCTCTGGTCGGTGAGTCTGTATATTTCGGAGGCCCTGATCATGGATGTCTTTATCGCCCTCACAGTATTGCCGCTGATGGTCTATTGGTTAAGGCCGAGATTTGTATTCCCTCTCTGAATGAGTCGGCTGTAAATTCGAACAGCTCAGCCAGACCTTCTTTACAGCGTGGCATTGCCTATGATTAGGCCCCATCTCAGTTGGAGTGTGGGCATTGTTCATGTCAGGCTTGTACGGGTGGTTCTCCAAAATACCAATTGAGTTGAGATCCGGTATGGGAAATAGAAGATCCACACTCTAAGATTAAGAGTAAAACGTGCGCCAGATACGTATCACCACACTAGATAACACAATGACCTTCGGACAACGACATCACTATCTGTTCATCCTCCTGATATTTGGCATCCTTGCTCCGCTCTTGCTTTGGGCCAGCGTCCATTTCACCCGCCAGCATGGATTGACGGAGCTGGCCGAGGAGACAGAAAACGATCTAATGATCTTTACGCGCAAGCTGGAGGATTACCTGACCGGTTATGACCGGCTTGTCGGTTCCGTGGCCGCAAGTCGACAGGTTGGCGCCCTGCTTAGAAATTCCCGGGATAAACAGATCGTCAGTGCGGCGAATACCTATCTCCAGACACTCAACGAGGAGGTGCGTGCCAGTGCCATCTATGTGATGAATCTCGACGGCAATACCCTTGCCGCCAGCAACTGGCAGGCGGAGAAGACCTTCGTCGGCAATAATTACGGCTTTCGCTACTATTTCCAACGTGCTGCAAAAGGCCTGATGGGGCGCGACGTGGCAATTGGCACGACCTCCGGCGTGTTGGGGTACTATGTCGCCCGCCCAGTTTTCGATCCCGGATCGGATCAGATCATTGGTGTTGCGGTGATCAAAGTCACTCTGGACGAGCTGGGTCTGCTGTTCTCCGACCTGGATCTACGCCTGTTGGTGGCCGACCGGGATGGTGTGATCTTTCTCGCCAGTGAATCACCATGGCGCCTGAAGAGTCTGCGACCTATAACCGCCACAAAAATAGACAAGATACGCCGGTTCAAACGCTATGCGGATTCTCTTTTCACGCTTTTGCCGATGCGTGAGGAGCGATATTGGGACGGTGTCTCAAAACTGGTGCTACTCGATGATGGGGTGGAGTACCTGACACAGGCCACGCTATTGCCCTCCCGTGGATGGGAGATGCATGTTTTCAAACCGACCCAAGTAGTGGATGAACATGTCTACTTTGCCGTGGCTGCCAGCCTCCTGGTGAGCGCGCTGCTCTTTCTGACGGCGCTTTACATGAATCAGAGGCATCGCTATCTGAAAGATTTGAAGGCAGCGGCTATCCACGATTTTCTGACCGGGCTCTATACCCGGCGTTATATGGAGGATGCCGCCAATGCCCAGATCAGCCGGATCGATCGCGGTCAGGTGAATACTATTTCGGTGGCCATGATCGATATCGATCACTTCAAGCAGGTCAACGACGAATTCGGTCATCGGGCGGGTGATCAGGTATTGCGTGCGGTAGGCAAGGCTATCGCTTCTGAGGTGCGCCGGGGTGACATACCGGTCCGATATGGCGGTGAAGAGTTTCTGGTGATCATCAACGCATGTAATGAGTGTGATGCGGCCCACTTGGTACACCGAATCCTTGAGCGGCTCAAAAGTATGCATTTTCGTGGTCCCATCCGAAAGCTTAAAATCACGGCTAGTGCCGGTGTCGCCCACTACCGGAAAGAGGATACCTTGGAAGATCTCCTGCAGCGGGCGGATGAGTTGCTTTACAGGGCGAAGGAGGATGGGCGGGACCGCTACTACGACGACGAATGCAAAAGGCCGGAAACGCCATGATCAGATTTTGCACAATCCTCATAGTCACGCTGTTTGTCACCCCGATCTCAGCGTCCGATGAATCATTGGTTATCTACGGTTCTCGTCAACAGGCGTTGATGGCGCCCCTCCTGCAGGCCTATCGGGCATCAAGAGGGGTAGCGGTCCGATATGTTCAGGACAAGTCCGATCAATTGTTGCAGCGCCTAGCCGAGGAGGGTGATGCGTCTTCGGCGGATCTGCTGCTGACGGCTGATATCGGCGTATTGGAGGCTGCAAGGGAGATGGGTCTGTTGCAGGCAAAGCAATCTCAGCTGCTCAGCAGCCTGATCCCGGCTAAATATAGAGACCCTCAGGGCTTCTGGTACGGACTCTCCCTGCGCGCCCGGATGCTGCTGTATGTCCCCGGTCGCATCCCCCGGTTTGAATTGCGGGATTATGCGGATCTATCATCTTCCGCGCTCAAGGGGCGGGTCTGCATGCGTGATTTGAAGCACGTCTACAATCAGTCATTGATCGCCGCCCTGGTCGCGCGTTGGGGCGAGAAGAGAGTGAGAGCGTGGTTGAGCGGGGTGATCTCCAATCTGGCCAGACCGCCACAGGGGGGGGATCGTGATCAGGTGCGTGCGTTGGCGAAGGGCGAATGCGATGTGGCGGTGGTCAACAGCTACTACTTTGCCATGATGTTGGACGGTGACAATGAGAGGGACCGGGAAGTCGCAAACCGGGTGTCCCGGGTCTGGCCTGAAACTGGCGTGCATGTGAATATCAGTGGTGGTGGGGTCACTCATCATTCGCCGCACCCTCAATTGGCGATCGATTTCCTGGAGTTTCTGGCCGGGTTTGACAGCCAGCGCCTGTTCGCTGAGCTCAATCATGAATATCCTGCTGTGCTGGGCGTGCCCGTGTCACACACTTTAATGCGATTGGGTGCGTTTGAGGCGGACTTTCGTCCATTGGCGCTGATTGCCCGCCAGCGTGAGAAGGCTTCAAAAGTGATTCATGACCTCTCAAATACAGACTAAACGATTGTGCGGCATTTTATAAAAAAGCCTTCCCTGGCAACATGACGAATCAGATATTCTCGGGTTCCATTTTTATTGCACCGCAAGGACACTCCGCGGCGCACATTCCACACCCCTTGCAATAGTCATACTTGAACTCGAATCGATTGCCCGGCCCCAGCTTGGTGATGGCGTTGTCGGGGCAGACGCCATAGCAGTTGTCGCACTCGAAGCAGTTGCCGCAGGACATGCAGCGGCGTGCCTCGTAGGCGGCATTGACCTCGTCCAGGTCGCCCACCACCTCCGCGAATCCGCTCTGACGCCGGACGATGTCGAGCATCGGCCGTACCGTGCGGGGGGCGTCTGAGTAGTACCAGGTGTTCATCTTGGCGATGTCGGCAATTTCGTGTTTATCGGGTTTGATGTAGGTCTCCCCCTTGAGCCAGGCATCGATACTGTGGGCGGCATGCTTGCCATGGCCGATGGCGGTGGTCACCGTGCGCGCGGAGGGCGCCATGTCGCCGCCGGCGAAGATGCCTTCGGCGCCGGTCATCATCTGCCGGTCGACCTGTACCGAGTCTGCTTCGATCCTGACCCCCTCCAGGGGTGTCAGCAGATCGGTCTCGACCCGCTGGCCCAGGGCCTGGATCACCACGTCCGCAGCGAACGGCTCGAACTGACCTGACGGTTGAGGCCACTGCGCTTCGCCGTCGACCATCAGTTCCAACCGCAGGCTGCCGTCCCGGATCTTACGGATCGCCCTCAAGGGAAGTATCTCCACCCCCTCTTCCAGGGCCTCACGGATCTCCATCTCATGGGCCGGCATCTTCTCACGCGCCTCGAAGACCACCAGGGTGACCCGGGTCGCCCCCATGCGGATGGCGGTGCGGGCCACGTCGATGGCGGTGTTGCCGCCGCCATAGACCGCTACATGGCCACGCAACGCCACATGCTCCTCCTCCTCGACCGAACGCAGCAGGCTGACGGCGTCGAGCACCGGCACGCTGTCGTCGGTGGGGATCTCGATCCGTTTGGCCTGCTGCGCGCCGATGGCGAGGAATACCGCATCGAAGCCATTGGCCTGCTTGAAGCCCTGGATGTCGTCGATGCGGGCGTTCAGCACGATCTCCACCCCCATCGCCTCGATACGCTGAATCTCCGCCTTCAGCTTTTCCCGCGGCATGCGGTACTTGGGGATGCCGTAGCGCACCATGCCGCCGGCCTGGGGGGAGGCCTCATAGACGGTAACCTGGTGACCGAAGCGGCACAGGTGGTAGGCGCAGGCGAGTCCGGCCGGACCGGCACCGACCACCATCACCCGCTTGCCGGTGTCCCGGCCCGGTTCGACCTTCCAGCCCTGGCGCAAGGCTTGGTCGCCGAGAAAGCGTTCCACCGAGTTGATCCCTACCGCGTCGTCCACATGGACCCGGTTACAGGCGCCCTCGCAAGGGTGGTAACAGACCCGTCCCATGACGGCGGGAAAAGGATTGTTGAGCATGATCTCCCGCCAAGCCTTTTCGTAGTGGCCCTCTTCCGCATGGTAGAGCCAGGCCTGGATATTCTCGCCTGCCGGACAGGCGTTATTGCAGGGAGGCAGGCGGTCAAGGTAGACCGGCCGATCGGTACGCCAGGAACCGGTCTTGTTGAGCAGACTGCTGCCCACGTCGAGGGTAATCGCAAAGGGTTTTTTCATGCTCAGTCTCCCTGCTCGTCGATGAGGCCGAAACGGCGGATATTGTTGTCCGCCACCGTCTGAAGCTGGGCCAGCTGTGTCTCGTTCTTCAGGGTGTGGGCGAAGCGGCGCTGTAGTATGAGGTAGTCCGATACCGGAACCTTGCGGCGGATCTTGGTGGAGGCGGTGATTTCACCGTACTCCGCCTCGAACAAGGGATAGAGTCCGCTCTCCACGGCGAGCCGGGCGATCTTCACCGTATCCGCGGGCTTGGAGCCCCAGCCCAGGGGGCAGGGCACGAAGACCTGGATGTAACGGGCGCCCCGGATCGACATGGCCTTTTTCACCTTGGCTTCCAGGTCATGCAGCCGGTCCACGCTGGCGGTCGCCACGTAGGGGATGCCGTGGGCCATGGCGATCAGGGGTAGATTCTTACCCTTGTCGAAGTCGGCCCCAGGTTCCGGACCCACCGGCATGGTGGTGGCGGTGCGCGCCGAGCCGGGTGTGGCGGAAGAGCGCTGCACCCCGGTGTTCATGTAGGCCTGGTTGTCGTAGCAGATGTAGAGCACGTCATCGTTGCGCTCGAACATGCCGGAGAGGGCGCCGAAACCGATATCGGTGGTGCCCCCGTCGCCGCCCTGGGCGATGACCCGCACATTCTCCCGGCCCTTGACCCGCATGGCCGCGGCGATGCCGGTGGCCACAGAGGGGGCGTTACCGAACAGTGAGTGCATCCAGGGGATACGCCAGGCCGACTCAGGATAAGGGGTGGTGAAGACCTCCAGACAACCGGTTGCATTGGCGGCGATCAGCTGGTTGTCGGTGGCACGCATGGCGGCATCGATGGCATATCGCGCGCCCAGGGCTTCGCCGCACCCCTGACAGGCGCGGTGGCCGGAGTCGAGGGAATTCGAGCGGTCCATGGTCGCCTGCACCGTACGCTGGGCCTCGTCGAGCAGGCGATTGCCCACAGTGAGGGTGCCGGTTTGATAGAATTTCACTTGTTGATGTGGCATGTCACTCCTCCTCAGGCTGTCTTGGCGGCTTCGACAACGCCAACCTCACGCAGGATGTTTTCCGCCGCAGATCCAGAACGGGTGTGTGCCTGCTCCCGCGCCAGCTCCCGTTCCACGATGTCGCACTTGATATCGAGAAAGCTGGTCTCTTCCAAATCGTCCTGCATCGCCCGCTCAAACAGATCGGTGAGTGACTTGCGGGTGATGGGGCGTCCACCGAGTCCGCCGATGACTGTGTAGACAGGTGTACTCAAGCCACGGGTCGACATGCGCACATTGTTGGCGACGATGCCGCCCATGCCCACCGCCAGGCATTTCTCGAACACCACAACCCGTTGGCACTGCAGCAGTGCCTTTCGCAGGAGTTCCTTGGGGAAGGGTCGGTAGCAACGGAGGGATATGGCGCCAATCTTGTGTCCCGCATCGCGCATCGTGTCGATCACATCGGCGATGGTACCGATCACAGAGCCGAGGGTGACGATGATGGTCTCCGCATCCTCTGTCCGGTAGTTGGATATGAGCCCTCCGGAGTCGCGGCCGAAGATGGTTTTGAACTCCTCAGCGATCTCCGGGATCAGCTCCAGGGCCTGCAGCTGTTTGTGGTGGGCCAGGTAACGCACTTCGGTGAAGGCCTCAGGCCCCACCATGGCGCCGATGGAGATCGGCTCCGCCGGATCGAGCACCTGACGCGGCTCGAAAGGTGGGAGAAAGCGGTCCACCTGTTCTTGCTCGGGTATATCCATCCGCTCGTAGGCGTGGGTGAGAATGAAGCCATCCACGCAGACCATCACCGGCATACTCAGCTTCTCGGCGATGCGAAAGGCCTGGATATGCAGATCCAAGGCCTCCTGGTTGGTCTCGGCGAAGAGCTGGATCCAGCCGGCGTCACGCATGGACATGGAGTCAGACTGATCGTTCCAGATGTTGATCGGTGCGCCGATGGCCCGGTTGCCAACCGTCATCACGATGGGCAGGCCGAGACCGGAGGCGTTGTAGACCGCCTCGGCCATATAGAGCAGGCCCTGGCTGGCGGTGGCGGTGTAGGAGCGGGCGCCGGCGGCGGAGGAACCAATGGCCACGGAGAGGGCCGCGAACTCCGACTCCACGTTGATGAACTCGCACTGTTTCAGGCTGCCGCTCTTCACCATCGTCCCCAGGTCCTCCACGATGTGGGTCTGGGGGGTGATGGGGTAGGCGCAGATTACCTCGGGGCGGCAGAGTGCCACCGCTTCCGCGATACCGTGTGAACCTTCGATCTGTTTAAGCATGGGTCGCCTCCTGCAGCGCCGAAGTCTGCGCCATCGCATAGGCGACCTTGGCCGCGGTGATATTGGCCAGGCCCACCTTACCGGGGAACTTGGTCTCGATCGCCTCGATCACCGAGTCGATCTTGATCACTCCGGTGACCGCCGAGAGGGCGCCGAGCAGGACCGCGTTAGGCACCGGACGCTTGACATGGGTCAGTGCGATGTCGGTGGCGGGCACGGTGCAGACATGTCCGTCGGGCAGGTGTTCGACGGCATTTTCGATGCCGAGCTCTTCAATGGTCTTGCCGGTATTGATCAGCAGATGGCCGTCTTCGGTGAGACCGTTGAAGACGTCGATGGCATTGAAAAGAGTCGGATCCTGAATGATCAGGATATCCGGTTCGAGTACCGGTTCGCGCAGACGTATCGGCTGATCGTCGATACGGCAGAAGGCGACCACCGGGGCGCCCATGCGTTCGGAGCCGAAGCTCGGTACCGCCTGGGCGTGTTTGTCTTCGAGGAAGGCGGCGACGGAGAGCATTTCGGCGGCAGAGACGACCCCCTGGCCACCGCGTCCGTGGATGCGGATCTGAAACATGTGTCTTTTCTCCTGTTAGGTAGATTATCCGGCGGCCTTGTGAGCAGACGGACGAACCTGACGGATTGGGTGAATCCGTACACCTGGTGAACAAAAAGATGATGCGTACTTGTTCTTGTCGCCGGAAAAATACCGGCGCGAGTTATGGTGCTGCATTGCATGAGCGCTTTCTGTTGTAACGGCCGATGGGTTGTGGCTGTGTGGCGCTCTTGTAGGTGTGAATTCAGGCTGTATCCGAATCCACGGGAGTGAAGTATCTACGGGCCAATTAATAATGTAAAATAATATATAGTGCATATATATAAATATTAATGATATGGATCTCAGGCAACTTAAGTCATTGGTGCTCCTGGTTGAATACGATTACAGCGTGAGCCGGACAGCGCAGAGTCTGCATCTGGTTCAACCTGCTGTCTCCCAGCACATCAAACAGCTTGAGGCGAACCTGGGTACAAAACTGTTTTTGCGCCAGGGAAAACGACTGGTTGGTTTGACTGAGGCAGGGGAAAGGGTCGTGCACTATGCGCGCAACATCCAGGCCGATATGGCCAATATCCTGGCGGTGGGTCAGGATCATGTATCAGAGGATGTCGGTACCCTGCGTATCGGCACTACCCATACACAGGCGCGTTATGTGCTACCGCCGGTCATCCGGCAGTTCAGCCTGGCTTACCCGAAAGTGGAGCTCCAGATACTGGAGGGCAGGCCGCAGCAGCTGGTCGACATGGCGGTACAGGATAAAGTGGATTTTGCCATCTGTACCGAAGCGCTGAGCGACAACCCGGCACTGCTGGCGATACCCTGCAACCGCTGGAATCGCTGTCTCATAGCGCCGGATTCACATGCAGTGCTTAGACGCAAGCAAATCACCCTCAAAGCACTCTGTAGATACCCGATCATCACTTATGTAGTCGGGTTTACGGGCCGCGGGCATCTGAATGACACATTCAGCAATGCAGGGCTGATGCCGCATGTGGTCTTGAGTGCCACGGACACCGATGTGATCAAGACCTACGTCAGAGAGGGCTTGGGAATCGGCATCATCGCGGAATTGGCCTATGAGCGTGAAAAGGATCAAGACCTGGGGATGCGGGAATTGAATCACCTGTTTCCCTGGGAGGTGACGAAAATCGGCTATCGAAGGGATAAATTTCTACGCAATCATCAACAGCGGTTTATCGATCTGTTTCAGGCTGCGTCCGCACGCATGGAAAGCGCCGCAGAGACTGCTGATCGGATTAGCGCTAACAGGCCCTAGGGTACAGGGTGAAACAATCGTCACCCTGTAATGACTGTTTACATCCCATTCTCCGTCTCAATCCCGCTTCTTCTTTGCTCTGGGGTGGGCCCGGTCATAGACATCGGCCAGGTGTTGAAAGTCAAGATGGGTATATATCTGGGTGGTGCTGATGTTGGCATGCCCCAGCAGTTCCTGAACGGCGCGTAAATCGCCAGACGATTCCAACAGATGAGTGGCGAAGGAGTGACGCAGCAGATGAGGGTGGACATTGCGGGGTGTTCCCTGGGCGATGGACCAGGAATGGAGTTGTCGCTGAATGGTGCTTCGATTGATTCGCCTGCCCCGAACTCCGACAAAGAGTGCGGTCTCATCTTCAGTCGCCATTTGCGGCCTGATCGCAAACCATTGCTCAAGGGCCTGTTTGGCAATTTTGCCCACCGGCAGGCGTCTCGCTTTCGCCCCCTTGCCTGTGACCTCGACCAGCTGTTCCTTGAGGTCGATATCCTGCAGATTGAGGTTTACCAGTTCCGCCAGGCGCAGTCCGGATGAATAGAAAAGTTCCATGATCGCTCTATCGCGGACAGCGACCGGGGAATCGTCGGTGATATCCAAGAGGCGATTGACCTGATCCGGGTCGAGGGTGACAGGCAGCTTACGCCGCACCTTGGGTGCACGGACACCGAGTGCCGGGTTGGAATCAAGCTGCTGTTCCCGAATGAGAAAATTAAACAGACCGCGCAGGCTGGAGAGTTCGCGATGCAGGCTTTTGGCCGCCAGTCCCACCCTGTGTCGTGTTGCGATGTAGTGCCTGATATGGTGTTGAGTGATCTCTTCCCAGCGGGTTAACTGTTGCTGCTCCAACCAGGCCATAGCCGCTTTCAGATCACGTTTGTAGCTCTCCAGGGTGCGGGGCGAGAGGCGTCGTTCATGCCGCAGGTAGTCAAAATAATGCGCTATCCACTCCTGGAGTTGCAGGCTGCTGGGAGCGGACACGGAGACTATATACCAGGGAGGGAGACGGCTTGCAGGGTGCGGCTGATTATCTCCCCAAGGCGGGTGAGAAATTCGGTGCCATGATGAGGGGCGAACCTATCGGCATCACAGCTACCGATGGCGAGCAGGCCGAGCACGCCCTCGCTCTTCAGCGGGATCAATGCAGTAGAGGCGATTCGATCGCCTTCGGTACCGAATATATAGTCGAGCTGATCCTGGTCGAGTTTTCCGCAGATCGGTTGGTTTTGACTGAAGAACTGTTCAAATGTGTCGGTTTGGCCACTCAGGGTCTCGTCCAAATGCTCATCGATATGGCTGGCGGAGAAAAGTCTCAACTCCACGGCATCGGCCTTGAAATCGTCATGCAACTCATCTTCCAGTGCATTCAAGACCTCTTCGAAGGTGGCCGCATCAATCAGTTCCAGGGTCAGCCGGTGCATGCGATCCTGTAGCTGGTCATTGGTTCGCGCAACCTCCAGCAGTTTCGAGAGCTTTTGTTGAGACTCTTGAAGTTGGCTGCGTAGCGCCTCGACCTGGCGTTCGATCAGAGAGACAGCCACACCGCTCTCGTGAGGTATCTCGATCTTGCCGAGCAGTTCCGGGTGGTTGGCGAAGAAATCGGGGTGGTGATTCAGGTATTCGACCACCTGTTCTTCCAGTTCATCCACATGTGTAGATTCTTTCGGGGCTTTTTGTTTCATAGGTCGATGGTTCCTTCGTACACGATCTCTGCCGGACCTTCAATAAGTACGGGTTGGCCTTCTGAGTGCCACTTTACCACAAGATCGCCTCCAGGTAGGTGTACCAAGACCTCTTCATCAAGCAGACCAAGCCGGCGGCCGGCTGCTACGGCTGCGCAGGCGCCTGAGCCACAGGCCAGCGTTTCTCCGGTGCCGCGCTCAAACACACGCAGCCGGATCTCTGTGGTGCGGACGATCTGCATGAAGCCGACATTGGTGCGTTGGGGGAATCGGGGGTGATTCTCGATCAATGGCCCCAGTTTTGCCACCTCCGCCTGATCGACACAGGGTACGACTAGCACCGCATGCGGATTTCCCATCGATACCGCAGACAATGATACCTGTCGATCGTCGACATCCAGGAGATAGGTGTTTGCTTGTTGTGGTGCTGTAAAGGGTATCAATGCAGGCTCGAAGATGGGAGCGCCCATGTCGACCTCCACATGGCCGTCAGCCAAGTGTCGCAGGGAAATCTTGCCTGCCAGAGTTTCGACCGGTATTGAAGATTTTGTGCTCAGCCCCTTCTCTTTGACAAATCGGGCAAAGCAGCGTGCGCCATTGCCGCAAGCCTCGACTTCTGAACCGTCGGCATTGTAGATTCGATAATAGAAATCGGTATCGGCCGATTCGGGGGGTTCGATCAGCAATATTTGGTCGCAACCGATACCGAAGTGCCTGTCTGCCAGTTTTTGCAGTGTCGGTGGCGATAAATCGATACGTTGACTGATCGCATCGATCACCACAAAGTCATTGCCGAGACCGTGCATTTTAGTGAAATGGAGTTTCATGAACCTTGCGCTTCTGCCGTTTTATCGGGCTGTTCCTTATCCGGCATGAAGAGCGGTCCCTTCTGGCCGCATGCAGTGATGATCAGGAGTAGCGCCAACAATAGAAATTTTAATTGCAGTTGAATTGGCACCGGTTCTCTCCCGTTACTTGTATCCCAGACTCTGCATGCTTAGCATACATCAATTGATGTCACTAGGGCATTCATGGAAGGTTTGGCTGCGTCCATCCCAATTGTGGTGGCTGGTGCATAGATGATAATGGTGAAACCAACCGTTACAATAACTGCTGTCGTCGGGGCCATTACGGCAGTGTTTCCCGCTGTCCCCATACTTATATGCCGATGTAGTGGATGCAGAGTAACAATGAGCAGGATGCCAAGGATCAAAACTCTTATAGGTGACTGCTGTTTGTTTATCGAATCCGGCTTCATGGCAAAAGAGCGTTGCTTGATGGCTTTTTATGGAGCGGTACTAGAGCCAATGCAGGTAAAGGAATTGGCCAGTCGATGAACGGACCGTCCTGGCCACTTTCTCTGCTTGCTCAACGTTCTGCACCCTTATTGGCGCTGGTTTTGATTGCGGTCGTCATGCTGGGTGCGAATCCCCTGGTCGGTGAAACCATTGCGCCCTTCGATTTTCTTGTCCAATTTCCAGGTTGGAAGAATACTGGGATCGAAAGCCCGGTTAAGCACCGCAAGCACTCTGATGTGCTCGATGCCAAACTGCCATCCTGGCGTTACGCCCGGGAAAAGCTGCGCCAGGGAGAACTGCCTCTATGGAATCCCCACGTGCTTGGTGGAAACCCTCTGTTACTATTGGTTACCCGTTCGATTTTGACCCCGGCCTTTGCCGCATATACCTTATTCGGTAACGAATCTGTCGGATTGTACGCCTCTGCATTGGTGAATCTCCTCATCGTCTCTATCGGGAGCTATTTGCTGTTTGCAAGTTTGACAGGAAATCGTCTGGCAGCTTTGCTTGGTGCGGTTGCCTTCAGCTATTCCGGCTTCAACACCTCATGGTTTCTTTGGCATCATGTGAATACCAGTATCTGGATTCCGTGGGTGCTCTTCTTTGCCGTGCGCATTGCACAGACGGGCGATGCCAAACATGTTTCCTGGTTGGCCATCGCCTCGACATTGATGATTCTAGGTGGATTCCCAACGGTAGCCGTGTATGGCTACATCGCCTTGCTGCTGCTGTTTCTCAGTTGGTCACTGTTTTCGCGGAATTCGTATCGAGTGGTTATAAGCCGAGGTGCGTTGGGTGTGGCGGGAATACTCCTGTCATTAATGATGGCCACGCTGTTTCTGTATTGCCTGGACGAGTCTCTGGGGCGTCTCGATCTAAGCTATCGCAGGGGGGGTAGCGCCTTTCGCAAGGCCCAGGATCTGCTGCTCTATGTTCAGCCGTTCAGGGAGGGGCCGCTAACCCTGGGCAGGACAGGATATGTGGGTTTGATCCCGCTGATACTCTTTCTTCCGGCTCTATGGCTCACCCTGAGGCGTCGTTTGGAATGGAGATATGTATGGGGAGTGTCGCTGGTTTTGCTGATTGCGCCATTGGCCTTCGCCTGGATTCCCATGGACTACATCAGGCAGATCCCTCTGATCGGGACCAGTATGATTAACAGGCTGATTCTTATCATTGGACTTGGCTTGTCGTTACTCTGTGTCTTGGTTCTCTCTGCCGCTTACCAGCGTTTCGGCAAAAAAGCACCGGGATGGGCCACCATGGTTTTATTACTTCTGCTAGCTGTTCAGGTGGTTGACCAGCGCCGGGTGTTTCAATCACTGGTGGGTCATGTAAAAGCAGATACGGTCTATCCGGCCACAGCCACGATCGACTATGTCAGGGGCAGGATAGCACCGCTTCAAAACGTGATAGCTGACCGCGGATATATCGTCTCAGGGGTAGTATCGGCCTACGGTCTTTCAGAGTGGTATGCCCATGGTTTTCATACGCCGGCAGAGAAGCGGCTCCTTGAAGGGGCCATCACCAGGCCTTTTTTAACGCCTACGGCATCGGCCTTTTTGTGCAGCCAGGTTAATTTTGCAAATCCGCTGTTTCTGGCCTATCTGGGTGTCAGGTATGTACTCTGTTCTGATGAAACGATACATGGGGGAAAAGTTGAGCGAAAACTTGTTTTTGATACGATTGATCTAAGTCAAGGGGAGAGTGGTGGATTGATTTTCACAGGGGAGAGGATTGTTCAGCTCGTCGAATTGCATCAACATGTCTCGTTTGATGAAGTAGAGTTGGCCTTGGAGAGTGTCAATATTGATAACAGGCTTGGCGTTAGACTAAAGCTGTGGTTGGGTTCGGAATCACTAACCGAATCTGCGCCATGCTCTTTGCAGCGTGATTCGGAAGAGGCATATTTTAGGTGTAGATTCCCCAGCCAGATTTTACTGGACAAGGGAAGCTATGAACTGGAAATCATTGTAGAAGGGGAGAGTGCATCTGCTTCTCTCAGTGCTGTGGTTTATCCTTCGAAATCTCCGTTGTTGCAGCTACAAGTGGGAGACAGGTTAAGTGAAAGGGTACTGGGATTGCGTGGATACAGACGCACAAATGCCTTTGTTTATCGGATAGTATTGAGCGGTGATAATGATTCATATATTGTGCATGAGCTGGAACCTGGGGTGGTTCTGGTGGAAAACAGGCTAGTCAACGGTAGTGCCTATTTTATATCATCCCTTAGTGGTGTGTCCGATGCCCGTTACGATCAGCTGAGGCTGAATGCTTATAACGACACCTCGATGCAGTTTGAGTACATTGGGGACAGATCCGGATGGGTAGTCATCCCGGTTAGGATGTATCCCGGCTGGTTATGCTTGGTTAATGGGAAAAAGGTGGAACCGGCGCTCTTCAAAGGGGTGATGCCTGCAGTGCCGGTACGCGGCAACAGCAGAGTTGATTTCATCTATTCGCCGACCCACTACGCAGTTCCTGCTGCGGTTTCTATTCTCGGAGTACTGCTTGGCTTGCTTTTGTCATTCAAAGCACAATCGATTAACCGATGGTTAACGGACCATTACAAAACGAACTAATGGATAATCGCTCCTATCTACGGACGCTTGGCCGGTTTGGCCTTGCATTGCTTATCTTTGTTGTCTCCTCGGCACTGATTCGCTATTGGTTGACCGCTGGTCTGCCAATAACTGCGCATGCTCACGGTATCTATGACGATGCATTGTTCATACGCTTGGCGGAGAGTGTGGTGTCCGGTCAGTGGCTGGGCGACTACGACAAGCTGACATTGGTGAAGGCGCCGCTCTATCCTCTGTATATTGCCGCAAACTATTTACTGGGTTTACAGTTCAAGACCATGGAGCACGCAATCTACATTGTGGCCT
The DNA here is from genome assembly GCA_003058525.1 of gamma proteobacterium symbiont of Ctena orbiculata. Taxonomy (GTDB): domain Bacteria; phylum Pseudomonadota; class Gammaproteobacteria; order Chromatiales; family Chromatiaceae; genus Thiodiazotropha. The sequence goes on along the minus strand of QBVD01000023.1, from coordinate 31,973 downwards.
GCGTGATTCTCTACCTGGCTTTGATAAAGGCAAAAGTCAACCCTTTTCTGGCCCTAGTGCCATTTATACTCTTGCTTTTCAATCCCTATCATCACGGTAGTGTGGAGCGGGGGTGGTTCTATGCGGCAATAGTGTTTTTAGTCATTGCCGGTATTTACTACATGATTTCGATGCGAACCGTATCGGGGAGGGTTAGATCGTCACATGCGTTTCTGCTGGGTTTGGGCTTGGCGTCACTCTATCTTTCCCGGGAAGAGACGATTTGGCTTTACCCCTTGTTAGCGGTTGCATTTACTCTCCTGTTCTACCAGCCGGATAGACAGAGAGTACTGCTGTTGACGGCTAAGGTGTTGCCATTGCTGCTGTTGGGTCTGGCAATGCCAATTTCAGCGGTATTGAGTATGAATTACATGAAATATGGACATTTCGGAATCAAAGACAGCGCAGTTAAGGAGTTTAAAACCACATTCAAGTTGATGAAGAGTGTGCGTACTGATGAGGAAAAGCCCTTTGTCGACGTGACTCACAAGTCACTAAATCAAATGTTCGATGTGAGCCCAGCGTTGGCCAGGTTTCAACCCCATTTGCAGGGGGGCCTGGGTAAGCAATGGGGTGGACTGATGTGCAAACGGCATGCTGAGGCATGCAACGAGATCGGTGGCGGTTACATTTTCTGGGCATTGCGAGATGCTCTCGCTGCTGAGGGTTATTACCAAAGCCCGGATAAGATGAGATCTGTGTACAGCGAAATCAGTGAAGAGTTGCAAAGGGGATGCAGCAGCGGACAATTGGACTGTTCGCGTACTGTCTGGCCTCTCCGCTATCCGATCAGATTAGAGAGGATAGACGACTATCTGGCAAAATTGCCAGCCTTCGTGAATTATATGGTATCAGGTTTACACGGACGCCTACCTAGCTATGGCGCTTCACATGGTCCGGATGAGAGACTCGAGGTGTTTAAGAGGCTGTCGAATACAGCCATCAAAGCGAAAACCCAGCGGGATCAATACTCGGTTTCCGGGTGGTTGATTTCAGATAGCCAGGAAAAATATATCGCGATTGTGCCAAAGCCATTTGCTGCCTATACCAATCTCTTTAGCTTGAAGTCGAGCAGGGATGTGCAGCGCCACTTTATAGACAACGCAGATTCTGCCTTGTCGCGGTTTAACGTGGAAGGGCCGTGTAAGGGGGGTCAGTGCGAACTATTGGTTATGTCTGGTGGTGAGCATACTAAATTCGACCAGGCATTGATTCGTCCCGGAGCTGATTTGAAGGAAGCAGGAATGCATCTGCATATCGACTCGGTTAAGCAAAAAGAAAATAACCAGCAGTTATTTTGGGTTGACCAGTTTAAAATCAATGTCTTTAAGAAAATCGGTAAATTGTACAATCATGCACTTGTCTATCTCGCGTTGCTTGCCACCATGGTATTTGCGATTGCCTGTTATGCTTTTCTTTTTAGGGAATATAGAAGCCTTTTGCTGTGGGGTGCCTTGATTGCGATCATAGGCATCGCAACGCGGTTGGGGGTGCTTGCCCTGTTCGATGATTTTACCCAAAGTCCGGTTATCGGCCAGTTCCGCCATTTTATACCGATTATGCCGTTACTGCTTCTGTATATCGGGTTGAATTTTCTTATTCTTTTTGAGCTGCCGGCCGTGTTGCGAAAAGCGACAAGAACGGGCGTTTAAAACTGACCATATAACCACAAGGCTCTATGGTCATGAGTTTGAGACGTCCGCAGATGAGTGTGGGGAGATTGTTACTGACAGGGCAGCTAATATAATTTCGATAAAGATATAAAAAACCCTGTTAAGTGCGGCTAAGATAATTGCAGTATTTATATCTAGAAAAGGCGCCAGGCCAAGCACCAGAACCGATTCGCGGATGCCGATTCCGGCGGGAGCGAAAGGTACGGCAAATCCTACCGCATAACTGAAAGCATAGAGCCCAATAATAAAAACAAGACCAATCTCAGATGCTGAGAATGGTGTCAAAGTAATCCAAAAAGCGAACCCGAGTACCAGCCATATCAGCAATGAAGTTATAAAGGACAGGGGCGTGAATAACAATCGCCTACAGTAATCATACAACCTCTTTCGATGGTGTCTCAACTGTGGTAACAGCAAAAGTAATGAAGTAGTGCCTAGTATTGCTAGTAGGATGATTAATGGGATTTTTTGAGTCAATGTAATCAAGAGTTGATATTGTGTGAAACTGATAAGCAATAGACCAAAGATGAAAGCGCTGAAAACAACCCAGAATGTTTCTAGCAGGATGGTGTCACGTACAGTCTGGTTATCGAGGCCGGCAGATTTATACATCCCGATTTTACCAACAAACTGCCATATCGAGCCGGGTATGTATTTGCCCAGTTGCGTAATATTGTAGATACTGAAGCTTTGGGAAAATAAAAAATTGACTTTATAGTGGAGCAACGATTGGTGCATGATAGCTACCAACAGCAGTTTGCCGATGGTAAGTGAGAGCAGGGAATAGACTATTATTTCAATCGGAAGAAGCTTCACAACGTCTAACACGCGGTGGAGATTTCCCAGCAGGAAGAAAAAAATGAAGCTTAAGACAACCACCCACCATAGAGTCTTTAATGCAGTTTTTATGTTTACTTGCACGATTTGCCTTGATCCAGAAGGTTAAACAAATAGGCGAACTGTTTATAGGCAGAAGCCTTTGCGTGTTTCTGTTGTTGATTGATTTTTTGGCGTATGGATGGTTCGTTATCCAGAGTGTGTCGAATCGTCTCCATCATGAGTTCGGAATTAAGCTGGTTGAAATCAAAGACAAGATCACCAAGCCCAAAAAAATCCATCACTTCTTGATATTTGTGGCTCCAGCCCAATACTATTACGGGCTGGCCGCTGGCTAGTGCGGCGATCATTGCGTGAAACCGGGAGACCATCACAAGCCTGCAATAACTCATTAGCAGTTTAATGCCTGGTGTATTGAGATCAAAATCAACATAATAGATTGGTGCTGATTTGTGGTTATCACCCTCCACCTGGTTAACGATGTCTCTGATCACGGGCAGGTCGTTATTACGCAACTTGGACATTTCATCTTTACGGGTGGCGTTTGGATAGAGAAGTATGGCGTACCCATGCGCTATGAGTTGACGGCAAAGTGTTGCGATTTGATGATGGTAGTTGTTGTCTTGTCGCTGCGACATTGCTGCCAATACACTACTGGGGCAGATACCGATCAGTTCCCTCTCCTCTCGCTGAAGTCTATTGCTGAGAGCGGCAAGTTGCTGGCGACTCTCGTCGCTGATCATGTCTTGTGGCTGGTGAAGAAAGGCTACATCGGCAACCGGTTCGACATAACAGGTATCCAGTAACAATGATTGCAAGTGTTGATGAGTAGTGGCTCCGCGGGCAAATATTTGATCGACCCTCGATAGGGTATGTCTGGCAAGGAAGTGATTCAGCGGATTATTGAATGGCCCGGCAGCTTGAGAGAACTTAACCACTGGCGTGTCAAGGAGGAGAGCCGGTACCAGGGTGAGAACGTTGTAGGGTAAAAACTTTTCTCTGCCATCGATGAAGGCGACGCCGGCTAGATCGATAAGGACATCGGAGCTGCCAAGGGAGCGGGCTGATTCGGGTGTCAGCCGGGCCAAAATTTTAAGATGAAGACTGTTAAGCAGCATCAATAGAAGTGAGCAGGGTAGAAGCACGGTAACAAGGTACAAGGGATCTGCGCTGTAAACCTTGATCCTTGAATCGTTGATGAGTTTCCGGTCCCGCTTTGGATAATAGGAGTAGATGTTGAAGTTCGCCTCTGGATAGCGATCACGTATTCTTCCGATGGTGGTGGTTAACATGGCCTCTGCACCCCGGTTACCACTCACTGTTGCTGCAATGATTGAGATGGTTTTCATGGTAAGGTTTCGATGCCTTTTCTAAAGTAGAGGTAGGCTTTTAGAAGCGGGCGAGGTAATTTGAATATCAACTTGTTCCACTGCGATGATTCACTCCAGCGCATGTTAAACAGTGTAAACAGCGCGGTGAGCCAAGCATGCCATGAAACCCGTGCATTGACATTGTCCGGGATTTTATAGCCGAATAATGGGGCCACGCGATTCCTCGCGCTGACATTATAATGGAAGGGGGCGGTACGGGCCTGCCCGTCCAGAATATCGCATATCTCCAGGACTTCTGCAGTGATTGCTCCACTGCGGATTGCGCTATTCCATAAATCAATGCCTTGCTGGGTGCGTATTATTACCCCCGTTTTCTTTATCGGATCCTGTTTAAACCGGTAGGCCCACACGTCTCCGAGGGAAATATCAGCTTGATAACCGAAATGATCATGGCAAACGAGGCATTTCTTTTCCGAATAAAAGTAGAGATTTTGATAAAGACTGAAATAGGAGAATGGCTTTCTGATGGTGGTTCCATTAGAAAACTCGGCTTCCAATTCGCCCCGCCAGTGACCTTTGCGAAAGTGATAAGAGCGCAACGGGCTGGCAGCCTCTTTCTTCAGCTGTTCAGAGATCTCATCAATTAACTCGGTCCTTGAATTATGTCCGCATACCAAAGCGATTTTCAGCTTGACCTTATTGTTAATGTCGTTATCTTTCGCAATCCACCGGGTAAGATTTGAAATATCGCAGGGCAGGCCGACCACGGCGACACGTCCGTGAAATTGACGAATCAGGGGCAGGGCCTCTTTCATAAAGGCGGTTTCTACATATTTACTTCCTTGGGCATCAAGAATTTCTTGCTTAGAAGTGGCAATTGAAAAATGTGCTCTGATCTTTCCTTTCTCAATAACCGTGTTGCAAACCAACGCGCCATCGATCTCATCCTGCTCCAGGAGTGAAATCAAGAGTGCGGACCCGGCCCCGCCCGATGCGGCGTTGACCCGGTTGGATTCATCGGTCGCATATGCGTGATATAACTCGCGATACTCCCCGACAAGCATGCGTATCTGTGTTTCAGTCCATGTTCTTCGCAGCAACCTGTCAGTAATTAGATTGAACATATTACGCATTGTGTTTTAGTTCGGGAGGCAAGTTAGTACCTGAAAATATTGGTTTGACGCTTTTATAGAATTTCTGTTTTCTTAGCCCGGCTGATTTTCTATTTGAGATCATTTAATGAAATGAAGAGAGACAGTCCTTTATCATTCAGTGGGATTCTTCTGGGTGTGGCATGTTGCCCAGTCAAGCAGTAGCCTCGTGGGTTGAATTGACTCTCTTCTCGAGTTCAGCATGCTCCGGCACTAATTTATCCAGAAGGGATTTCAATATTACAGTCTCATGATTGTCGCAGGCCTCTTTCATTTTTTCGAGGTTATCCAGGAGCCGGGACCAGTCAACCTGTCGATGATGGGCGAGAAAGACCTTCTCATGATCCGTTTTGTGCAACTGCTCCTTCTCGTGGAATAGCTCTTCATAGAGCTTTTCGCCTGGACGCAGGCCAATGTATTCGATCAGGATGTCTGTGCCCGGTGTTCTGCCTGATAGGTGAATCATCTGTTCCGCCAGATAACTGATCTTGATTGGATCTCCCATGTCCAGCACGAAGATCTCACCGCCCTTCCCCAGTACCACTGTCTGCATGATCAACTGGCAGGCCTCCGGGATAGTCATGAAATAGCGCTCCATGCGGGGATCGGTCACGGTGACCGGCCCTCCCGCCTCGATCTGCTTACGGAACAGGGGGATTACGCTGCCGGCGGACCCCAGTACGTTACCGAAACGTACGGTGATGAATCTTGTGTCAGAGTGGGCATCCAGATTCTGGCAATAGATCTCCGCCCCCCGTTTGCATGCTCCCATAACATTGGCGGGATTGACCGCCTTGTCGGTGGAGACCAGAACAAAGACGCCACATTTGAAGCGGTCGGCGGTCTGTGCCAGGATTTGCGTGCCCAGAATATTGTTACGCACTGCCTGTCGCAGCTGGTGTTCCAGCATCGGCACGTGTTTGTAGGCAGCGGCGTGAAATACCACTTCGGGCCTTGTCCGGGCGAATAGGTTTTCCACCAATGGCTGATCGATGATATCGCCGAGATGACACTCCAGGGAGAGGTCGGGAAAGGCGCTGAGCAGTTCCATTTCGATGGTGTAAAGATTGAATTCACTGATCTCCAGCAACACCAGCCGGGCAGGCTTGATCTTGGCAAGCTGGCGACAGAGTTCGGAACCGATCGATCCACCGGCACCGGTGACCAGGATCACCTTGCCGGAGAGCGCACTGTCGATGCTGTCCCAGTCGAGGGATACCGGGTCGCGCCCCAACAGGTCCTCGATAGATACGGTACGCAGGTTGTTGATCTGCACATTCCCGGATATCAGATCATTCAGTTGCGGCACTGACCTGAAAGGTATATCCGCCCGTTCGCAAAGCTCGACGACACGGCGCATCTGTTTGGATGAGGCGGATGGGATAGCCAGCATTACGATATCGATGGCCAGATCCTCGCACAGCCGTGGGATATCGTCACAGGTTCCGGATACCGGTACGCCATGGATCTCGCGGCCCTGGCGCCTTCTTTTGTCGTCGACAAAGGCAACGGGGGTGTAATCGCCCCGACGATTGCGCAGGATATCCCTGGCAAGCATCTCGCCGGCCTTGCCCGATCCCACAATCAGGACGCGTTGGCCGGGTGACAGGTCCAGACGGTGGTCTTTGAGCAGGCGATAGATCAGTCTCGGACCGCTCAACAGCATCACCAGCAGGATCGCATGGATCACCGGAACAGAACGTGGAACGCCACCCGCCCTGGTGAAAATGAACAACAGTGCCACGCTGACCACGGTGCCGACCGCGACCGCCTTCAGAATTCGCACGATATCGGGCAGAGAGGCGAAGCGCCAGATACCGCGATAGAGGCCAAACAGCAGAAATGCAGTGAGTTGAATCGGCAGGACGAAGAGCAGGCCCACCAGGGCATCCTCATAATAGGCGGCAGGTACCACCTCCAGGTTGTAGCGCAACCAGTATGCCAAGAGCCAGGCGATCGGTACCATCAGCACATCGTGCGCCAGCGCTACTGCTTGCGAACGTAGATGATGAGGTAATATGTGTTTGCTCATTCAGGCACTCCCGGGCCCTGTAAATTCAAGTATGGACTGCTGTTTTGAGACTATTCTACCCCATTGCGCTAATGGGACAGAGCGATGTCTGCACATTTCGTGCGTAAATGACCGTTCAGAGATGAATGTCACTCCGCCTGAAAATCCGGATAGAACCATGGTCAATGATTGCTGGTATAATTTTTTCTGATTTACATCAAGTAGGCTGAAGCCACCCATAGCGAAGAGAGTCTGATAATGAAATTGATTCCATGCTGGAACCGCTGCAGCGGTTTTACCCTCATCGAACTGCTGGTGGTCATGGCGATCCTTGCGATGTTGGCTGGGCTGGTTGGCCCCAAGGTGATGAATGCTCTGGGTGAATCGAAAAGCAAGACTGCCAGGGTACAATTGGAGGAGCTCTCAGCGGCGTTGGATATCTATCGTCTCGACACGGGGAATTATCCACGCGGCCATCACGGCCTGCGGGCGCTGGTGGAGCGTGTCGATGGGGTGGAAAACTGGAATGGTCCCTACCTGAAAAAGACAAAATTGCCCAAAGATCCCTGGGGAGCTGACTATATATACAGTTTCCCCGGTGAACACGGTGACTATGATCTCTACTCCCTCGGTGCTGATGGTGCAGAAGGGGGCGATGGCGAAGCGAAGGATATCAAGGGCTGGGAGTGACGCTCAAGGCGTTGCACCCCGACCATCCGCAAATCCTGAGATAATCATCAGCGTGTCCCGGGATGATCCAGTTTGACCACATTTCACTCAGACGCGGCAGCAAACTGCTCTTGCAGCAGATGGACTTTACCCTCTATGCCGGGTGGAAGGTTGGTATTACCGGGGGCAACGGCAGTGGTAAATCAAGCCTGTTCGATCTGATATTTGGTGAATTGCAGGCAGACGAAGGAAATCTCTCCCTGCCCCAGAATATTGAGATCGCCCATGTGGCACAGGAAACTCCGGCGCTGACTCGCTCTGCCCTCGATTATGTCATCGATGGTGACCGTGGACTGCGGGAAATCGAGCGGGAGCTGTGCTCGGCCGAGGCGGCCGGTGACGGCGCCGCCCTGGCACGGTTACACGAGGCATTCCACAATGTTGACGGATACAGCGCCAAGGCCCGTGCCGGTGAGCTGCTGCATGGACTGGGTTTTTCACCCGATGATGAGTTACAACAGGTCAACCGCTTTTCAGGGGGGTGGCGGGTACGCCTCAATCTGGCACAGGCCTTGATGTGTCGCTCCGATATGTTGCTGCTTGACGAGCCTACCAACCACCTGGATCTGGATGCAGTGATCTGGCTTGAAACCTGGTTGCGTAACTACGCCGGCACCCTGCTGCTGATATCCCATGATCGTGATTTCCTCGATCAGGTCACAGATCATATCGTCCACATCGAACATCGGCAGGCGATCCTCTACAACAGTAACTACAGCGGCTTTGAGAATACCCGTGCCGCGCGCCTGGCCAATCAGCAGGCGGCCTATGAAAAACAGCAACGGGAGATTGCCCATATCCGTCGTTACGTCGACCGGTTTCGTGCCAAGGCCACCAAGGCGCGTCAGGCACAGAGCCGCCTGAAGGCGTTGCAGCGTATGGAAGTGATCGCCCCAGCCCATGTGGATTCACCCTTTCATTTCAGCTTTGCCGAGCCGGACAAGAATCCACACCCCTTGCTTCAGCTGAGTGATCTGGAGGTGGGCTATGACGGACAGTCCATTCTGAGAGATGTCCATTTCAACCTGGCACCGGGTGACCGTATCGGCCTGTTGGGACCGAATGGCGCAGGCAAATCGACCCTGATCAAGCTGCTGGCGGGAGAACTCGAGCCGATCTCCGGTTTGCGGTCGCCGGCACAAGAGCTGCGGATAGGATATTTCGCTCAACATCAGCTTGAGCAACTGGATCCCGATGCCACTCCGCTGCTCCATCTGCAACGATTGGATCGCAAGGCCAGCGAGCAATCCCTGCGCAGCTATCTGGGAGGGTTCGGCTTTCATGATGATCAGTCGTTACAAACGGTGGCCCCCTTTTCCGGTGGCGAGAAGGCCCGCCTGGTACTCGCTATGCTGGTCTTCCAACGCCCCAACCTGTTACTGCTGGATGAGCCGACCAACCATCTCGATCTGGAGATGCGCTATGCCGTGGGTCAGGCGCTGCAGGATTATCAGGGGGCCATGGTGATCGTATCCCATGACCGTCATCTGTTACGCATAACCACAGATGAGTTTTGGCTGGTGTATAGTGGTCAGGTGGAGCCCTTCGCCGGATCCCTGGATGATTACCCGCAATGGCTGGCAGCGGAACGTCGTAGCGGAAGCGGTGCGAACGGAGCCCAGGTCGACTCACAATCGAGCGGCCATACTGCGGCGGCCAGAAAGGATAGAAAGCGCCAGCAGGCTGAGCGGCGAAAACGTCTTCAGCCTTTACGCACGCAACAATTGAAAATTGAACAAGAAATAGAAAAACTACACCACAGGCAACAACAGTTGGATCAGGCGCTGGCGGATCCAGCGCTCTACGATCCATCGCTGAAAAACGATTTAAAACATAATCTTAAAGAAAAGAGTGATTTAGACAGAGAGTTGAGTGAGTGTGAACGGCGTTGGCTGGCCATCAGCGAGCAACTGGAGGCTGCAGAAAACGATGAAACAGTCTAAAGTGTATAGGATTTAGATCCTTAGACAGTCAACTTCAGCAGGAATAGGGGCTGGCTGTAGCCTGCATTCAAACGATTTGTGCATTGGATTGTTTGGCTGCATGAATTGGGACATGCACGCATTTTGAGATTTGATGATGAATATTTATGTAGGAAATCTGCCCTGGAGTGTTAAGGACGATGAGTTACGTCAGCTCTTCACTGAGTTTGGAGATGTCTCCAGTGCTAATGTTATCATGGACAAGTTTTCAGGCCGGTCCAGAGGATTCGGATTTGTCGAGATGCCAGACTCATCAGCGGCCGAAAACGCAATCAAGGCGCTGAATGAAAAAGAGGTTGGTGGGCGCAATCTACGCGTCAACGAAGCAAAGCCCCGGGAAGAACGCCCCCCGCGTCGATCCAGGCACTGATAAGAAGAGATAGGGATTGCATGCAGAGCAATCCCCGGTTTTTTGAGTAACAACAGGATTGCCTGTAATAACAGGACAGAGACCTATTCGCGATATGAAAGGCTTCTTTGCACTACTATTTCTGATCACCCTCGCATTCCTGATCTGGCCCTATACCGCGGTCTATCGCCTGGATCAGGCCCTCCAGACAAATGATCAGCAGACGCTCAGTGAGATGATCGATCTGGCCTCTATTAGGGAGCAGATCAAACGCAAACTCAACAAGAATGTGCAAAGCACCATCGGGGAGGTCTCGAATAGCTTTATCGACTGGTTACAAAACGGCATTCAGCGCATGGGCGCCGATGCGGTTGAGCACATGGTCGACAACCAGTGGGTTGTTACTCAACTGCGATCGCACAATCGAAAATCTGAGCAAGGCGGTATTCTGGATCGCATGACCTATGCATTTTTTGATGGTCCCGACAGGCTGTTGTTACGCATCGGCGACCTGGATGACAACCCGGTACACGCCCACCTCAGCCTGCAGGGTCTGCAGTGGCGAATTACGGCTGTCTATAACTGATATCGCAAAGCGCTCGCTGTGTTGCCCAGGTTGGCAGGGGTTAGAAAAAATAAAGAATTTACAGATAGTTAATCTGATTTTCTCTATCAATGGGCATATCAGGCCGGCACGGCAGCTGCGGATGTGAAGAATTAAAGAATTACTCTCGTCAGCCGCTCAATCATTCTGAGGTTCAACATTGTTGAGTCTGTGAACCTGTATTGAAACTCGTGCGAGCCTGCGAGGCTGCGCATCAGGATGATAGAGAGAGAATCGAATAATGGCCGAAATCAGTTTTAACCGAGAACTTTTTGATGTCTGTCCTACTGGTATGCTGGCTATAGACAGTGAAGTCTGTATTCGATGGATGAATCCTGCATTGGAAGCGATGCTCGATCTGTCCGGTGATGAGCTTATCGGCAAAGACAAGAATACACTGCCTGAAAGTCTGCATGCCCTGTTTGATGAGACCGATATGTTGCACCTTTCACTCAATGGTGAAGGCGAACGATGGCTGCAGCGCGAAGTGCGTGAGGTCGTGGATGGCGAGAATGCCCAATTAAGATTGCATTTCTATCAGGATATTAGCCAGTTGATCCTGGCGCAACGTGAGACCGATCAATTGCGCAGACAGGTGCAGGATCTCACGATTACCGATGAACTTACCGGTATGGCCAATCGACGCGCCACGATTCAGGCAATAAGTGCGCAGGTAACCCGCAGCAGACGTTACGGAAATCTACTGACTCTGGGTGCAATGCGATTGAGCCATCCCGACCAGGATGGGGGGGCATTACCGGATACCTCTATTCTGGTATTGACCCAGTATCTGCGTGAACGCCTACGCTGGGCAGACGTTATCGGCCGCTATGAAGATCAGCTGTTTCTTCTCGTGATGCCTGAGACCGCCATAGAGGATGGTGAGAATCTGCTGCAACAGATCGCCAACGAGTGCCGTGGAGGCGCTTTGCCTGATCTTGGGGAGAATCCTGTTCCCGAGTTGAGGATCGGTGTGTCGGAATGGTCTAAAGGCGATGATTCACAGCGGCTGATTACCCGGACGATCGAGTCGATCGAGTCGATCGAAGCCTAGGCCGCTGAAAAAAGGAGCAGTATCCTACAGGCGTCATCTCACTGGTGTTGCCGGACACTTTAACGGGTGATTGGCAGACCTGCGCAGCAAATTTCGCCTGTTGTCCGGTGGTATATGCGCTGCAGAAGAGGACCTGGAGAAATAAATGACCTCTATGTGCAAACTCTGCTGTGACATCCTCCGGCTTTCTCACTATCGGTAGTAACGCGTATGCCCGAATCGCAACGTATCAGCTTCGATGAGGGAATCAGCAGAAAGGAGCTGAATGCCGTCCGCCAACGCTTCATGCGATTGCATCGTGAACGCCTGCGGCGAATCCTGGTTGAGCTGCGGAAAAGCCAGCAGGAGTTTATGCACCTTCTGCCACTGCTGCTGCATATCAATCATCCTATGCTGCCCGGATTCGTCAGCAGCGAAACGCCCACCGGCATCTCAGATTACAGTCCCTCCAGAAAGGCCCTGGAAGCGGCAAACAAACTGAGCCGCAGTTTCGAGTTTAAGAAGCGTGCCCAGCGTGTGTATCACATCCATGGTCTCTATCTGATGGGTAGTACGGGTACGATCGGTCAATCATCGGGTAGCGATTTCGACCTATGGCTCTGCTTTGACCCGGCCTTGAATGAAAAGCAGCGTCAGCAACTGCAGCAAAAGGCAGCTCAGATAGAGAAGAGTGCTGCGGAGCTGGATTTGGAACTGCATATCTTTCTCATCGATCCCGAGCGATTCCGGCAGGGGGAGAAATCCAAACTATCCCATGAGAGCACGGGGACTACGCAACATAACCTGTTGTTGGAAGAGTTTTATCGCAGCGCGGTGCTGCTCGCAGGACGATATCCTTTATGGTGGCTGGTTCCACCCGATAAAGAGGATGACTATCAGGCATTTGCCGACTATCTGCTCACCAATCGCTTTGTCAAGTCGGCCGAGATCTTTGACCTGGGTGGACTTGATCATGTGCAAGCCGGTGAATTCTTCGGTGCAGCCCTGTGGCAACTCTATAAAGGCATTGATTCACCCTATAAATCGATCCTGAAGATCTTTCTCATGGAGGCCTACAGCCGCCAATATCCCTCGCCGCCCTGGTTGGCGCAGCAGGCGAAACGGGCGATTTACGATGGTGAAAAGGATATCGACAAACTGGATTCCTATATTCTGCTCTATCAGCAGGTCGAGGCCTATCTGAAGCAGAACAAAGATCTCGATCGTCTGGAGCTTGCGCGCCGTTGCTTCTACTTCAAGGTTGGCGAACGGCTGAGCCGTTCCCGGAATAGCGATAATTGGCGTTTACGGTCCATGTTGACACTGACTCGACAGTGGGGCTGGGGGCAGACACAATTACAGATGATGGATACCCGGTCAGATTGGAAGATAGACAGGGTCATCAAGGAACGCAATGCACTGGTCGGAGTACTGACGCGCAGCTACAGATTGTTGACCGATTTCGCCCGTAAGTATGCCCAGGAGAGCCACATCGACCCCCATGAGCTGAATCTGTTGGGGCGTAAGCTCTATACTGCGCTCGATCATCGGCCGGGGAAGATCGATCATATCAATCCGGGTATCTCGAAAAACCTCACCGAGGAGAATCTTTCACTCCACTATCGCCCGACAAGGGATGGGGAGCCGGCATGGATGTTATATCGCGGTAAACTGGAAGTGGGAGAGTCAATCGAACATCGGCCGATAAAGATCTCAAATAATCTGATCGAGATCCTGTTGTGGAGCCACGTCAATCAGGTTTGGGGAAATGGCACCCTTATTACCTACGATGCGGGTGAGTCTGCACTGCCACGTGATGAGTTGCTCTCACTGCAGAGGAGCGTCAGCCGCCTCTTTCCCCAATACATGCCCCCATCTGCGGGTATGGCGACTCTCGCCAAGCCGGCATCGATTGTCTTGAGTGCGCTGTTTATCAATATCGGCGTTGATCCGATGGAGCATCTGACCAGGGAGGGAATGCAACTAACCAGTGAGCGTCACGATCCACTGAGTTTTGCTTCGTCGCGCACCAATCTGGTAATGAATCTGGAAAAGATACATCAGACCAGCTGGGGGGAGCTGCAGGTGTCGCGTCACGAGGGGGCTGAGGGATTGATGGATGTGCTCTGCTATATCCTCAATCTGCAGCCTGAACGGGACCTGCCGCGCTCTCTGATACGCGCCTACAGCTATTCGGGCGTAAGGGGTGGCCAGATCGCATTGAGAGTCACAGAGTTGTTCAATCACGTGATTCATCGATTCAGCGGTGACGAATTCGATAATGGCCGCTATGTGTTCCGTATGGGAAGGGCCTTTTTTATCGTACAGAAGCAGGCTGAGTCAGGATTTGTCTGGCAAAGCCTGGAGTCATTCGAGAGTCTGATCGACGAGTTGGAACTACCGCAACAGACTTACCGTGCCCTCGAATTCGATCCTGAGATACTCGTAAACAGTCCCTATCCGGTACTCTATAAGTTAAATAAACCGGATGTTATACAACTCTTCTTCAGAATCCAGAAAAAGCATGCTGAAATCTATGTCCTTGATGAGCAGGGAGCCCTGTTTCAGCAGACTATTGCGGTAGACAGTCCCCGATTTCTCATGCGACAGCAGCGTCGTTTCCTCAACAGCCTGCAGCAGCTGCGTAATCTTGTTCTGGATACGCCAAGCGATCTGTTGCTTGAGCCGGAATTTCATCAACTCTCCATTGACAGGGATGGGCTGTATTACACTGAACAACGGCGTGTACCCTTGGTGGATGGTGATGACTATCTGGAGCTAACCATGATCGGTGATTCCAGTATGACCAGGAGAGAACCGGTTTCCCTGATTTGTGGCGACAAGGAGTTTACCCGTCTGGAGTATGGCGCTGATCTTTATGCCGCAACCTTTGAATATATTCACGGCATTCGCAACAGTGACGAGCGATATCCCATCTATCTGACATCCATTCGATTGAGTGGTATGAAGCCTATCCAGACGCTCTCCACGGTTGATTTACTGAATATGAAAAAATATGTGGAAGAGCGTCTGAATTCACAACAGGGTTAAGCCGGTCAATCCTGCGGTAACTTCTCACTGTTTAGTGGATTTAGGCTTCGCCGCCACCTTGATGAGTTCAAGCTCGAAGATTATCGTCTCGTTGGGCCCTATTTTCTTGCCTGCCCCCCGTTCACCATAAGCCAACTCAGGTGGTATGACAATTTTCCATTTCGCCCCGGGCTTCATCAGAAGCAGGGCCTCCCTGAAGCCGGGTACTACATTGTCCAGACCAAATCTAGCCGGTTTTCCCCGTTGTCGGGAACTATCGAAGACTGATCCGTCGATAAGGGTGCCATGGTAGTGCACCTCTACCGCATCACCGGTCTGTGGTGATGCGCCGTTGCCGGCTTCCATCACCTCATACTGTAGTCCGCTTTTCAGGGTCACGACGTTTTGGCGCTTACCGTTCTGTTCACGATAGGCGGTGCCCTGGGCGCTGTTTTCCGTTGCGGATTTAGCGCGTTGCGCTTCCATGTTTGCATAATGCTTTTTCATGGCGGCACGCATCTGATTCGCGTCGAGCTTCAATTTTCTGTTATGCAGAGAGTCTTCAATGGCTTGGATAAATGTCTCCATAACAAGCTCTCCAGTCTGCTGGGCTCGTAGCATCTTGCCGATCTGAACACCAACGGTATAACTGTACTGCTGTTTATCGGAAGCAAGTTCACCGGCGAAGAGGGGTAAGGAACAGCATAGTACTGTAATCAATAAAGTAATGTTTAAACGTCTCATCGTTACAATATTTCCTGAGTGTCATGAAATGGTTCAATTCGGTTTTTTTGATCTTATCAAAACTAGGACTGAGATCGGTATCGTCGTATGAAGTTCAATGTGTGACGCTTATTCGTAATCATCATTGTGCATTGAGGCCAGTTCAGTATCGGTTGGATGTTCGTTACCGGGATTTCCGCCGCGGTCAGAGGTCGAGTGTATATCGGAGACAATATATGAAGGCCTTCTTTTCACTTCACGATATATTTCTCCGATATATTCTCCGATTAAACCAAGGCCGAAGAGAATCATACTGCCGATGCCGAGAATCAGCAGAATGATGGTTGGAAATCCCGCTTCGGCGTACCCCATCCATTTGTACCACAGGGTCTGGATGGTCAAACCCAGACTGAAGATCAGTCCAATCAATCCAAGCCATGTGACGATTCTGAGCGGCAGTGACGAAAAGCTGATAATGGTCGTTCTGGCCAGCGCCAACAGGTTACGGAAACTCCATCCGCTCATCCCCGCCTCTCTGTTTGGCGGTTCAAACTCGATGGCGGCAGAATCGAATCCCATCCATGCGGTCAGGCCACGGAAATAACGAGCGGTTTCCGGCAGATTGATATAGTGATCGATGACACGCCGATCGAGCAACTTGAAATCGCTGGCACCCCGCATATCAAGTCCGCTCGATAGCTTGAATACACGGTAATAAAGGGTGGCCCCGAAGCGTTTTAGGGATGACTCATGCTGGCGTTTGTGTTTCACGCCCTCCACAATCGGGATTTTACCCTTGTCCCACAATTCCAACATTTTTGGTATCAGTTTCGGTGGGTGTTGCAGGTCGGCGTCAATGACGATAGCGGCGTTGCCGCCGGCCCGGCGGAGGCCGGCCAGAATAGCGGCCTCCTTACCGAAATTTCGACTTAAACGAATTGCCGTAATATCGATCGACGATTGGCCTGCAGTGGTCAATTCAGAGATCAACTGCCAAGAGTCATCCGTGGATCCGTCATCCACCATGACCACTTCAAACGTATAGCCGGATTGTTTCAACGATGCCGAGACAGCCTGCCAGAAACGTGCTAGTCCGGCCTGCTCATTGTGGATTGGAACAATCAGTGAGATAAGCATGGGTCTCTCCGGCTCATGAAAGAAAAATCAGCCGCTTCATTGTAATGTAATTGATGCCGACCAGGATAATTTCAGTGACCAGTTTCGCCGGGATGGGTTCGAGCCCCAGTTGGTCCGTAAACAGAATGATACAACCGACACTCAGTAAGTATGAGAACACCCAAAGCAGCAGATAGCCGAATGCCTGTTTGCCTAACTGGCGTCGAGTAAAGTCTCTGTTGTTGTAAACAAATACCTTATGGCCCGCAAAAGCGGTGACAGCACCGCTGATTCTTGCCGCTGTCTGCGCCCAAACGACACCGATTGCGGCATGGCTCAAAACGAAGACCATGAAATCAATGATCCAGGCAACGATGCCAACCAGCAAGTAGCGTGAAAACTGCAACGAAACAGCTTTTTCGACGAGACTTCGCAAGGAGGAGTAACTCATCGATTGGAACTCAGAAATCCGTTACAGCCGTGATGGTTGGCGTCGCGAATCAGTCTAACGGGTGTCAGCATGGATCTCGTCAACAGGCAGATCCTCGACCGGGAAAGTTCTGCCGTTGTCTCATCGCTATAACTCAGGCGTAGATCGAAGCTGTACCTCTGCATGAGTTTATTCTGTGTCTCTGTTTGGATTGAAGTGAGCCGTGTCTGTTCCGGTCTGCCCGGCATGACGATCAAGAACTGCTGTTCAAGATCTTCGTTGCTCAGTTCGGTCCAGCCTTTGATGTTTAGGTTATTGCCCTCTACGCTGATGTGCTCGAGTTCTCCAGTGGCATATTCAAACAGCGGTGGATAGGGTGGAGAGAGGGCCACTTCGAGCACCCCGGGCTGCCCACTATGCTTGGATTTCCCATTTTCGGGTAATGGGTCTTCCATCTCTCGTATGCAATTGCATGATTGATCATATTGCACAATGGAAAACTTTCTATTGTTGAGCCTGGTTAGGTTCTCTCTTTTCGTGAGTATACCAACTCTTTGCAGCTTGGCGCCGTGTACCCTGTTGAGGGCATTCCTGATACCGTTTAATATAGTCTCCTGGTGATAAGCATCCTTATTGCTTGAAAAGTAGATCGTATCGGGTGCTTGCGAAGCGAACAGGCGGTATTTGGTATCAAAGGCATGAAGTCCGGGTTGAGCACTGCTTCGCACCTGGTGGGCATGAATGGCCACCCCAACTATCAAGAACAGGCTGATGCCCATGCGATAGGGATATTTCGATGAAGGCAGGTTGGCGACAGCAACCGCGCAAATGACGGAAATCAGCCACCAAGGTAGAAATAGATGACGATTCGGTCGTGTGATCCCGGGAAACTCAAGCAATGGAATCATCGGCAGTAAAACAGCAGCTGCAATTACCGTGGTCAGTGGCAGATTGAGTCTTCTTTTATACAGTGTGATACTGACCAGTGCGCCAACCATCACCATCACGGCGATGTTCAGAGGCGCGGCGCCAAACAGTAGATGGGGGATTCCAACAAGCTGCGACAGCTTTTCCGACCATGTGTTTCCGTGGGACATGGCGTCATAACCACCGATCAAGCTGCCCAATACGAGATACCGCCATAGGGTATAGCAGAGTATCCAGCCAAACATTGGCGCTGCATGCATGATGCGCCTGCCCGGTGTGCCTTTACGGATGAAAAGCAAGGTAACCGGCAGTGGAACATAGATCTCTTTACAGGCGGTGGCCAACATATAGAACAGCAGTGCGGCCAGGGCAAGCCGCCAACTCTCTCTTTCGATACTGCGTACATAGGCGTGTACTGAAAGGATGCTGAACATCAGTCCGGCAAGATAGTGGCCAACCATCAGTTGTTGAGAAACGATCAATGACGGAGCCCCGACCAGAAAAAGAACGCTGCCCGCGAGTGCGAAGCGTGGGGCGAGCCAGATGCGGAGCAACAGAAACGTGGTGATCGCGCACCCGGCCATTACCACTAGGTGTTGGAGGTAGAATCCCCGGGGTGATACACCGAGCAACCAGAGGTTCATGTCATATATGAAAGGATTGAATGGTGTGAGGTTGTTTAACGAATAACCCCGTGTGATTGCCGGATTGAGGAAGTAGTCTGAAGGTGAAAAGCGACTGGCGTAATCGAGAAGCCAGCCGTCGTCGAATCGCCAGAATGCGGAAAGTGCGCTTTGATTGGCAATAAAGGTTATCGCCAACAGCGCCAGAATGGATATTGACGTCGTCACATGTGGACGCACGATAGATAAAAGTCCGCTCAACTTTGCCCTCATAAAATCGTGGCAGGGTACAATCTCGATCGGATAGAAGCCCGTCCTTGTCACGGCTGATGGTGTGGCTCCTTCGGTATAGACGTTACCACGAACATCACCTGTTAAGCGAACCACGTGGCGATACGATTCGGCATTGAGAATCAACTGTTGTATGATGCACTCCCAACCCATCCTGCTGGAAGTTTAAGACGATTGTTCAAGCTTTATCTAGATCTCTTTCGCCATCGTCAGAGTCTGATCTTGATGGTGCGACGCGATACCCTGCTGAGGCTGAAAGGCACCTTGCTGGGCCCGCTTTGGCTATTGGCGCAGCCACTGTTTCTGTTGCTTGTATACAGCTTTGTCTTCTCGGGAATTCTCAAGGTCAGTTTTCGGCCCGGTGGAGACACCGGCGATTTCGCCCTCTATCTGTTTGCGGCCCTGATACCGTTCAGCGCGTTTCAGGATGGCTTGCTGCGGGCCGGCGGCAGCTTGATGGAAAACCGTGACTTGCTGCTTAAAACTCAAATGCCGCCAGCGGTCTTTCCTGCGGTGGCGACGATGGGTACCCTGGTACAGGAGGTGACCGGTCTTTTGATTTTGATTGTTGCTGCCTGGTTGATGGGATATGTTCCGGGGGTTACGTTGGTGTTGTTGCCTCTGCTGGTGGCCTTGAGACTGTTGCTGACTTTCGCGCTGGCGCCTTTGGTGGCGCTCCTGTCCGTGGTTATCAAAGATCTGGGTCAATTGTTACCCATGTTGTTGACCGCGCTATTTTTCACCACGCCGATCATCTATCCATTGGAGATGGTCCCTGAGGAATATCGCTCCATAATTGAAGCCAATCCGATCACTTGGTTGGTTCAGTCCTACCGTGCCGTAATTCTGGAAAACCAGTGGCCTGTTTCAGATCTGGCAGTATTGGCCATAGCAAGTTTGCTCCTGACTCTCCTGATCGGAGCCCTGTTCATGCGTCTTCAGCATCGCGCCAAGGACTTTCTGTGATCGCGATTCAAGCCCAACAGTTGTCGAAAAACTATCGACAGTACGCAAAGCCTGCGGACCTCTTCAAGGAGTGGTTGTTGAAGAGGCCCTTTCATACTGAGATCAAGGCCTTGACTCCAATCGATCTGACCATCGAGAAAGGCGCGACGTTCGGCGTCATTGGCGACAACGGGGCCGGCAAGTCGACACTGCTCAAACTGCTGGCAGGCACCTTGCAACCCTCATCCGGCACCCTGCACATAGAAGGGCGTAAGTCGGCCATCCTGGAGTTGGGGTCGGGATTCCATCCGGAATTCTCAGGCTTGGAGAATATTCGTCTGGCCTGTTCGATGCTCGGCCTCAGTGCAGTTGAGACCAAGGCCCGCATACCCGATATCATCGCCTTTTCCGAGTTGGGTGACGCCATAATGCGGCCGGTCAAATCCTACTCCTCAGGGATGTTTGTGAGACTTGCCTTTTCGGTGGTGACCTCGATCGAGCCCGATGTGCTGATTGTGGACGAGGCCCTGTCGGTCGGTGATGCACTGTTCCAGAAGAAGAGCATGGATCGAATGATGGGATTTCGCGACGAAAAGCGCACCTTGGTATTTTGTTCGCATAATCTCTATCAGGTGAAAGAGTTGTGTGAGCAGGCGATCTGGCTGGATCATGGTGTGATCATGGCCCAGGGCGATTCCGCCACGGTAGTGGATGACTATCAGGATTATGTCCGTTCCCGGCAGGGCGGCAGTCCCTCGGGGCAACGACTATCTGCAGAGACAGATGCGGTGAGCGATGTCTACCTGCAGGATGTCACCCTCGAGGGGGGTGTCGATACCGCAGAGGGCGCCCCGCTTTTCCGGCAGGGAGACGCCTTGGCGATCAATGTACGGGCGGAGATCGGAGCGCGCCCGGTCGATGACGTGCATATCGGATTGGTGCTGATCCGCAATGACGGTCTGCAGGTCTACGGTGTCTCGACTCTGATCGATCAATGCAATCTGCTGCCCATTGATGGGACTGTTCATGGTGTGCGCTTACTGTTCGATCCTCTGATGTTGATGTCGGGTGACTATGCCTTGGAGGCCTGGTTGATCGACCGCAGCGGATTACACGTCTACGATTCTCGCCCGGTCTGCTGCCAGTTCAAGGTACGACACGAAAGCAGCGAGGTGGGATTGGTGAAAATGGCCCATCAATGGGGGCCGGTGAAACATGCGGCAGCCATTTGAGCACTGGGATCTGGCGCTGAAATACAGGTTGCTCTTTCCTGTATTGTCCCGGTTCCCACGCTATATCGCCTATCGACTGGCGAGTCTCTACGGTAAGTGGGAGTGTGCATGGCAGAAAGATATGGCCGAACAGATAGCCCATCAGATGAGTCGGGCCATTCCGGGCGAATCCACGGCGCAATATCGACAGTGGACCGGTTATTTCTATGGCTTGCAGCAGAGGGAGATCCTCGATACCTGGCACTATCCGCGCTTGAGAACCGTGGAGCAGGTGGCCAAAACCATCGAAGTCAAAAACTTTCAGCAGGTCCTGGAGGCGAGACGGGACGGCAGGCCGATGATCTTCGCCGGCGCCCACCTGGGACGATTCTGGATGCTGGGTGTGACCACGGCGGCTTACGGTATTGCAACAGGGGCCTTGGCCAGGGATGATGAAGAGCGGAACACCTGGGGCCTTGCCGGGCCCGAGTTCAGATATCGCAAGTTGAAACTATCCCGCCTGAGGGCTTGCTATCGGGGGGACTTTCTGATGCCCGGCGCAGCCAACATGCGCCCTTTGCTGGAGGCACTGCGGAAACAACCGATCGCCATATTGCTTGATGTCCCCTATGCGAAGGGGAGTGCCGGACTGGTAGGCGTTCCGTTTTTCGGTCGTGAGGCCTTTTTTCCCGAAGGTACGATTAAACTGGCGAAAAAGACCGGCGCCCTGATACAGCCTTTTTGTGTCGAGGAACACAGGCATGGATTGATGCTCGATTTTTTACCGGCTCATGAAGCGGGCGCATTGTCCGCCGATGAATCAATGGCCCTGTTGATGGCGGATATCGAGCGCAGGATCCGTATCAACCCCGGCCGCTGGTGGCAATGGTCGGCGCTGCCCATGTTTTGGGGCGAAGTATAAGGACATGGTGAGGGATTGAAGCCTTTATTGCGGTCTCGTAGAATCGGCCCTCTTCAATTGGACATGAATATTATGATTATGACTATGATTATGAGAGTTGCTTGCCTACAGCGCTTTAAATGGTTGGCCCTGCTGGCAATCCCCCTGATAGTTGGGGGCTGCGCCATGGCGCCTCACGATGAGGCGATGTCAGATCAGGAGATCGTCGCGAAAAGGGCGCAGGAGCGCTGGGGGTTGTTGATAGAGGGGCGCGTGGAGTCCGCGTATGAATATCTGTCGACCGGCTATCGCCAGGTGACGCCGTTTCCCCACTATCAGAAGACAGTGAAAGGGGTGGGAATCTGGAAATCGGCTGAGGTATCGGAGGTATCCTGCGAGTCCGCTGAAGTTTGTACTGCAGTGGTCGATATAAGGGTTGTTATCCGTTATCCACTCATGAAGGGGCCTGTCGAGACAGGCAACCAGATCAAGGAAAAGTGGGTAAAAGATGGGGATGGAAATTGGGGTTTTCTTCCCACGATGAATTAACCACACATATGACAACTTGTTGTATTTTTGATACACGCATAACAATTTACCTATAATTCAATAAGTTATGGGTTTATGTTTTAAGGGTGTCGATCATACATCATTAAAGTTGCTCTATAACTGGAAAATTCGGGTGCTTTTCAAGCCGTAATCCCATTTGGTCAAGTCACTATTTACAACAGGCTACAAAATATATCTCTTTTGTTTTCAAGTAGTTAGTGTCTTTTTTGGTAAATTTGCAACATTTTTTGTTTTTTTTGCTAGAATAGCGTTTGTTAGGTAGAGGATTTATGTTAGACTTCCCTGCGTGAGAATTAGGAGTGTAAGGTGACTTGTTGCTGAGACCTCCCTCACAAAAGGAATGATCATTCCCTTGCACGGTCTTGGGTTTAGGTCGATAATCCTCGACATGCGCCTGATCTCAAGGCTTTTAGCTGGCCGCATAAACAGGCTCAGTTAGTTTTTTAGTGTTAACACGCAAAAGTAATAGGAGACACAACTGTGTTGAGAAAATCTAAGATCGCTGCAGCCATGCTTATGGCTACCGCTACTGCCGGAGTCAATGCGGCTCACGTCAATACAGACGGAACAGGTCAAGTTGCGCTGCTGCCTTACTACAATGTAAACAACAACTTTATCACCAACATCAACATCACCAATACCACAGGCGAGTACAAGGCTGTCAAGGTTAGATTCCGTGAGTCCCGTATCTCTGCCGACGTGCTCGACTTCAACGTCTACATGTCACCCTTTGATGTCTGGAACGCCACCATTCGTCTGAATGGCTCTGTTGCCAACATCATCACCGAAGACGAGACTTGTACCTATCCTGGCAAGGCCCTGCTGCAGGCTGGCGTAGACTTCCGCAACATCTACACCGCTACCACCGATGAGGATCTGACCGAAGGTTACGTCGAGATCATCGAGATGGGTGTAATCGCTGACGGTGCTGGACCTGCTAATGACGGCGGTCTGGAAGCTGAGATCGATGGAACCGGTATTGCTGACGGCACGGTCACTATCGCAGCTGGCGACCGCTCCATTCCGGCCGGCCTACTGCATGATGCCACTGGTATGCCTGCAGACTGCACAGTCGTCGATGATGCCTGGACTGCCGGTGCGGCTAGCGCGGTCAATATCGATGGTTTCGAGCCTGGCGCAATGACGACTGAAGGTGTTGCGCAAGATGCGGGTGGTCCTGCTGCCCCTTATGCAGACACCATGAACGCAGGTCTTGTTGAGCCCACCGGTGGTATCAACGCCTATTCGATCATGATCAACACCGGGACAGGTGCCGCCTTCGTTGAGCAGGGTACTCACGTTGACGATTATGCCACGGTCGCACAGCACTACCAGTCAGACGATCAGTCCAACTACCTGCTGCCTTCGCTGGCATCCGGTGATGTGGTGGTTGCGAACATGCTGGACAACACCGGTGCCGGTGTGAAAACTACGGGGCCCTTACCGTTGGTCGAGTTGGACACGGGCGCCATCAACGACATCGCGCCGAATCCGTCGATTCCCATGGGTTCCAATCCGCTACCGATGGCTATCGTCCTCAGTGCTGATGCAATCTCCGCGCCTTACTTCGTCGAGGCCGGCATCAATGGTGAGACCGATATCGTCGCAACCTTTCCGATGCGTAAGCATGGTATCTACAACGGTAGTATCCTGACTCTGGATCTGGACGGCGCCGGTCCTCTGGCACCTTGTGCAGGTACCTTGAACGATGGTGTCGATGATGGTGCCACTGTCGCCTTGACGACTCTGGGTACGCCTGCAAACGACTATCCGGAAACAGCACCTGGATCAGGTATCCATTGTACCAATGCCGGTTACGAAGCTTCGTCACCTGATGTTGAAGTGGGTCTGGTCTACTACGACTATGAAGAGCAGGTGGCCCAGGTTGTTGCCGGTTCCAGTGACTTCTCACCGGTACCGATCAATGCGCCGACCATCGTAGCCCTGGAGCGTGAGGTTAACGTTGTTTCCGTGAACCGTTCTGCTGGCGGTAACCAGTCTGTTCTGGGTACGCCTGCTGCCAACGTCTTCAATTGGAACCTGGATCCTGGCTTCGAGGCTGGTTGGGTAACCATCAGCGCTGCTGCTGCGTATGACTACACTACTCATCCTAGCATTATCGCGATGGTTGAGGCTGTTGGTGGTGTCCCAGGTGCAGCCGGCGTGTGGACTGGTGTTCCGGTTATCGGCTTCTCCGCCATGGCGGGTGATGTCGGTCCTGCCCAGCTGGGTGAGACCGTTGACCTGATCCGCAGCGTCAACCGTACTCCGTAACCAAGTACGAATCGCGTAAGCGAAACGTGGAAAGGCAGGCCGAAAGGCCTGCCTTTTTTTATGCCTGAAATTGCGTGGCGGTTTTTAAGTTCCACATGTTGCAATCTGATGAAAATCTGCTTCAGGTTGGAGCAAGTATTGAAGTTACTTATTGAATAGGGTTTGATTTAACTTTTGATTTTGAACCGGTTGCTTGTGTTGTCGTCTATAGAGCAATGGCGTTGCTGATAGTGCCGCCGTATAATTCCCGACTTACTATCTGCATATATCTTAGAGGTTATCTATGAAGTTCTGTTTGTTACTGACAATGGCGCTTTGCCTGTCACCTGTCGCATCATTAGCCGGCGAGACTTTGATGTTCGGCGGAGGAATTGAGGTCAAGGATGTTGACCTGGACGCTCTGTTATTGAGTGGGCCGGAGGATGCCAGAAGCAAGGTCGTGGCAGACCACAATCAGTTATTGAAACTGTTGCGCCAGATCTACCTGATTCGCGCCCTCTCCGAAGAGGCTGAAAAAAACGGCCTCGGCGATTCAGAGTTGTTTCAGGCCAAGCTTCGCCGCCAAAGGGAAAAACTGCTCTATTTGGAGCGACTGAAGCAGATCGACGCCGAACCAATTCCGGATTTCGAGCAGGCGGCCAGGGAACAGTATGAGGGGAATCCCGAAGCCTACACGATACCCGAACGATTTGAAGCGAAACATATCCTGATCTCCACGACGGACAGATTGCCCAAGCACCATCCCAAGGAAGAGGCGCTCGAGATTATCAAGAAGGTGAAGGAGGAGCTCGACAGTGGCCAAAGCTCATTTGAGGACCTTGTCATGGTCTATTCAGAGGATACGGTGACCCTGAAGAATCAGGGTTCATTGGGAGTGTTCAAACGGGGTTCTATGGTTGAATCCTTCGACGAGGCAGTGGTGGCGATGCATAAACCGGGAGAGATCAGCGATATAGTAGAGACCAAGTTTGGCTATCACATCATTAAGCTGGTTAACCGCTATTCGCCAAAGAAATTATCCTTTGAACAGGTAAAGGATAAGATCATTGAGACAATGAAGAGTGATTATATCCAGAATCGGCGTGATGATTACTTCGATGGGCTTCTGAAGAAAAACAAGGCCGGCATCTATGAAGATAAAGTCGAAGCGTATGCGCAAAAGCAACAGCAGCAAAGTGCTGAGTGAAGCGGTTGGCGCGGGTCGGTACTTTTACCAACATTTATCCGTGTCTAAGTCAGTGACGCTCTGATATGGTTCGAGTAGCTGACCGATAAGTAACCAATCCAACTAATACGTCGATAGTATCCACGTGGCTGAATACGATTTTAAACTCGATTTGAATGTCGAAAACAATTCCCATACCCAGTTGGTTAAACGGATACCGGCAGGCAGCCGGGTGCTTGAGTTGGGATGTGCGACCGGCTACATGTCGGACTATCTGCGGCGGGAGAAGGATTGCTATGTGGTGGGCGTTGAGATCGACCGGAGCATGGCGAACAGAGCCAAAGCGGTTTGCGATCGTGTCATCGTCGGGGATGTGCAAAGCAGAGGCTGGCTGAAGAGCCTTGGTGATGAACGCTTCGATATCATCACCTGTGCCGATATTCTCGAACATCTGCGCAATCCCATTGCCCTGCTCAAGAAACTTCCCCATCTGTTGAGTGACGGGGGAATCCTTCTCGCCTCCTTGCCCAATGGCGCCCATGCTTCGCTTCGTCTCGAACTGTTGGAAGGGCGTTTCACCTATGAGGATACGGGGCTCCTTGATCGCACCCATCTGCATCTGTTTACCTACAGCTCTTTACGCGAGATGTTTGCCCGCAGCGGCTTCAGGGTTAACGAGCTGACTTACACCTTTCACGATATGGCCGATTCCGAAATTGAGAAGCGGCTGGAGAGGATGGGTTTTGAGGCGAGTGAACGGGGGCTTGCGCTGTTTCATACGCCGGATGCGGCAGCCTTTCAGTACATCGTCTCTGCAACCCCGGACAGCAGTGTCACTGTCGAGAAATTTCCTGTCCTCAACGACAAGCCGATGCAGGCCTCGGTCGAGGTCTATAGAAATCTTCTCGATGAATTGCATCAGGCAGGCAGTACCGCAGAGACACGCCTCAAAATGGTGGAAGAGCGGGACAGGATTCTGCAGGATCAACAGCAGGCACTGGGTACTTTGAACGATGAGTTGCTCAGGCACAGAGAGGCTATGGAGAATGCGATCAGGGAGGCCCGGGAAGCGTACAACGCCTTAGCGAAGGAGCGTAGTCTGAGGAGTGAATTGCAGAGTCAGCTGCAGATTATGGACAGGAGTAATCGCTCCATGAACCATGACCTGTTTTGGCTCAAAAATGACCTTAAACATACTAAAAAGGATCTTCGGGCTGTCGTGAACAGTCGAGGTTGGCGCGTCTACATGGCGTTGACCAGGCCATTACGGCTAATGCGTAGGTTTGCGCCGGAGCTGAAGAAATTGAGGAAAGAGCCAGGTCTGATACGTGACTGGAGCCGGGAGGCAGCGCGGCTTTGGAAACTAGGTGGTCTACAGGCTATACGCGAACAGTTGAATACCGAGTCATCACCAACCTATGACTACTCGTTGTGGATCAGGGATGTGGAGCCAGTCGGTGTGCCGACCCTTGAAATGGTTGAACAGCTCAATGAACATCCTGACAGGCCTTTCATCTCGATTGTCATGCCGGTGTATAACGTCGATGAATATTTGCTGCGGGCCGCACTCGACTCAGTGCTTGCACAATCCTATGAGAATTGGGAGTTGTGTATCGCGGATGATGCATCCACGCGACCACATATAAAGCGCGTGTTGGATGAATACATGCGCCGTTACAAACGCATCAAGGTCATCTACCGGGAGGAGAACGGCCACATCTCGAATGCCACGAATTCCGCCTTTTCCATGGCAAGCGGGGATTATGTTGCCCTGATGGATCACGATGATCAATTGGCTGACTTTGCACTCTATTTTGTGGCCCAGGAGATCATTCTCAATCCGCATGCTGAGATTGTTTTCTCCGATGAAGACAAGCTGAATAATGAAGAGGTGCGATTCGACCACTACTTCAAGCCGGATTTCAATCCGGATCTGATGCGCTCCCACAACATGATCTGTCACTTCGGCGTCTACAAGCGTTCCCTGGTGGAGAAGGTGGGCGGAATGCGTGAAGGTTTCGAGGGCGCGCAGGACTACGATCTGGCGCTCAGGTGTTTGCGGGAGATCGATCCTCGCAAGCAGGTGCGTCACATACCATGGATCTTGTATCATTGGCGTGCGATACCGGAAAGCACTGCCTCGGGCGGAGAGGCAAAATCCTATGCAATGGATGCCGCCCTGCGTGCGGTTAAGGACGATCTTGATATTCGCGGACTTGAAGCCGATGTCACGGAGTCGGAGTATATCGATGGTATGATCCGGGTGCGGTATCAACTGCCGGATTCCCGGCCGCTTGTCTCGATAATCATCCCAACCCGTAATGGCGAAAAATTATTGCGCCAATGCATTGAAAGCATACGTGACAGGAGCGATTACAAGAATATTGAGTTTATCATTGTCGATAACCAAAGCGATGATCAGGCGACCCTGGCGTATCTAACTGAGCTCGACAGCCAGGGCGCTACCAAGGTATTGCACTATGACCATCCCTTTAATTTTTCCGCCATCAACAACTTTGCCGTAGAACATGCGAGTGGGGAACTGCTCTGCTTCATGAATGACGATATCGAAGTGATTTCTCCAGACTGGTTAGGAGAGATGGTGAGTCACGGCGTCAGACCCGAGATAGGCGCCGTCGGCGCAAGGCTCTGGTATCCGGACGACCGATTACAGCACGGTGGTGTAGTTTTGGGTCTTGGGGGTGTGGCAGGCCATGCCATGAAATATTCGAGTAAAGACAACAAAGGCTACATGGGGCGTTCCGTGTTGATTCAGAACTACACTGCGGTGACAGCTGCCTGTCTGTTGCTTAGGCGGGAGGTTTTTGATGCCGTGGGCGGTTTTGATAGTGAACATCTCGCGGTTGCCTTCAATGATGTGGATCTCTGTATTCGTATTTATCAAGCTGGTTATTACAATCTTTGGACGCCCTATGCGGAGCTTTATCATCACGAATCGGCCTCTCGTGGTGCGGAGGACACACCGGAAAAACAACAGCGTTTCAGTGGTGAAGCCGAGTATATGCTAGAAAAATATGGACCTCTGTTGCAGCGTGATCCAGCCTACAATCCGAACTTGACGCGTATCGCAGAGGATTTTTCACTGAATTGGAAGGGTGTAAACGACGAGGATGACGATGTCTGATCAAGAAACAGAATTTGCTGAATTTACAGCGGTGGCCGAACGTTTCATTTCCTTGGCCAACGAAATCAAAAGTGAGGGTAAACCTCTGCCGTTGGTCAATGCAGCCTTGATGTCGGCATCTGCAACCTATAGTACCTATGTGGCTGCGGGCAATCAGGGATATCTGAAGCCGAGCGGTGTTGATCGTCTGGTCGATACTTACCGTGCTCAGTTGGCCAAGATTCAGGAGATCAAACGGAAGGCAGCGGAAAGTAGTGGCCAAAAGACTACTAAAAAGCAGTAGTTTTTTCCTCCTTCCGGTTTGTGCTTGATGTGACTTGGAATTGTCATGAAACTCGTAATATCCATTGTCTACTATGATAGCGGCCTGCCTACCCTTAGGGAGACGCTTGTGAGCATAGTCAGGTCCCTTGACTATGCCGCCGAGGAGTTGCAGGATCTCAAGGCCAAGGTTGTGGTTGTCGACAATGGTGGGATTCTGAACCAGGTTAAGCACCTGGCATCACGGGTATTCGATAATGGCGTACATGAGTGGATGGTGCTTGGGACGGGCGGTAATATTGGATATGGCGCCGCCCATAACCTGGTAATCCTGAATGAACAGAGCGACTATCATCTGGTTATCAATCCCGATGTGGAAGTGCTCGAAGATGCCTTTCTGAAGGCGATCAAATATATGCACCACAATCCCAACATCGGTTTGCTATCCCCCTATTCTGAAGACCCGGAAGGTTACAAGCAGTATCTTTGCAAGCGCTATCCCGCGGTTCTCGATCTGTTTTTGCGTGGTTTTGCACCAAGGTTCGTGAAGCGATATTTTGCGGAGCGTCTGCAGGAATATGAGATGCGCTACGATTTAAAGGGACGTACGCTCAGTAAGGAAGTTATGGCCAGTGGCTGTTTTATGTTTGTACGACACAATGTGTTGGTGAATGTAAAAGGCTTTTCACCGGATTTCTTTGTTTACTTTGAAGATTTCGACCTGTCAATCAGGATAGGCAAACGCTCCACCATCGCCTATGTTCCGGATGTGCGTATTGTCCATGGTGGAGGCAACGCTTCAAAAAAGGGAATCAAGCATATTCTCATGTTTGCCAAGTCGGCGTTTGTGTTTTATCACAAGCACGGTTGGCGCTGGGCTTAAGCGGGTTTGATCTTTTTCTAGAACGCCACTCTTTCGGAGTTTTGTGGTCTGCAGGCATAGTTATGTTTAGGCCTCATAACGATTTGAAATTTTGGAGTGCTTGGATACATGACTCTCTGTCCGGAATCGTAGCTGATCATGAGCGCCGAAGATAATGAACTGACACGTGGTGGCCGACTGGCCAAGAACGTCGTCTGGAATTTGCTGAGTATCATTGTCCCTTTCCTTGTCGCCATCATCACCATACCAATCCTGATTGACGGCATTGGCAAAGACCGTTTTGGGCTGTTGGCAATCAGTTGGATGTTCGTCGGTTACTTCAGTCTGTTTGATTTTGGCCTTGGACGTGCGTTGACGGTATTGGTTGCAAAGTGCTTAGGTGAACATCAATACCACAAGATACCCGGCCTGGTATGGACGGCTATGATCCTGATGACTGTCCTTGGCGTGATCGGATTTGTTGTCATCTTCTGGCTCACACCCTGGTTGGTTGGCTCGGTGTTGAAGGTTCCGTCCGAATTGCAACAGGAGACGTTGAAGGCCTTCTATCTCCTCTCCGTGTCGATTCCATTCGTTATTATCACAGTTGGCCTGCGAGGTGTGATTGCAGCCTATCAGCAATTTAAGTTATTAACAGCCATACGCATACCTATGGGTATATTTACCTTTGTCGGTCCGGTTGCAGTATTGCCATTCTCCACCAGTCTTTATCCCATTGTTGCTGTACTGGTTGCTGGCAGATTCATCGCTGTCCTGGCTCACTTCATGTTGATGTTTCGAATCGTGCCTGAGGTACGCCAACACTATCGAATCGACCCCGGTCAATTACGTCCGCTTTTCGGTTTTGGCGGGTGGATGACGGTGAGCAACATTGTCGTGCCGTTAATGGTATCCATGGACCGTTTTGTGATCGGCGCGGTGTTGTCAGTGACCGCAGTGGCCTTTTATACGACACCCTATGAAATCGTATTTCGATTGATGGTTATACCAACCGCCTTTGTCGCCGTTTTGCTGCCTGCCCAATCGACTACACTGGCTATAGAACAGGGCCAGGATCGAAAATACTCAGCTGAACTGTTCAACAAAGGGCTCAGTTACATCTTTATCGCCCTGTTTCCTCTGCTGCTGGTGATCTCGGTATTCTCATTCGATGGCTTGAAATTATGGGTGGGCGAGGAATTTGCTGACAATGGTTACCAGGTGATGCAGTGGCTGGCTGTCGGGGTTCTGTTCTATGGGCTCTCTCTGGTGCCTTTTTCTCTGGTGCAGTCGGCGGGTCACCCCGATTGGTCTGCCAAGCTGCATCTTTTGGAGTTGCCGATCTATCTGGCAGGTCTGTGGTGGGCCTTGTCCCACTACGGCATTTTGGGCGCTGCACTGGTTTGGACGCTGAGAGCATGGCTGGATGCGCTTGCACTGTATATGATGTCTTTGGCGCTGGTACCCGAGTGTCGGGCATCAGCCATGCGTTTCGGATTATCGGTGCTTCTGGCGGTCACGCTTTTTGTTGTCGCCACCCAGTTTCAGGATCTGCTGGAGAAGTTCCTGTTTGTCGGTATCGTACTGACAGGTTTTATCTACCTGGTGTGGCGTCATGTTTTGGAGCAAAAGGAGCGTTTGTGGCTCCTGAGAGGCTTGGGTGTCAGACATGAACGCTAACCCTGTTGTTGTCTACCGTAACCCTTTTCACCCTATCGTTATGTTAGGGCCTGTTAACACTAATCCAATCGACTCTGCTG
>QBVD01000110.1 GCA_003058525.1 gamma proteobacterium symbiont of Ctena orbiculata | reverse complement strand
TTGATCGCCGGGCCCACGTAGTCCGCCACGTCGATGGTCCCCTTCTCCAAGGCCGGGAAGATCTCCGAGCCGGGCAGCAGGGTAGTCTTCGCACCGGCCGCCTGGAATACCTCCGCCACCATGCCGCCGGGCAGGCGCATCTTGCGTCCGCGAAAATCATCGATGGAGCGGATGGGCACCTTGGAGTGGATGATATTTGGGCCGTGATGAATAGGTCCGACAAAATGGAGCCCCATCTTGCCAAAGGCTTCCCGCGCCAACTCCAGGCCACCGAGCCCATAATAGAAGGTATCCCACTCGTGGGGATTGCGCAGCCCAAGGGGATAGGATGAAAGAAATACCGCCAATGGCATGCGCCCGGCCCAGTAGAGAGTGAAGGGATTCATGGCATCGAGAACCCCGTTCTTCACCGCATCAAAGAGCTGGAACTCCCCAACCACATCCTTAGCGCCGAAGGGTTTGAATGCCAGCTCACCTCCGGTTTTTTCAGCGATACCGTTACACCAGTCCTTGAACACCTCCAGGCCTATTCCACCGGGCCATGAGGTTTGAATCTTCCAGGTTGTGGTTTTGGCAGCTACCGCATTACCGATAAATGGTACGCCGGTAATGGTCAGTGCACCGGCGGCTGCCGAGGTTTTGAGAAACTTGCGACGGCGCATGTCAGTGGTGTTTTCAGGCGCTGTTTCTTGACCCTGACTTTTTTGGTTTTGAGTCATGGAACCCTCCTCGTTAGTTATTACCCGCAATTATCGACTGGTTTTGGACCACTCGAATCCTATGCCTTGATTCTTTACGCTTGAGGGACAAGTGGCGTTCTTCGATTCATCCATGCCCTACTCTACAGTATCTGAAAGAGCCGGTGAGCAGCCAGAGTGAGGTCTGTACCATTACTGCCGACACGCTCTAACACATCCTTGCGTGCTTATCCTCAACCTCAGACTAGCAGCAACAGCTGATATAGACTAGTTTCCAGCAATAACGTCGTGTGTATAATAAAGTTAACTAGAGGCTAATTATGAGAATTTCCTAATGATCTATCGCTGCTAAGTCTCTTCTTTACTTACTGGTTGCGCGCTGCTGAAATGAACGACAGATCGAATACACACCGTTCGAGGAGTAGTACGGCAGGTTACTCTGGTAGTCGTGTTCTGTCTGCGGAATGCTCATTGGGTGTATTCTAACTCAATGCATTTAAATAAGCATCGAATCCCTCTGATCGCCATGTATACCGACTTTGGCCCCAACGGTCCTTACCAGGGCCAAATGGCAGCCGTGCTCGCAACCCAGGCTCCAGAGATACCCCATGTAACACTGATGGCGGATGCACCGATGTTCGATCCTCAATCTGCCGGGCTGTTATTGTCCTGCCTTTGCGACAAGCTGCCGTTGCATACTCTGGTCTTATCTGTAGTAGACCCAGGTGTAGGGGGAAACAGACGGCCCATCATGATCAAGAGTGAAAAGCAGCTGTTTGTCGGCCCTGACAATGGCCTGTTCATCCCTGTTGTACGCCGTCACGAAAGATGCGAAATCGAGACCATCGACTGGCGCCCCCACGAGCTCTCCGATACCTTTCACGGACGGGATCTATTTGCACCCGTAGCCGCCAAACTAGCGACCGGCAAAGATGTTGAGGGAAGCCCCCTCAATTTAGATCAATTAGTTGGATATGATTTACCAGTCGATGATAGACGAATTATCTATATCGATAACTACGGCAATGCGATGACGGGTATCAGCGCAGAAACTGTCAGGGTTGACAAGTTATTTTTCATCAAGGGGACTAGATTAGGTTATGCACGGACATTCTCTGAGGTTCCTGCAGGTCAGGCGTTTTGGTACCGCAACTCCAATGGTTTGGTGGAATTCGCTATCAACCGCGGAAATATAGCAACTTTTCTTAACCTCGACTTAGGCATGACAGTCGAGGTTTAGGAATAATTCCATTGGCAGTTAATTAAATTCACAATTACTTTACCCTCAAACAAAATGGGTGCAGCAGGTTTCTTGATAATTCACCATACTTGACACGCGCCCGTGTACACGCCTCCTTTTGATAGGGACAGGTAAAGTTTTGGTCAATATCATGAATACGCTTAACCACCTTTTCCTCGATGATCGGATCGGCGTAGCTGTTGCAGTTATTCCCCTCATCCCAGCTTCCATCAATAAAATCCTCAATTTTGAACTCGACGTTAAATTCCCAGGCCTTTACGATCTCACCGGCATTAAATGAATCGATGATCTGGATATCGCAAGTGACATAGGGCCTTTCCAACAGATTGGCAATCACGCCATTCAAGGGATCATCGTGCTTAAGCAGCACCTTGTTCCAGAAACGCATACCATTGAAGTTGGCGACCAGGTCAGCATAGGAAAAAATACCGGTAGTGCTATAGCCAAACAGGCCTGACTCCTTCTCTCTACCCCAGGCAAGCACATCTGACAGAGACCTGCTATCGTACTCCATCAGCTCGAAATAACGCCATCCTTCTGCAAAAAAGTGGCCGAGCTTGTCGACACCGATGAGGTTGCCTTCAACATTCACCACATCACTCAGCTGCTTTAAATTCAGTGAGATGCCCTCGATATAGTCGATATCGCGATAGATCGAATCATTCAAAGGCAGAGAGTAGCTGTTCCTGACAAGCAGGCTTCGCAACTGAATATCGAGATGGTAACCCTTAAGCCCCCATGTCACGGAGTTGGATTTAAAGATAGCCTTTCTGAGTTCCTTGTAGAGCACTTGCTCGTCGCAATACTCACCTTCTCGGTAGAGTTCAAGATCGCCCAATGCATGTATGCTTATACGTTTCCGATTTGCTTCGTCAATACCCTCCTTGATTCGTTGATTGAAGATTTGATTAATGGCAGTACGACTGTTTTCCAGCTCTACATTTCTTGTTGTAACGCTATCGATTTCCGCGGCAAAAGCCACAATGGATGCGCTCATCAACACCAAGGCAGTGATCAGCAAATGACGCACTCTGGACACATTCTCGACAAATAACATCTATTTTCCAAATAGCGATCAGTAAAAAGGAATTTCCAGTCTGCCAACACTCAATCATCACACGCCGAAGTTCAACTTGTATAGAAATCAAAACACCAAAAAAACCGATTATAGCGGGCAACGGCTATCCATCAGTCCCGAAGGCGCGCCACGCTATTGATAATCTTCCCCGCCGAGTATTCATGCCATATGGTTCAAAGCAACAGGATCCCTGAGGCTGCATTATCAGCCAGTTGACATAAGGGTCGCAGCATGAACATAGTACCTGGTACCAACCGTGTCCGTTCTCATCTTTAATTTCAGTCAATGAGAATAATTTAAATATTGTAGTACTACCTTGTTAGTGGTCGATTGATCCCAAAACTCCACCAGATTCCCGGCACCATCCAGAGCAAACTCTAAGCCGTAGAACCGAAGCCTGGAGATACTCCGGTTGAGATCAGTCCTGACTAGGGCCCATCACCGGGGCGTGCTTGTCCGCTCCCGTAGCCATTACCGCAATCTAGTCACCCCTGTCTTCCGGGGCAAAGGTTCGACGCTTTTTTTAGAACATGTGTATTTGTAGTCGGCATAGTTACCTTATACCTCGGCCAGTGCGGTCAGGATGACTTCTGTCCCAAGCGATTCAGAATAGAGCACAATGAACAACAGTAACCAGTTAATTGGATGCCGCATGCGTTGTTCAAAGTCATTTACTAAAAACAGCATCCTCAATGATTAACGGATAGAAGTAGCCATAGCCAAAATCTTTATTGACATATAAAACACCTTTCCCGACAACTTCGTCACCTACAGCCAATCCAACTTGAGTTGTACGAAAGATAATCTTATTGTTATTTTCCTGCTTTGCTCCTGTCCCATCTTCAATGTGAACCCAATCTCTACCCATGATTTGACTGGATAATTTTGATATCTTTCCCTTTACTTCAACAACCTTGCCGACCAGATCATCCTTCTTTTCAAAGATTTCTTTGATTGTAAAACGTCCGACAGGGGTTGCTAATTCCTTTGGATTTTGTGCTTCAGCGTGTTGTTCAGGTGGTTTTATATTTTGTGATGGTTTCGCTTTATCCTTTGTAGGTAAATCTGTTCCTCTGTTAATTGCCTCGACAAAAAGAATTCTGTCAAAGGTTCGATTGAGTGATTTACTAGTGAAGTTTTCCATTAGCATCTGTTCGTAAAAACTGACCTTTTCCCCAACACTAACCTGGGTTTCATGCAATGCAATCCAGAATATTTTACCTTTTTCCTCAACCCGAATATAGGTATAGCCGGCACTGGACATGGTTTCCATGACGGTAGCCGTGTGGACGATAGGTCCCGGATTATTGTCAGACATGGTTGTCTTCTCTAAATTGGAAATTCTGGCACCAAAATCATTGTAATCATAATGGCAATAGCCTGTAATGCTATGTTTTAAATGAGATCTATTGCTATTGCTTGGTGTGCATGTCTATGCAGTGATTTTAAGCCAATAGGCTACTTCTAACATACCGTAGATAGGGCGATCGTTACAGGATCACCACTTGGGACAACCGGTAAAGATGAAGTTGTAGGTTTTGTCTTTCCAGGCTCCACCCCAGATCCGGGTGAGATTCATCTCCTCCCCATCCAGGCGCAGGATTTCGCGCACCGGCGTCCCCCAACCGCGAATCGTTTTGGCCTCACACTCGGTATAGACATCATTACAGGTGAGATCCACCTCGTGGGTCTGCCCT
>QBVD01000024.1 GCA_003058525.1 gamma proteobacterium symbiont of Ctena orbiculata | reverse complement strand
CCAATCGACTCTGCTGGAGCTGTTATTTTACCCAGCAAGGCAGAATGAGCGAGGTTTAGCCGTGCTAAATGAGCGAATGATAACGCCGCTGGGTGGAAAAACAGCCCCAGCCCTTCGGGTTGTGCCTGAAAATGCGCCACTCGGCGTTGCTCGTCGCTCATTTGGAATCACCAAACCTCACTCCTCGCGCCTTGATTGGCGCATTTTCAGACACAACAGAGCCGATTGGATTAGTGTTAACAGGCCCTAGCATAACTACCCGTTTTAAGTGCTGACTGATGCGATCCGAGCAGACCAGGCTCCATGGATGCTCAGCCGTCATACCGGATAGAGCAGGACTAAAATAACAAGCGAGGCATAGGTCAGACTGGTTGTCGCCAGTCCTGCAATAAGCATCTTTCCGGGATAAGCCGCTCTATCCCAATTACGGATACAGTAAACGATGCTGAAGAGCGGGATGAACAGAACACTCACCCCCCACCAGATATTCTGACCGAAGGCATACACAATGGCGAACAGATTGCCGACAAACAGCAGCGTACCTGCCAAACTCATCAAGAGGATGACCAGCATCATTATGTATTCATGATGGCTTAACCAAGTGAGCAATCCGTGAATCCCCAGCATCGCGACTCCACCTGTTTACAGTTTGGTTGAACGACAGAACAGAACCTAGGATTGTCGCACATCTTCCGCAAACGCACTCCTCAATTATCCAATTCACGGTAACCCAAGCTGAGTGATACGCTGTTTACAGGGCTATGCCCTATCTGTTTTTATCAAACCTGGACCCGCGATTCGGGAACGCACTCATGGAACAGACCACCTATCTGCAGCACAAGGTCAAAAATACACTGCAATCCCTGTTACTGATCATCAGTCTGGGTGGTCTTTGCGCCTGGCTCGCCTGGTTTCTCGGTGGTCTTCCGATGGCCGTCGCAACAGCCTTGGTGATCCTGATTTCTTATCCGATCAATCCGGTTGCCTCCCCCGAGTGGGCAATGCGTCTCTTTCGCGCCCGCCGGCTTACCCCCAATGAGGCCCCGGATCTCTACCGTCTTATGGCACAGCTGACCCAGCGTGCCGGGCTGGAGCAGATTCCGCAACTCTATTATCTTCCGTCCGATGTCATGAACGCATTCACCACAGGCGATCGCCACAATGCCGCCATCGCCGTTTCGGATGGCTTGCTGCGCCGCATGGCATGGCGGGAGATGGCGGGGGTGCTGGCGCATGAGTTGGTGCATGTGGTGAACCAGGATACACGACTGATGGCATTTGCCGATCTCACCAGCCGTGTCACCGGTTTTCTCTCCATGATCGGACAACTGTTGCTGCTGATCAATCTGCCGTTGATGCTGTTCGGCCAGACTACCCTGCCTTGGATCCCCATTCTGTTACTGCTGGTTGCCCCCACATTGAGTGCCCTGGCGCAACTCGCCCTGTCACGCAGCCGTGAATACGAGGCGGACCTGGGTGCGGTAAAGCTGACCGGAGATCCCCTGGGGCTGGCCTCCGCCCTGAACAAGCTCGAGCCCCCCCGGCACCGCCTGCTGGAGCGCCTGCTTCATCCCGGCCCGCGTATACCTGATCCGTCTCTCCTGCGTACCCACCCACCGACCGACGATCGGGTAGCGCGATTGATGGCACTTACCCATCAGGGCGGCAAGACTTCAGATGAGGTTTTATCCGCCAGCGATATACGACATCTTCTCGCTCACAACCCCTACCGCCCACGCTGGCACCGCAACGGCATGTGGTATTAAATGTCCGTACACTCATTTCAAAGATAGCTGACAATGCCTAAAGATAGCCTGGATGATCTGAATAGCCGTTTAAAGGCCTTTGCCCAAACCCGTAACTGGGAGCAGTTCCACAATCCGAAGAATCTCACCATGGCGATGATCGCCGAGTGTGCGGAGTTGGTGGAGCATTTCCAATGGCTGACACCGGAACAGAGCATGAATCTGACTCAGGAAAAGCACGATGAAGTGACGCTGGAAATGGCGGATATCCTGATCTACCTGATCCGCTGTGCCGAGCGTCTCGATATCGACCTGATCGGAGCCGTCGAACGTAAAATCGCCATAAACGAGGCACGATATCCGGTGGAAAAGGTCTTCGGCGACGCACGGCGCGCCTCGGAATACGAAGATTAGGGCCGCCGGCATTACCAATCCACGCAATCCCTTTCCCCAATCTTTACAGGGTGGAGTCTTCTCTGGACAGACGCTATCTTTGTGAAAAACCATTACGACGACTCAGTAATTGACCGGGGAATGAGATGAAGAAGTATCAATGTATAGTTTGCGGATTTGTCTATGATGAGGCAGAAGGCCTTCCCGAGGAGGGCATTGCTGCCGGCACCCGGTGGACGGATATCCCGGAGGAGTGGGAGTGTCCGGAATGCGGTGTCAGCAAGTCTGATTTCGAAATGGTGGAAATGGTCGCCTAGTCCCAGTCCGATCCATCATACTTGATGTCGCGGCAACTGCCGTAAGCGAGCCGGTTCAGCCGGCGTGAAAACATAATAAAAACCATGGACAGAGTACTGATACTGGGTTCGGGCCTCGCCGGATATACCCTGGTGCGGGAGATCAGGGTGCATGACCAGGGGCTTCCATTGCATATGATCACCGCCGACGCGGGTGATTTCTACTCAAAACCGATGCTCTCGACCGGCCTGCAAAACGGCAAGCAGGCCGAGGCGCTGGTCAATGCCAGCGCACGGGAGATAGCCGATACTCATGGCCTGAGCATCGAGACAGATTGCCGTGTCACTCGGATAGACCGCCAAGCTAAGCGAGTAATCACCGATGCCGGCGAGCGGCAATACGACAAACTGATACTGGCATTGGGCGCACATCCCATCATCCCCGCGATGCGCGGCGACGCCTTCGAACAACGCATAACCATTAACAGCCTGTATGACTATGCCGGGTTCCGCCGGCGACTCCCCGCTCCACCCGCCCATATCGCTATCATCGGTCCCGGCTTGATCGGATGTGAATTCGCCAACGATCTTCTGCTCTCCGGCTACCGGGTCACCCTGATCGGCCCGGACCCCTATCCGATCAGCGGCCTTCTGCCTGAGCTTACCGCGAAGGCCTTGCAACACAGCATGCAGCAAGCCGGGGCGGAGTGGCGCCTGCAACAGACCGCCAGTATCATGGAACAGGATGGAGCGGGATACCGCCTGATCCTGACCGATGCCACGCGTGTCAGCTGTGACCTGGTCCTGTCCGCAGTGGGCCTCTATCCGGACACAGAGCTGGCGGAAGCCTGCGGACTGCAAGTCGCACGAGGCGTGGTCGCCGACCGTATGCTGCAGACCAGCGACGAGAAAATCTACGCCCTGGGTGACTGTGCCGAGGTCTCCGGCTATAACCTACCCTATGTGATGCCGATCATGCACGGGGCTCGGGCTCTGGCCAAAACACTTACCGGAGATCCGACCGAGGTGGTCTATCCCGCCATGCCGGTAATAATCAAGACCCCACTCCACCCGATTGCCGTCGCACCACCTGATCGCAAGGCGCAGGGTAGCTGGCTCTGCGATGAGAATAGGGAGGGCACCCGCTGCCTCTACCGCGATCAATCCGGAAATCTGTTGGGTTTCGTCATCAGTGGTGGATTTATGGCCGAAAGGCAGGCCCTGACTAAAGCACTTCCACCTATCATGGCAGCCAGTACGTAGATGGCACAATCCCACCCCTGCGTACCCCGCATGAGGTACTTCACCACTCTTTCACATGCTTGGTAACCGCCTCTGTTCCATCAGGCAAGCACTACAACACTATTTTTTGTAAATTTTAGCGCCTGGACTACATTCTTTGGCCCGCCGGCCGATAGAGAAGGCTGAACATAATTATTAATCGTCCGCCGACGGACTGAAATTCAAGAAAGATTCGAGGAAATAGTTAATGGATATCGTGCCCTATCTCAAGCTGATGGTGCAAAAAAACGGCTCAGATCTCTTTTTCAGCACCGGTGCCGCCCCCCACCTGAAAACCGAAGGTGAAACTCGTCCGATAGGGTCTTCCCCAATGCAAAGCGGGCAGGTCAGGAAACTCGCTTACGGCATCATGAGCGATGATCAGATCAAGGAGTACGAAGCCACTTACGAGTGCAATCTGGCGATTTCCGTCAACAACCTTGGGCGCTTCCGCGTCAATGTCTACAAACAACGGGGTGATTCAGCGATGGTCATCCGCTATATCAAGGGCGTGATCCCCCCAGTAGAGAAGCTCAACCTGCCGATTATTCTGAAGGACCTGATCATGGAACCCCGCGGCCTGATCCTGGTCGTCGGCGCGACAGGCTCAGGCAAGTCGACCACCCTCGCCTCAATGATCGAACACCGCAACCAAAGCGTAGCTGGACATATATTGACCATTGAGGACCCTATCGAATATCTCTACACCCACAAAAAGTCGGTAGTCGATCAGCGTGAGGTCGGACTCGACACGCTCTCATACGAAAACGCCCTGAAAAATGCCATGCGTGAGGCCCCTGATGTGATTCAGATCGGTGAGATTCGGGAAATGAGCACCATGCAGCACGCCATCGCCTATGCTGAAACAGGCCACCTTGCGCTCTCGACGCTGCACGCCAACAACTCAAACCAGGCACTCGATCGCATCATCAACTTCTTTCCAGATAGCGCCCATCACCAGCTGTATATGGACCTCTCTCTCAATCTTCGGGCAGTCATATCCCAACGCCTGGTAAAGGGTATCAACGGTCAACGCATCCCCGCGGTCGAGATCATGCTGTTATCGACCTACATCTCCGAACTGATTCAGAAAGGGGATATTCACACCATCAAAGAGGTCATGGAACAAGGCACCGAACGCGGCATGCAAACCTTCGATCAATCCCTCTACAAGCTCTACAAAGAGGGCAAGATATCTATGGAAGAGGCACTCTCCCATGCGGATTCACGCAACAATCTGTCGCTGAAGATACGCCTCTCCGACACCGAGGGCGTAGAAGCCCCGGGCGGCCTGGGTGTGGCAGAGGATCATTTCTGATCCTTGCTTGCATAGAGCCAGCCTGAGAAAAGCCGGGTCAAGAGCGGCATCACAGCATAGGTCAGACAGACAACCACCAGTGCGGTCAGGACGATTGTCTGCAACAGCCTGGGCCAGGCTGACATCAACGGACCGAGCAGGCTGCTCAGCAGGGTCACCAGGCTGAACACACCCATCCACACCACCAGGGCCATTTTGTATTTGGGCGGATGTACATTTATCGCGCAGGCCGGCAGGGTGAACCAGGCTTCGAGCCCGGAAATGGTTTCAACCTGCCTGGGCTCGCTGACCTGTTCCGCAATGGCGCGCCACTCAGCACGTTCAGCGGAGCCCTCCCAGCGCTCAAGATTACTGCGACGATCGAACTTGAAGATGATACGGTAATTCCCGCCCGGTTTTGAAGGACGAAAGATATTCGTGCCCATGTGTCCCTGGTACTGCAAGGCAGCCTGGGTAATACCGGCAAGATAGTCCTCGAACGCCCGCTCCTTGCCCGGCTTGGGTCGCCGTGTGACAAGCACGGTCACAGGCGGATCCACGCTTTTTTGCATCAGAGGCACCCCCTAATCGAAAACCTGCCAACCCCGGCGTAGCGCATCTCTCACCACGCCGGGTGCGCTATCCAGGAACTCGCTGCGATCGGCCATCCTGGCGAACCAGTCGCCAAGCAGTGGTGTCTGCGGCGGCGGCATTCCATATGCCATGGCGAGACCGAAACGACTTGCCAAAACATAATCGGGTATACCGGCAGCGGGTACGAAATAGTCTGTCTCTGCCAAAGCCCTCTCCAACCTTGGCAGAACCTGGTGCCAGGCTTCCATAGCACTGGCTATGACCTCCTGATCCCACTCTTTCGGTTCACGCTGCCGACGCTCGAATACCAGCTTGCGTACCGCCTCCCCAACCTGTGCATCGGCATAGTGGGCAACTCCCCGTGCCAAGGCACGTTCTCTTGCCGAAGCAGGCAGCAGATTACCATATCTGTCATTGAGGTATTCAAGCATGACTGCAGACTCGGTGATGACGATTTCATCTATCATGAGCACCGGCACGGTGTTTCCGGGTGATAATTGCTGCCACTTTTGCAGATGCTCAGGGTCGTCATATCGATAATGCTGATAGTCTACATTGCAACGTTGCAGCGCCATGCGTACACGCCAGCAGAAGGGGCATTCAGGTTTGTCGTAGAGTCTGACCTCCCTGTTCATAGACAGGACAGTCTCCTCTCCCGCAGGTATTCCAGGACAAAATCGATGCGATCCTGCCCCCAGAATATCTCATCTTCACAAATGAATGTGGGTACCCCAATAGCCCCCTTCTCCTCAGCCTCCTCCCAGTTATGCGTCAAAACAGCCTGTCGGGCAGGATCCTGAGCCGCTTCCGCCAACGCCTCCCTGTCCAGGCCGATTTCGCTGCCCACATCGAGTAACACATCGAGCACTCCGATATCCTGACCCTCGGCCCACTCCTTACGCATCACCTCGACAATATAAGGACGCAGCAATCCCTTCTCCTCCGCCAACAGTGATCCCGCACCTGCCAGGGTAGGATCGGTGGTTTTCGGCGGGGGGTTGACCGGGATACCCAGACGTCGCGCGAAGCGCGCCATATCCTGGCGGGCAATGGGAAGCTTCTTGACCGCCACATCCGGTGGCGAACGCCCATCCCAGCCACCCAATGGGCGCCAGATGAGATTTGTACGGTACCCGTCGAATATCCGCCACATGGTTTTACTTGCCAGATAGCAATAGGGACTGCGGAAGTTGAAATAGAGATAGATGTCGGCTGAATCGGGGTTCATGCTGCACGCTCTCAGTCAGCGGTAAAAAATGCCTGGCGCCGATGCGCCAGGCAAGGCACGGTATCAACGACCGGAAGCTCGAAGGTTCTGTACGGTAAATTTGTTGGTGGGATTCAATGCGGGATCGACTTGCCCCTTGAACTGCCCCGTTGTGC
Organism: gamma proteobacterium symbiont of Ctena orbiculata; assembly: GCA_003058525.1. Lineage (GTDB taxonomy): Bacteria > Pseudomonadota > Gammaproteobacteria > Chromatiales > Chromatiaceae > Thiodiazotropha. Next base: position 53,622 of record QBVD01000024.1, on the reverse strand, counting down.
AGTGCATGGCCTGCACATCAATCATGGTGAAGGAGTCGTCGATCGCCACACCGGTTCCCTTGTTTTTCGGCAGATGATGATCCGGGTGCGCCTGACCGATCTGCCAACTCTTCCACAGATCCCCCTTGCGGTCATAGGTCAGGGTACGGGGAATGGTGAAGGTCTGGGCATCGATATAGTGCACGCGCTTGCTGATCGGATGGTTCGAATCCTTCGGTTTGTTCTCCAATTCGTAGACCTTGCGCAACTGCCAGGTTATCTGAGGAAAGCAGTTACCCTTGTCGCCCATCTCCACGAACTGGTAACCGTCCGACTCCTTATGCTCTTCGGAAAGTTTCAGGTCGTTGTGGCTGTAGAAGGGCACCAGGATGTTTTTGGCACCCTTGAAGTTCCACTCCATGTCGTTGATACGCCCGTTGTAACCTTCGAAGTCCTCGATCATGACGTCGGAACCGAGAAAGGCATCGGTCACCTGGCCTGAAGCCAGACGACGGACACGGCGCTGGAAACCGAGATAGAGCCAGGCACTGTCGCGCTTCAGATCGTTCTCGTAGCGGTGGATCAACAGCTGGGTATTCTTGACGTCAAAGGGTTCCAACGCCTGTACGTAGATTGCACGAAATAGCTTGGACGGATTCGGAGAGATCTCGGGTAGCGGCTCCTGGTTGACCCGGTGCATATAGTTGAGGAAATGAAAATTGAACTTGATCGTTCTCTCCAGTTTCCCTGAATTCATGTCCTTGTACTTCCAGTAGAAGGGATAGATCGCCGCGTTGTCACCCCAGTTGTAGCCATACTTGTAGTTCCAGGCCAGTTTCTCACCTGCCCGCGGATCATCCATCGACGGCTCTTCTGGAAAAGGCCGGCCGGCGATGAAACCTTCTATCTCACCCGATTTCTCGCCGAGCTTTACCTTACCCAATCCATCTCTGGTCGCCTGAACATAGTTGGGATGCAGGTCGAACGAGGTGGTCTCACCCACGGTGATTTTTGTCCAACCCTGACTGATGAACTCATGCATTGCAGGATCGAGGACATCCTTGAATTTATCCACGTTCGACTGATCGATCACCTGGCCCGCGCTCAATCCCTCGAAGCTCGGCACACCGGTTTTGTAGGGATAGAAACTCTTCTCCACATCTTCATTGGTTGCAGCCTGGACAGGCAGTGTGGCGGCGAGTATCACTCCAGCCGCCAGCATAGTGTTAAGCAAACGCATTGTTTGAATCTCCATTGAAAAACTTAGAAGCGATAACGCAAGGTGACCTGGAACTCATCCTCGGCCTGGGCCATACCGATAGGCCCGGAACGGAAACGGCCGAGCGGTTCGAAACCCGCCAGGTTACGCAGGGCAAGGTCACCCGGAGCGCCTGCTCCGGTAAACGGTGGAAAGGGATTACAGGCCCGGCAATCATCGAACTCCTGGGCGCCATCACCCACCTTTACATTGGCGCCGACGGTAAGACGGAGATTGTCGCTGATCAGCCAATCGACAGAGGGTGCGATGACACTGGCATGGGCCTTGAAGTCATGCGCCATGATGACTTGCGGGCTGACCCGGTCGTTCTTGTACCAGCCCTTTATCAGCAAGGTGCCTATATGGTTGATTTCCCAGTTGGGGATGCCCGCTTCGATACCGTTGATCGTCTCCCGCTCGTGATCGACCAGGTATTCACCGAACAGCTGTGCGGAGAGCAGGAATGCACGACGCTCATTAAGAAAGGGGATGAAGGTGGGGCGGTCCCAACCGACGACATAGCGAAATACATCAGACTCGGAATAGAGTTCCGGGCGCAGGGTATTGGCAAACTCTTCGCCCTGTGTATAAGCCGCCTCGACGCGGAAGACCGACTTGATATCATCCACGTAGAAGTCCAGGGAGCCACCGAGAAGGTTGACCCGTGGAAAATGCATATCGAAGGCGATCAGATAGTCATAGCTCTGTGACTCGATATCGGTTGTAAAGGGGTTATCCGCCGTATCCACCACACCGCGCAGAGAGGGTAGTTGCGAACGATAGGTCAGGGCGTTCAGAGAGAATCCCAGACCCTGATAGTCACCCTCCAGTTTGACACCGAATTGGGAATTGCTGAGCGACCAATCCGGCAGATGCACATCCCGGATACCGATCACATGGGCCGGGAAATCGGTGGACAGGGCGCCGCCGGCAAAATTCGCCACCGAACAGCCATTGTCCCAGCAGTTCTTCATGGCGCGGAAGAAACTGCCTGCATCGAGAATCGCGTAGGGTGTACCACCCTGTCCGAGGTTGCTGGGACGGAATTCATCGAAGTTCCAGACAAACTGCAGGTTCAGATCATCGAACCGCTCGGTGGCGCCCATCCGGTACTCGCCGGTGGCCATCCACATGGGTATGCGGATATCCTCCAGCTCATCGTAGATGTTATGCCGCGAATAGTCGACGGGATTGATTACATCGAGCACACGAAACAGATCGGTGCGGCCCCAAACCACCTGCTGCCGACCGAGCCGGAAGTTCCAGGTGGCGCCACTCTCGGTCGGCATGGTGGCATCGATGTAGGCCTCACGCAGGAAATCGAGCCGATCGTTGAATTCGGGATACTTGAGGTCACTCTCATCGAAGTCGAGATAATCTTTGATACAGCCTCGTGAATCCACGTCACAGGGGCGTACCGGTACCCCCATGCCGACCCCGCCCTCTGTATCGTGCAGCGCATTGCCAAGATTATCCAAACCTTCGTTAGGATTCTCACCGGTATCGAAACCGAAACCCAAAACGCCGGTCGAAACATCTGAGGCACCCCAAGGCGTGGTGCCTGCACCACCAATCGATTCCAGCCCGATGTCCCCCCCGGCCTCACTGCCGAACTGATCGTCATTGAGGTCGTAGACCGCATCGTAGGTCGCGCGAAATGTGCCGACAAAACTGACATTGGAAAATGAGCCTTTGGCGCCGTAGTCTTTGGAGCCTTCAATCTGAACCGTATTGCGCATCTTACTGAGGCCGACATGGCGGCGCGCATAGGTGGCGTTTTCGACAAATCCGTTGACCTGCAGCGTGCCATCCTCAGAGGTGTAGGCCGCCGCCTGACCACTACCTAAACAAGCAGTGATAACGGCAGGCAACAGGGCTGCGACTATGACCGGATGCATCCTTCCCGGTTGTTGTTTATTACTATCTAGGAACATCCTAGCCTCCTCCGACAACGTAAAAATATATGTGTGCAGAACTCACTATGCAGCTGGCATGCCAACTTTCAAGGCACTGAAATTAAAAGAAAATATTCTGACACCAGGGAGGGGGGGTTATCGATATAGTAAAAATATCGATAATATCTTTTATCATATGATGATTGATAATTATATCGATAATTATTCAAGGCAAAAATATGGCCGGAGCTGCACGCCGGCCATTAAGGAGGGATCGAAGAGTTTTAAGTTTTAAGCTGAGATGTTGATGGCTCAGCCAGCCTCATCACACCAGCTCACGCGATCGCCTTCTCCGCGTAGAGCACACCGTCTTCATCGTAGCGGGCGCTGCCGATGAAGCTCGGGCGGAATATCATCACCCAGGAGGGAACGATAAACATCGCCGCCAGGGCGTTGAGGATCAGCATCACCACCAGCAGCAGCGCCGCGTCCGCCTGGAATCGAAGATCGGAGATAAACACCCACATGATCACCCCGCCGATCAGGCAGGCGGCGGTAAAGCCGATCGCCTTGCCGGTGGTGGCGATAGCGCGCAGCACCGCGTACTGCAGATCGCCTGAGGCCTTGGCCGTCTCTTCGCGAATCCGGTCCATGATGTAGATGGAATAGTCGATACCGACGCCGATGCCCACCGCGATGATCGGCACCGTATTGACATTGATGCCGATGGCCGCCAGCCCCATATAGGCGTAGGTGGAGACGGTACAGAACATCATCGCCAGGAACATGATGAATCCCGCATGCAGAGACATGTAGAACCAGGTGACAAAGACGAAGATCAAGGCCAGCACCAGAGGAATAATCAGCATATTGCTCTCATAGGCCGACTCGTTCATGGCGGCGGTCACCCCCACCAATCCACCGGCGAGTTCGATATGCAGACCCTCCACCTGATTCGCAGGCTCGTTGATCCACTCTTTGGCGCGATGGATCGCCCGGCGAATCGTTTTGGCCTGATGATCCTTGTAGAAGAAGACGATATTGGCCACCTGGTCATCGGTATCGACAAACTCCTTGAGTGCGCCGGGCACCGGACTGGAGGCCATATAGGCGAACATCAGACCGCCCACATAGGCCTCGGTATCGGGGATGATGGCCCAACGGGGATCGTCGGAGTGGAAGATCCGGTTGACCTGTTTCACCAGATCGGGGACCGCCTTGGCGCCACCCAATTCCGGATCGAGCAGCATATGGTTCTGGAATGCCTCGATGGCCTGCAGCACATCCGGGCGCTTCATTCCGCCCTTCTCGTCGGTCCTGGCCACGATGTAGAGCTCTTCCGAACCGGGAAAGCGCTCGTTGATCACCTTGGACGAGACGTTGTAGTCGTGATCCAGGTAGAGAATGGGTGAGCCGGGTTCCGACTCACCGATCTGCACCCGGCTGCTGAGCTGGGCACCCAGCAGCAGTATCACACCGGCGGTACCCAGCACGATCAAACCACCCTGTTTGTTGGCAACCAGCGCCGCTACTCTGCCGAACAGCGCATCCTCCGCTGCGGGCCTTTTGGCCGCCGGTTTCGGCTTCGGCAGCAGGGAGAGCATCAAAGGTACAGCGATCAGAACAGTGAAGACCACGCAGATCGCCCATAGGGAGGCGTAGATCCCCAGCTTCACATTGATCGGCACAGAACCCAAAGCAATCAGCAACAGGCCGATGGCATCCGACACGATACCCAGGCTGCCGGGACGAAAGAGGGAGTCGAAAGTCCGGTGGGCCGCCTCGCGTGAATCGTCCACCTCCTCCAACTCGCCATAGAAGCGCTGCACCAATTGGATGGCATGGGACATGGCCCTGGCGGATATGAGGAATGGAATCACCAGGGTCAGCGGATCCAGGTTGTAGTCGAGCAAAGAAAGGATGCCGAGGCCCCAGATCGCCGAGATGGTGATGCCGAACATGGGCAGCAGGATGCCGTAGGCCCGACGGAAGTAAATGATCAGCAGGAAGAGCATGATCCCCACCGTGGTGGTGAAGATCAGAAACAGCTGATCCAGATAACTGTAGACCCAGCCCCAGAGCATGGGCTGGCCTGTGGCGTAGATATCCACGCCGGCCGCCTTCTCCGCTTCCCGGATCTGCTGCAGCTGACTGAATATATCACCATAGTTCAACTGCCCCTCGTTAAACTGGGCCTTGATCAGCGCCGCCTTGAGATCGGGGGAGACCAGCAGACCGAACACCCGGGGATTGCTCATCACATCGTCGCGCAGTTTGTTGAGCTCCTCACCCGACCAGCTATCCTTTAGCGGATCGTAGTAGGGCTGGGAGTTGACGTCTCCTGTTTCGGTCAGCCATACCTTGCGTGAGGTACGGTGGGTCAGACTGGCCAGCAGATTGTGGTTGACACCGCTGACGTTATCCACCGCCTGGGTAATGCGATGGATGCGGGCCAGGGTCTCCCGGCTGAAGATATCACCCTCGTCCACCACCACCGCCATCACCACATTGTTGGCACCGCCGAAGGTATCACGGATGGAGTTGTGCAACTTGATGTATTCGTGCTCCTGGGGCAACAGGTCGGCAAAATCCGAGTACATCTGTACCCTGGGAACCTGGATGGCGAAAAAGAGGGTCAGCGCAGCGATAACCGCAAGAAAGACCTTGGGATAGCGGAACACCAGATTATCGATGTTTTTCAGCCAGTGGGAGAAGGCGTGCATGGTCATTCGATGTCTCCCCCGGATGATGTGTCTATCGGACTGATAATCCCGCGCCCCCCCATTACCAGCAGCCGCTCTTCGCCCTGGGGTATGGCAGTGATGAGATAGGAGAAGAGGCGCGGGGCCTCGGGTACCTGCTCCCAGCCGTCGTCAATCAACTGTAGTAGGGTACCGTTGTCGCCGGTGGCATAGAGCCGGTCGCCCTGGGGAATCAGGTTATAGATGGGGGCGTTGCTGACCGACTTTTGACGATGCCAGGTTTCGCCCCGGTCTTCTGTATGCAGTATGGTGCCGCTGAGCCCGGCGACCCACCCCTCTTCCAGCGTGCGAAACCAGGCCGCCATGGGATAGAACTCGTTGGGGATATCATTGCCACGCTCCCAACTCTCCCCCCCGTCCTTGGTGAAGTAGAGTGATCCGAACTCACCGGCGACCACGGCATGGTCCTTGTCGAGCCATTGGATAGAGGTGAACTGCATATCCTCCTGTTGCGATATCTCCCGCCAGTTTCCCTGGCTCTCGTCACTGTGGATCAGGGTACTGAAACTGGCGGCAATCCAGAACCGTCCCCGTGGATCACAATTGATCGCCATCGGGCTCTCCATGGTTTCCAGTTGCTGCGCCCGCCAGTCACTACCCTGGGCATCGGAAAGCCACACCTTACGTACCGTATCGATGGCTGCAAAACTGCCGTCTTCGCAACTGGCTACGGAGATCAGCGACGACTTCGTGGGCAATTGAGTACGCTGCCAGGTCTCACCCTTATCCAGGCTGGTGAGTACCGTACCGTAATCCCCCACCGCAATGATTCGGCGATGGTTGGAAGCGGCCGCTTTCAATTGATCGAAACGGTAGATCGGCTTCTCGATCTCCCGTTCAACCAGGGTCAGATCGAGGGGGGCCTCACAGGCGCTGATCAGGAGACCCAGCGCCAGCCATGCGAAAGCTCGCCCTGGTCCGCCAGGTAGCAATCGGTGATCGTTGTTCATCTCTTCATCCTCTCCTCTCAATCCCCTCACACAAACCGCATACCCACGCTGCCCAACCCCTGATAGCGTACGTTGAGGCAATCCCCCTTCTCCATCGCCACCGCGGCGGTGATCCCGCCGGTGAGGATCAGGGTACCGGCGGGGATCTCCTCGCCTCGCTCGCCCAGCATGTTGGCCAGCAGTGCCACACTGGCGGCCGGGTGGCCCAGCACGGCGGCACCTGCACCCAGCTCGACCACCCGACCATTCTTCTCCATCACCACGCCGAGGGTGCGCATATCCACAACCGCCGGATCGGCCATCTGCCCACCCAGCACAAAGCGGGAGGAGGAGGCGTTGTCGGCGATCACGCTGATCAGGTCGAAGCGGAAGTTTTCGTAGCGGGAGTCGATGACCTCCACCGCCGGGATTACATAGTCGGTTGCCGCCAGCACGTTGCCGATATGGCAGCCGGGTCCGCGCAGTGGGGCCTTGGTGACGAAGGCGAGTTCCGCCTCCACCTTGGGGTGGATCAGTTGATCGGTTTCGATCTCACCGCCGTCGGGACGGTCGAAGTAGTCGGCGAGGAAACCGTAGACAGGCGTCTCCACCCCCATCTGCTTCATCTTGGCGCGGGAGGTGAGTCCTACCTTGAGACCGATAATCTTGTTGCCTCTCTCCTCCTTGCGCCGGCGAATCTCGAACTGGATGTCGTAGGCATCCTCGAAATCCATCTCCGGAAAGCGATCGGTGATCTTGGTGGCGTCTTTCACTTCCAGCTCGCTGGTTTCGAGATACTCCGCCAGCTCTGCGACCTGTGCCTGCGTCAATGTACCCATCAGTTCGCTCCCTGCGCCTTGGCCATCTCCATGGCCACATCTTCGATCATGTCCTCCTGACCGCCGATCATGCCGCGTTTGCCCAGCTCCACCAGCACGTCACGGGAGGAGACGCCGTAGCGCTCCTGGGCCCGCTTGGCGAACAGCAGAAAGGAGGAGTAGACCCCGGCATAGCCCAGGGTCAGGGCATCCCGGTCGACCCGGATGGGACGGTCCAGCATCGGTACGACCAGATCCTCCGCCACATCCATCAGCTTGAACAGATCGACGCCGGTCTTCACCCCCATGCGCTCGGCCACGGCGACAAAGACTTCCAGGGGTGTGTTACCTGCGCCGGCCCCCATACCCGCGGCGGAACCGTCGATACGGTTGGCGCCCGCTTTCACTGCAGCCAGGGAGTTGATCACCCCAAGGGAGAGGTTGTGGTGGCCGTGAAAACCCAGCTCGGTCTCCGGCTGCAGGGCGTCGCGCACGGCACCCAAGCGTTCGCTCACATCCTCCGGCAACATGTAACCGGCGGAGTCGGTGATATAGATGCAGTTGGCGCCGTAGCCCTCCATCAGTTTGGCCTGTTCGACCAGCTTCCCGGGACCGACCATGTGGGCCATCATGAGAAAGCCGACGGTATCGAGCCCAAGCTCGCATGACTTCTTGATGTGCTGCTCAGAGACATCCGCCTCGGTGCAGTGGGTGGCCACGCGGATGGTATCGACACCGCAGTCGGCGGCCATCTCCAGCTCCGGTACGGTACCGATACCCGGCAGCAGAAGGGCGGAGATCTTGGCGCTTTTCACATGGGGCCGCACCGCACGCAGGTACTCCTCGTCAGTATGGGCCGGGAAACCGTAGTTGACCGAAGCGCCGGCCAGACCGTCGCCGTGGGTGACCTCGATCATCGGTACACCGGCCGCGTCGAGGGCGGAGGCGACGGAGACCATCTGATCCAGGCTGATCTGGTGTCGCTTGGCGTGCATGCCGTCGCGCAGGCTCATGTCGTGGATGGTGATTTTCTTTCCGTTCAGGTTCATCGTTGTTGTCCTCAGGCGGTTGCCTTTTCCGGTGCCAGTACCAGGCTGCCGTTGAGAATCTCTTCCGCGAACATCTCCGCGGTACGCAGACCGGCGGCGGTCATGATGTCCAGGTTGCCGGCGTACTTGGGCAGGTAGTCGCCCAGCCCCTCCACTTCCATGAACACGGAGACTCGATTGCCGTCGAAGACCGGGCCATTCTTCAGGCGGTAGCCAGGGACATACTTCTGCACCTCTGCGATCATCGCCTCGATCGATTCGGTGATCGCCTGTTGATCCGGCTCCTCCTCGGTGATGCAGTGGACCGTATCGCGCATCATCAGAGGCGGTTCCGCCGGATTGAGGATGATGATCGCCTTGCCCTTCTTGGCGCCGCCCACCTTCTCCACCGCGCCGGCGGTGGTCTGGGTGAACTCGTCGATATTCTTACGCGTGCCGGGGCCGGCGGATTTGGAGGAGACGGTGGCGACGATCTCGCCATAGGCCACCGGCTGCACTCGGCTGACCGCAGCCACCATGGGAATGGTCGCCTGACCGCCGCAGGTGACCATATTGACGTTCAGCTCACGCTTGCCGACATGGTCCTTGAGATTGACCGGCGGCACGCAGAAGGGGCCGACGGCGGCAGGTGTCAGATCGATCATGATGGAGCCCTGCTGCTGCACCTTGCGGTTGTTCTCGCCGTGCACATAGGCGGAAGTGGCGTCGAAACAGATCTGGACATCGTCCTTTCGCATATGGGGCACCAGTCCATCGATCCCCTCATGAGTGGTCTTCAGACCCAGCTTGCGGGCCCGTGCCAGGCCCTCGGAATCGGGATCGATACCGACCATCCAGACCGGATTGATCCAGTCGCTGCGCAGTGCCTTGTAGAGCAGATCGGTGCCGATGTTGCCGGAACCGATCAGGGCTGCGTTGATTTTGTTCATTCTCCTATCCTCGTCGATTTATCAGAGCTGTCGGTTGATCCGCCCTAGCTCATATGTTTGCCGGCCTGCCAGCCGCCTTGGGTCAGATGGGCCTGTGCCGTCTGCAACGGCTCCGCCTCCAGCGGCGTGGCCAGGCTGTCGTTCCAGCGATTGAAGAAACCGAACAGGCCGATCACCGACAACATCTCCACCACCGCCTCCTCGCTCCAGTGCCGGCGCAGCGCATCGAACAGCTGATCGGTGACGTCGTTGGGCTGGGAAGCCGCCGCCAGGGCGAAGTCGAGAGCGACCCGTTCCGCTTCCGAGTAGTGTTCGCTGTTACGGTAGTTCCAGATATCCTCGAGTTTCTCTACCGGGATACCGTGACGCTTGGCGCTCACCGCCGTATGCGCCTTGCAGTACTGGCAGCCGGCAGCGCTGCTGGCCACGTGAGCTACCAGACGCTTGAAGCCGAGATCGACCTCCCCGTCCGGGTCGTAGACGGCGGCGCTGAACTGGATGAAGGCGTCCACCAACTTCGGTTTGCGCTGCATGGTGAGCAGGCTGTTGGGTACGAAGCCCAGGGTCTTCTCGAAGAAGGTGAAGCGCTCCGCCAGTTCGGCGTGCCGGTCGGTGGGTAAAGGACTGAGTCGGCTCATGGCGAAACTCCTCTGTTGGATCAGGTGAAGCGGACCGAGGCAGAGCCGATACCGCCGATCTCCACCCGCATGAAGTCCCCCGCCACCACCGGCTCCAGGGGAACCAGGGAGCCGGAGAGGATCACCTCACCCGCCTTCAGGGGGATGCCGAAGCTGCCCAGGGTGTTGGCCAGCCAGGCGACGCAATTGACCGGCGATCCCAGTGCGGCGGCACCGGCGCCGGTGGAGAGCAGTTCGCCGTTCTTTTCCACCACCATGCCGGCGGTGGCCAGATCGACCTTGCGCGGATCGACCGCCTTGTCGCCCAGCACGAATAGTCCGCAGGAGGCGTTATCCGCCACCGTATCCTGGATTTTGATCCGCCAGTCGCGGATGCGGGAGTCGACGATTTCGAAGCAGGGGATCACCGCCTCGGTGGCGCGCAACACATCGGCGTTGCTGACACCGGGACCGATCAGGTCGCGCTTCAGCATGAAAGCGATCTCGCCCTCGGCCCGCGGTTGGATCAGCGCTTTGCTGATCGGCATCTCGTCGCCATTGCCGTAGACCATGCGGTCGGTGAGGTAGCCGAAATCGGGCTGATGCACGTTGAGCATGTTCTGCACCGCCTTGGAGGTGACGCCGATCTTCTTACCGATGATCGATTCTCCGTTCTCGACCCGCCGGTTCACCATGCGCAGTGAGACGTGGTAGGCGTCCTCGATGGTAATACCCGTTTCCCGTTCCGTCAGCGGATCGATCATGCGGCGCTGGCTGAGGGCATCGAAGAGTTCGTCCCCCAGCTCGTGGATGCGTTGTTCGTTCAGCATCGATGACTCCTCAAAGCTTGATACAGACGTTCTTGAGTTCGGTGTAGAACTCCAGGGAGTGCACCCCTCCCTCGCGGCCGATACCCGACTGCTTGGCGCCGCCGAAGGGGGTGCGCAGGTCACGCAGGAACCAGGAGTTGACCCAGGCGATGCCCGCATCCACCCGGGCCGCGACCCGATGGGCGCGTGCGCTGTTCTCGGTCCAGATCGCGGTGGCCAGGCCGTAATCGGTGTCGTTGGCCAGGGCGATCGCCTCCTCTTCGCTGTCGAAGGGGCGGATATGGCAGCAGGGACCGAAGATCTCTTCCCTGATACACGAGGCATCGTCCTGCAGATCGGTCCAGATGGTGGGTTGCACCCAGGCGCCGCCGGCCAGAACCTCCGGCATGTTGGGAGTGCTGCCGCCGGTGACGACAGTGGCCCCCTCCTCTTCCGCTTTGCGGTAATAGGAGAGCACCTTGTCTCGATGCTGGTGGCTGATCAGAGGTCCCATGTCGGTTTCGGGATCATCCCACTGCCCCAGCTTCAGGGTCTCGGCGCCGGTCTTCAGACGATCCACAAACTCATCGTAGATCGCACGTTCCACGTAGATCCTTTCCGTTCCGAGACAGACCTGACCGCAGTTGGCGAAGGCGGAACGCAGGGTGCCCTCGATCGCCTTGTCCATATCGCAGTCTGCGAAAACCAGTGCCGGATTCTTACCGCCGAGTTCGAAGGAGATATCGGTGATATCATCGGCGGCCGCCTTCATGATGGCCGCACCGGTATCTGTTTCGCCGGTGAAAGTGATACCGTCGACCCCTTTATGACGGGTCAGGAACTCACCTGCCGAGTTGGGACCAAAACCGTGTATCACGTTATACACCCCCTTGGGGATTCCCACCTGGTTCATCACCTCACCCAACAGGGCTGTGGTGAAGGGGGTCTCTTCGGAGGGTTTAACCACCACTGCGTTGCCGCAGGCGAGCGCAGGGCCGACTTTCCAGGTCATCAGCAGCAGAGGCAGATTCCATGGGCTAATTACAGCGATCACGCCTTTGGGCTTGCGCAGTGAATAGTTGAGCGCGCCCTGCCCGTCCGGCGTATCCAGCATGAAACACTCTGTGGGTACGTTCTTCACCACATCGGCAAAGATCTTGAAGTTGGCGGCCCCACGGGGGATATCGATATGGCAGGCGAGCTTTTGCGGCTTGCCCGTATCGAGACACTCCGCCTCGAGGAACTCATCGAATCGGGCGGTAATGCCATCGGCCAGTTTATGCAGGAGATTGGCCCGCTCTGCCAACGGCATGCGGCCCCACTCACCCTGCAGCGCCATCCGTGCCGCATTGACCGCCGCATCAACCTCCGGCGCCCCGGCCTCGTGCACGATACCGATCTTCTGTCCCGTCGCCGGGTTGATATTGTCGAACAGCTTGCCCGAAGCGGATCCGACAAATTCTCCATTGATGAAATGCTTGACCTCTTTCATTCTGTTCACCGTCATTAAACCAATTTCCTAAGATTTCCCGTTGTTCGCTTCGGCAGTTTTGGTCGATTCAGCGCAAGACCCAATGCTGCAACAACAGCCTCTGCGCGGGCATCATCCCCGGCCTCGATGGCACAGGAAACACCAATCACATCCGCCAGTTCTTCACGGGTCTGCATGGCGTAGCGCCAGTGCGGGCCTTTTGCATTGATGGTTATCTCAGGCATGCTCAGTTCTGTTCTTCTGACGTGCACCAGGTATTGTTGCTGCGATCGAAATCACTCCAGCTCTTCATAAAATGCCGGGCATTATCCTGATGGTCGGTCTCTGTAAAGCCATCGATACTCAGCTGGTCTCTGGAGACACCCACTTCACCCAGGGTTATCTGTATGAAGCGAACCGTATGATCGTCACTTGCCACTGCCATGATCTCCTCCTGCCGGGACTTCTCCCGCCTTCGTTGATGTTGTGCCTTGCTTGCCGTTTTGACTGAGCGCTATGCTGCGCTCTCGGATGTCCCCTCTTTCGGTTTAGGTGCCAACCGAAGGGAGAGATCACTCTTGGGGGTGACTCGACAGGAGAGCACGATGCCCAGAAGCTCATCCTCTTCTGTCACATGGGTACGGCTCATTTTGCGGGTCTCATACCTGCCCTGAGTGATCTGAATACGGCAGATACCGCAGCCACCGCCTTTGCAGCCGACCGGTATCGACCCGAGCCCCTGCGCCTGCATGGCGTGCAGCAGGCGCTGCTCGCCGCCACAGTGAAAACGCGTATCCTTGTCTTCCACATAGATTTCGTATTGTGTGGACATCGTCAGAGCCTCTTGAATACCGGACTGCGCTTACGGTTCTCTTCGTCTTTGGTGAGAAAGCGCTCGGTGAAGATGTCGTTCTCAAACAGACGGCCCTGCATGAGGGCACGTATCGCAGCTTCGATCATCACCGGAGGCCCGCACAGGTAGGCGGTATTGCCGCTGAAGCCATTGCCGAAATGGTGTTGAGCCGCTTCGTGAACGAAACCGGTCTCACCGCTCCAGTCGTCACCCGCTTCCATCTGTGAAAGCACAGGGTAGTAGGTAAAATTCTGATGTTGATCCGCCAGGGTGTTGAACAGCTCGTCATCGTAGAGATCCCGTTTTGCCCTGACGCCATGAAAAAGAGTGATCTGAGTCGTGCAACCGGATTCCAGCAGGTCGAGAATCATCGACTTGGGACTCGAGAGTCCGGTACCGCCGGCGATGAATATCATCGGCTCGTTACGGGACTTGCGCACGAAGAAACGGCCATAGGGTCCGGTAAAACCGAGTCTGTCGCCCAGCTTCAGATCATTGTGGATAATCGGTGTTGCCTCACCGTCCGGCACCAGGCGGATATGCAGCTCGATCAGCTTGCCGTCGGACGGCTTGCTTGCCAGCGAGAAGGCGCGCGGCACCTCGACGCCGGGAACCTGCAGATTGATATATTGACCCGCCTGAAAGTCGATACTCTCGCCATCCAGCTGCAGCCAGATTCCCTTTACATCATGGGTAAGGTTTTCGAGCCTGACGATCTCAGCCTCAAAGTCTTTCACGGGGATGATCCTTGCATCGGGATCTTCGTCGATATCCGCCTCGATCACCGTATCCGAATCCAGGGTGGCGCAACAGGCCAAGACCTTTCCTTCCTCACGCTCCATATCCATCAGAGCGAAGCTTGAAGCGTCTCCCACATCCACGTCTCCTTCAACCACCTCGACCTTGCAGCTGCCGCATAGCCCGTGGCAACAGGCATGAGGCATCCAAATACCGGCGCGCAGACATGCATCGAGGATATTTTGACCCTCATCGACCTCTACCTCGTCGCCGGTCGGCTCGATGGTGAGTTGGTATGCCATATTCAACGCTCCAAAATATCGATAAACTTAAGAATAGCGATATTTTATCGATTTGCAAGAATATTATCGATATTTTTGTAAATTTATTATGTTCGACTAAAATATTGACAAAAGTCAGTGTCATGCATCCTACATAGCAGGTAGGGTAAAGAGCAGATATCTTTCAGGTCATCAGATGGAAAAAAACAGTTATGGCAAGAACTTACAACGAACAAGCTGAACCGAACGGAGCCAAGACACTGTCCGACCAGGCCTATCTGCAGCTCAGATCAGATATCATTCATGGTGAATTGCAGCCGGACGAGAAACTGCGCATTGAACACCTGCGCACTGCCTACGGTGTCGGCGCAAGCCCCCTGCGCGAGGCCCTGAGCCGACTCACAGCGGATGGCTTCGTTACTGCGGAAGGGCAGCGCGGTTTTCGCGTCGCCCCGATGTCCGAAGCGGATCTGGCAGACATAACACAACTGCGAATCCTGCTTGAGAAGCAGGCACTCTGTCAGAGCATTGAGCAGGGTGATGATGCCTGGGAATCTCGGATTGTCGCCGCCTTCTATCAGCTGGAAAAGGTTGAAGAATCGGAGGAAAGGGACCCTGCCGAATGGGAGATCCGCAATCATGATTTTCACGAAGCGCTGATCGCAGGCTGCAGTTCAAAATGGCTGCGCCGCTTCTATGGCATTCTCTACGATCAACACAAACGCTACAGAAACATTGCCCTGAGCACCGAGATTCCCCGTGACCTGCACCAGGAACATAAAGAGCTGCGTAACGCGGCTTTGGCCAGGGATGGCAAGCGAGCCTGTGATGCGATCGAGCAGCACATCATGAGAACGGCTGAAATCACACTGAAAGTGCTGCGGGAAGAGGCGCACAGAGAACAGGAGATTGCATAAAAAATGTTTTCTGACAGGCAAAGAAACTTGGCACGCGAATCAATCTGTATTTGACGACGGCCTCTCCGCCTCCTTTGCCTGAATGAATGCCCCTAATTTTATATCCACTTTCTGGGTATGGCTGGCAATCCAGGTTTGCAGAAATTCCAGTACTGGAATGATCTGATCCCGATCGCCGGAATTGAATGTTTTTCTTACGGCGACTATTTTTGCCGAAAAATCACGATGTTCTTTGATATGCTGCGCCGCATCCTCCGATCGTTCACCAAAATAATCATACTCCTTCATCAGTGACTCTTCTGTCTGGAAGTGATAGATGGCGTAGCTCAGCAGTTCCTTGGTAATTCTTTGAAAGGTCATGGGGCTGGTCGTCTCGGTGATGCTGTTGTAGGCGTCATTCACCATATTCAACAGATTCTGATGCTGGGTATCGATCACCTCAACCCCGGTAGACATCCAATCACTCCAGACAAAGGGCTCATATTTGTATTTCGTTTCAGACATTCACCTATCCTCTATGTCATTACGAAGCGTCGTACCCAATCTTTTGAGTCCGTGGTCAATGTCAGCCAATGAGTGAAATCCTCTGATGACATCGCTTCTGAAAAAAGGAAACCCTGCATACAGCTACAACCCAACGACAGCAGTGTAGCCATCTGTCGCTCCTCTTCGACTCCCTGTACCACCACCATGCGATTGAAGTCATTGGCCATATTCAACATGGTTTTGATTAACGCATACTGGCGCTCATCCAAAAGCATTTTCTGCGTCAGAGTACGATCCACCTTGATCGTTCTGACCTGGAGCCGTGAAAGCTGCTGAATAGAAGTATTGCCGACACCGAAGTCGTCGAGCACACATTCAATACCCATGTCGAGACAATCGTCGATAAATCGTTCTGTCTGAGTGAAATGGGATGTAACGACCTGCTCGGAAATCTCCAGCTGTATTAGGGAACGCTGACGCCGGTCCAAATTCTTTACATGTTTTTGCAGCTTTTTGAAAAATACCGGATCGAGGCATAGTTCCGGAAAGATATTGATACCGATCGAGAATGTCGAATCCTCGGTTATCAATTGCTTGATCAGCAAGACCACCTGCTCGATAACTTGATCTGTGAGCGACAGCATCACTTCACTTTTGTTGATCAGCGGCAGAAACTCTGCCGGCTCAAGCAAACCCAATATGGGATGATCCCAGCGTATCAATGCCTCTGCGGCAATAACCCGACCAGCCCGACAATCGAGCACCGGTTGATAGTAGACAATGAATTGATCGCTACCCATGGCATTGATGATTTCGCCAAGTGTCTCCTCCTGCGCCTTGACCCGCTGTTCGAAATCCTTGTAGAAGAACTTGTAGCAGTTCTTTCCCGATTCCTTCGCCATATACATTGCCTGGTCAGCATGTCGAATCAACTCATCAGGTTCCGAATTATCATTGGGAAAAAGAGTGACGCCGAGACTGGCGGTTACTGTCGACTGAATGCCTCCGGTAACAACGTAGGGTTTTGTGGTCATCCCCAGGATACGCTTGAGAATGAACTGACTCTCCTGCTGATCCTTAAGGTCGGCCAATAGAATCAGGAACTCGTCACCACCCAAACGGGCTACCGTATCTCCGTCACGTATGCACAAGGTCAGCCGCTGAGCCGTTTCCCTTAATAGATCATCACCCGCCTCGTGTCCAAACGTATCATTCACAGCCTTGAACCCATCCAGATCGAGATAGCAAACCGCCATCATTTCACCAGTACGCCTGACTCTTGCGATCATCTGTCGCAGACGATCGATAGCCAGCAGACGGTTGGGCAGCCGTGTAAGATTATCAAAATGGGCCAACTGCTCCAGCCGATGCTCATGGCTTTTCTGCTCGGTGATGTCCAATATGGACGAAACCGCCCCGATGGCCCTACCAGTGCCACTATCGTAAAGCGCATGAATAGTCAGTCCGATCCATATGGATTCCTGTCCTTTCCCCTCGATCTCCATGGGAATATTTTCAATCGACTCCCCACGAGACAATAATCGGATCAACATCGACTCAATCGTTTTCAGTGGTGAGGCCTGAGGAACCAGTTCGCCTATCGTCTTTCCGACGGTTGCTTCTCTATCCCACAGTTCGATGGATAGGTTCAGCAATGAGAAGAATCCGGAATTGGCATACCGCAGTCTGGCGCGGTCATCCCAAAGCGCGACCGCCTCCTTGACCGTATCAAGTATGGTACTGAGCTGCTGGCGATTCTGTTCCAGCTGGTCTTCAATCAACTTGTTTTCGACGATATCCCAAGCCAGTTCCGCAACCCGGCTCACCTTCTCCACATCGTGTCTGTCATAGTTTTGCCGGGCACGATTGCCCACCCCCATGATGGCGACGATCTTGTCGCCCTTGAACACCGGCACACAGAGTTCGCAAGTTACCTCGGCGTGGTCTTCAGGCAGCCCGCGTCGATGAGGCAACGAAGTATAGTCGTTGTGGATAACCGGGTGTCTCTCTCTCACCGCATCGGCCCAGACACCCGCATCATCGATATCGTAATGCAATCCCTCTCCCACAGCCTGGCAAAAACTTTCGGTCGTCTCGCTTGACCAGGCTTGCAACGTGAGGGTTTTCTGATCATCCTCGAGAAAGTGGTAAAAGCCGATTTTGCTGTCGGTCATTTCACAAGCCACATCCAGCGCAAACACCAGCAGTTCGTTGGCAGTATGCCCCTGCGCATATTCATGCAACTTCACCCTTGATTCCAACACCTCTTCATTGAATTTCCGTTCGGTGATATCGATAAAGGTAACTACAGCCCCCCGGATCTTCCCTTGTTTGATCAGTGGATACGACCAGTATTCGGCCGGAATGCTGGTACCGTCCTTGCGCCAGAAAACCTCGCTATCCACATGAATCTGTTCACCGCTGTTGAAGGCTTTGAAGATAGGACACTGCTCGCTTGGATAATCTGAACCATCCGCATGCGAATGGTGTATCAGCTGATGCATCGGCTGATCAATCAGCTCCTGTTCACTGCCATAACCCAACTGCGCCAGAGCAGCCTGGTTTACACTGGAGCAGAGACCGTGTTCGTCAAGACTGAAAATACCCTCTGCCGTCGAGTTCATGAGCAGGCGCTGATAGTCTTCGCTCGCTTGCAGCGCACTTTCAACCTGCTTGCGATCGGTTATATCGGAGATAAAACCTTCGAGTAAGGGTGTACCGTCTTTTGACTCAACCAGAGCCCCTCTTTCCCAAATCCAGCGCTCTCTCTGCCAAAGGTCGAATATCCTGTATTCGATTTCGAAGGTAACACCTTTGTCGATTGCAGCCGTTATCTGCTTTGACACTATTCCTCTGTCCTTCGGATGAATCACATCGGCATAGCTCAGCAGCTGATTATTAATCAATTCCGACGGTTTATAACCTGTGATTTCAGTAATGCCGTCACTGATAAAGATCATGCTCCAATACTGATCTTTTTTACAGCGATAGGCCGCGCCCGGGAGATTATCCAGCAAAGTCTGCACGGTACGGCGTGAATCGCGCAGAGCGACTTCGCTACGTTGGCGTCTCATGGCGCTGGCCAGCACGTCTGCAATTGCATGAAGTAACAGAATATCCTCTTGTTGCCAGGTTGAACTGACAGAAATGGTATCGAAACCTATAAAGCCGATGAGCGCCTGGTCGATGCGGATTGGCATCACCAATAGTGACATAATCTCCAGTTCGCCCAAAAGCTGCCTGAATTCACCACTCTCTTCCGGCAGATCATCGAGGGATTCGATAAAAAGCGGCTTGTCCTGCTTAAGCTGCTCCAGGAAATATTCAAAACCGGAGAGGGGAAGTTTTTGCATGTTCTCTTTTTGCGCCACCACGTCTTCGGCACACCACTCATGGGTATTCGACATGGTGGCATGATCCCAATCGAACTGAAAAAGATAGGTGCGATCGCTTGCGGAAAATTTACCGATCTGTTTCAGCAAGCTGGCCAGTCTTTGATCAAGCTCATCAACAGCACTATCCAGCAATATGGAAGCCTGTTTTGAAATCAGCTTTTCAAGTTCGAGGCGATGATAGATCTTAAGTTCGTTGTTTTTTCGTTGCGTGATATCCTCTGCGATACCGGCGATACGATAGATTTTTCCCGACTCATCGTAAACGGCAAATGCCTTGGCATCGACCCAGCGTACTTCACCGTTTGGACGAATCACACGGTATTCTGGAAAGTTCAGTTCTTCCCAGGGTTCTTGTAAATGCTCTGTAAGAAAACTCTCAACACGTTCGAAATCCTCACGTGGCAATGCCTCGCTCCAACTGGTAGCCTCATCATACAGACTCTGACAGCTTCTACCCCACAACAACTCATAACCCGGGCTGACGTAGTAAACCTCTTGCCAATCCGGTGATCCCAACCAAAAGACCTCTCGAATGGTGTGGGTCAACTGCCGAAAGTTCTCCTCACTCTCCTTCAATCGCAACCGTTCTTTTCTCGCCTCAGTAATATCGCTTACCATGGCAAGGGCACCGACAAACCTTCCATCGCCATCCTTAATGGGCCCCGTATTCATTCGGGTCCATATATCATGTCCTTTTTTGTGCCGAAACCTGAAATCATGAGATTCAGCGATACCTCTTTGTCTCCGTTGAAGATATTCCCGGGCTATCTTGGTCGCCTCTTGATCCATGAAGTCATAAAAAGATCTGCCCATCATCTCATCGGTTTTATATCCGAACATATCCGCCATGGTCTGGTTGACGAAGGTTGTATTGCCCTCGCCGTCGATCTGCCAGATACCGTCATGACTGTTCTCGACGATAG
Source organism: gamma proteobacterium symbiont of Ctena orbiculata (assembly GCA_003058525.1). Taxonomy (GTDB): domain Bacteria; phylum Pseudomonadota; class Gammaproteobacteria; order Chromatiales; family Chromatiaceae; genus Thiodiazotropha. The sequence continues at coordinate 33,513 of QBVD01000024.1, read as the reverse complement.
TACGGTACTGCTGCTCGCGTTTTATGATCGCACGGTTGAGTTGCCGATATTTTCTCACTAATGGAAACGATATGAAGACAAGCACCAACAAGGCACCCAGACCTGACAGGGTATAGAGAAAATAGGTCCGATAGGGATTGTCAAAATCTATGGTCTCGCTGATTGAGGGGGCCTCAACCACACCGGTATTGTCAGGCCGATCCACCAACATCAGGGCATTCTTGACGTCGTTGACGTCCAGAAACACCTTGGGTGCTTCTGTAACCCGGGATGCGCCAAGGCCGATTACATAGTCCAATGCATTATCGGCAGGCGGTTTAGGGAATCCGGGATGATCAGAGTAGAGCAGATGAATCTGTTTTTCGCGTATCGGCACCTCTCCTGCCAAGACACTGCAGAAAAGCAGCAGCAAGATACCGATGAGGAGTTGACCTGGCGCTTTAAAGTTCATTACAGATTTAACAGCAAATGGGCAGGTCAATAATCATTGGATCCTTGTTGATATAAGACCCTGTTTATTAACTAAATAACTCCTTCCAGAAAAACTTCATCTTATTTGATAGTAGATCAGCCTGAAAAAAAAAACAGGGTTGGTTCAGGAGATAAATTCGGCTCTTGCTTTTAAGTGACGCGCAGATATATCACGAATCGTAAGTAACATATCTCATAGGAATTAAAATCGACTGCGCTGCGTATAAAATCAATACGTCCTTTTCCATATCCCATAGCAAAAGCCCCGCATGCGGGGCTTTACAGTGCCAATATCCGGCAATCGATCAGGTTACTACGGTGAGAAAGCGTTCATTGAGTTTCTGGTCGTGATAGAAGATGGCGCCACCCAGCTCATCCGCTGTCCAAGTGATGGGTTCATGGTCAGGATACCAGTCATAAGAGCCATGAAAGACTTCATTGCGGTTGCCTGAGGGATCGAAGAAATAGATGGTTCTGCCACGGGTGATACCGTGCCGGGTGGGACCGATATCGATGGATATCTTATGCTTGCCGATGATATCGGCGGCCCTTAACACCTCTTCCCAGGAACCGAGCAGGAATGAAGCATGATGGAGCTTGCCTTTATCCTGATGACGGATCAGCGCCAGGTCGTGGGCCTTCATACCGCAGGTGAGGAAGGAGGCCAGTTGGAGCTCTCCATCCATCACTTTCTCCGACTCACTGAAACCCAATACCTCTTTGAACATTTTGATGCTGCCATCCAGATCATCGCCATACAGCAGACAGTGATCGAAACGTTGTACCTGCATGCCTTTGAGATTATCCGGCCAGGGCTCAGGATTGACCCGCCCCATATCGGTGCCTTTCACTTCCTTTTCCGCATACAGCTCGAACATGTGACCGGTGGGGGAATCGAAACGTACCCGCTCGCCACAGTGATTCAGCTCATTGGCCGGCACACGTTCGACATTGCAGCCGAATGCCTTGAGCTTGCCCTCAAGCTCATCCATTGTCTCCCTGCTATCGACCTTGAAGCCCATAAAATCCATCCCGGTCGTATCCGCTTCACGCAATACAACAGAGAACCAGTCCTGTTCATCCCATCCTTTCAAGTAGACACGGCCATGATCGTCCCGGTCCGTTTCCAACAATCCCAGCCGGTCCTTGTAATGAACAAGAGCCTCATCCAGATCCAGCACACGCAAAGAGATATGTCCTGGACGTAAAACGCCTTTAATCGCCATCACTCAATCCTCCTTTGGACACCGCAGATCACCACGGTGATGATTTACCTATTAATGACCCGCACTCATCAACTGCGGATCTTGATGTGTGTTATGAACATGACCCCTTGTAACCATTCAGACCAGGGGTGCGAAAACAGACAAGGGTTTTATGATCGACACCGTTCTCCGCGAGGCTCTTGCCCATATCAGGCGTTGACGCCTCACCATTGATCTTCCACTCCACACGATCCCAGTCGATCAACCCAAAGTCGGGGTGCATGCCGTAGTACTGCGGTATCAGTTGCTCGGCCAGTGCGCCGAAAGGCATATCGGGAGACAAAGGAAAAGCGGTTGCAGCGCAAAAACTGAGATGCTCCTCCCAATGCAGATATACCACCTGGTTACCATGAAAATTCTCTTTTCTGTCGCGGATCTCGACAGCATCCGCGTATCCGGGTTTGAGGGCGACAACAGCCATGACTCTCTCCTCTTTGTAAAAAATCTTCTTTCGCCATCCAGACCATAGAAACCGGGTATCGGAAGGCGTCTATCGTTGCTTTAACCGGCCACCCGCTTACGCGCTGACTGCCAGGCATCCCACTGTTTCTGGTCCGGCGAACCCGTGTAGTCCATGTTGTCTGTACCGTTTTCCATGTGGTACCACTTGAGGACGTCACTCAGTTCCGCGCCTCCGCAGTTACCCTGGAAGATCTGATGTACCGGCAACCAGGCCTGTGAGAACTTCTCCGGCTCGTTGTCGAAGATGTCCTTACAGCCATCGGAACAGAAATGGTAACGATCGCCTTTATAAACACTGCTGCGAAACCCGATCCTGGTCGGATCTCCAGGCTCCGTGTAGCCCATGGGTATCTGGCAGGTCTGGCAAAGCTGGGGCAACGCATTGTTGTAGAATCGTTCACCCTTGGCCTCCATCTCCCGCCACATCTCGAAGCGTGGACGGTAGTACTTATCGAAGGTATTGGGATACTTCTCCGACAGCCAGGCCATCTCCTCTTCGCTGGGCAGCCAGGTGTGGAAACCCGCCGCCTGGGTGTATTGATAGAAGATCGCCCAGTTCTGGTGAGAGATATGCTCCGCCTCATCGGTAGCGATATCGGCATACTTGGGCACACGAAGACCGTAACGCGAGAGATCCTCGAACAGCGCACCGCCCGCCTCGGTGAAGTAGATCTCCCAGGCCTCCTTCCAGGACATGATGCGTTTGGGCAGCATGTAATCCATCATCATCGCCACCAGACCCAGCATTTTGTGGCCACGCCAGAACCACTTGTCCACCCACTTCTGCACGATGGGCAGATTGTCGGGATGCTGCTCCAGCATGAATTTGATCACCTCGATGCCCAAAGTCATGTGGCGCGCCTCATCCGACTGGGCGGAGAAACCGAAGGTCACCGTGGCCAGATCGCCGTTATAGGCTGCGCCGGACATAAAGGGGACGAACAGCAAGTTGGTCAGCACATACTCGAAGGCGAATGAGATTGCCGTGAAGAACTCGAAGGGACCGGCGCTACAGGCATCGTCAAAGAACGACTTGGGTACAGACAGATACCAGACACGATCATGCATGTGAGGGAATTCGGCGAAGCCGTCGAAATACTTGTTGTAGTGACTGATGGTATGGATCTGGGTCTGTGCATGGCGCAGCTCATCCAGGGACTGCATCTGCGCCGCCACTCTCGGACCCACACCCCGAATATGCCGGCCCAGGTGCGCGAAGTGGCGATGGGCCTGGTACTCCAGCGGCGTGACACCGGTAAGAAACAGCTTGATGGCATTTACATAACGGGCATCGGAGATACCCAACTGGCCGTTGTTCTGGGCAAACGAGTCGAGCACCGCGTAGAGCTTGCGCTCCTTCTCGCCCTGGTACTTCCAGTAGGCATCCATAGTCAGGCGGAAGGGATCCTCCCACTTCGACCAGTCGGTGATCTTGATCCCCTCGAAGGTATCGTAGGGAAAGACATCGTCCATCTTCTGGTAGCTGGTCTCCCAGTCCAGACCTCTGGTCATCAGCGCATAGCGCTGCTTCAGGTTCAGCTTTTTTTTGCGTTGGGGTGTCATAGCTTGCTCCTCCGGTGTTACACGCCCCAGGAGAGGACCAGCTCGTCATCGTCCTCATCCAGGCTGCCGCCCATGGAGACGATGGTGAGGTGGATCTCCTGCGGGTCCCAGTCACGGCCGATGCGCTCGGATACCGACTCGGCCTTCACCACCAACCGCTCCGGACAGTCGATCTTGACCGCACCCGGCATGTAGTTGGCGCTGGCACTGGGGTTGTCATGCAGAATGGACTCGATCACGGGACGAGCCTCGTCGTTGTTTTGCAGGGTGATGGATACGATTCCAGCCATCTCGGCCTCCTCCTATACGGTCAGGCCGAGCTTACCGGCTCGGACATCCAGTTGTTCACGCACATCGGCGATTGCCGATTCAGCGCCATCGACCAGCACCATAGATGCCAACGGTGTCAGGGCCTCCGTCATGGTGTCTCGCCATGCTCTGTACCATTGGGAGAGCTGGGCCTGATTCTCATCCGACTCCTTGCTTGCAACCTTCACGACCGCATCCACCCAGCGATTGTGTTCGGCACTCCAGTCGACCATGAACTCACACAACATGGAGAGGGCTGCCGCACCGTGTTTCTGGCCTTGCGTGTCGAAGTGGTTGTAGACAAGGGGATAGACCAACCCGTCCATGACCAGGAACTGGGCCAGCATCGCCTCGAACCAATCCTTCAGCACCAGGCTGTCTTCCACCGCTTTGCGCACGCCCTGCCAGGCATCCGCTTCCATCCACTGTGTTTTGGCCTCATCCAGCAGCTCACCGTTGCCACTGCCGAGGACGATGCCGATGCGGGAAAGGATCTGCGCGATGCCCAGCCGGTCCCCCGCGGTAAAGATCGCCGCCGATGTGATGGCGGTGCCATAGCCGGCATCGCTGATGGAACAGGCGTTCATATTCGCGCCCCACTCATAGTGGCGCAGCGGGATCAGATATCTGACGATCAGCTCCCGCCAGGCGGCGTCGATATTGGCCAGCATGTCGCGCTTCTCCTCGAAGGCGAAGTTGCGCTCCGTAGTCTGGTGCATGTTGGCGCGGGCGATTGTGTAGGTGCCGTAGTAGAACTGTCGCGGATCCTTGAAGAGATACCAGTCCTGCATCCTGATTGCGGTACGCCCCTCATCGAAGGTCCAATATTCCGGACCCCATATGGGACGATAGTGGAAGTGCGTCGTAGCCTGAACATCGTACACTCCCTCTTCATAACGCGATGCCGGCACATCGGAACCCAAGCGGCGCGCAACATGGGCAAAGGTCTGTCGCCTCGGCTCCACATTCACAGTTTTTATATCGATACTCATCGTTAGAATGCTCCTCCAGAAAGCTATCGATTCAGATCCGGATGGGTTGGATTTCGATACAGGCCAGGACGGCTGTCGTTCCCGTCTACACTGCCAATCTCATCAGGACGTTGTATTAAAGTGGCTTGATGCTTCGCGCAGAAAGCCCTGAACTCGTCATAGGGGAGGATCAGTTCAACCGTCAGGTCTTCATCGTTGATGGAAAACTCGAACTCAACAAACCTGTGCAGCCGTTCACCGGTCACTCGGATATAGGCCTTGCCGATGTCCGGCACATAATCTCCCATCACTTCCTCCTCAAACCCGGCCGATCCGCACTTGATGCAAAATCCGCCTTATTGCTGGTCAAAAAAACAGGGCAGAATCTGTGCCAAAACACCTACACCATTGAATTTAATGAGTATTTATAGATTTGTTGCAGCTATTGGAGGATAGGTGATTTCACCATCAGATCAAAAACAATTCACCAATTTGATCATTTAACCAAATAGATAAGCGGTATCTTGATAAATGTTGCTATTGCACAATATCAGTGCAAAAACAAAACGCGCATCTTTTATCGATTTGTTTTACGCCCGCTTCATTTTATGATTTGATAAAAACAGCAACCCAAACTATAAGAACCATAAGAACTCAGACACGAGAAAGATAAGCAAGCCCGCCATTAAGGAGGATGGCTTAGCCACTACAGATACCGGTAAGCAGCTCGAGACCGGCTGGAGGAGATATGTCATCCCAAATCAGCATTGCCGGTCTGCCCTCGGAGGACCGAAATCTGCACTTGTCATTCGATGCGGGCACGATTCTGCTCAACGATCAGCGCATGGTATTGATGCACACCCATGCTATGGGAGCGTTGCGTAAAGAGCTCATGGATACATTGGGTATGGAGCGGGCCAGAGGCGTCCTCATCCGCATGGGATACGCATCCGGCGCCAAGGATGCAGAGCTTGCCCGTAAACTGTTACCTGAATCCACCGATGAAGAGCTGTTGATGATGGGGCCCCGCCTGCACACCCTGGAAGGTGTGGTGCACGTAAAACCCATTAAGGTCGATATAGACATCCGTCAGCGCCACTTCTATGGTGAATTTCTTTGGGAGAACTCCCATGAAGCCGAAGAACACTTAAAGCTTTTCGGCATTCATCACGATCCTGTCTGCTGGACCCAGATCGGTTACGCCTCAGGGTATACCAGTGAGATTATGGGACGTTTCATCGCCTATCGCGAGGTTGACTGCCGCGCCAAAGGCGATCGCCACTGCCGCATCATCGGCAGGCCCATCGAAGAGTGGGATAACGCCGAAGAGGAGCGTCGATACTACCGTCCCGATCCGATGGCGGAGCAGTTGTTGGCGCTACAGGATGAGGTCAACCATCTACGTGACTCGCTGCAGGAGGAGACAGGCATTGGCGACATGGTTGGCGCATCTCAACCCTTCATACAAGCCTGCGATATGTTGCGTAAGGTGGCTGACAGTCATGTCACCGTGTTGCTGCTTGGTGAAACAGGTGTCGGCAAGGAGATGTTCGCCCGTGCACTCCACAGCATCAGCCCATTGGCAAAAAACCCTTTCATTGCCATCAACTGCGCGACAATCCCGGATGAATTGATCGAATCGGAACTATTCGGCGTGGAGAAGGGCGCCTACACCGGCGCTCAGCAGTCGCGTCCCGGGCGTTTCGAACGCGCGCATGGCGGTACGCTTTTCCTCGACGAAGTGGGTGAACTCTCAATGAATGCACAGGCCAAGCTTCTGCGTGTGCTGCAGGAAGGGGAGATAGAACGGGTGGGTGATACCCGGACCCGCAAGGTTGATGTACGGGTTGTAGCCGCTACAAACGTGGATCTGCAGGAGGCGGTGTCTGACGGGCGATTCCGCTCCGATCTCTACTATCGCTTAAATATCTATCCGGTTATCATCCCACCGCTTCGTGATCGCAAGGACGATATCGAACTGCTGGTGACCCGTTTTCTTGAAAAGTACACCGCCCGGCATGGCAAGCGGGTCAGCGGTATCACTGAAAAGGCGCTGGAGGCGCTTAAGGACTACGACTGGCCGGGTAATATCCGGGAGCTGGAAAATATGATCGAACGGGGAGTTATCATTGTCACCCCGGGGGACGCAATCGATCTCAAAGACCTGTTTCCATGTCTCAGCATGAGTCCGGAAGTCCCGCTGTTCAACAACTCAAACGAAAAGGATGGCGGAGACGTTGAATCGCTTGCCAGTCAGGTGATAGACCAATCGACCAGTCTCGAAGAGATGGAGACACTGCTGCTGGAGACCGCGGTAAAGAAGGCCAGTGGCAACCTGAGCCAAGCGGCGCGTATCTTAGGCATCACCCGTCCGCAATTAGCCTATCGTTTGAAAAAGCGTGAGCAGGAATAGACGACAGACTCAACAGTGAGGACCTTGAGTCCAAACAGCCTGGAAGCCGGGCAATAACAAATACTCATGCATTCTTCGCTATTCCTACAGATCTTACAGGTGACACTGCCGGTATTCGGCATAGCTCTGCTTGGCTATATCTATGGTCGCCTCTGCGGGTCCGATATCCTCTCGGTCAACCGTATCAATATGCAGTTGTTCGTGCCTGCCCTGTTGTTCTATGTCCTGTCAGAGAAGATCCCCGACTCTCAGGAGTGGAAGACCATAGCCTGGGGCGCACTCATGATCATCATCGTCTCCGGCATCGTTTCCTTCCCTTTGTCCCGCCTCCTCGGTATGCGACCAAGGGTGTTGTTGCCCTCCATGATGTTCAGCAATGCCGGCAATCTTGGACTACCCCTGGCGGCGCTGGCCTTTGGTGATCAGCTGCTGCCCCTGGCGGTTGTAGCCTTTGTGGTTTCCATAAGTCTCCATTTCAGTCTCGGAATCTGGCTGGTCAGTGGCCGGATTCACCCCACCGAGCTGCTGCGCAATCCGGTTTTTCTGGCCACCCTGGCGGGTGTTGTGGCCAATGCCTTCGACTGGCATACACCGAGCATACTCATGCCTGGCCTGGTCATGCTTTCAGAGGTGGCGATACCCTTGATGCTGGTCTCACTTGGGGTTCGCTTGATCCATATCGAACTCCGCTACTGGCGAGCAGGGCTGTCAGGCGCCTTGCTTTGTCCGCTAAGCGGCCTGATAGGCGCATGGCTAGCCATCACCTGGTTGCAACCCAATGATCAGATGCGCGAGATCCTGCTGCTATTCAGTATTCTGCCCCCCGCAGTGATGAACTATCTGCTGGCTGAGAGTTACCATCAATCTCCACAGGAAGTCGCTGCGATGGTCGCATTCGGCAATCTGGCAAGTTTGATCGTGATTCCCATCGCCCTCGCCTTTATTTTATGAAGAGTCGTCGCTCTACCGCCGGATGGCTGCTGCTGGCGGCTGTTGTCTGTACGGCGGTCAACACCCTCTGGCCTCAACTTACCAATAGCTGGGCTGGCCTGTTGACCTGGTCCGCGGGGTTTCTCCTTTGGTCTGAGCTGCCTACCCATACCCGTCGCCAGATTGTCATCCTCATCAGCATCGGTTCAATGGGACTTCTTTGGGGATTGACACAGCATCTGACACCCGACTGGGCAATGATGCTTTCCGGCAACGCCCAACTGCTGTCGATGTTGGCCGCTGTCAGCTTTCTTCGCCTGATCACCCGCCCTGACAATAACCCGGAGAGGGTAATGCCGCAGGGGAAGAGGGCGGTATGGTCAACCCTGTTTGGGGTTCATCTGTTTGGCGCCGTCATCAACCTCTCCTCGGTCTTCATCATGGGAGACCGCCTTCGGGGTAAAACGGGACTGGACCGTGAGCAGATCATCGTACTGACTCGCGGATTTTCCGCCGCCGCATTCTGGTCTCCCTTTTTTGCGGCAATGGCAGCGGCCATGACCTACGCCCCAGGCGCCAGACTGGAACGCATCTGGCTGATGGGGATGCCGCTCGCGATTATCGCACTTATGATCACCGGCTACAGCAGACGACAGCCCAGGGAGTTTGTCGGTTATCCCATGCACCCCTCGGCATTGGCGCTACCCGCGGTTTTGGCACTGGCAATATTGTTGATACATCAATTACGGCCTGAGTGGCATATTCTCGGCATCATCTGCCTGTTGAGCCCAATGCTGGCACTGATAGTCGTGAGCGCACGCCGTCAACAACCGTTGCTCCAACTGCAACGACACATCACCCATGACATACCCACAATGCACAATGAACTGTGCCTGTTCCTGGCCGCCAATGTCATGGCTGCCGGCCTGAACGCCCTTTTTCAGGGATTCGGTGGCTGGATGCCATTCAGTCAATTCGGCGGCCTGGAGGCCAGCATGACACTGCTGTTTATGCTGATCACGTCGATCGTCGGCGTTCATCCGGTGATAAATATCGCAGCGCTCGGTACCCTCCTGGCACCGCTACAGCCCGACGGTACACTGCTGGCGATGACCTTCCTGTCCGCCTGGGCGGTCGGTGTCACATGCAGTCCGTTTTCCGGCATCAATCTTTCGATGCAGGGTCGATACGGCCAACACAGCCTGGCAAGCCTGAAGTGGCATGGTAACTACAGCCTAGTGATGTTTTTCTGTTCGCTTGCGGCACTCAATCTCTATGCCGCTCTCTGGTTGTAATAAAACGGTTTGCAACAACGATGCGCAGACGGGGCCTGTTAACACTAATCCAATAGACCCTAGTATATGAGGGATTTATGTGGCACATTGTTCGCAATAACCATACCTTATGGAACAGATATGAAAGAAAAGTATATGGTTCTGCCCAGTGCACGTTTTGATGAGATTCGGCTGGTAAAAGTCCCGAAGGATCTCGATACCAATGAGGCATACCGCTTCGCAACAGGCATTATTGCCCAGGCAGAAGAGACAAATCGTGACTATCGCTGGGAGGATATTGCCGAGGCCCTTGAGGCGCGTGGATTCGAACCTATCGAAGCAATGATCGGACCCGCCCTGGATTGAGACCGGGCGTGCCCATCACTGATTAATCAAGATCCTCATACTCATCCAGATCCATCTGCAGCAGAATCGCCTTTCGCAGCAGCTTCTGCTCGTTTCTCAGCGTCTTTTTCAGACTGCTGATCTCCTTTTCAAGGTCTTGTATCCGATAGACCAGTTCATCGGCATGGGCCAGGGTCTGCGGTGAGGGCTGGGTTGCCGCCGCCTGATTACCATTCACCCCCCCTCCGGTCGGATGCAGCGGGGAGACGGATGCAAGCTGCTGTGACTGCTCTGCCTCTTCGGTACCGGGAGGATCAAAACTGACCTCTTGCTCCAGCTCCTGCATCACCGACAATACAGCATCCTTCTCCAGAGTATGGAGCTCTTCCAGACAGCCATACAGCATCATTCTGTCGCACATCGCATTGATCCGGCGAGGCACACCGCCAGTGAACTCGAAAATCATCGGAAAAACACCCTCTGCAAAAGTGGGATCCTCCTTCCAGCCGACCAGTTGCAGTCGATGCAGGATATACTTTTCCGTCTCCTCTGCGCTCAACGGATCCAGATGGTAGGAGGCGATAATACGTTGTCTCACCTGTTCCATTCCCGGACTCTGCAGGGTGCGTTTGAACTCCTCCTGACCCAGGAGAAAGGTCTGTACCAAGGCCTTGTTGTTGACCTGGAAGTTGGAGAGCATGCGCAACTCCTCGACCGATCTGGGCGGCAGGTTCTGCGCCTCATCCACCACCAGCAACATCTGCTTTCCTTCTGCATGCCGAGCGCGTGCTATGGCCTCCAGATTATGCAGCAGGGTAGCCTTGTTGAGCCCCTCATGAGCCAGACCAAAAGAGGCACAGACCATACGCAACATATCGTCCGGATCGACCTGGGTGGTAACCAACTGGGCGGCCATGACATTCATACTGCTCAATTCATCGAACAAATTGCGTACCAGGGTGGTCTTGCCGGTACCTATGCCCCCCGTGATGACGATAAACCCCTCTCCCTGCTCAAGACCGTAACGCAAATAGGCCATGGCACGATTATGTCCCTTACTGTTGAAGAAGAATTTATGGTCCGGCGTCAGCTGGAATGGTTTTCCGTCAAGCTTGTAAAAGTCATCGTACATGTGGATTAGCCTTCTCTGATTTCGGTGCTTCCTTGCTTGTGCAGGTAAACCGCCACACACTAACGAAACAATAACCACAATTTATTTGGTTATTTGAATGGCTCAAGGAATCAAGGACCCTACTTTAATTTAACATTATGCTATGAATCAGCGATTTTTCCTACCGTTCGCGATGATGGGTTTACCGAAATTAACCTGCGGGATTCACCTTAATATGCCTTGACAGTGCACCGAGTAAAGCCTCCCGTACCTCGCCGAACAAGCTATTTGCGCCACTTTTGGATAAAAATGGACAGTCAGAGAACAGCGACTGATCGGTCGTCCGGCCGGCATACCCTCAAGCTGCTGCAGGTCATTGCATACCGGTAGTTGACCCAGCTTCATGGAGTCAACTATCTTGCCACTATGTCCATCCGGCTGACAGCGGGGCTATCGCGGCACACCAGCCAGGACACAGATATAACGACCAACATAAAACAGAGGAAAAATAGATGCTCAACCCTGGAGATAAAGCACCACCCTTTGAGTTACCGGACGCTGACATGCATATCATCAATTCCAATCATTTTCTCAGTAACCAGAACCTGGTGATCTATTTCTATCCGAAAGACGATACCACCGGTTGTACCATTGAGGCATTGGAACTCTCGGACCTGATGGATGAGTTTTCCGCGCTGGATACACAGGTGATAGGCATCAGTCGGGACAACTGCGTCAGCCATGCCGCATTCCGTGATAAACACGGTCTCACCGTGCAGTTGCTGGCGGATACCGAGGGCGAGGTATGCAACGACTATGATGTCTGGCGGGAAAAGGAGAAAAACGGCGAGAAAAGAATGGGCATCCTACGCTCGACGTTTATCATCGACAAAGCGGGTATCATAAGAGAGGCGCTGTATGACGTGAAACCGAAAGGTCATGCAACCCAGGTACTGGAGAAGGTGAAGAAGATCACTTAGGGCCTGTTAATACTAATCCAATACGCCCTGTTGTATCTGAAAAAGCGCCAATCAAGGCGCGAGGAGAGAAGTTTGGTTATTCCAAATGAACGACGAGCAACGCCGAGTGGCGCTTTTTCAGGCACAACCCGAAGGGCTGGGGCTGTTTTCGCCCCCAGCGGCGTTATCATTCGCTCATGTAGAATAACTACACCACGCTCATTCTGCCTTGCTGGGCACGAAAACAGCCCCAGCAGGGCGTATTGGATTAGTGTTAACAGGCCCTAATTGGTTAGCAGCTGAACAAGACGTACACGTGAAAATTCGCACTCAGATTCTGATACTGCTGTTTCTCTTTGGTTTCGCGCCTTTGACCGCGATGGTAATGACGAATCTGCCGTTTGTCCTGGATCGCCTCGAATTTTTCTATCACAAGGCCTACCTGCAGAATCTGCGTGCGGATTTCCGCGATCTCGATGAACATCTTGCAAGCCGTCACGAGATGTTGCGTCTACTGGCGAAACTCCCCGAACCTGGCCTCATCCTGGGACAACGCGACTTGGAAGAGGGGCAGGAGCAGATCGATCACGCACGGGTGCGCTACACCAAATGGATCAACCAGATCCTTCGCGACCATCTCGATATATTTCAGATCCTTTTTCTCGATCTTGAAGGCAACCCCCGCTTCTGGCTGGAGTTGAATGCCCGGACTCAACAGTGGGAACCGACAATCAAAAAACCGGACATGCCATCCAGAGATTTTTTTCAACACAATATCCTCCAGGAGTATGGACGGGTCGCAGTCAGTAAAATCAGTCTTAACCCCAATGTGTCCCATTTGGATCCCAGGCGATTCATGACCCTGCGGATGATCAGTCCGATAATCGGGCCCGACCGTCAGGAGCGAGTGGCTCCATTGGGTGCCGTGGTGGTCAATATCGACGTCGGGGGCATGGCCAGCGCCTACCGCAACACACTTTGGGTCACCAATGATGGCGCTTACCTGGATGAGCGTCTCAAGGGAAGCGCCGAGCAACGCGCATTTGAGGACTTCACCGGCCTGCAGGCAATCTTCGACAAGAACAGCCTGGCACTCTGGGAAGGCGGTCAGGGCAGACAGGTAATCTGGGTACCGCTCTTCAGCACCGAAGGTTCCGGTCCCTTATGGGTTGGTCGGCCAGTCGATCCCTCACCTCTGCATAAGTTCCGCAATGTCCTGATCATTCGCGTCATGACTATCGTAGTCATTGCCTTGGTTATCCTGTTCATCGTTGCCCGATTTATCGCCATGCGTGCCGAACAGTTCGGTCAGAAGCTACGTGATGGTGTGGGGCGGGTCCTGCGTGAGGATGAAGCGGTAGAGTTTAACTGGAAAGGGTCGCAAGAGATAAAACAGCTGGGGCAGCAGCTGACTGAACTCGCGGAGCATCATTCAAAACAGGCCGGGGCGCAACGCCAGCACGCACGACAACTGGAAGAGTCCAATCGCTACAAATCCCAGTTCCTGGCCAATGTCAGCCATGAACTGCGAACCCCCCTCAACTCCATCCTGTTGTTGTCCAAGATGCTCAATGAGGCGCCCGAGAGTCTGTCCGCTGAACAGACGAGACAGCTGCAGGTCATTCATGAGGCCGGACGCGATCTGCGGGCCCTGATCGACAACATCCTCGATCTGTCGCGAATCGAGGCGGGTAAAGCCAGTATCAGTCTGCAGCAGATCCCCATCAAGCCTTTGGTTTCGGATCTTATCGAAATGGTGAAACCCCAGTTCGACGCCAAGGGCCTGCAGCTCTCCCTCGAATATGCACCTACGCTGCCGGATAGCATCCTGTCGGATCAGGACAAAGTTCGTCAGATTCTGAAGAATTTCCTCTCCAATGCTCTCAAATTCACCCATCAAGGCGGGGCTAAGGTACGCGTTTTTATGCAGCCGGAAGTGGAACTTCATCCCCTATGCTTTGCCGTTGAAGACAGTGGTGTCGGGATTCCCACGAGTAAGCACGAGCTGATTTTCGAGGCGTTCAAGCAGGCGGATGGCTCCACCAGTCGGCGTTTCGGCGGTACAGGTCTGGGACTGAGTATCAGCCGTGAGCTGGCTCAACTGCTGGGCGGTGAGATAAGCCTGGAAAGCGAAGAAGGATCCGGGGCCAGATTTACTCTGTGCCTGCCGCTGGAGCTCGATCACAGTCTGCTCTCTTCCCATCAGATCGAGTTGCAGGTGACGGAGGAGCCGCGGCTGATGCAGGAAAGAATCCCTACTCTGGCAATCACTTCAATGGCGGAACCATCGAAGACACCCTTTGCAGATCAACGTGTCCTGGTCGTGGATGGAGATCTACAGAGCCTGCTTACTCTTACACCGTTGTTGGAGGGCTGGGGATTTGAGGTGACTGCCGCATATGACGGCCAAGAGGCCATTGATACCCTAAAAGATGATCCGGATTTCAACATTGTCTTGATGGACATCATGATGCTGGAGCAGGATGGCTATGATACGATCAGGCATATACGCAACAAGATGAAGCTCGATACACTCAAAGTGATCGTACTAAGCGCGAAGAATGCGGCGGAAGACCGCAGCCTGTGCCTGGATGCCGGAGCAGATGAAGTTTTAACCAAGCCGGTCTCCCCAGAGAAGCTGCAGGCACTTTTTAGTGTGCATATAGAGACAGAATGAAGAGATACGCCGGTTTCAAACTCCTGATCGTGGACGACCACGCGCACAACCTGTTCACCCTGCGTACGCTGGTTGAGCGCTATATGGACGTGGAGATTCTGGAGGCCACATCGGGTCAACAGGCTCTCGACATCGCAGTCAGGGAACCCGGTATCGACCTTGTCATTCTGGATGTACAGATGCCGGAGATGGACGGTTTTCAGACCGCATCGATGCTGAAAATCCGTAAAAAGACCAAAGACATCCCAATCATCTTCCTTACTGCCGCATTCAAGACCGAAGAGTTCCAGCTCAAGGGTTATGAGGTAGGTGGTGTCGACTATCTGCTGAAACCCATCGATGACAACCAATTGCTGAATAAGATCAGCACCTATTTCAGACTCATCGAAAAAGAACGGGAACTCAACAAAATCCTGGAACAAAAGGTGGCGGAAAGAACCGCAGAACTGGCCGCCGCCAAGCAACACCTTGAAAATATCATAACCTATATGGGTGAGGCACTGCTGGTGCTCAATCCCGAGGGCGAGATCCAATCCGTCAACCCGGCCGCCTGCAAGATGCTTGACTACAGCGAGGCGGATCTTCTGCGAATGTCTATCGGCGATGTTTTCGAAGAGGAGGCAGAGGAGCAGGCGGGCGCCTTCTTCGGCACCTGGCTGGAGGCATTGATACGAACCGGAGCCCTGAGCCGAATCGAGGCAAGTTTCATCGCCAAGGACGGTCGGCGTGTTCCGATTCTCTTCTCTCGTACTGCGGTTAAAGACAGCACGGGAAATATCAGCCATATTATATGTATCGCAAAGGATATGACTGGTTATATCCGCGACATGGATGCCGTGCAGAACGCATCCTAAGGAGCTTGAAACAATGAACGAGCCAATCGACCCACGCCTGACCGATGAAGAAGACACATCGCTCACCGCCAATGCCCTCAAGGCCATGGCCCATCCGTTGCGGTGGAAGATTCTCTGCTCGCTGGGGGAGAATGAGCTCTCAGTCGGCGAAATCGTAGAACGTACCGGTACGTCACAGAGCAATATCTCTCAACATCTTGAACAGTTGCGAAACAAAAACATCGTGGTATCTCGCAAAGAGGCTAACCGCATCTACTACCGCATTCGCAACCATCAGCTACTGGAGCTGATCGGTATCATGCGGAATGTACTCTGCCCGGCCAATCTCGACGACCGCTACCCAAGATAGGCAAAGATGAACGACCGAATTATCGACCTGGAGAGTCGTATGGCTTTTCAGGAACAGGCCATACACACCCTCAGTGAAACCCTTATCGAGCAACAACGCACCATCGATTCCCTCAACAGAACCGTAGAGACACTACGCCAACGCCTGCAGGCGCTGGATCCATCACCGCTGCAACCTGGTGAGACTGAACCTCCTCCACCGCACTATTGATGCCGTTTTGATTGAGGTCGATTCGATAAACAGTGCGATAACAGGGATGGTATTTAAACTCAAACAGATTTTGCAAAACCCTGGGCTGTCCATCTCACAGCTGCTTAGCTTTCTGTTACTGGTCCTGCAGACATCATTCGTGCAAGCCGGCATGTTGGATATCATGACTCAGGCTGCAAAGCAGCATCCCGGCAAAAGCGCGGTTTACGTCTTGGAGAAAGGAGAAGAGTCCCTTTTAACAAGAGCATGGCTTACAGAAACTGTTGATAAAACCATCGATGTCCAATATTTTATCTGGAGCACCGACAATATCGGGACCTTGGCCAGCGAACGCCTGCTCAGTGCCGCCGAACGCGGCGCCAGGATACGGGTCATCGTCGATGATCTCTTGATCGATGCCGAGCCGGTGACAATGCTTTCACTGGATGCCCATCCTAACATCCAGATCAAGGTCTACAATCCCGTGCATTCTGTGGGCACCGGTTTTTTGACCCGTCTCTGGCACCTGATCACAGACTTCCGAGGCTCCAACCAACGCATGCATGACAAAGTGGTGATCTACGATCAAACTGTAGCCATCACCGGCGGCCGCAATATGGCCGATGAGTATTACGATTACGATCATGCCTATAATTTCCGTGACCGGGATGTCATGGTTGTCGGGTCCGTATTGCCGAAGATACAACAGAGTTTCAATCTCTTCTGGGAGAGTCCGCTTTCCGTTTCCCTCGACATCCTGTTGGCTGAGGAGAAACAGCGATTGACGGCAAAGCAGATTGACGACTATGTCGATTGGTTACGCCAATATGCACAACATCCGCAGAATTTCGCCCCTGAAGTTCGCAATGCCATCACTGGCATGGGTGAGCGCGTCGATAAAATCTTTGCCGGGATGCAGTGGACCAGTGTGGACTACCTCCACGATATACCCGGCAAAAACAACCAAACCCATCAGCTCGATGGCGGTGGACAAACCACTACCTCCCTTATCAATCTATTGTCGGAAGCCAAGCGCCAGGTTCTGATAGAAAGCCCTTATCTGATCATGCCGGAAGGGGGCTTCGAATTTTTTTCCGAAATGCTGGCTAAAGGTATCGAAATTGCCATCGTCACAAACTCCCTCGAATCCACAGATAATCTCCAGGCCTATTCGGGGTACCAAAAGCAGAAACAGAGACTGCTCGATCTCGGCATCAAGATCTACGAATTCCGATCTAAACCAGGTATCTATCGACGACTGATCGATCGCCATGAACAACTGGGCAAGGAGGTGCCGATCTTTGCCTTGCATGCCAAATCAATGGTCATCGACGACCGTATAACCTATATCGGAACCTTCAATTTCGACCCAAGATCAGCAAACCTGAACACGGAAGTAGGGCTCGTAATACGCGATGAGAGGATTGCGCAACAGGTAGCGCAGGCGATCCGTCAGGACATGGCGACTGAAAATAGCTGGGAAGCAAATATATCCGATGAACAGCAAAATGCCGGATTCCTGAAAAGAGTGAAAGCCTTCATCTGGGGTTTACTGCCTTTGGAACCCATACTCTGACCGATGGCACATTAGCATTGGAAACCTGTTTGGCACCAATCAACGTTTCTCGAGAATCACGCTTCCCACCGAGTAACCGGCACCAAAGGAGCTCAACACTCCCTTGTCACCTGACACTAAATCATCACTATATAGATGAAAAGCGATGACCGATCCCGCAGAGCTGGTATTGGCATAGCGGTCGAGAATAATCGGCAACTCCTGTGTATCAGGATCACGACCGAGCAGTTTCTTGGCTGCAAAAAGGTTCATCGTCAGATTGGCTTGATGCAGCCAGAGGCGCTTTAGATCCGCCGTCTCCAGTTGCATCTCTTGTAAATGTTCATGGATCACACGGCCGACCAAAGGCAGCAACTCCTTGAACACCTTGCGGCCATTCTGCCTGAACAGCTTATCACTGTTGTCCCGGGTCTCAGGATGGCAATTATTCAAAAAGCCAAAGTTGTTGCGAATATTGTTTGAGAACTCGGTCTTAAACTTGGTACCGAGTATGTGGAATGCCCTGTCTGATCGACACCCCGCTTCGGCTTCGACAACGACAGCGGTGGCAACATCTCCAAAAATAAAGTGACTGTCTCGATCTCGAAAATTCAGATGAGCCGAGGTGATCTCAGGATTGATTACCAGCGCACAACGGGCCGTACCCGAGCGTATCGCATCCGCAGCAGCCCCTATACCGAAGGTGGCTGATGAGCAGGCCACATTCATATCATAGCCATAACCTGAGCAATCCAAGTGGTGTTGGATCTCGATGGCGATAGCCGGGTAGGAGCGCTGCAGATTGGAACAGGCCACGATCACAAGATCGATCTCATGCGCTTCACGACCTGCACTCTCCAGCGCCTGCCTGGCAGCGGCCACACCAATTTCGCCAAGCAGGCACAGCTCCTCATCCGCTCTTTCAGGGATATTCGGACGCATCAGCTGTGGATCGAGAATACCCTTTTTATCAACAACAAAACGGCTCTTGATACCTGAAGCCTTGACGATGAAGTCGCTACTCGAATATTCCAACGAGTTCAACCTTCCCGCGGCTATCTCATCACTATGTTGAGCGTTGTACAGATCAACATATTGGTTGAATGTCTGCACTAATTCTTCATTACTGATGCTGTAAGGTGGGGTGTAGAGTCCACTTCCACTTATAACGATATCAGTCACTCCTGTACCTCAATTCTATAGATGAAAAACCACTTCTTGATTATTGCCACTGAATTTCCTTCATCATCGATTCGATATTGATCCATAGGATTCAGTCGCCGGCATAGAGATCTACATCCATCTTCGGTGGCATCTGGAGGTAGTATCCCTGGGCAAGCAGATTAGCCATTACCACCGCAACATCCTCACGGGCGAGCTTTCTCTGTTCAGTCAAGGTTATCTCCATGACCTGCACCGGTTTACCGAAACGCTGCAACAGGGCTTCGGGTACACAGGAAAAATCATCTTCCCTGGGGATGTACAGGTACATCTCATCCTTGCGGGGGCTACGATAGATCCAGCAGGGCAGCTCGGACACAGCCACTATACGCCTTCGATATCGGGCGGAATCGAGGTCTGATTCAAACGCCAGATATCCCGATTGTACTCCTGGATTGTTCGGTCAGTGGAGAAGCGGCCACTCTTTGCGCTATTCACTATGCTCATACGGATCCACTGCCTCTGGTCGAGATAGGCTTTTGCCGCCTTTTCCTGAGCGTCGATGTAACTACGGAAGTCAGCGGCCGTCATCCAGGGATCGTAGGGATTGCGTATCGACTCGATAACAGGATCGAAAATACCGGGCTCGAACTGGTTGAAGTAGCCACTCTCCAGTAGCTGCATCACCCGTTTAAAATCACTGTCCTGATCGATAATTCGGTTGGGCATATAGTGATGGCGCATTGCCACCACTTCTTCGCTGGTAAGGCCAAAAAGAATGAAGTTGGATTCGCCGACCTCTTCGAGGATCTCTATATTGGCGCCATCCAGTGTGCCGATGGTCACTGCACCGTTCATCATAAACTTCATATTGCCGGTACCGGACGCCTCTTTGCCGGCAGTGGAGATCTGCTCCGACAGGTCGCTACCCGGAGCGATCACCTCCATCGCCGAAACCCGGTAGTTGGGTAGAAAAGCGACCTTCAGAAGATCGCCCACCTGGTGGTCATTGTTCACCACCCTGGCGACACTATTGACAAGCTTGATGATAAGTTTGGCCATTTGATAACCGGGGGCCGCCTTACCACCGATCAGCACACAGCGTTTGGTCCAGTTTTTTGTGTCACCCGCCTTGATACGATTGTAGAGGTGGATGACATGGAGGATATTCAGTAACTGGCGTTTATACTCATGGATACGCTTCACCTGTACATCGAACATGGCATCACAGTCAAAGCTCACGTTGCAATCGATCTTCACCAAATCCGCCAGGCGCTGCTTGTTCTCCCGTTTCACCTGCTGCCATTTGCGTTGGAATGAGGCATTCTCCGCATGGTTTAGCAACTGCTCGAGAGCCGGCAGATCAGAGATCCAACCATTGCCTACTGTCTCATCGAGCAATCGGCGCAGACCCGGGTTGCATGCGGCAAGCCAACGCCTCGGGGTGACGCCGTTGGTTTTATTGTTGAAGCGCTGCGGCCAGAATTCGTAGAAGTCATGGAACAGCCCCTGCTTCAACAACTCGGTATGCAGCGCGGCAACTCCATTGACGGAGAAACTGCCGACGATGGCCAGATAGGCCATACGCACCATCGACGTCTGGCCCTCTTCGATGATCGACATCCGTCGCAAACGGTCGGTATCTCCAGGCCAGCGCAGGGCCACCTCACTGAGGAAGCGGGCATTGATTTCGTAGATGATCTCCAGCAGCCTGGGTAAAAGACACTCGAACAGCTTTACCGGCCAGCGCTCAAGCGCCTCGGGTAGAAGCGTATGGTTGGTATAGGCCATGGTGCTGCCGGTAATCTTCCAGGCCCGATCCCAAGACAGGCCTTGCTCGTCCATCAGTTGACGCATCAATTCAGCGACAGAGACGCTGGGATGGGTGTCGTTGAGCTGAAAACAGTTCTTGTCGGCGAAATCATCGAAGCTGCCGTGGCTCTCCTTCCACTCGCGGATGACATCCTTGATGCTCGCGGACGCCAGGAAGTACTGCTGACGCAGCCTCAGTTCCTTGCCATTCTCACTGGCATCGTTCGGGTAGAGCACCATGGTAATGTGCTCAGCATCATTCTTCGCCTCAACCGCCTCGGTATAACTGCCGGCATTGAACTCTTCCAGATTGAATTCATCCGTGGCCGCCGCTTTCCACAAACGCAGGGTATTGACGGTGCCGTTGCGATAACCGGGCACCGGCAGGTCATAGGGTACTGCCAACACATCCTGGGTATCGACCCAACGTACGGAACCGTTGATATGTTCAGTGTGGCCGCAAAATTTTATGCGTTGTGTATACTCGGGACGCTCAAGCTCCCAAGGGTTGCCGTCCCGCAGCCAGTGATCGGGATCCTCAATCTGATGGCCGTTGGCAATGTGCTGACGGAACATGCCATATTCATAACGCAGCCCATACCCCCGCACTGGCAGTTCAAGCGTTGCGCAGCTGTCGAGAAAACAGGCGGCAAGACGCCCCAGACCACCATTACCGAGTCCGGCATCGGGTTCACTCTCGCGAATATCATCCAGATTGATACCCAAGTCGATGAAGGCCCGGTTGACCTCTTCACTGACATCCAGATTGAGAATTGCGTTGCTCAGGGTACGCCCCATGAGAAACTCCAGCGAGAGATAGAAGGTACGTTTGCAGTCTTCGTTCTCGTAGGTGGAACGGGTGCGTTTCCAACGCTCAATCAATCGGTCCCGAACCGCTAACGCCAGGGCTTTATAGGGATAGTGACTGGATGTGCAGTGATCGTCTCGTCCCAGTGTGTGGGCGAAATAGCGGCGAAAATCGAATGAGATGGCCTCTGCATCCATGCCCAGCGGGGGCAAAGGAGCCAGTGGGTTGCAGGTCTGTTTCTTCGACTCGGCAGCGGAGCTCTCTCTGTTCGGCATAGTGCTCTCCACGAAATTTCGCAACCCGGTGTGCGCCATTCACACCGGATTTCAGCTAGGGCCTGTTGACACTCATCCAATCGGCCCTAGACATTACCAGCGCGGCAGATCGGTGGTACCCATTAGATATTCATCCACAGCTCTTGCAGCCTGGCGTCCCTCCCGGATCGCCCACACCACCAGGGATTGGCCGCGACGCATATCACCGGCAACGAACACGCCGTCGATGGAAGTCTTATAGGCGTTTGCACCATCCGTATCAGCCTTGATGTTGCCACGTCCATCCAGCTCCACACCCAACTCTTCGATCATGCCTTCATGAACCGGATGGACAAAACCCATTGCCAGGGTCACCAGATCAGCCTTAAGCTCGAACTCGGAATCGGCGACTTCACTCATTTTCCAACTGCCGTTCTCATCCTTTTCCCATTCAACCTTGACGCATCGCACGCCTGCAAGATTGCCTTCGCCGTCATCGAGGAATGCCTTGGTGGCAACCTGCCACATACGCTCACACCCCTCTTCCTGAGAGCTTGAGGTACGCATCTTATTTGGCCAATCCGGCCAAGTGGTGCCCTTGTTTTCCTTTTCAGGGGGTTGCGGCAGAATCTCCAGCTGGGTGACGGAAGCCGCGCCATGCCGATTGGAGGTACCGATACAGTCAGACCCGGTATCACCACCACCGATGACAACAACATGCTTGCCTTCTGCGGAGATGAAATTATCCACCTTATCGCCCTGAACACGATGGCTATTACTGCGCAGAAAATCCATCGCAAAATGAACACCATACAATTCACGCCCGGGCATCGGCAGGTCGCGGGGCTTCTCGGAGCCACCGGTCAACAGAATCGCATCAAAGTCATCCAGCAACTGTTTACTGGGAATATCGACACCCACATGGATGCTTGTCTTGAACTCGACTCCTTCTGTTCGCATCTGGGCCATACGGCGATCGATCACCTTTTTATCAAGTTTGAAGTCAGGGATGCCATAGCGTAACAGCCCGCCGATCCGGTTCTGTTTTTCAAACAGCACAACTGCGTGTCCCGCCCTGGCGAGTTGCTGCGCAGCGGCCATCCCAGCCGGCCCGGACCCGACAACCGCAATACGCTTGCCGCTTTTGTGATCGGCAATCTGGGGCTTGACCCATCCCTCGCTCCAGGCCTTCTCGATAATGCTGTACTCAATGGTCTTGATTGTGACCGGCTCATCATCAAGGTTCAGAGTACAGGCAGCTTCACAAGGTGCAGGACAGATGCGCCCGGTGAATTCAGGAAAGTTATTGGTGCTGTGCAGGACATCGATCGCTGCACGCCAGTCGCCACGGTAGACCAGGTCGTTCCAGTCGGGAATGATATTGTTTACCGGACATCCGTTATGACAAAAGGGAATGCCGCAGTCCATGCAACGCGCTCCCTGCTGGCTGACGTTCTCCTCACTCAGTGGTATCACGAACTCATTGTAGTGGATGATACGATCCGCTACGGGCGCATAGGTCCTGTCCTGCCGAACAATCTCTTTAAAGCCTGTTGGTTTACCCATCTCTAATGACTCCCCTGACTGGCGGTTGCATCGGCGTGTTGTGCCTGCATCTCTTTCAATGCACGTCGATACTCTACCGGCATGACCTTAACAAACTTCGGCAGCATGCTATCCCAGTTATTGAGAATTCGCTTGGCAACCTCCGAATTGGTGTAGTGCAGATGGCGTTCTATCAGCTGCTTCAGGCGCAATGCATCGTAGCGCGTCATATCGCGGCTGAGATCCACCAGACCGTGGCTCTCCAGGTCTCCTCCCTGGTGATCCAGGGCTTCAAGGGCGTCATCCTCCTCCTCGATCGGTTCCAGTTCCACCTGCGCCATATTGCAGCGCTCGCTGAAATCGCCTGTTTCATCCAACACATAGGCGATACCGCCGGACATACCCGCGGCAAAGTTGCGACCGGTAGATCCGAGACAGACCACCACACCGCCGGTCATATATTCACAACCGTGATCACCGACCCCTTCTATGACCGCCGTGACACCCGAGTTGCGTACACAGAAGCGCTCCCCGGCGACACCTCGGAAATAACATTCACCGCTGATGCCGCCATAGAGCACGGTATTACCGACGATGATATTCTCTTCCGCCCTGCCGATACCGGCATTTTCCGGCGGATAGATTACCAGGCGCCCACCCGAGAGGCCCTTGCCCACGTAATCATTGCCTTCTCCGGTCAGCTCAATGGTGACACCTTTGGCTGCCCAGGCACCGAAGGATTGTCCTGCGGTACCGCTGGCTTTGATATAGATCGTGTCATCCGGCAATCCTTTATGACCGTACCTTTCCGCCACCCTGCCAGACAACATGGTACCGAAGGTTCGGTTGTAGTTATGGATATCGATCTCAATCTTTACAGCCTCGCCATTTTCCAGGGCAGGTTGAGCGCGTTTGATCAGCTCAAGGTCCATGGCCTTGTCGAGTCCATGATCCTGCGTTTCGCAGTTGAACAGGGCAACATCCGGCCCCGCTTGCGGTTTGGCCAGCAAACGACTGTAGTCGAGCCCCTTCGCTTTCCAATGATTGATCGCCTTACGCATGTCGAGGCGGTCGCTCTGACCAACCATCTCATTCCAGGTCCTGAAACCGAGTTCCGCCATCAACCTGCGTGCCTCTTCGGCGACGAAGAAGAAGTAGTTGATGACATGCTCAGGCTTGCCGGTAAAACGCTTACGTAACTCTGGATCCTGGGTGGCAATGCCCACCGGACAGGTATTGAGATGACACTTCCGCATCATCAGACATCCCTCGGCAATCAAAGGCGCAGTGGCGAAACCGATCTCATCAGCCCCAAGCATGGCTGCGACAACCACATCCCGGCCGGTCCGCATACCCCCGTCAGCCTGAACCGAAATACGCCCACGCAGCCTGTTCAACACCAGGGTCTGGTGGGTCTCAGCCAAGCCGATCTCCCAGGGCGAACCGGCATGCTTGATCGAGGTCAGTGGGCTGGCGCCGGTGCCACCGTCATAACCCGAAATCGTCACATGGTCCGCATGGGCCTTGGAGACACCCGCGGCAACGGTTCCGACGCCCACCTCCGAGACCAGCTTGACCGAGATACGCGCGTCTGGATTGACGTTTTTCAGGTCATGAATCAGCTGCGCCAAATCCTCGATGGAATAGATATCGTGGTGAGGCGGCGGTGAAATCAGGCCCACCCCTGGCGTGGAGTGACGCACCCGGGCAATCTGCTGATTGACCTTGTGACCCGGAAGCTGCCCACCTTCGCCAGGCTTGGCTCCCTGTGCCATCTTGATCTGGATATCATCCGAGTTGACAAGATACTCGGTGGTCACACCGAATCGGCCGGATGCAACCTGCTTGATGGCCGATCGTTCGGGATTCCTGCTGCCGTCCTCAAGAGGATTGAAACGTTCCGGTTCCTCACCACCCTCGCCGGTATTGGATTTACCGCCGATAGCGTTCATCGCCTTGGCCAGGGTCGAGTGAGCCTCATAGGAGATCGATCCGAATGACATGGCGCCGGTGGCGAATCGCTTGACAATCTGGCTTGCCGGCTCCACTTCGTCCAGAGGTAGGGGCTGTTCCAGCCGCTTGAACTCGAATAGGCCACGAAGCGTCAATAGAATCTCGTTCTGGCTATTGATCGCATCGGCAAAGGACTGATAGGTGTCCCAATCATTACTGCGTACCGCATGCTGCATCTTTGCGATGGTGTCCGGTGTCCAGTTGTGATCTTCGCCCCGCAATCTGTAGGCATAGTCGCCACCCACATCGAGATGCTTTTTGTATATCAGCTGATCGCCATAGGCCTTGTCGTGCCATTTCACCGCCTCAGAGGCGATCTCATTCAGGTCGGCACCCTCGATAGTCGTTGTGGTACCGGTAAAATAGGCGTCGATGAAGTTGCTGGAAAGACCCACCGCATCAAAGATCTGCGCGCCGCAATAGGATTGATAGGTTGAAATGCCCATCTTGGACATGACCTTTTTCAGACCCTTGCCCACCGCTTTGATATAGCGTCTCTGGGCTTCGGCAAACGCCAGCGGCTCGCTCAAGGAGGACAACAGCGCCTGAATGGTATCGAAGGCCAGGTAGGGGTTGACCGCCTCTGCGCCATAACCCGCCAAGGTGGCGAAGTGGTGTACTTCCAGTGCTGAACCGGTTTCGACCACCAGACCCGACTCTGTCCGCAGACCTTTGCGTATCAGGTGATGATGCACAGCCGAAGTGGCAAGCAGTGCCGGTATGGCAACATTGTCCGCATCCACCAGACGATCAGACAGAATCAGGATATTGTAACCCTCTCGCACGTTCTGCTCCGCCATTTCACAGAGTCTGGTAAGCGCGGGCTTCATCCCCTCGACACCGCTCATTGATGGATAGACGATATCCAGGGTTTTGGTTCTGAAAGCGCCACCGGTGTTGTCTTCGATATGGCGTATGCGCTCCAGATCCTCATTGGTCAACACCGGCTGTGAGACCTCCAAGCGCATGTGATCGCCGGCATCTGCCATATTCAACAGATTCGGCCTGGGCCCGATCAGACTGACCAGTGACATCACCAGCTCTTCCCGGATCGGATCAATGGGCGGATTGGTCACCTGGGCAAAATTCTGTTTGAAATAGGTCGACAGGTGTTTGGCCCGCAGGGAGAGCACAGAGGGTGGATTATCCGCCCCCATGGAACCGGTCGCCTCCTGTCCCGTCAACACCATCGGTGTCAGGAGAAATTTTATATCCTCCTGGCTATAGCCAAAGGCCTGCTGCGCATCGAGCAGGTCCTCGTCATCAAGCGCCATCGGGGCCACATCCGAAGGCAGTGAATCGAGATGGATCTGGGTTTGATCCAACCAATCCTGATAGGGCTTGGCGATGGCGAGCTCGGCTTTGATCTCGCCATCGTCGATAATGCGTCCCTGTTCCAGGTCGATGAGGAACATCTTGCCCGGCTGCAGGCGCCATTTTTTTACGATTTTCTCTTCCGGAATGTCCAGCACACCCATCTCAGAGGCCATAACCACCAGATCATCGTCAGTAATCAGGTAACGGGCGGGACGCAGACCGTTGCGATCCAGGGTTGCGCCAATCTGACGGCCATCGGTAAATGCCACTGCTGCCGGGCCATCCCAGGGTTCCATCAGCGCTGCATGAAATTCATAGAAGGCACGCCGCTGATTATCCATCAATTTGTTGCCGCCCCAGGCTTCAGGGATCAGCATCATCATGGCATGGGCCAGTGAATAGCCACCGGCAACCAGTAACTCCAGGGCATTGTCGAAACAGGCCGAATCGGATTGACCTTCCGGGATCAATGGCCAGATCTTCTCCAGATCCTCACCCAGGACCTCGGAGGCCATGGAATTCTTACGCGCTCGCATCCAGTTGACATTGCCGCGCAGGGTATTGATCTCACCATTGTGCGCAATCATGCGAAATGGGTGGGCCAGATCCCATGTCGGGAAGGTGTTGGTGGAAAATCGCTGATGCACCAGGGCCAGGGCCGACTGCATGCGTTCATCCTGCAGATCGAGATAGTAATCACCGACCTGGTTTGCCAGAAGCATCCCCTTGTAGACCAGAGTCCTGGACGAGAATGAAGTGAAGTAGAAGCTACTACCTCCCTCCATTTCAGCCTGCCTGATACGATTCTCGATCTGTTTGCGGATTACAAACAGCTTACGCTCGAAGACATCCTGATCTTTGCAATTATCGCCACGGGCAACAAAAACCTGTCGCACACCAGGCTCAGTGGGAATAACGCTTTCACCCAAACCGCTGTTTTTAACCGGCACATCACGCCAGCCGATCAGCTGTTGCCCCTCGTTTGCGATGAAGGACTCGATCGTCTCTTCACACTCGTCTCGGCTTGCTGCATTTTGCGGTAAGAAAACCATGCCAATGGCATAGTCACCTTCCGGCGGCAACTCGAAATCAACCACACCACGGAAGAAGGCATCGGGAATCTGCAGCAGTATACCTGCCCCATCGCCAGCTTTTGGATCGGCCCCGACAGCACCACGATGGGTAAGGCGATCAAGTATCTCCAGACCCTGGCGTACCGTATCGTGGCTTTTCACACCTTTGATATTGGCAACAAATCCAACACCACAGGCGTCATGTTCATTGGCGGGATCATATAGTCCCTGTTTCGGTGGTAAAGCACCTTGGCTCATTACGCAAACCTCATTTAGCACGCCCCAGTTTGGCTGACACCGCACCGAGGGTTATGCAATAACCTGATCAAGGAGTACACAGCAACCCGTCAGGTCGCTGGCTTACATCAAGTGGCCTCGACCGGTCATAGGCTCTGAAGGAGTGTGGAGCAGTCGCGGTCGAAGCACTCGAAGACACAGAACATCGTAGGATACTTGAGAATCTCCTCTCAAGCTAGTTCTGAATCGGATCACGCCCATTAAAGGATCGATCCAGGCGTATCACAATCAACCTAAATCACTAAGACCGCCAAACTTGCATATAATTTCATTAATATCAATCAGTTAAAATCACACACAATTGGCGGGGCTTAGTAACAGTGGTGTTCAAGACACAGCAAAAAAAACTTAACTGGATAAAAATACGAACCTAAATCATATAATCATTGGGCCATTGACTGTTTCAGTGATGCAAAGCTACGCGCCCATACACCTGTTTTCTGAACCCTTGACGGCAATTCAGAAACAGCTTTTTGCGCACTCTCACGATCCGGAAACTCGCCCCATAATAGTGCATACAAGGGCTTCCCATTTCGGGTCATCTGAAGAGTATGGGTCTTACCAGTAAGACTGTTTGTATCGATATAGCGTTTCA
Source organism: gamma proteobacterium symbiont of Ctena orbiculata (assembly GCA_003058525.1). Classification (GTDB taxonomy): domain Bacteria; phylum Pseudomonadota; class Gammaproteobacteria; order Chromatiales; family Chromatiaceae; genus Thiodiazotropha. The sequence continues at coordinate 4,941 of QBVD01000024.1, read as the reverse complement.
ATGATGCCAGGTTTTCAACCGCTATCAACTGTAAAGTATAGTTATCGGGAGAACGCGACATAACCCATACTGTGGCAGCATCCCCGCCCGCCTTTTCCGCTGGCCCCGAAGGCTCAACCATCTCCTCGACCGCTGCTATAGGGGGTTCCACTGAAGTTTTGGACTCATCTCCTTTATCTGTAATCCGTCCCTCTGCAACTGGCTGGGAGTTGATTTCATCAACAGGCTGACTACCGGCCGTCTCAGATTGTTGTTGCATGTCACTAATTTCAATCGTATCAGTCACGATAGGTTGATCCAATTTTGCCAACTGCACTGATTCAACTCCTATTTCTGCAGGCGCTTCTTTTATTCCCTGCACTGCAGCGAACTCATCCCTGTTTTCGCTTGTGGTGCTCTCCTGCAGTACAGGAACGGCGGATGGTGATGCGCTGTTTTCCACCACTGAGTCGGTTACAACATCCAGCTTGGCGGTGGTTACCGATTCCTCATTTGATTCAATCGTCTTTTCGGGGGCTTGAGACTTCACATCCAAGTTTTGTGCGACTGCGCTCTCCGTCACCGGGGCGGGGGCCGCTTCTGTTTGAGTCACCTCAGGCATCTGTGCCTCCGACTGAGGCAGTGCTGCAGGAGCGGGCAGCGGCTCGATCCTATTCTCAACCTGTCTGGCAGGGGGCGTCTCGGATTCAGGCTCAATAAGAGAAGAGATCAGCCAAATGAACAGCAGCACAACAACCAACAGTGGTAGGCCACCGATAAGTAACTGCTTTTTATAACCGCTTAAATAGGAACCCTCTCTCTCTTCATTGCCACTTTCACCCACTGCATTGAGGATTGCGGAGGCCAGCAGGCCGGGATTACCCTTTGTCTCCCTGTATATTCGGTTCAATTTAACCTCATCCAAGGCCAGATTCTCCGAGAGACCTTCATTCTTAAGAAGAAACTGCATATAGGCCGCCGCCTCCTGGCGCGTCATCACCGGCAGATCGATGACCTGGATAGCCTGGGGCGACATAACCTGTAATTGAGGGGTCGAAAGGAGCAGGTCAATCTGTTCATCAGCAAACAACACAATACTGACCAGACGTACCCCGTCCAGTTGTCTTTCGAAAAGACGCAGCAATGTAATCAGGCTTGTTGGCGGCAACATATGCGCGTCATCCACGAGCAGTACAGGAATCCGCCCCCGCTTCCGCAATATTCCGAACCTGTCCACGAGTCGTTGCAGTAATTCGCCGGCGATATCCGGCAATCCGCTACATCGAGCGATGGTTGCCAACAGGCGTTCTGGCTGCATGGTGGGTTCGGCATCAAAATGGCACACTGACCAGTTATCCGGCGCCAACTGCTGGAGTCTGGTGGCAAGTAACGTCTTACCGATACCGGATGGTCCTCTGACCAGCGGAACCAACTCACTGTTCTCTATCAAATGACGCACCAGATCAAGGCGTGCGCTCACTTCCGTTGTGGAAAAAAAATCATTGGCGTCAGACATGCCAGAAATCCCCCTTGAAGAGGCTATCAACTACCGTATTGAGACAAGGTTTCATTCAGATTATGCATCTTAAAATCATCCGTTACCAAAGAGCTGCCGATCTCTTTCAAGAGCACCAGTCGCAGACGACCATCCAATACTTTTTTATCGACTGCCATCAATTCAAGAAACCGATCAACCGAGAGTTCAACGGGTGGCACTATTGGAAGTTTAGCCCTTTCTATCAATCGGTAAATTCGATCGCAGGATTGCTCCGATATCCACCCCTCTCGCCTCGACAGGTCCGCCGCCATACACATACCTGTAGCAACAGCTTCGCCGTGCAACCACTCACCATAGCCCATACCTGTTTCTATGGCATGGCCAAACGTGTGTCCTAAATTGAGTAAAGCACGTTGTCCCGCTTCTTTCTCATCGGCTTCAACAACATCCGCTTTGCACCTGCAGGATCTTTCAATGGCATAGGCAAGGGACCCCGGATCACGGGCAAGCAAAGCATCGATGTTCTCCTCAAGCCAGATAAAAAACTCGGCATCGACGATTAAACCGTATTTGATCACCTCAGCCAGACCTGATGAGAGTTGTCTGTCATCCAACGTATTCAGGGTTGAAGTATCCGCCAGCACCAGTTGTGGTTGGTAGAACGCACCGATCATGTTCTTGCCGAGGAGGTGGTTGACACCTGTTTTGCCGCCGACGGATGAATCGACCTGTGATAGCAGCGTGGTGGGAACTTGAATAAAATCCACGCCACGCTGATAAGTCGCGGCAGCGAAACCGGTCATATCGCCAATCACGCCACCGCCGAGGGCAACCAAGGTGGATTTTCTCGTAAAATGCCCCTTTAAAAGAGCGGTATAAATCCGGTTAAGTATCTCAAGTGTTTTGAACTCCTCTCCATCAGGCAGTATGCAGGTCTTTATTTCGTAGTCTGACAGGGCTTCTGTTGTCTTATCCAGGTAGATCGGGGCAATTGTTTCATTGGTGACGACCATAACCTGGCTGCCCGAGATATATTTCCTGTAATAGCTTGCATCGGCATAGATCCCCTCACCGACAAAAATCGGATAGCTTCTTTCGCCAAGATCCACCTCCAATTTACATTCGCATTTACTCAATTCATTAATCCTGTCTTTGACTTCAATGCTTCATCTTTTCAATCAGCTTGCGGATATCCTGAACGACCGATTGTGTATTTCTCCCTTCGGTACTGACGATAATGTCAGCTGTCTCTCTGTAGAGCGGGTCCCGCACAGCCATCAGCTCATTTAGCCTGCCCTTAGGATCGGGCGTACTCAGCAACGGCCTGTTTTTATCTCTATGGGTACGCTCGTATTGCTGACGGACCGAGCAGTGCAAATAGACTACAAAACCACGAGCCGAAAGCAGCTTGCGATTCTGTTCTCGCATGATAACACCGCCACCGGTAGCCAACACAATCCCCTCTCGCGCAGTCAATTCATCGATCACGGCACTCTCCCGATGACGAAATCCACTCTCACCCTCAAATTCAAAAATCGTTGGGATATCGACACCGGTTCTGCGCTGAATCTCATGGTCGGAATCGACAAAATCCTTATGATAAAACTCTGCAAGCTGCCTGCCCACAGTGGTTTTTCCCGCACCCATTGGGCCGATTAGAAAGAGATTTTGTATACGCATAGTTTACCTGATGCAGACTTCAACGTTATAAGACCGCTTAAAACAGATATATTCTTGTTCAGGGAATGCTGCACTGCCCATAGTTCAATAATTCCGTCATAAGCAACTTAACTGCTTGTATGCAGTCAAGTCGTCCAGGCTATAGGACACATTGAGTATATAGCGAAGTATCTCAAACAGTTACAATTACTCCAAACAAAAAAGGCGCACCATCTGGTGCGCCTTTATGCGTCGGTTTGAGAAACAATCAGCGAACCGTCAAAGTCTCCTTGAGTATCTTCGGTGTGACAAAGATCAGCAGTTCATTATTATTGTCAATATTTTCGTTACGTCTGAAAAGTACACCAGCGTAAGGAATATCTCCAAAAAACGGTACCTTTTCCGTATTTTTCTGTTTGGTTCTTTCAAATACACCGCCCAGCACTACTGTTTCACCGTTATCTACCAATACAGTAGTCTCAATTGCCCTAGTATCGATGGGCGGAACACCCAAGATAGATCTGGAAAAATCCGGGTTATCCTTATTGATTACCAGGTCCATTCGAACTCTGTCATCCGGTGTGATGTGAGGAGTTACATCAAGTTTGAGAAGCGCCTCTTTAAATGCCACCTTGGTTGCGCCACTGGATGTAGCTTCCTGGTAAGGTATTTCGACACCTTGCTTGATGCTAGCCTGCGTCTGATCCGACGTTATTACACGTGGACTTGATATCAGCTCACCCCGGCCTTCTGTCTGCATGGCCGTCAACTCGAGCTGAAGTAGGTAAGTACCGACTTTACCGACCAGAAAGTTCAATCCGCCCGATGGCGCATTAACCGGAAGATTGACCATCAGCCCCTCTTGGTTCTCACCACCATCATCGTTAATCTCTATGCCCGGCGCAATACCGAAAGTGTTGTCGATGTGTCCAGGTAAAGCACCAGCAGTGAGTGAGAAGTTATCGCCAAACGAGCCATCAAAGTTGGCGCCGAACCTTACGCCCAGGTCCTTTGCGAAGTCATTGTTGGCAATCACTATTCTCGACTCGATGAGGACCTGGCGAACCGGAATGTCGAGTCGCTGCAACAGGCGTCTGATATCTTCAAGCTTGGCTGTCGTATCCTGGACCAACAGGGTATTCGTACGCACGTCAACGGTAACATTGCCACGCTCTGACAACAGGCGATTTTCCTCAGACTTAAGCAGTTCTGCAAGATCCTCAGCCTTGGCATAATTGACCTGAATGAAATCGGAGCGTAGTGGTGCCAACTCCTCGATTTTCTGTTGTGATTCGAGTTCCAGCTGTTCCCGCGCTGCCACCTCTTCCGTCGGCGCCACCATGATTACATTGTCAATCTGACGCTTGGTCAGGCCTTTGGACTTCAAGATAATATCGAGCGCCTGATCCCAGGGAACATTTTTCAAGCGCAGGGTTATTCGGCCTCCGACAGTGTCACTGGTAACAAGATTCAGACCGGTAAAGTCAGCCAGCAATTGCAAGACCGCACGGACTTCAATATCCTGGAAGTTAAGCGACAACCGCTCACCTGTAAATATCAGGCGCTCTTTTTGCAGTGCCTCTTTTTCCTGACGCGTCAGCGATCTTACCTCAACGGTAAACAATTCATTTGCCTGATATGCCAGGTAGTCATATTCACCGGTGGGCGAGATCTCGATTCTTACGTTTTCCCCGACAGGCTTGGTCTCTATCTTGGTAATCGGTGTAGCGAAATCCATAACATCCAGGGATTGCACCAGGGAGGCGTCGATATCGGTCTTGAAGGCCTCGACAACGATATTTCCA
>QBVD01000025.1 GCA_003058525.1 gamma proteobacterium symbiont of Ctena orbiculata | reverse complement strand
CCAGCAGGAAACCGAGGCGTTTGAAAACCGCGCCATTGCCCAACTGCTCTGCATATTCAATTAATAACTTCAGGTCTCTCTTTTCCGAATTCAGGTAATTCCTAAACACATCCACCGTTGCACGCAATCCTCCGCCCAACTGTGGATCGCCAAGCAAATCGAGGATGGTGCGGGTGGCATCGGACACATTGACCTTTACCGGGCCTCGCCATACCGCCTTCAAACCAAACATGGCGCTATCCGGCGCTGTCCTCAACCAGAACGCCGTTCCCTTGATCGTCGGTTTACGATCTCTGGGGCGCTGCGTTGTCAGAACGATCAGCGTGCGAAATATCTGCTCTGTCAAATCCCAATATTCCGCTGCACTCCAACCGCCGATATAACAAGGGCCAAATAGCTTATCCGCGACAATCCAGGCATCCTCCAACGGCACATCCGCGGTCCGCGACTCCAACGGGATGGAAACATAGAGTCCCCGACGCACCCGGGCAAGCCAACCCTTTTTAGCCCAACGCGATAACAACTTGGCCGCACCGCTGCCGGGCATGTCCAGGATCTCGGCTGCCTCAGCGACAGAGATCGTGCCTTTAGTGCCCCGGAGCACCGCTGACAGGCGTTTGCGGTCGGTTTTTCCTAGTCCGTTCATCGGTTGCACAGTATATTCCTGGCGTATTAATTCGCTGTTTATATGAATATCTACGCACAATATATATCAATGCCTTAGAAATTACTATATTATGTGCGAATTAATTCCCTTATTAGGTGAATATTTACACTTATCATATAGTATCAGGCCGCTAAATAAGATCGCACAGCAAGTCCGTTCAGGCTTACGTAAATTTCGCCTATTACATCTTCCGGAAATGTGGACCACTGTTCCTTGTCGATCATCTTGATCAAACGTTACAGCTTGGCGGGGCCCTGACAAATTTGTTGGGAACAAATTTGGATAGCCGAAGGCTGCCCGAAGGGTGCAGGTCATGGACGGCCTGAATCAATTTTGTTTTTGCGCCTTGCGGAAGATGGTGTCTAATGAGTTACCGAGTTTGTCCAAAGCTTCCAAGGTATGGCGATATTGATTTTCCAGATCACCACCATCTTCCTTTACCAGTCTCGCCCAATTATATCTCTTGGGCACTTTTGTCATTTGACCGGCCTTTTCAAACTCATCAGCCATTTTGAGGAAGATTAGATAAGTAATCTGCTCGACATAATCCCTATATCCCAAAATTTCAATGGCCTATCTTATGGGAACTGTTCGGTAAATCAATAATGAACACCTTTTTATTTCCACATTCTTTGCTCGTTCCCACGCTCCAGCGTGGGAATGCATATCTCACGTGGGTGCGCGTACCAGGTTTCACTATTCTACATGACGTATTCGTACCCACGCAGGGGCATGGGGGCGAAAGCTGATTGGTGCGCCAAGGCGCACCCTACGATGTGGTATAAGAAAATTAAATGCCCTTATGTTATGTAAATAGATCGGGTCTGTTGTTTTTCAGCCAGGCTGTAACACAATCTAGCAACGATTCAGCTTGGTCTATGCATTCGCTTACGCTACTGGCAGGTATGTTGTCTCCTGTGTAGTCGGTGATGTTTCGCTGTTTGCGTAACGCATCCAAGACAATCACTGTAGACTTGCCCAGACCAATTGTTTGGCTCAACAGTTGAATCATCGTGGTGTGATGACCCGGCCTGCTTGTCAGAGTTCGATATCCGTTTGCCTGCAACGCGATATTGGCGAGCTGCATGATGGCCTTGTAGGCGGCATCGAAGCGGTTTTCCAAACTTATTTTATCGACTTTGCCGTCAGCGATGTTGCGTGTTGCCGCGGCTAGCAATCGCTTGATTCCGGCGTTATCCGGTTCAATCTCCTCCAGGCTCCTGCCCACTAAGTTCTGTAAACTCATGTCCATCTCCTATGACATCCATTCTAGGTTTGGATAACACATCCTTGATAAACGGATCCTTCCGTTTCATTAATTCCCACCACTCATCATTTTGGTATAGCTTCGGGTTGATCTCCCGAGCTATTTTATCCTGTATCGGGTGAAGGGCATTCACCGTTTCCACAAAACCAATATCACCTATGATCATCAGATCGATATCGCTTGATGAGATCTCCTGATTGCTCGCAACCGAGCCAAAGACGAATGCCCAGCTTATGTTGTGCGCAATGGATGAAAGCGCTTGATTGAGAATGTCTGTGATTCCGATTGTTTTGTTCACGATACTCAACAGCTCATGATAGATAGGGCAGTCAGGATTGGCCTGGTAGTGGTGTTGGTTGCCGATACGGGTCATGTTTAGGATACCGACCTCCAGCATGCGGTCCAGCTCCCGCTTGATGGTGGCAACACCCATGCCTGTGAGGCGGATGATCTCCTTGGTGTAGAAGCTCCTTTTCGGCTGGGTGTAGAGCAGACCCAAGAGCTGTCGTTGGGTCCTGCTGAAGAGTGCGTTGGCGAGTCGGCTCATGATGTGGTGTTAATGGTTCATAAATAGTGAACTATAGTTCATATATTATGAACTATCAAGCTTACATTATATGCAGTATCTATTTTGCGGGGTGTGTTCTTATGCTCCAGTATCTTATGCGTTCCCACGCTGGAGCGTGGGAACGAGATGTTGGGGGGAGGGGGTTAGCCCGGGATTTAGTGGTGCGCCAAGGCGCACCCTACGGTGGTTTGATCAGATTAGTGCAGGCAGCACTTTTTGTATTTTTTGCCGCTGCCGCAGGGGCAGGGGTCGTTGCGGCCGACTGGGGTTTGTTCGCGTTTCTTTATGAGCTCATCCTGTGGGATTTCGTCGCGCCTGGAGAGCCAGTAGGCGTGGATCTGCCTGGCGTTGGGGGCGATTTTCAGCTGGATGGATTCGACCACATCGTAGGATTTGTCGTGTCCCTTCCAGTCGGTCGCCGCGGTGAAGGCGAGGATTGGGCTCAGCAGGGCGGCCATCTTTTTGCCGCCGCTGCGCCAATGGTCGGGGGAGAGTTCCGTACCGCGATGGTAGCCTTCGCACCATTCGTCCACGATGAGAACGGTTTTGTTTTCGACGATGCGTTCCAGGTAGAGGGGTTCGAAATCCTCGGGGTACTCCATCAGGGTGGTCACGATACCGTTCAGGTGGCGTATCAAAAGGGAGAGGATTTCGCTGAAGGCCTCCTCGTTTTCCCATTCCGGTTCAAAGTCGCCCCAGATCGAAGGCAGCCACACGGATGGCGGGATGGTTACCGGCCCGCTGGCGATGGCGGTGAGGAAGCCGTCCAGGGTGGAGATGTCGAAGATACCTTCGTCCATCCCCTCTGCGACGAACTGGTCGTCGACGCGGTTCAGCAGGAATTGATCGAGTCGTTCGATCTCTTCTTCACTTAAAGGGTGGTTAAGATCTTCCATGGTCTTCAGCTAAGCATCATTTTATTGATCATGTTGTTATTCTAGAGAACATGGGTGGTTTTGCTCAACCTCTCACTGATGGGTTAGCGCCGATATTTGTGAAATATCTCGGTGCGGCAAGCCGCACCCGACAAGGTGGTTATACAGGGCGTAGGGTGCGGCTCGCCGTTCCGTTTAGGTCAGAGGCGCTTCTCAGCCGGTGCGGGTTCGGCAACCAGGTCAGACAGGTTGGACTGGATCAGTGTGAGGAACTGCCGGGTGCAGGCCTCCCAGGAGTAGCCTTCGGCGAATTGCCTGCAGCTTCTGCGATCGACCTCCAGGGCCCTGGTGACGGCGGTCGACAGGTCTTCGTCCATCCAGCCGTTTGAACCGTTTTTGATCACATCGAGCGGGCCCTCCACCGGGTAGGTGGCGACGGGTACGCCGCAGGCCATCGCCTCCAGCATCACCAGACCGAAGGTATCGGTGCGGCTGGGGAAGACCATCACATCGGCGGAGGCGAGGAGGCGGGCGAGATCGCCGTTTTTCCGGTAGCCGAGAAAATGGGCCTGAGGGTAGCGTTGTTGCAGCGATTCCAGGGCGGGCCCGTCGCCGATCACCACCTTGGAGCCCGGCATCTTCAGGTCAAGGAAATCGGTGATATTCTTTTCCACCGCCACCCGGCCCAGGTATAGGGCAATGGGGTGGGGCAAATCCAGTACCGGCTGATCGATGGGTACGAAGTGCTCGATATCAACCCCACGCGTCCAGTATTCGAGGTTTTTGAAGCCATGTGATTCCAGGGTCTTCTTCATTGAGCCGGTCGCCACCATAGTCAGGGTCGCCTTATTGTGGAAGGCCCTGACAAAGGCGTAAGAGAGCGAAAGGGGGATGGGGGCGCGCAGCCTCACATACTCGGGGAAACGGGTATGGTAGGTTGTGGTGTAGGGGTGGTTGTGCCTGAGGCAATAGCGCCGCCCGGCCCATCCGATGGGGCCTTCGGTGGAAAGATGGATGGCGTCGGGTTGAAACGCATCCAGCAGTTCCTTCACTCTGGCATAGGGAAACAGGGCCAACGGGATATCGGGGTAGGTCGGCATCGGCACGCTGCGGAACAGCCCCGGATTGATGCAGAGCACTTCGTGCCCCCACTCCTTCAACAGATTGATGGTTTTATCAAGGGTGCGTACGACGCCGTTAATTTGTGGAAACCACGCGTCCGTCACTATCGCTATACGCATACGTTTTCTCTTTTTCATCCAGAAGATTCATCGATTCATCGACCCAGCGGATCAGCTTCAGTGATCCGTCGGGCTCTTCGGCCAGGGCAGTGCAGCTCTCCACCCAGTCGCCGCAGTTGGCGTAGGTGAGGTCCTCTATGTCACTTATCACCGCGTGATGGATGTGGCCGCAGATGACACCATCCAGATTGCGCTCGCGTACGGTGTGAATCACGGCCTGTTCGAAGTTGCCGATATACTTCATCGCTTCTTTGACTTGGTTTTTAAGGTAGGCGGAGAGGGACCAATAGCCGAAGCCGAGGCGCCGCCGGGCGACGTTGAACCAGCGGTTGAGCCACAGCAGCAGGTCGTAGGCATCGCTGCCGAGATGGGCCAGCCATTTGTTGTTCAGCACCACACCGTCGAACTCATCGCCGTGGAGGATCAGGAATTGCCGGTTATCCTCAGTGGTGTGGATCACCTCTTTCCGGATCTCGATGCCGGAGACATGGAAGTTGAGGTAGTCACGCAGCAGCTCGTCATGGTTACCCGGCACATATACCACCCGGGTGCCCCGTTTCGCCTTGGCGATGATCTGCTGAATGATTTCGTTGTTGATGGCTGGCCAGTACCACCCGGATCGCATCTTCCAGAAATCGATGATATCCCCCACCAGATAGAGGTTGTCGCTATCGGTGTGTTTGAGGAAGTCGAGGAGGTATTCTGTACGGGAGGCGCGCAGGCCGAGGTGGGTATCGGATATGAAGAGACTTTTATAACGTAGCGTCGTCATATACTTGCTCTCATGTGCTTCATTGCATGCGCACCATAGGGGTGGACTGTTGCAGTTTGATGTGGGGAATATGATTTGTTTATGACGCGGTCGATTTTTTTTGTATAAGCTGTTAGAAATGCCGTCATGTCAGAGAAACCACAACAGAATGTAGGCATCAGGCGTTTGGCAAATGCCCTGGGCTGGTCTATGAAAGGTCTAACAGCGACCTTTGAACATGAGGAGGCGTTCAGGCAGGAGGTCTATCTGCTGATTCTGCTGGTACCCTTGGGATTCTGGTTGGGGAATAACGGCGTGGAGCGGGCATTGCTGGTGGCGCCGCTGTTGATCGTGCTGATCGTGGAGCTGATCAACAGCGCCATTGAAAGCGTTGTCGACAGGATCAGCGATGAAAAGCATAAGTTGTCGGGACGGGCCAAGGATCAGGGATCTGCGGCGGTTTTGATATCCCTGCTGCTGGTTGTTTTGTGTTGGGGATCGGTATTAGCCGGTAGGCTGTCAACTTAGCGAGCCTATCGGTTTCGGGTATGCAACGGCTGCCTACTTGCATGCCGATTCTGTTATGGATTGTGAACTGCCGGATAAATAACTGCATTAATAATGATTGATAGCAATGCTTTTTCTAATCAATGATTATTACAATGAGAAAAAAGGTGGCTACTCAACTGCCCAATGAACGACCGACCACAACAAAAAGGGCTGGAACCGAACATCCGTAATGCCGTGCGCGCTGTGATCGTCCGCGATCATGCGGTATTGATGCAGAAGAAATGGGCGCAACAGCGCGGTACCTGGTACACCCTTCCCGGTGGAGGTCAGGATGTGCACGAGACCCTGGTCCAGGCACTGGTGCGTGAATGCGAGGAGGAGATCGGCGCCACCGTGGAGATCGAAAGCCTGCTCGCCATTGCCGATTTCTACAAACAGCGCGATACGGTCTACCCTTCGGTGCGGCATCTGGTTGAGTTTCTGTTCGGTTGTACCCTGCCGGCAAGCTATCAACCCGCATCGGGTCACCATCCCGACAAACATCAGGTCGATGTGGTGTGGGTGCCCTTTGCCGATATCCTCAACCATGAGATCTTCCCCAAGGGATTGGCACCTCATCTGCCCGGTCTTGCGCAAGCGACGACACCGACATATCTGGGAGTCATCGACTGACATGCCCCTCGCCAAAAGCATCCAGGAAAATCTTCATTTTCTGCTGACTGAGACCACCACCCACCTCTCCCTGCTGGAAGATTATCTGACCCTGCCTACGGCAACCATCCCGATGCGGCTGCTGGACCGTCAGGGGTATGTGGAAAACCTGAAGCTGAGCATCCATAACCACTGTTTGCGAGAGATGTCTTCATCCCGCGGGCAGGATTCGGATTACCAGTTACTGAGATCGGTGGAGGTGATCGCCAGCCAGCTGGAGCGGATTGTGGAGCTTTGCCGGGATGCGGTGATGCAGAGCGCCCATGTCCAGCATCGGGGTATGCTGAAGGTGAAGGATTTTCTCGCCATGATCGACCGGGTCAGCAATGGACTGGAGTTGATCGAACCCGCGTTGTCGGCCAAGGATACCCGCCGCGCCCTGAAGATCGGCAAGGTGGAACGACACCTGGTCGATGCCTACCAAAAACAGCTCAAACGATACTCACGGCTGCTGAAAAAGGAGAAGCATCCGGCGGATCGGATTTCGCTCATCATGTTGGCGCATATTATCGAGCAGATGGGCAATGCCATGTTGCGGGTCAGCGAGGCGATCATCTCTGCGTCGATGGGGCAGCATTTCAGTACCGACCGCTACCATGCATTCAATGCCTCGGTGACAGAGCTCAAGACAGTGAACGACATCGATGAACTGGCGTTCAAACCGATCGCAGAGACCAAATCGGGCAGTGCCATCAACGCGCTCAGCAGCAATGAAAAGGGCAGCGGCTACCACGCCATCTTCAAGGATGGCCGCAAGCGTAAGCTGAAGGAGGAGAAGCAGCGGGTCAATGATTGGCACGATATCTTTCCCGGACTGGCGCCGAAGATCCTCGCCTATCAGAAACAGGGCGATTCCGCGGCCCTGTTGATTGAGCACCTGGCGGGGCAGACCTTCGAACAGATCCTGCTGGACGGTTCGGATGCGCTGCTTCAGCAGGCCCTGAATCATCTGACCAAGACCCTGACACAGGTATGGCTTGAGACCAAGACCAAAAAACCTGTCTCCGCCGGGTATATGAAACAGCTGGCGAAGCGCATGGGGGATGTGTATGCCATCCATCCCGAATTCAGACAGCCTGCGGTCAATATCGGAGGCGTAGCGTTTCCCGCATTCGATGATCTCCTGAAACGGATGCAACGCTTCGAGTCTGACGTCAAGGCGCCGTTCTCCGTCTATATCCATGGTGATTTCAACGTCGATAACATCATCTTCGACCCGCGGGAGAAACGTATCAATTTCATCGATCTGCACCGTTCCAGCTATATGGACTATCTGCAGGATGTCAGCGTCTTCATGGTCTCCAACTACCGGCTGCGGGTGTTCGATCCCCGGGTCAGGCAGCGGATCATGGATCTCTGCCACGCCTTCTATCGCTTCGCCAGGGCCTTTGCCCGCAAACAGGGGGATGAGAGCTTCGAGCTGCGGCTGGCGATGGGCCTGATCCGCTCCTTTGCCACTTCAACCCGATTTATTCTTGATAAATCCCTGTCGGAGCGCATGTTCTCGCGCGCCACCTATCTGATGGAGAGACTGCTCGAGAGCGAATCCAAATCCAAGCGCCCATTTGTGGTGCCCGTAAAGGAGATATTCATTGGCTAAACCGAAGATCGGGGTGGTCGGCATCCCTGGAAAATGGTCCACGGAGGCCCTGGCGGACGCGGTGGAGGCGGCCACAGGCTTTCGCCTGGTGATCGACATGGCCGAGGTTTGTGCCGAACTCGACAGCGGCAGACTCGTCTATCGGGAGCATGATCTGACCCGTCTCGATGGGGTCGTGGTGAAAAAGATCAGCGATGAGTACAGTCCCCATGTCCTGGACAGACTGGAGATGTTGCGCCAGTTGCAGCGTGCCGGGGTGCGGGTGTTCAGCAAGGTAGAGCGTATCATCCGCTTGATCGACCGTCTCAGCTGCACCCTGTCGCTCTACAATGCAGGTATTCCCATGCCCCCAACCCGCATCACCGAGAGCACTGCCATCGCTGCCGAAACGGTCACTGCATTCGGATCGGCTGTCTTTAAACCGCTCTACTCCACCAAGGCCAGAGGGATGACGTTGATCGATGCCGATCAGGATCCGCAACAGCTGCTGCAACAGATCGAGGCCTTTCGGGTGGACAATCCGGTGATGTACATGCAGAAAAAGCTCGCGCTACCGGGCAGGGATCTGGGAATGGTGTTTCTCGATGGGGAATATCTCGGTAGCTACGCCCGGGTGGGTAAATCGGGGACCTGGAATACCACCATCAGGAGCGGCGGTCACTACGAGGGTTATCAGGCCGACGAGGCGTTGGTGACGCTTGCCCGCAAGGCGCAGGCAATCTTCGGTCTCGATTTTACCACTGTCGATGTGGCGGAGACCGAACAGGGACCGGTGGTCTTCGAGGTCTCCGCATTCGGTGGTTTTCGTGGGGCGAAAGAGGGTATGGGCATCGATGTGCCATCCCGTTATGTGGCCTATATGCTGGAGGAACTCGACGTATGAACATACCTGCCGAGTGGGTTGGTGTCAGCAGTGCCGGGGATGCGGCCAAGCTGCTTATGCAACAAGTGCAACTGTGCGGGGAGCCGTTGCAGCTGAACATAGGTGATTGTGTCCTGGTGATTCGTTCCAACAGCCAGTCGCTGCTGGATCGGTTGGCAAGCTATTTTCATCATCTGCCCAAGACCAGGGGTCTGGCGACCATCGAAGTCACTGCGATCGAGAGCGACAAGCTCGAGACCGGTCTGCCGTTTATCGACTGGCGCCGCGAAGCGGGTAAAAGCGGGCGCAAGGATGCCTATGTGGAACTGACGGATGGCCGCCTGGTGCTCAAGGTGCGCACCGGCATGCTGTTTCTGCAGAGCGAGCAGTGGCGCATCGCGGTCGGACCTTGTGAGGAAAATGACAACCAGCTGATCAATTTCATCAATTCACAGGTAATGAACTGGCTGCAGCAGCGGGAGTGGCTGATCTGTCACGCCGCCGGCTTGATCCTGAACAATCATGCGATCGCCATGGCCGGATTTTCCGGGGGTGGCAAGTCGACCCTGATGCTGCATCTGATGGAACACCCGAAGAGTCGCTATCTGACCAACGACCGGCTCTTCCTGCGGCGTCGGGGCGTCGGGGTGGAGGCGGTGGGTATCCCCAAGCTTCCCCGTATCAATCCAGGCACCGTGGTGAACAGTTCGCGGCTTTCACCGCTGATCGATGAACAGAGAAGGGAACAGCTGCTGAAGTTGCCGCAACAGGAGCTATGGGAGCTTGAAGAGAAGTTCGATGTGGATGTAGAACGGCTGTATGGCAGCGATCGTATCGATACCTCGACACCCGTATCCTTTGAGGCGATGGTGATCCTGAACTGGAGCAGGGATGAGCGTGCACCGGTTAAGATGACAAAGGTCGATATTACGCATCGCAGTGAATTACTGAATGCGGTGATGAAGTCTCCAGGGCCATTCTTTCAGGATAGCCTTGGTGAGTTTATAAGGGATGATGAACCGCTTCAGCCCGCTCCTTATCTGGATCTGCTGAAGCGTGTCCCAATCTATGAGGTGACAGGTAAAATAGATTTTGCCGGGTTGAAAGAGTTGTGTTTGAAGTTATGGATGAGTGATGACAGGCCCTAGCAAACAGACACCCAGCAACTAAGAACTGTATGAGGCAGACAGACAATGACTAGAGAATTGATGTTGCTCAGACACGGGAAATCCGATTGGAGTCAACAGTTAGAGGATTTCAAGCGCCCGCTAAAGGATCGCGGCAAACGTGGCGCCCAACGCATGGGGGTGTGGTTGCTGCAGCGGCAGTTACAGCCCGATTATGTCATCAGTTCACCCGCAGAGCGTGCCATCGTGACTGCTCAGAAGACGGTGAAGGCGATGGGTGGCGATGCCTATGCCATCGTACAGGATCGGCGCATCTATGCCGCCAATGTGGGTGAATTGTTGCGGGTACTCTCGGATGTGCCACCTGACAACAAGCGGGTCATGTTGGTGGGACACAACCCGGGATTGGAGATGCTGACAGAGTATCTGCACGGTGAACGCATCCCTTTGCCCAGTGACGGCAAACTGATTCCCACCGCAACATTGGCGCATCTTGAAATGCCGGATGACTGGATTGATCTGAAGGCAGGGGACGGTGAGCTGCTGTCCATCGTTCGCCCGAGCAGTATGGACAAGAAGTTTCCGTTTCCCGATGAACATGGCACTGAGATGCGGGATCGACCGGCCTATTACTACAAACAATCCTCGGTGATTCCTTATCGGATGGAGGAGGGTGAGGTTGAAATCCTGGTGGTCATGTCGAGTAAGCGGAAGCATTGGGTATTGCCGAAAGGAATCAGCGAGCCTGCATTGAGCCTGCAGGATTCAGCAGCAAAAGAGGCCTTGGAGGAGGCGGGTGTCGAGGGGGAGGTTGCTGAAGAGCCCATAGGCGCCTATTCCTATGAAAAATGGGGTGCAGAATGCACGGTGAGTGTCTACCCGATGCAGGTTACCCGCGAATTACCGGAAGACGAGTGGGAGGAGCATCATCGCGGACGCGAGTGGCTGGCGCCTAAACAGGCGATGAAAAGGGTCAAGCAGGCTGAATTGAAACCGATGATACAAGCCCTGGCCAAGCAATTGAAAGGGTAGGTCGTCAAACGCATGGTCTTGATCAACGAACACCCTCTGTCTTGTATGGCGCTGAGTCGTGGCTAGATTGATAGCCGCCATCTTGCGTCATGGCGAGTATCACCAACTGCCTGATACCCCGAGTGCACTGCAACCCTATCCCCTGACCGGGGTTGGGGCAGAGCAGGCAGAGCGCTCGGTAACCCTGATTCAGGGTGTCCTCGAAATGTTCAAATGGCGCTTGTATCCGGTAATCGACAGTTCGCGCTTGTTGCGTGGTTGGCAGACCGCTGAAATGATTCGCAAGGGATTGCAGATTACGAGTCAGGATAGATTGCAGATCGAATCATACGATGCACTGGCCGAGCGTTCTCTGGGTTCAGCGGCCAACCTGTCGTTGCAACAGATTGAGTCGGTGTTGCGGGACGATCCCCGGTTTTCGCCGCCGCCGGCTGGTTGGAAGTCCGACAGCCACTATCGACTGCCGCTTCAGGGGGCGGAGTCACTCATGGATGCCGGCCAACGGGTGGCGGAGCACATGGAGCACCGGCTTTTAGAACTGCAATCGCAAGTGAAGTCGGATAGCGTGAAGTTGTTTGTCGGTCATGGTGCTGCCTTTCGTCATGCCGCCCACCATCTCGGTGTATTGTCATTTGATCAGATTGCGGCACTGAGTATGTATCATTGCCGACCGGTTTTTCTCGAACGTCTGCCGGATGGATCATGGCAGCATCTGACTGGAGAGTGGAAGATCCGCTCGAAAGGAGAATCATTTGACGACTAAGAACAAAAACAGTATCGAACGTCACACCCGGTATCTGCCGGTATACAAGGGTCGGAAATGGCTTGATGTGGAACTGCCTACAAACAGTCAGCCGTGGCTCTTGGGCAGACAGCGTTCGGTTGTCAAAGAGAGGGGGCAGCGCAGTTCAGCGGCGGGGCTGTTGAGAGAAGTGGTGAAGCGGGGTAAATGGCAGTGGCCAAAACGCAAGCTCTACTTCTTCTCCGACCTGCATGCCGACGCGGATGCCCTGATCGCCTCTCTGGTGGCATCGGGTGGGGTGAAAAAGACAGGGAGTAAACAGCATGCGTTGAAGCTGACCTCACATGGCAAAGATGCCATTTTCGTCATCGGCGGGGACTGTTTCGACAAGGGGCCAAGCAACCTAAAACTGTTGCGGTCGATACAGCAGCTGAAACAGCTGGGAGCCAGGGTTGTGCTGCTGGCGGGTAATCACGATCTGCGCGTCAAGTTGGGTATTGCGTCGGTGGGCATGGATCCCGATCCTCGCCACGACCACTTTTTTATACGCATGGGCAGCAAGGTCATACCCATGTTGCGTGAAATCGTCGATGAGTATCTTCAGGATAAGGATGCATTGAAGGGTGTGCCGCCTACACGCACCTGCCGACGCATACTCTACCCGCCGAAGCGCTGGTTTAAGGAGTTTCCGAAAATAGCGAGCTGGGTCATGCCTGATAAACGTATGGCCAGGGAGCTGAAACGTCTCAAGGAGAAGATAGACGACTTTGAATCGGACTGCGAGGCGGTAGGTCTCTCATTGCGCCATGTCTATGCTGCTGTGATGAAATGGCAACAGCTGTTTCTCAAGCCTAAGGGAGAATTCAGTTGGTTCTTCAAGCAGATGCAACTGGTCTACCGCCAGGGCTCTTTTCTCTTTGTCCACGCAGGTATTGACGACAGGATGGCGAAACTGATCGAGCGTAAAGGCATCAAGTACATCAACGAGGAGTTCAGGGACAGTGTCGAAGATGAGATTTTTGAATTTTACTATGGACCGATGGCCAATCTGATTCGCACGAAATACCGGGACGTGGATATGCCGTTGACACGCAAAGGGAGCGACTTGATGCACGATGCGGGCATCCACACCATAGTGCATGGCCATGCCAACCGTCATTACGGACAAAGGATCATGCTGCGTAAGGGGATGATCCACTTTGAATGCGACGCCACTATCGACCGCTATACTCGCATTAAGGAAGGGCTCAAAGGAAAGGGTGCCGCAGTGACCATCTTTCATCCGAAACAGCTTGTGATGGGTATCAGTACCGACTATCCGCATATCAAGGTGTTCGACTATAAGTCATTTACATAGGCAATCTCTGACCAGCCTATGCTTAATCGATGTAGAGTTGGAAAACAATCATGAGACAGGGTAAAAAAAACTTCCGTCATGAATCGTTGCAGGATAAAGAGTCGATTCAGGCGCTTCTAAAGGCGATCTCTCAAGGGATCGCAAAAGGTAAACTGACCCTCAGCGATGAGGATGGCGAGATGGTTATGCAGCCAAATGGATTGCTGCAGTTGAAAGTCGCCGCCACTCAGGATGAGGAACGGCATCGCATCAATCTACGCATTACCTGGCAGGTCGAAACGGATAGGCCGAAAAAGAGCAAAAATTTAAAGGTCAAAGTGAAATAGATGGATATTGCCTCGGCTCAAGCCGTTGAAGAGCTAACAGGAGTATGTGCCGGCCGGCTGCGCCAACAGGGTTATCGTCTGGTTGTCGCCGAGTCCTGCACCGGTGGATGGCTTGCCAAGATTTTGACCGATCTGCCTGGGAGCAGCGATTGGTTCGACCGCGGATTTGTGACCTACAGCAATCAGTCGAAACAGACAATGCTGGGCGTCTCGTCAACAACCCTGCAACAATCCGGTGCGGTAAGTGAAGCCTGCGTCCTGGAGATGACGCAAGGAGCATTGACTGAAAGCGGTGCCGACGTTGCAGTGGCGATCAGCGGGATTGCCGGGCCCGGTGGCGGCAGCAAGGAAAAGCCGGTGGGAACCGTCTGCTTCGCCTGGCAGGTCAAGGATAACGAGGGAATGGCCCAGCGGCACTGTTTCAATGGTGATCGCAACCAGGTGCGTTGGCAGGCGGTGGTCTGCGCTTTGCAACAACTTGAGGGTATACTGAGCGCGCATCGCACCTCCAATTGATCAATGTGGTGGGGCTCTGTTCCATCAATCACGGCTATATAGGAGCGTCACATTAAAGCTCGAGAATAAAGCTAGCGGCATCGCTATCGTTTCAAGACTCAATGGAGCATGGATTCAATAGCGGAGTGAGAGAGGTAATCAGACTGATTGATGAGTGAGGAGCGTTATTTCTTTGCCCTGTGGCCGGACGAGGAGGTGCGGTATCGCCTGAGTGCCTTGGCGCATACATCCGAGCCGGGAGAAGGGCGCCGTCATATTGCAGAGGATCTGCATATGACCCTGGTCTTTCTCGGTCAGATAGCGCCATCCCAAAAGCGCTGTATCGAAAATGTCGCCGATGGTATCAGGGGGGCGCCGATCGAGTTGTCGATTGATCATACCGGCTATTGGTCGAGACCCAGGATATTCTGGGCCTCACCGGCAGAGACGCCCCCAGTGCTCAGCCAACTGGTTGTGGACTTGAACAATGGCCTGACCGGTTGTGGGCATGAACCGGAGGAGCGCAGTTATAAGCCCCATGTCACCCTTTACAGGAAGGCGCGCCGGGTTGCCCCGCAACAGCTGGCAGAGCCTATTGTCTGGCAGGTGAGCGAGTTTGTCTTGGCGTCTTCGGCGAACCCGGGTTCATCCGGGACACGTTATCAGGTGTTGCGGCGCTGGGCACTGGAATAGGCCTGGGCATGCCACGTAAACAATATGATGTACAAGTAGGGTGCGGCTTGCCGCACCGAACCATTAACAGAACCATCCCAAGCGTGGTAACCGGTAGATGGTGCGGCAAGCCGCACCCTACATCCGTTTTTAGGTCCCCCGTGGAAATGAGAAACAATGGGAATAGAAGAGATCAATAGGTCTTGCTGATAATCAGTCCGCTCCAGAAAGGGTCATCCTTGCCGCTGTTCTCGATCTCATTGTTCTGCTTGCGTATAACAAAGCTGATACCCATTCCGTTGCTGAATGTTTTGGTGATACCCAGCCATCCATTCAGAATCACAGATTCCAATTCATCCCGGTTGAATGTCACTGCACTGTCGCGAAACTGGCCTTGCAGGATGGCGTTGTAAAAACGGTATTTCAGGTTCAATCCACCCCAGAGAAAAAATTCCGGTCGGGTGTGTCCATGATCGGTAGTTTGTCCGAATGTTTGTCCAAAGCTGATGTATTCGGATAGATGAGGGGTAAATCGCCACCAGGGCGTATTGAGTTTCCCCAGCCGAAAACTGATTGCGCCGTTGACGTCCGTCGTATAACCGATACCGGCTTCAAGCCCGGCTCTGACATCATATGAAAGGCCTCCCTGACGACTCAACAGCATCTTCTGAACGGAGAGTGAGTATTTGGCCGTCAACTCACCGCCATCTGAGATCTGATTGCTCCATCCCCGAGGTTGGTCTGAGTCGGTCAGGTTGTGCATCGCTTTTTGCACTTCCTCACCTACATCCGTGCCCAGGACTCCCAGCAGCAGAGTCGACTGAAAAAGCAAACCACGTGAGGGGTAGACACGACTCTGGCTGTTGGACAGGAACAGCATGTTGGCATAGGGGTGATCGTTCTCAATAGGCTCTGATTCAGCGATATCATCCGGGGTAAAAATGGTTAGGCCGAATTCGATGGCATGCCTGTGGATGCCATTGTCCCCTGCCTGGGGTTTGCCGAAACCGCTCAGTCGATCCAGACTATTCAGCCATGGGTCGAGAGAGAACCAGTAATCGGCGGCACGCTTACCTGTTAAAGTGAGTGCAAGGCCGCCCGTATAATTTCGGTCCTTTTCGTCGTTGAAGGAGATGTCATTATCGAAATAGATCTGCCAGCCTGTGTCATACGGTTCATCTTTGGCACGCATATCCCAGTCGCTCTCTGCGTGTCCTATCTGAACCAATGACAAGATTAATGCCCGGAGTAAACCAAACGGGATGAATCCAAAAGAAGAGTTGCGTCGATGGTTGTATGGCATAGAGATGATATCTTTCTAAAATACTATCTGGTATCCCACTTTACCCAGCCACTGCATAACAACAAGGTTAAAAGTTCTGTGCTGAGTTTTTTTGTTTCTATGGTTTCCCGTGGAAACCCATATTGCATACTAACCTACCTTCTGTATGCATTCCCACGCTGGAGCATGGGAACGAGTAAAATATGATGTGACAAGGGTGCGGCTTGCCGCACCGAACCGTTATCAGAACCATCCCAAGCGTGGTAACCGGTAGATGGTGCGGCAAGCCGCACCCTACATCTGTTTTTTTGGTTCCCATGGGGGATCGTGGGAACCCATGCAGTGTTCTGTTAATCTGCCTCCTGTATGTATTCTCACGCTAGAGTGTGAGAACGAGAACAGATCTGCCAGCCAGTATCACACGGTACATCTTTGGCATGTGTCTCCCCGTTGCTCTCTGCACTCTGTATTTACATCAGGGATGGATGAGCAGGTGAAACCGATAGAAACCTGTTATTCAACGATACGGATAAGATAATCAAAGGGTTTCATCCACCGCATTCCTGGTTCGGCGCGGCTTAGGCAGTAAATCTTGATTGGCGAGTGCTCGAATATGCCTAGCGCTGCTGTTCCTGCCGTCCGTACAGGCTGGTATAGAGGCCGTTGTTTTCCAACAATTCCTCATGACGACCCTCTTCGACGACCTGCCCATCTTCAAATACAAGCACCCGGTCAGCCTGTTTTACAGCACTCAGTCTATGCGCAATGATTATCGTCGTTCGTCCCTTGAGAAAGCTCTGCAGGGCAGCATGGAGGTCGCCTTCCGTTGTGGTATCGAGGGCGGAGGTGGCTTCATCGAGAATCACCACCTTGGGGTCGGTCAACACCATGCGTGCAATAGCAAGCCGTTGCCGCTGACCGCCGGACAGGCGGACACCGAAACGGCCGATCAGTGTCTCCAGACCATTTTCCATGGCATGCACGGTATCCTGCAACTGTGCGATCTCCAGGGCCTGCCACAATTTATCATCTGCAATCTCGCGCCCCAGGGTGAGATTGATCCTGACACTGTCATTGAGCAGGGCCGGGTGTTGTAGAACGGTGGCGACATGGTCCCGTACTACGTCCATACCGACCTCCTCTACGGAAATCTCGTCAAACAGAACCCGTCCGGCCTTAACGGGATAGAGGCCCAGTATGATTTGAACCAGGGTGGTCTTTCCACCACCGCTGGCTCCGACGAAAGCAACCTTTTCACCGGCTTTGACTTCCAGGTTGACACCGTTCAATACAGACGAGCCATCGCCATAGGCAAAGTGGATATCCTCAAGACGGAGACCGACAGTGGGTTTGCCGAGAAAGGGATTGTGGTTGTGCGGATAGGTCGGCTCAAGGTCGACTCTAAACATCTCGTTTATACGGCCGAGCGCTGCCTGTGCGCCATTGTAGGCATACTGGATATTCAACACTTCCTGCACCGGCCCCATCATGAACCAGAGATAGGCGTAGACGCCTAACATTTCCCCAATCGTCAGATCGGACCAGAGCACCATGAACATGCTGACAGTACGGAAGATATCAAAACCGAAGAGGAAGATCATGAAGGAGAGGCGATTGGCCGCATCGCTCTTCCAGGTGAACGCCGCGGAGTGATGGCGGATATTATCGGCCTTGTCGATGATGCGTCTTATATAGTGCCGCTCCCGGTTGCTGGCGCGAATCTGTTGAATGGCATCCAGGGTCTCCTCGAGAGACTCCTGAAACAGCTGGAAGGCAGAGTTCTCCCTCTTTTTGAGCTGCTTGACCTTGCGCCCGAAAATAGTGGTGAAATAGATCACCAAGGGATTGAGAAAAAGAATGAACAAGGCCAGGGCCCAGTTGATCCAGAGCAACACGATCGCGGTCCCGATGATACTCAATGCAGCCACCAGGAACTTGCTGGTGGTGACACTGACGAAGCTGTCCACGGCTTCCAGATCGGTAACCAGATGGGAGGCGACGGTGCCGCTGCCCATGGTCTCGTAGGCGGACATGGAGATGCATTCAAGTCTGAGCAGCAAATCCCGCCGGATATGAAAAATGACATCCTTGGCGATCCTCGTGAACTGCCAGGTCTGCCATACACCGAAGATAAGCGCGAGAAGGCGCAGGATGAGGGTGAGAACCAGAATCGCGAGAATGTACAGCACCGGTCCATGCCAGGCCTGTGGAAACAGGGCATTCATGGCGGCAATCGCCTTCCCGGGTTGGTCGAGCAACACTTCGTCCACCAACAACGGAATCAACAGGGGCACGGGCACGGCGGCTATGGCGCCCAGAACGGCAATCATATTGGCGGCAACCAGCTCACGCCGGTGATGCAGCACCATCTGGATCAGTTCGTTCCAGCGATACTCCCCCTCGCGCAAGCCGGATTTGGACAACGGG
The DNA here is from genome assembly GCA_003058525.1 of gamma proteobacterium symbiont of Ctena orbiculata. Lineage (GTDB taxonomy): Bacteria > Pseudomonadota > Gammaproteobacteria > Chromatiales > Chromatiaceae > Thiodiazotropha. The sequence goes on along the minus strand of QBVD01000025.1, from coordinate 43,697 downwards.
TATGCGGCATCGCTATTCATGACATCGAAGGTTGGCCTTCATCCGCCGAAGACCCTCGATTCGGCTCTGGGTGTGATGAAGACGGTCGTTCTCTTGATATTCAGCAATAGCGGAATAACCCAGATAGCTCAGGGCGCCTGGCACCCAAAGGGAACCGATCCAGATGGACGCCCCGGTATAGGGGTCCTCATAGAATCCCGGTTTGGCACTGTAGGATCGACTTTCCAGGTGTGACAATCGCTGTTCCAGCTGCCTGCAGCCGAGTTGCTCGTCCCCTTCCTCATAGAGGGGTTCGACAGGTCTCGGATAAGCTCTGGCCTCATCATTCGATATGGCAGGTGTTGAAACCAGCATCAGTATCAGTGGCAGGGTGTATCGTTGCAGTTGCATCATAATACGGCTCCCTAATTCCCCGGCGAGTCAATGTCAGTAACCCGGATGGGGGAATGCTTCAGAGTACGGACTCGTTAAAATCGTAGATCAGGTTGCTTTCCGGCCGCTGTACGAAATTCCCCTGTACGTAATCGGTACCGCTGCTCCACAAAATGGCGATGCTGCGTGGATCCTCCACTTGGGGAGCTATGACTTTGATACCTTTTTTGTGGGCAAGTTCGATGAGCTGCTTGAGTCCCTGTTCGGGTTCCTGCAACAGGTTGAAATCGAGCTTTATAAATTGAATGGGCAGGTGTTCGATGACTCGCTCGGTTTCCGGTGTAAGTGTGACGCGGGTCAGCAGGGAAGAGATGCCGATCTTGCCCAGGATGTCGAAACAGATCTTCGCGGATTTGAGGTTTTTGGCCACTTCGTTGATATTGAACTCGAAGGTCAGCGATCCTTTCTGTATCTGACCCTGGCGGTATTTTTCGCGCAGCCAGGTAAGACGTTCCATGTTTTCCAGCAGATCGGTGGATTGGGAGACGAACAGATGGATTTCATTCCCTTGTAGCTTATGCTCATTGATGACATGGACTGCCCGTCTCGCAGTCCATTGATCCACCTTGCTGATCAATCCCAGCTCCTCGGCCGCGGGGATGAACTCTGCGGCACGATGCAGTTTGCCATCGGGTTCCTGAAGTCGAAGCAGGGTTTGGTAGTGGGCCTGGGTGCTGCCCTGCAAGGCCACAATAGGCTGGAAATAGATGTCGAAATAGTCCTTCTCGATGGCGCTTTCGATCAATGTACCCATGTCTACCGCTGCACCTTCACCTACCTGTGCCTGGGGAGATTTCTCCGCTTCAACGAATTTGATTTGATTGCCGCCTGCTTCAAGGGCCTGGCGACTGGCGATCTGAGCATGGGCGATAATTGAGCGAGAATCATGATTATTCCTCTCGACCGGGTAGATGCCGATGCTGAGAGTGGCCCCGACAGTGGTATTCTCGACCTCGATGATCTGCTTGGATATCGACTGACATAGCGTTTCACCCAGAGACTGCAGATCATCCCGTGATGGACGCAAGGCAAGCAGGCTTAGGCTGTTGTCGCCAAAGCGGGTCAGTATATCCTGGCTCTGCAGGTGCTGTTTCAGATGATCGGCAACCATCGCAAGTACCGCATCGAGGCCGCCGATACCCACCGACTTGATGAGTTCTTCCGGATTGTCTATCTGCAGAAAGAAGATCCCCGTGATTTCATCGATTGGCGACTCCGATTGCAATAGAGCGTCAAGACGTTCAAGCAGATAGTTGCGTGAGTGAAGGCCGGTCTCTTTTTCACTGCGGGTATGGCCGTGCAGACGGTGACTGAGTTGGCGTGCGCGTCGGATACGGTTGGTGACGGTGGTAATGAGATGTTTGGGCGCGATCGGTTTGGAGAGAAAGTCCTCGCCGCCGAAACTGAGCGCACTCAGCTGTTTGTCAAGATCCTGCTCACCTGAGAGAAACACGATCGGCACGTCGAGGAACTCATTGTCTTCCCGGATTACCGTTGTCAGTTCAGTGCCGCTGGCTTCCGGCATATAGAGATCCATCAGGATCAAGTCCGGTTTGAAATCCTGCAGTACATCCATGACCTGCAGCGGATCTGTGACGCACCGGCAATCGAAATTGGCCTTGCTTAAAATGGCATCGGCAAAATCGGCCTGTGCCGGGTCATCCTCGACGATCAGCACACGATAGGCGGTGTGCGAATGGGTGGAAGAGAGTTCGCGGATGCGTTTTGCCGCCAGGTAGGGATCGACCGGTTTCACCCAATAGGCACTGGCATCCACACGCATGGCGGAGAGTCGGGTCTTAAGGTCCGGGTTGTCCGCGATGAAGGCTACAGGCATGCCGGGGAGCGCATTATTCTTGTTCCACAGCCCACCATTTTTCGATTCGGGGAAGAGTTTGCCCAGCAAATCCACATGGCTGATCAGTAAGCTGGTATCATCCGGATTGATCTCATAATAGTGTACGATCTCTTCCGCGCCGGTGACATACTCGACGTCGAATTGGTTGGCTTGCAGGTGTCGGGTCAGATTCGCCGCCAGCGCTTCATCGATACCGAGTATAAATACCTTCTGTTCAGTGGAGAATTCCGATTCATCCTTGTCGGTTTCCGCAGGTTTGCTGGCGAGCAGTTCCGCCTGCTGGTTACAGGCCTGAATAGCAGCGTCCTTGAAGGCGTGAACCAGGCCGTCCAGGGCAACGACGTCGTCGTGTTGGGGCTTCAGCCCGGTGCCGTGATAGTCGCCAAGATGAGAAATCAAAGATCTCCCGCTCTGTGCAATTTGGGGTACGCCGAATTTTGTTCCTGATTCGTTCAGCGTTGTGATTCGTTCGATAAGGGTATCCAGATGGTTGCCTTTCCAGTCGCTATGGACCAACTGGTGCCAATTCTCCAAAATCGCGGAGACCCTACCGGGGACTTGATTCAGAAACGTCTGTACCAGGTCGGGTTTCGCGATATGTTTGACGGGTTTGTCGTTACTCATCAGGGATTTGGGTTTATTTTTCTACCAATTCGGCGTATCTGCACGAGACGCTGGGACAGCGTGTCAATGCACGACATTTGCTTCAGCTTCTAACTACTTGTCCGATCAGGGAATGATAGCGGTTTGTAAGGCCGACAGGAAGCACTCTTTGAAGAAAAGGGCAGATACAACAAAGATCCGCGTACGGGGAGAAATGAGGTCCGGCTGGCTGCTCGTCAGTCAGCGGAGATCTCCTCGATCGATTGCAGCTCGATGACATGAAAAGTCCCCCCCTTAACTTCCCAACGAATATTGAAATCGTGCAGGCGCATACCGAAACGGCTCCTTCTGCTTTCATCCAGGTAAGCGGGGCGCGGGTCATTTTGCAGGACACGCAGTATCAGCTGCCGCAGTTTATGGGCCTCTGCAGGCGGCATACGCTTGAGAACCATTTCTGCCGCTGATGAGTAGCTCAATTCGATCGCCTTTCCCGGGGCATCGGCGGCGTACCCGCTGTTTGCGTCCGGAATGGCATCTACATAGGGTAGATAGGGTTTGATATCAAGCACCGGTGTGCCGTCCAACAGGTCGATACCCCCCAAAAGCAGATTGACACAGTTGTGTGACAGTTCGAGGTCGAGCAGATCAACCACAGAGAGACCGATGGGATTGGGGCGTATGGGACTGCGCGAGGCGAATACCCCCACCCGCTGGTTTCCGCCCAACCGGGGAGGGCGAACGGTAGGTTTCCACTCGCCGGTTGCCGATGCATGAAATACGAACACAATCCAGAGATGCGAGTAGTCGGCCAATTCGCGAAAGGCCTCCGGCCGGTTGTAGGGAGGGAGGATCTCCAGCCGAGCCTCAGCTTCGGGTATCAGACGCGACTGCCTGGGGATACCGAATTTCTCTTTGAAACAGGAGTGGATGATGCCGATTGGCTGGAACTCGAAATGCATAGTTAGTTTTTGAACTGAATTACCTTTTTCAGTGGATTGAGGTTGATTTCATCAAATACCGTGCCGGGATGGGACCCCAATACCAACATCACGGTGTCTGCTATATCTTCCGCGCGCAAAGCGTTTTCCGCCAGTTCACCCGGCTTGAAATTGAGCTTGTCGTAAAAATCCGTGTCCACCATACCGGGATTGATAAGGCAGACTCTGACGCCCCTGCTGCTACATTCGCTGCGTAGTGACTGGGTAAACCCCCTTAGGGCAAATTTACAGGCCGAGTAGACAGCACCCTTGCGCCCGCCGGTCAATGCCGCCTCCGAACCGATGACTACCAGATCACCGTAACCCGATTGTTTAAGCAGGGGTACCAGGGCACGGGCGGCATAAAGATGCTGTAGCAAATTGACTGCAACCAGATCGCTGATCTGCTGATAAGAGAACTCCTCTATATTGCCGAAGCGTCCGGATCCTGCATTCAAGATCGCACCGTTCATGTCCGGGTGATCAGCTGCTATCTCCTCCAAGTGTTTTGGCAAGATATCGAGGGAAGCAAGGTCCACAATACGCTTTTCGAGTCCATCTTCGTCGGACCAGTTTGCAAAGTCACGTCCAACGGCCACCACTTGATGGCCCCGATTCAACAATCGCCGTGTTATCGCGGCGCCGATACCGTGACTGGCACCGGTTACCAGTAATTTACGTGGTGACGTATGAGACTCTTTATCCATCGGCATTTCAACTTGTCACTGTTTGTCATCTGGTGTGGAGCGGATAGGGTAACAATTGCCTGTTGCAAACGGTAATCAATTTTTGAATATGGCAGCCGGAAACACCTTCCTAATCGGCATCAGCAAGAGATCGACAAACAGATTACTGGGTCAATTCGATCATTGAGCGAATCAAACCGAGCTGTTGTTGTACCAGTGTGTGCACGAATTTAGCACTGATTCTTCGTGAGTCATTGGCGGGGTTATCCGAAACGATCTTGAAAATCTTGGCGTATTCGATCATACCGATATCATTCACGGCCTGAATGAATCCGGATGACTCCATGTCGAAGGCCATATCATCCGTATATTCGGATTTAGGCTCGGGTACGCATGTCAATGCCCCGGTCGTCTCGGTAATCAAGTGTCGAATTGTTAATGGCCACTCCTTGCCGCTTTGCTGATCGATAACGCGGTTGATCAAGAGCGGTGTGCCGACGGCAAGAGATCCGTGACCGCAGATACCCAAATTGATCCATTTTGCAGCAGGACAGGGTTTGATCGACTGTATATAGCGCACACCCCGGGCGGATGCCACCGCTCCCGGCCCGGTTATGGCTAACTGGATCCCGTTACCATGGTAAACAGGGATTTCCATGTTTACCTGATCACGTCGTAATTTGAGTAAGTTGATTAATGGCCTCGCCTCGGCGGGAAGCGCTATGACGAGGTTGATAAACTCGCTGTCCCGTTTTCGCATCTGCCTCATTCCATCGTATATCGCCGCTGAATTGCCCGATAATATTCCGCACGTTGGTGTTGATCACGCTTCTCTGCGCCCTGGGCCAGGATGCCGCTTTTTTGCACCAATGTATTCACGGCGGCAATCCGGTCATTCCTTCCAAGCCGATTATTTTCAAGCAACTTGATTAAGGCATGGACACGAAATCTGTCCATGCCCCAATGGCGTTGTGACAACTGGTCGGCATGACCGCCATACTTCTCTATCAGGGGTTTGTCGATAAACAGGACCTCTTCTGTGGCACAGATCCTCAACCACAGATCATAATCCTCACAGGCCGGCAGTTCGGTATCGAACAGACCGAACTCGTCAAACAGTGTACGGTGCAATATGGCCGATGAGGGAGAGATGACACACAGCGGTAGGCAGCGCTTGAAGATCATGCCCCCGCTTTTTGCGTGTTTATGCATTTGATTGACCCTGACGCCTTTGCGTATCCACAATTCGTTGCTGTGGCAAAGACGGTAGTGCGGTGAATCGGTCAATGCCTCGAGCTGTAGTTGGAGTTTATCCGGTAACCAGCGATCGTCTGAGTCGAGCAAGGCGATCCACTCGCCGCGGGCCTTCTTTATTCCCAGATTTCGCGCACTGCTGACACCCTGGTTGGATTGGTAGAGATAGTCGCACTGGTCATATCGATCTGTCATCAGTCGCGCTGTATCGTCATTAGAGCCGTCGTCGACGACAATGATCTCCAGCGGTGGATGGGTCTGTGACAATACCGAGTCAATCGCCCTCGACAGCGTATGGGCGCGATTGTAGGTTGGAATGATAACTGAGACCGACATATATCAAGGCTGGACTTGGTAATGTAAAAACGGGTTTGAGGCGGTAAATTCAGTATCCGGTCTATCGTAACGGTTATTGCGGGTGACAAGAGGGATGGTTATAGCACATTACCAATAACCGAAATATGGGGTGGTGGTTTGAAATTATCTTAATAACCTGGAATTTAAGTGTTTTTTGTGAAATTGTTTGAGCTGCTTGACAAAAAACAGGCAAAAAACCCCGTATGCTTTATAATTACCGACGAAACTGTGCACTGAAACCTAATGGATGGATTCTTGAAAATGAGTGCCTGGCAAGGGATTTTGCACATGCCAGCAACCTATCTGAGAGGAGGGTTTCTCCTCGGAGCCTATGCTGAAGTGAGATCGAGAAGATTTGATACCGATGCTGTGCTTGAGAAGATATTACAGCACGATAAGGAGGGTTTTACCTCCTTCTATGAGCGATACCGAGGACGTGTCTATCGCTTTATAGTGAGGCAATATGGCACCGGCGAGTATGGCAAGGCAGCCTACTATTCGGCATGGCGCCACCTGGTGGTTTCCGGGCTAACCATCAAAACCCCAAAAGATCTCAAGCGTTCTTTCTATTCATATCTCGGCAAGTCGGTGCAAAATCCAGGCATTTCTCAGAGCACTGATATGCCGAGTAACTATCTACCCCGCGATATCGAGGAAGACGGTAATTGGAGCCAGGTCCTTATGGAACACTTCAAACAGCTGTCTGTTGAGAAGAAGCGCTACTTTCTCTTCAAACATGAGATCGGTATCAGTGAAACGGCTATTTCCAGGACATTGGATGTCAGCAGAAAGGACGTTGAGAAAGGATTGCGGGAAGCCGAGTCGGAACTCCGCGAGGCAATGGAAGATTCCGGTTGTCCAAAGAAACGCTCATTGGAGAGACTCTATCGTGAGAGCAGGGTAGTGAAGCCACCGGCTTCGTGGGATCAGGAGATTATTGATTCATTCAATATGTGGCTCAGACAGACGGAGCAACCGAATCAGCCTGAGAAGGCCCCAGTAAAATCGGACGCTTCCACGGGTATCGCTGGAAAGCTGGGCCATTTCAAAGACCAGGTCAGATCCAGAATTTCGAATCTAGGCAAACGAGACCACCAGAAAGCACCCCGGGTGCGCAAGCTCTCCTAGTGTTGGGACACGATACACTAGGCCTGTTAAGACTAATCCAATCGGCTCCATAGAGCCATTTTAAACCTACTTTTTGATGGCGATTACTGGGCTAGAGGTTCCTGCGCACAGGTAGGTAGTGTAGAATTCCCGCTTTTTCCCAAGCCGGTATTGCCATGCAAGATATTAATCCGATTAGCCAAACCATTGCTGATTTGAAGGGACGGGCCACCTCCCTGAGGGGGTATCTTTGACTATGAGGGCAAGCAGGAACGTCTGACCGAAGTCCTTCGCGAACTGGAAGATCCCACGGTATGGAATGATCAGGAACGGGCCCAGGCCCTGGGCCGTGAACGCGCCACCCTTGAGACTGTGGTACTCACGCTTGATGCGCTCACCAATGGCCTGGCTGATGCAGGAGAGTTGTTGGAGATGGCGGTCGAGGAGGAGGACGAGGCTGCAGTCGACGCCATCCAGGATGAGCTTGCGGATTTTGGCAAAAAGGTCTCGGATCTGGAGTTCAGGCGCATGTTCTCCGGCGAGACCGACCACTGTAACGCATTCCTCGATATCCAGGCCGGCTCAGGCGGTACCGAAGCGCAGGACTGGGCAGAGATGTTGCTGCGTATGTATCTGCGATGGGGTGAACATCGTGGTTTCAAGACGGAGCTCATCGAGGTGTCCGCAGGTGAGGTGGCCGGTATCAAGAGCGCCACGGTGAGGTATCAGGGAGAGTATGCCTTCGGCTGGCTACGCACTGAAATCGGTGTGCATCGTCTGGTGCGAAAATCGCCGTTCGATTCCGGCAACCGGCGTCATACCTCGTTTGCCGCTGTCTTCGTCTCTCCGGAGATCGATGATTCCATCGAGGTCGATATCAATCCCGCCGATCTGCGAATCGATGTCTACCGCGCCAGCGGTGCGGGGGGACAGCACGTCAACCGCACTGAATCGGCGGTGAGAATCACCCACAACCCGACCGGGATTGTGGTTCAGTGCCAGAACGATCGCTCACAGCACAAGAACAAGGCAACGGCCATGAAGCAACTCAAGGCCAAGTTGTACGAATTCGAGGTGCAGAAGCGAAATGCCTCGCAACAGGAGCTGGAGGAGAGCAAATCCGACATAGGCTGGGGCAGCCAGATTCGCAGTTATGTGCTCGATGCCTCACGTATCAAGGATCTGCGCACCGGAGTTGAGACCGGAAACACCCAGGCCGTGCTCGACGGCGGAATCGACATGTTTATCGAGGCGAGTCTTAAAAGCGGTGTTTGAACCGCTTGCCAATACCATGCGGATGGTACAGGACAGATTCAAGCAATGATTGAAATTATTGAATATTTTGAGTTGAACAGACCATGAATGACGAGACCCAGGACGAAAACAAACTCATCGCCCAACGCCGTGAGAAGCTGCAGCAGATGCGCGATAACGGGAACGCATTTCCTAACGATTTCCGCCGCAACAGCATGGCCGGCGAGTTGCATGCAGAATATGGGGAGAAGTCTGGTGAAGAGCTGGAGTCTTTGGGGCTCAGGGTCAGACTGGCCGGCCGCATGATGAGCCGGCGGGTGATGGGCAAGGCGAGCTTTGCCCATCTGCAGGATATGTCGGGACGGATGCAGCTCTTTGTGCAACGGGACGCACTTGATGAGGGTGTCTATAACACTCAATTCAAGAAGTGGGATATCGGAGACATCATCGGAGCCGAAGGTGTGCTGTTCAAGACAAAAACCGGTGAACTGTCCGTCAAAGTCGACAGCCTCCGCTTATTGACCAAGGCGCTACGGCCCCTTCCCGAGAAGTTTCACGGCCTCTCCGACCAGGAGATTCGCTATCGTCAACGCTATGTCGATCTGATCATGAACGAGGCATCGCGCAACACCTTTCGGCTGCGTACTCGGATTGTGCAGTTTATTCGCAATTACCTCGATCAGCGCGGTTTCCTGGAAGTGGAGACACCCATGATGCAGGTGATACCTGGCGGCGCCACTGCACGCCCCTTTGCTACCCGCCATAATGCCCTCGACATGGACATGTTTCTGCGCATCGCCCCGGAACTCTATCTGAAGCGGCTTGTGGTAGGTGGGTTTGAAAGGGTCTATGAGATCAACCGTAATTTCCGTAACGAAGGGCTCTCCACCCGCCACAATCCTGAATTCACCATGCTGGAATTTTATGAGGCCTATGCGGACTACAATGACCTAATGGATCTCACCGAGGCAATGTTGCGGGGTCTATGTCAGGAGGTCCTGGGCGGCACGGAGGTGTCCTATCAGGGTGAGCGTTACGATTTCGGCAGCCCCTTCCAGCGCATGACCGTCAAGGAGTCCATCTGCCATTTCAATCCCGACATCACCGCGGAGATGCTGGATGACGAGGCACAGGCCCGGACCATTGCCGAACGCATGGAAATTCCCCTCAAGCCGAGCTATGGGCTGGGTAAGATTCAGATCGAGATATTCGAGAAAAGTGTGGAGCATCGCCTGATGAATCCCACTTTCATCACCGCCTATCCCACCGAGGTTTCCCCCCTGGCGAGACGCAACGACGATGATCCGTTCGTGACCGATCGATTCGAATTTTTCGTCGGTGGACGTGAGATTGCGAATGGCTTCTCCGAACTCAATGACGCCGAAGACCAGGCGGAACGTTTTCGCAAACAGGTACAGGAGAAGGAGGCGGGGGATGATGAGGCGATGCATTACGATGCCGACTATGTGCGTGCACTGGAGCATGGCATGCCGCCTACCGCAGGCGAGGGGATAGGGATTGATCGTCTGGTGATGCTGCTTACCGACTCGCCCTCGATTCGCGACGTGCTGCTGTTTCCTCACATGCGGCCGGAGTAGGCGGGGCCTTTAAAGACCATACAACAACAGACCCTCTGCATGTTCCAGATGGTGTGCGGTTCCGGCCAGTACCAGGACATCTCCCGCTTGCAGGCGGGTCTCGGGGGTCGGCGCCTCGCCCCTGATGCCGCCCCGACGCACCGCGGTGATACTGACATCCCAATCCCATAGATGCAGGTCTTCAATGGTATGTCCGACGGCAAAGGCACGATCGGGCAGGGTGACGGTATGCAGGCGTTCCTGAAAGCCCTCTTCGTGATCGAGATCGATGGCCTCCTCACCATGGTAAAAATCGCGCAGCAGTTTGTAGTGATTCTCGCGAATTTCGCGCATGATCTTGAGGATACGGGAACCCGGCACCTTCAACAGCAACAGAAGCTGTCCACCCATCATTAGGCTGGCTTCAACCGCCTCCGGCATGACCTCCGCTGCGCCTGCCGCTTCCAGCTCCTCCAGATGCGTGTCGTCTTTGGTTCGTACCAGGACGGGCACTTGCGGTGCCACCTTGCGGATGTGGTGGAGGATCTGCAATGCAATAGTGTGGCCTTCGAAAGTGACCACCACCACGCCGGCACGCTCGATACCGGCCGCATGCATAATCTCATGGCGAGTGGCATCGCCGAAATGGACCGGTTCACCCGCCTCGTGGGCCTCCCTGACCACCGAGGGATCGAGATCGAGGGCAACATAGGGAAAACCTTCATGATCGAGGAGTCGACCCAGGTTTTGGCCAATACGACCATAGCCGCAAATGATGACATGCTGCTCCATTCCCCCTGCCTCATGCTCCAGGTCCTGGGGGATTGCATAATCCCGGTCCGAAGGACGCAATTGACAGAATATTTCTGTCAACTTGCCATTGTAGCGAATCAGAAAAGGGGAGATCGCCATGCTGATTATTATCGCGGCAAACAGCAGTTGCCCTGCCTCACCCGGTATCAGGGAGGATTGCAGGGAGAGGTCCAGCAACACAAAACCAAACTCACCGCCTTGCGCCAACAACAGTCCTGAACGAAATGCGGTTGCAGATGATTGCTTGGTCTGACGCACCAACAGCAGAATGATCACCGCTTTAACCGCGATAAGGGCAGCGGCGATAAGAAATACCCACTGCAGATGGGGCAACAGTGACAAGAGATCGACACGCATTCCCACAGTGATGAAGAACAGCCCGAGCAGAACATCCTGAAAAGGGCGGATATCGGCCTCGATCTGATGGCGATACTCGGTCTCCCCCAGCATCATACCGGCCAGAAAGGCGCCCAAGGCCAGGGAGAGCCCCGCTTCATGGGTCAACCAGGCAGCGGCAAGGGATACCAGCAGTACGGTCAGCGTGAACAACTCCGCCGATCGGGCGCGTGCGATCTCATGAAACAGCGGACGCAGTGCCCAGTGACCGATCGCCATGATAACCGCAAACACCACCGCGGCCTTGATCAAGGCCCAGGAGAGCGGTATCAGCAGGCCCTGCTCCGCATCGCTGACAAGTATGGGAATCACCACCAGTAACGGGATTACCGCCAGGTCCTGGAATAGCAGAATACTGACCCCGACACGGCCATGCGCCGTATTCAGCTCAACCTGCTCTGATAACTGTTTAATCACGATGGCGGTCGAGGAGAGCGCCAGAATGGCGCCGACAACGAATGCTGCAGCCAGCTCGAGTCCCAACAACCAGGCAATGCCGCCGGCGACAATACCGGTGATCAAGACCTGGCTGCCGCCGAGACCGAATACGGCGCCTTTCATGGCGATCATCTGCGGCAGGGAGAACTCCAGCCCAATCGCGAAAAGCAGAAATACGACCCCGAATTCGGCCAGGAAGCGGGTCTCCTCATTGGATGCGATCACACCTGTGCCGAACGGGCCGACCAGGATGCCGACGATCAGATAACCGAGTATGGGCGGCAGGTGAAATCGTTTGAACAGAGTCACTGTCAAAACGGCAACAGCGAGTAATATGAGGATGATCTGCAACGTGTGAATGTTCATTTCGGGTCAAGCCGGGCCGATAGTGCATCAAGTTTGATGATATCGATGAAATAAATCCAATCCCAATTGAGATTGGATGGGATAAGTCATGGGGTATTAAACGGTTAAATGTTAAAATCCCTTTTTTTAGCAAACAAATAAGACATAACGTGGCAAACAGAAAAAAGAGCAGACGATCCAGCGTGAAGGATCCGCACCATGCACGCGAGGCACGCAAATACCAGAATCCCATCCCAAGCCGGGAGTTCATCATGGAGACCCTGGAAAGAGAGGGTGTCCCGATGGACATGCTCTCTCTGGCGGATCGTCTTGAACTCGTTTCGGAAGATCAATTCGAAGCACTGCGTCGACGCCTGCGCGCCATGCAGCGTGACGGACAGCTGGTCTGTAACCGTAATGACAACTACTGTCTGGTCAATAAGCGCGACTTGATTGTCGGGCGGGTTATCGGGCATGCGGATGGTTTCGGTTTTCTCAGGCCCGATGACGGCGGTGACGATCTCTACCTCTCATTCAAAGAGATGCGTTCCGTATTTCATGACGACAGGGCCGTGGTGAGGGTGACCGGGATGGATCGCCGCAACCGTCTGGAAGGGGCGGTGGTAGAGGTATTGGAGCGTAATACACGTAATGTCGCCGGCCGTCTCTACATGGAGACTGGTGTGGGCTTTGTGGTACCCGATTCCAAGCGGCTCAGTAAGGATGTGATCATCCCGAGCAGCGAGATCGGTGTCGCCAGACAGGGACAGATGGTGGTTGCAGAGATTCTGGATCAACCCACCAAGCGCACGCCTCCCATCGGCCGTATCACAGAGGTTTTGGGGGATCATCTGGGACCGGGAATGGAGACCGATATCGCCATTCGCACCCACAGTATACCGGTCGACTGGCCGGATGAAGTGGAGCATCAGATCAAAGCCGTCAAATCTGAAGTGGTCGAACCGGACAAAAAGGGCAGGGTCGATTTGCGCCATCTTCCGCTGGTGACCATCGATGGTGCAGATGCCAGGGATTTCGATGATGCCGTCTACTGCGAACCCAAACCGAAAGGCTGGCGCCTGCTGGTCTGTATCGCCGATGTTTCTCACTATGTCGAACCGGGCAGCGCACTGGACAGTGAGGCGCGTAACAGGGGTAACTCGGTCTACTTTCCGGACCGGGTGGTACCCATGCTGCCGGAAAAACTCTCCAATGGCCTTTGCTCCATCAACCCACGGGTCGACCGGCTCTGCATGACCTGTGAACTCTATATCGACAAGAGCGGCATGGTGACGCGATCGAAGTTCTTTCCCGCCGTGATGCGATCCCATGCGAGATTGATCTATGACGATGTGGCGGCAATGCTCGAAGGCGAATCCGAATTGTGTAAAAAACATGCCAAGCTGTTGCCTCATCTGCACCATCTCTATCAACTCTACCAGGTGCTGCTGGAACAGCGGTCGACAAGGGGCGCCATCGATTTCGATACCACCGAGACCCGGATTGAATTCAATGAGCTGAAACGAGTTGAGCGGATCATACCGGTAGAACGGAACGATGCGCACCGCCTGATAGAAGAGTGTATGTTGGCTGCGAATGTGGCGGCAGCACGCTTCCTGCTGCGAAATAAGCAACCCGCACTCTATCGCATCCACGAGGGACCAGCGGATGAAAAACTGACCGATCTGAGGGAGTTCCTGGGTGAACTGGGGCTGAGTCTGCCCGGGGGTAAGAAACCCAAGGCCTCCGATTATGCGATACTGCTGGAACAGATCAAAGAACGCGCCGACAGACACCTGATCCAGACTGTTCTATTGCGTTCTCTTTCTCAAGCACTCTACAGTTCGGACAATGTAGGCCATTTCGGTCTCTCTTATCAGGCCTATACCCACTTCACCTCACCGATACGACGTTATCCCGACCTGATTGTCCATCGTGCCCTCAAACATGCAATAAATCAGGGTAGTGCAGATGACTTCGAATATACCAAGGCCGAGCTTCAAGCCCTGGGTGAACACTGCTCAAGCACCGAAAGGAAAGCCGATGAGGCAACGCGGGATGCCCTTGATTGGCTGAAGTGTGAATATATGCAGGATAAGGTTGGCGAGACCTTCAACGGGATTATCACCAGTGTCAATTCATTTGGCGTATTTGTCGAACTCGACGAGATCTATGTCGATGGCCTGGTGCATATTTCAGCACTCCATAACGATTACTATCACTACGATCCGGTGGGGCATCGCCTAACCGGGGAGCGTACCGGCAAGGTACTGCGCCTGGGTGATCCGTTGAGCATAGTCGTGGCCAGCGTCAACCTGGACGATCGTAAGATCGATTTCATGCCTGTCAAGGGAGTGGAACAGGCAACGGAGGCAAAAAGAAAATCACGCCGTAGCCGGAAAAGCGCTGCCGGCAGACCTGAGTCTGATAAACCCAAAAGGACTGAAAAAGAAAAAACCGCTGGCAAAATCAAAAAGTCAGGTAAGAAGAAGGCACGGAAAAGGCGATCCAAAACCGGCACGAAGAAGACCTGATGTCGGATAACCATGCATGGGTAATGGGTCTGCATGCGGTTAAATCAGCCCTGCAGCAAGCGGAGGGGGTGGATGAACTGCTGGTCGACAGCAAGCGGCGGGATGGTCGTATTAAAGAGATCGTAGGGCTTGCCGAAACAGCGGGTATCCCATGCCACCGAATACCGGGCAAGGTGTTGGGCCAGAGGGTCCATATGGAAAATCATCAGGGTGTGGCGCTACGCGTCAGGCAACGGCAGACACAGGATGAGCCCTATCTCAGGGCGCTGTTGAAAAGGCTTGAAGAGCCACCGTTTCTGCTCATACTCGATGGTGTTCAGGACCCACACAATTTAGGGGCGTGTCTAAGAAGTGCCGATGGCGCGGGTGTAGATGCGGTTGTCGCACCCCGGGATCGATCGGTGTCATTGACACCGACGGTCAGAAAGGTAGCGAGCGGGGCGGCGGAGACGGTGCCTTTCATTCAGGTTTCCAATCTGGCTCGAACCCTGAAGTGGTTGAAAGGGGAGGGCGTATGGCTTATCGGCACTGCAGGTGAGGCGACTCAAACGCTGTATGAAACCGATCTGTGTGGCGCCTTGGCGATTGTCATGGGGGGAGAGGGCAAAGGATTGCGCAGGCTGACGAAAGAACAGTGCGATCTGCTGGTAAAGCTGCCAATGGCGGGAAATGTGGAGAGCCTCAATGTTTCAGTAGCCAGCGGTATCGCTCTCTATGAAGCGGTTCGTCAGCGTGGTAGCTTTTAGTTTTACGAGGGATTGACAGCCGAAGAGGCTATATCCAGAGCCTATCATCAGTGTTGTCGGGCTCTAATTTGAGGAGAGTGTTGTGATCAGAAAACTAACCTGCATGTCTTTGTTTGCCGGCTTGATGGTTACGCCCGTCTATGCCGACACCGTGCTGGGTATGACTGCCGATGTGGATTTTTGGAACATGGAATCGTCAGGTTCCTTCGCAGATAGCAGCGATCTGCAATCTTTCGACCTCGACAGCGAACGCAACGCCATCCTGACACTCGCATTTGAGCACCCGTTGCCACTGGTGCCGAATTTAAAGATCAGAACCAATGACCTCAGCTCATCGGGTGATCAGCGTCTGACGGACGACTTCAGCTTTTCGGATACCGATTTTCCGGCAGGGCTCGATGTGAATGTGGATTTCGAGGCGCAAAACACCGATTTTATCTTCTATTATGAGATTTTCGATAACGATACGATCTCTTTCGACCTGGGATTGAATGTCAAATACCTGGATGGCGATATCGAGGTTGAGAGCAATGGTCAGCGGGCCAGTGAGACCTTCGACGGATATGTGCCGATGTTTCATGGTGCTGTTCAGGTGGGTGTGCCCGCCACACGTCTTTCGTTTTTCGGTGACCTTAACCTATTGAGTGTGGGCGATCACACCCTGCAGGACTATACCGCAGGGGTCGCCTTCAAACTGGTGGAAAGCCTGGCTGTCGATATCAGCCTCAGGGGCGGTTATCATCGCATCTCCCAGGAGCTTGACGACCTGGACGGCATCTACACGGATTGGGATTTCGATGGTGCCTTCCTCGGGGTACAGGCAGATTTCTGAGCTGTTTCCCACATTATTGGCTGAATAGGGGGGATCTATGCAGGTCCCGCCTCCACAGGTTGCAGATTTCCCCGCAAATCGGTAGAATCCGCCGCTTCCCGGTGCCCGACTGCCGCTGGTGACGTCTCGTAAGGATGGCATGGCGACTGGACCGGGCATCACTCCTTGCCTTACCGCATTTGCGGGAGGCTGCCTAACCCGAAAGGAGAGACAATGAGGCACTATGAAGTCGTGTTCCTGGTCCATCCCGACCAGAGTGAACAGGTACCCGCTATGATCGAGCGTTATCGTTCGGGTATCGAAACCAAGGGTGGTGCGATCCATCGCCTGGAAGATTGGGGCCGCCGTCAGCTGGCCTATCCCATCAATAAGATCCACAAGGCACACTATGTTCTGATGAACATCGAGTGTGATGCCGAGGCATTGTCCGAACTGGAGAGCGCCTTTCGCTTCAATGATGCCGTGATTCGTAACCTGGTTATTCGTCGCGACGAAGCTGTCAGCGAAATATCTCAACTGGCCAAGTCCCAGGAAGATGAAGAGAGAGAAGGCGCATCTTCGCGTAACCGCGATGATGATGCTGTCACAGCGGATGATGATGAAGCTTCCGATGAGCCCGAAGAAGAAACCGAACCTTCGGTCGAAGATTAATCGAGTGGATTGAGAGGTACTATACATGGCACGTTTTTTCCGACGCAAGAAATACTGCCGCTTTACTGCGGAGGGTATCAACGAGATCGATTACAAGGATTTGAATCTGCTCAAGGCGTATATCAGTGAGAGTGGCAAGATCGTTCCAAGCCGCATCACCGGTACCAAGGCAAAGTATCAACGTCAGCTTGCCACAGCTATCAAGCGGGCACGCTACTTGGCGCTTCTGCCATACACAGATCAGCATTAAAGGAGGTTTTTACCTTCCGGAGTAACGGAGCATGAAAGCATTGGCATCCTTTGTGATGCGCGGGACGTCCCAGTCTGCAATGGCTACGACGGGCCTGACTATGCTGTCTCTGATATTTCCGTTTATCGGCATTCTGGGCAGTGCCTGCGCAGGGTTGGTTTTCCTTCGTCAGGGGATATCGGCCGGGATTAAAACCTTACTTCTGTCGACATTGGCCATAGCCCTGTTGATGGGGGTAATAATAGGTAATCCACTACCGGCAGTTGGAATTTTGCTGGTATTTTGGTTGCCGGTCGCCGTACTCGGCATGCTGTTGCGAAACACCATGTCACTGGCATTCACGACACAGGTGGCTATTGGGTTTGGCCTGTTGGTTGTGTTGATACAGTACATCGTACTGAGTGATCCTGCGGCATTCTGGCAGGAGTATCTGCAACCGCTGGGACAGCGCTTTGTGGATAC
The DNA here is from genome assembly GCA_003058525.1 of gamma proteobacterium symbiont of Ctena orbiculata. Lineage (GTDB taxonomy): Bacteria > Pseudomonadota > Gammaproteobacteria > Chromatiales > Chromatiaceae > Thiodiazotropha. The sequence continues at coordinate 26,125 of QBVD01000025.1, read as the reverse complement.
CGGGTTGTTGGATCAGTCGCAAAGCCGGCAACTGGTTGAACAGATATCAGTAGTGATGTGCGGTGTGATTGCTGTGGTGTATATGCTGCAGTTGGTATCCAGCCTCTATCTGGCTCGCTGGTGGCAGGCAGTGTTGTACAACCCGGGTGGATTTGCCAAGGAGTTCCATCAACTGCGGGTGCACCGGATGGTGGGAGCGGTTGGTGTATTGGCTTTGCTGTTCATGTTGATGCCAGGTGAGCATGTACCCGTTACCCTCAACTGCATGGGAGCCGTTTTTCTGGGCGTGCCGTTTTTACAGGGATTGGCTGTTGCCCACGGTGTGTTCAAGGGAATGAAGTCGGCGCAGCTCTGGTTGGTATTGGTCTACCTGTTGCTGATTGTGTTCATGCCACAGATGATGATGGCTTTAACCGTCATCGGTCTGATGGATGTGTGGATAGATTTTCGAGCTCGCTTCAGACAGCGTCAAAGCGGGTAAGAGCGGGTTACTGGAAGGCTGCAAATAGGGCTCGGTAACCTATGAATTGACCTATATGAAGGTGGTTACAATGGAAATAATTCTATTGCAAAAAGTGGATAACCTGGGTGATCTGGGTGAGAAGGTTAATGTAAAGAGCGGCTTTGGCCGTAATTTTCTGATTCCTTCAGGTAAAGCCGTACCGGCGACAGAAGAGAACCTGAAGATCTTCGAAGCACGTCGTGCGGAACTCGAGAAGGAGGCTGCGGAAAAGCTGCAGGCAGCCGAGGCGCGTAAAGCGAAAATTGACGGAATGGAAGTCTCCATCATCTGCAAGGCAGGTGATGAAGGGCGCCTGTTTGGTTCAGTCGGTACAGCTGATATTTCAAAAGCCGTCACTGACAACGGTGTGGAACTTGCCAAGAAAGAGGTGTTGCTACCCAATGGTGCATTCCGCGTCGCGGGTGAGTATGAGGTCAACCTGCATCTGCATGCTGACGTGAATGCCACTATCAAACTGACGATCGTGCCTGAAGCATAAGCGGTTGAGCTTCAGGTTCGGTAGAGAAAAGGGTGCGGCTTGCCGCACCGCTGATTTGATGATCTACCGAACCGCGAATGCGCATTCAAAAAGAGGAGGCGAAGTGCGGTAAACCGTATCTTACCTCCTCGTTTGCGTTCATTTGCGGTGATTCGCGTCCATTTGCGGGCGATGCATTCATTTTTTTCGAATTTGACCACCGAAGCGTGGTTCCCTCCCATGGTCAACCAGCTTTCCTAGGCCAGCGCAATCCCGTATCCTTACAGGTCGATTCGGCAACTTCGCACCACCGCTTCAACAGACCAAAATTGATGTCAGAAACCGCCTATCCAGAAGAGATACCGCCCTACCCGGATCACGATACACGTGCCATCAAGGTGCCGCCGCACTCGATTCAGGCCGAGCAGTCGGTATTGGGCGGTCTGATGCTGGATAATGCCAGTTGGGACAAGATCGCGGACCTGGTGGTAGAGGGTGATTTCTATCGTAAGGAACACCGTCTGATCTTTAACGCCATCGCAGCCCAGGCCGAGGAAAGTCAGCCGTTCGATGTGGTAACCCTGGCAGAACACCTGGAACGCAAGGAGGTTCTGGAGGATGGCGGAGGTTTGCCCTATCTGGTGCGACTGGCGGAAGAGACACCGAGTGCAGCCAACATCAAATCCTACGCCGGCATAGTCCGTGAATATTCGGTGATGCGGCAACTGATATCAGTAGGCACGGATATCTCGGACAGCGCTTTTCATCCCCAAGGCAGGAAGGCCGAAGAACTGCTCGACAACGCGGAGCGTAAGGTCTTCGAAATTGCCGAACAGACGATGAAAGGGAAGGGGGGGTTCGCGCCGATCAAGGCTTTGCTGACCAAGGCGGTGGACAGGATCGAGACCCTCTTCCAGCAGGATGAACCGATCACGGGCATCAGTACCGGGTTTACCGACTTCGACCAGATGACCTCCGGTCTGCAGCATGCGGATCTGATTATTGTCGCTGGCCGCCCATCAATGGGTAAAACCACTTTCGCCATGAATATTGCTGAGAATGTGGCCATTCAAGGAGGCAAGGGTGTGGCGGTATTCAGTATGGAAATGCCGGGTGATGCATTGGCGATGCGTATGATGTCCTCTCTGGGGCGTATCGATCAGCTTCGGGTGCGTACCGGTAAACTGGATGATGATGAGTGGCCCCGACTCTCATCCGCAGTCAGTATGCTGGCTGAGACCAGTCTCTACATCGATGATACACCGGCACTGTCACCTACCGAGGTGCGTGCCCGCGCGCGACGACTCAAGCGTGAGAATAAAGACCTGGGCCTGATCGTGATAGATTATCTGCAATTGATGCAGGCTCCGGGCGAAGGGGAGAATCGTACTACTGAGATCTCCGCCATCTCCCGTTCCTTGAAGGCCCTGGCCAAAGAACTGGATGTTCCGGTGATTGCCCTCTCCCAGCTCAACCGGAGCCTGGAGCAGCGCACCAACAAGCGCCCCATCATGTCTGACCTGCGTGAGTCGGGCGCCATCGAGCAGGATGCCGACCTGATCGTCTTTATCTATCGTGATGAGGTATACAACGAAGACAGTCCGGATAAGGGCATTGCGGAGATTATCATCGGTAAGCAACGTAATGGTCCGATTGGTACGACCCGTCTGACTTTTCTTGGTAAATATACAAAATTCGAAAACTACACCGACGAGATTTACGGTGATGAGGGCTATTGATGGGCTATGCCCCGCAGGCCATTATCGACCATGCGGCGCTTCGTCATAACCTAGAGCGTGCAAAGGAGGCCGCAAAAGGTCGCAAAGTATGGGCTGTGATCAAGGCGGATGGTTATGGTCACGGTATGTTGCGTATTGCCGATACGCTCGTTGAGGCTGATGGGTTGGCAGTCGCAAGACTCGATGAGGCTATAGGCCTGCGGGATGCGGGGATTACCCAGCCTGTTCTGGTGCTGGGTGGCTGTTATTGCGAGGATGATTTCAAAAAGGCAGCTGAGGCGTCACTTGAGATCGTGCTCCATCATGGAACGCAATTAAATCTACTGACAAAGACGCTCCTTAAGCCGCAATCGTTGAAGCTTTGGATCAAGTTTGATTCAGGCATGCACAGGTTGGGATTCGATGACCAAGAACTCTCCGGGTCGGTTGCGGCACTGCGAGCAAATCCGGCGATCGCAGAGCTTAACCTGATGACCCATCTGGCTAATGCGGATGACAGGCGTGATCCCGCCACCAAGGCCCAATGCGCTTTGTTCAAGTCCATCGATCATACCCCTTTCGATGCCTGTTCCATCGCCAACTCAGCTGGTCTTCTGGGACATCCGGCATCGCTCGCGGATTGGGTGCGCCCGGGGATCATGTTGTATGGTGTATCCCCGTTCATCGATTCCAGTGCCGCCGCCGAAGGCCTGTTGCCGGTCATGACTCTGCAGAGTCGGGTGATTGCCGTTAAAGATTGCCGCAAAGGCGAGCGAATCGGTTATGGCGGCACCTTCACTTGCCCCGAGGCGATGCGAGTGGCAGTAATCGCCATCGGATACGGTGACGGCTATCCACGCCACGCCCCCAGCGGTACCCCCGTATTGGTGTCGGGAAAACGCCTGCCCCTGATAGGCCGGGTATCCATGGACATGATCAGTGTCGACGCACGGGGTCTGCCCGGCGTGAAGGTGGGTGAAAAAGCGGTGCTGTGGGGCAGGGAATTGCCGGTGGAGGAGATTGCGAAAGCGGCAGGGACCATTGCATACGAACTGCTCTGTGGTGTCAAAAAGCGTGTCGAGTTTCTGGACGTCAATAGGGATGGGGAGGGTTGATGGCACAAGGTGGTAAGCGTCAGGTGAAATCGCTCTATGTCTGCCGTGAGTGTGGCGCCAGCTTTCCCAAGTGGGCCGGGCAGTGTTCTGAGTGTCAAGCCTGGAACGCCTTGGAGGAGAGTCTTGCTGCTCCGGTCTCCGGCACGAACAGTCGCTATAGCGGCTACGCGGGAGAGACATCCCCACAGATCATCAACCTGACTGATGTGGAAAGTGAGCGGGAGGTACGCTCCTCAACCGGAAGTCCCGAGCTGGATCGTGTTTTGGGGGGCGGGCTTGTTGAGGGTTCGGTTGTTTTGATCGGTGGTGACCCGGGTATCGGGAAATCGACCCTGCTGATTCAAACCCTGGCACGTCTTTCCGACTCCCTGTGTACTCTCTATGTTTCGGGTGAGGAGTCACCTCGTCAGCTATCATTACGTGCCAAGCGCCTGGGGCTTCCCACTGGCGAACTGCAGCTGTTACCCGAAACCTGTGTCGAGAGGATCATCGCCGTTGCAGATCGGGAACGTCCACAAGTATTGGTGGTTGATTCTATCCAGACCATGTATACAGAGCTGTTGCAGTCCGCCCCCGGTTCTGTCTCCCAAGTGAGAGAGGCCGCAGCACAACTGGTGCATTTCGCCAAACGCCGTGCCACGGCGGTATTTCTCGTCGGGCATGTGACCAAGGAGGGTAACCTTGCCGGCCCCCGGGTATTGGAGCATATGGTGGACAGTGTGCTCTATTTCGAAGGTGAAGCCGGCAGCCAGTTCCGCCTCATTCGCACCATTAAAAACCGTTATGGTGCCGTCAATGAATTGGGTGTCTTTGCAATGACGGATAAAGGACTGAAAGAGGTCAGCAATCCTTCTGCGATCTTTCTTTCCCGTCAGGCCGAAACGGTGCCGGGAAGCATCATTCTGGTCACCCGCGAGGGAACACGCCCGTTGCTGGTGGAAGTCCAGGTATTGGTGGATGAAAGTCCCCTGGCAAATCCACGCCGGGTTACCCTTGGCCTGGAACAAAACAGGCTCTCCATGTTACTTGCGGTTCTACACCGTCATTGCGGCATCGGGATGTTTGATCAGGATGTCTATGTCAATGTGGTTGGTGGGGTGCGTATAACGGAGACGGCTTCAGACTTGGCCGTCTTGATGGCGGCGCTCTCCAGTTTTCGCGATCGGCCGATCGATCTGGGCTTGATTGTTTTTGGTGAAGTGGGGTTGACGGGAGAGATCAGGCCGGTACCGAATGGCCAGGAACGTCTGCGAGAAGCAGCCAAGCATGGATTTAAACGGGCTGTCGTTCCACGCCTGAATCTACCCAAGCAGCCGATACAGGGACTGCAGGTGACAGGCGTGGATAAATTATCCGATGTGTTGGAGATTTGTTAACATTTTCAGTTGCATGGGGTACTCTTACCTCTCCTAGCTAAGGTGATCGGGACGCCATGTCGGGATTATCAAACAAAAAGATCCTATTAGGGGTGACCGCTGGTATTGCCTGTTATAAGAGTGCGGTGCTGCTGCGGGCCTTACAAAATGCCGGGGCTGAAGTGCGCGTGGTCATGACTCCGGCGGCCCGGGCATTCGTCACACCGTTGACCTTTCAGGCCCTTTCAGGTCATGCGGTCTATACCGAGCTTCTCGATCCAGCCCAGGAAGCGGCAATGGATCATATCTCTCTAGCCCGCTGGGCCGACCTGGTATTGATTGCACCGGCGACAGCGGATTTCATTGCCCGCGCTGCAACGGGCCAGGCGGATGATCTCCTGGCTACACTCTGCCTGGCCACCGAGGTACAAATTGCGCTGGCACCTGCGATGAACCGGCAGATGTGGCTGAATCCAGTAACCCAGGAAAATCTGCAGAGACTGATGAAAAGGGGTTATCTCTGCTGGGGGCCCGATGATGGGGCGCAGGCCTGTGGTGAAACCGGGCCGGGGAGAATGCTGGAACCCGAGGCCCTGTGCCAAATGGTCGAGAGCTATTTCAGTCCGGGTATTCTGGAGGGTGTCAGAGTAGTGATGACTGCGGGTGCGACCCGGGAAGCTATCGATCCCGTACGCTTCGTGGGCAATCGCAGTTCGGGTAAGATGGGGTATGCGCTGGCACAATCGATGCGGGATTTAGGTGCGGAAGTGACACTGGTAAGCGGCCCTACATCACTTGCCATACCTTCGAAAATTACAACAATCCATGTGGAAACAGCGCTTGAGATGTATTCCTCAGTCATGGAGCATGTTGCGGATTGTGATATTTTTATCGCAGTTGCGGCAGTCGCCGATTACCGTCCAATACAAATTGCCGCTGATAAGATCAAGAAAAACAAAGAGAAACTAACACTGGAACTTGTCAGGAATCCCGATATACTCGCTGAAGTGGCTGCAACAGAAAGCCCGCCGTTCACAGTAGGGTTTGCCGCCGAGACCGAACAGGTCGAGCAGTATGCAGATGAAAAACGTCGCCGCAAGCAGCTGGATATCATAGCTGCGAACAGGGTCGGTACCCATGAAGGGGGGTTTGAGTCCGACCGGAATGCGCTGCTTTTGTTGTGGCAGGATGGTCGAGAAGAGTTACCGATGATGACAAAATCGGTACTGGCTCACCGGCTGGCCGAGAGGATTGCCGCTCAATATCGTGCGCGCAGCTGAAGTATAAGTATTCTGTCACCGCCAGGGATACAACAAATCACTACCTGGTTGCGGTATTTCGGGGTCGGCAGACTAGGGTCTATGGATTATGCTGGATAGATATCGATCTCGCACCAGTATGGTATTTCGAGTTGGTCGGTATAGGGATCTTTCGAATGGTTCGAACTCTATGAGCAACAGTCCTGGTACAAGAAGAACTTTTGTAAAGCAGTTTATAATTTTAGCCAACATGGTTGTTGCTGAATGGCTTTCAGTGCACCCAGCATGATCCAGGAATAGATATGGGGTTTTTAAAACGTAGCGGAGAGACGGATAAACAACAGGTTGGTGGTCGCACCATCCGTGGCTATTGGCTACTGGGGGTGTTAGGACTATTGATACTGACAGTGGCGGCCTGGTCCTATCTTTTCTATCAGAATCAGATCACGACACAGACAAGCCATAAGCAACAGGTCAAGTCCGTAGCCCGGATGTTTGCCGGCTCCATCTCCACAATCCTGCAACAACATTCAGTATTGATTCAGGGCCTTGCCCGGCAACCCGCCATGGCGGACTTATTCATCGGTTTCGATGAGGTAGGATTGGCCGGTGAGCAAGCCAGACTTAATCGCCTAGTACCCGAAGCGTTGCGTGTAAGGCTGTTACCCACAGGTTTCAATGAGCCGGACACCAGTGAAATGCCGAATATGGGTTACGCATCGTTGCTGCTGTTGAGAAAGGCAGAGAAGAGTGATGCTGTACTGCCCGCAGAGCTACATCAGTTCGGTACGCCACATCAGCATATCGCAATTGCCAGTAGTATTGCTTCTGATAATGGCGGACAAGCCGGCGGAGTGATACACGTCGCCTATTCAATAGATATGCTCAAAAAACTGCTGAGTGGTGTTGATAATCTCCATGGCCGCATCGAGGTTCAACAAGCCCTTTCAGCCAAAGACCCGCTGGCGATTATCGGAATGGGGGATAAGCCTGCTGACCGGGTTAAGCCGGATGGGGTGATTCCTGTCAAAGGATCGATCTGGCAGGTTGCCTATTGGGGTGGTAGTGGTTTCAAGTTTGATTTGATGGGCAACCTGCTGTTGGTGGTACCGGGTCTGCTGCTGTTTTTACTGACAGCCCTTTTACTGCTTCGTCTCAGCCAACAGATGATGAATGCCCTCAAGCGGGACCAACAGTCGGTCCTCTCCTTGGTGGAGGCACTGGTCGTAGGTCGTCCGCCTAAAGCCCAACCGGCGCAATTGGGCGATCTGCAATCGACCCTGGAGGTGATGGAGCATCAGATCAGGGAATACCGCTCTGCTCAGGCAGAGAAGGGTAGATCCAAGCGGACCATGACCACCAGCGATGGCGGTTTGGGAATCAATCTCGACGAGGTAGTGGTGCAACCGCAGGAAGAGACAGCGATAGAGGTCGGCACCAATGTTGAAATTCCCTCCGAGATCTACAGGGCTTATGACATTCGCGGCGTTGTAGGTGAAAGCCTGAATGAAGAGATCGTTGCTTTGTTAGGTCAGGGAATCGGCAGTGAGATATTCGAGAAAGGTTATCAGTCAATAATCGTGGCTCGCGATACTCGTAATTCCAGCGAACGCCTGCAAAGTGCGTTGATACAGGGCCTGCAGGCAAGCGGCCGCGATGTGATCGATATCGGTATTGTGCCTACACCACTGCTTTATTATGCCGTGCACGAGCTGGATATGGAGTGCGGTGTCATGGTAACCGGTAGTCACAATCCGTTGCAGTATAACGGGCTTAAACTGGTTGTCGGTGGTGACAGTCCTACCCAGGATGAGATTCAGGATCTGCGACGACTCATCGATGCAGGTCAACTGCTGCAGGGGGATGGCTCCTTCGATTCTCAAGAGATCATCAATGAGTATATTGATCGAGTGATTTCCGATACCCGGCTTGGGCAGCCGCTCAAGGTCGTGGTCGATTGCGGCAATGGCGCTGCATCCGTGGTTGCGCCAGAACTCTATCGGCAGCTGGGGTGTGAGGTTGTAGAGCTCTTCTGCACTCCCGACGGCGATTTTCCCAATCATCATCCGGATCCTGGCGATCCGAAAAATATGCAGGATCTGCAAAAGGCTGTGGTGCAACATCAAGCCGCCTTGGGGATCGCCTTTGATGGGGATGGTGACCGCATCGGTATCGTTGACTCTTCCGGCAAACTGATTTGGCCGGATCGATTGTTAATGTATTTGGCCATCGACATACTGACCCGTGAACCTGGCGGCGATATCATCTACGATGTTAAATGTTCACGCCATCTCGCAAATATCGTGCTCTCCAATGGCGGCCGCCCGCTGATGTGGAAGAGCGGGCATTCCATGTTGAAGGCGAAGATGAAAGAGACTCATGCGCTGCTGGCGGGCGAATTCAGCGGTCATATTCTGTTTGCTGAGCGATGGTATGGTTTCGATGACGGCATTTATGCCGGTGCACGCTTACTTGAGATCCTCTCGCTCGATTACAGGAGCAGTGCGGAAGTGTTCGCAGAACTGCCCGAGAGCCTTTCAACCCCAGAGTATGCCTTGGAAATGGAGGAGGGGCAGGCGAAAGAGGTGATGGCGGCGATCGAAAAATTACCGGATCTGCCAGGCGCCAGAATGGTCAAGATCGATGGTCTTCGGGCAGAATTTGAACAGGGTTGGGGACTGGTGCGAGCATCCAACACCGTTCCTGCGCTCCTGTTTCGCTTTGAAGCGAACAGCGAAGAGGATTTGGCTCATGTCCAGTCGATCTTTCGTGATATGCTTGTGAAAATCGATCCAAATCTGCAACCGCCGTTCTGAGATGCCGGGATTAGTGTTAACAGGCCTTGAGTTAACCGACCAGTTTAAATAGTTAGCAGTCCAATAGTAAGAACATGAGTCTATCTCCTGAGCAGGCACAGAACGTTGCCCATGTATTGACCTCCGCATTGCCCTATATCCAACGTTTTAGGGGTAAAACGCTGGTGATTAAATATGGCGGCAACGCGATGGTTGATGAAGGTTTGAAGAACAGTTTCGCCATGGATGTGGTATTGATGAAACTGGTTGGAATAAATCCTGTCGTGGTGCATGGAGGCGGTCCTCAAATCGGTAATCTGTTGCAAAGGCTGGGCAAGGATTCGGAATTCATCCAGGGTATGCGGGTGACCGACAGTGAAACCATGGATGTGGTTGAAATGGTGCTAGGGGGATTGGTCAACAAGGATATCGTCAGCTTGATTAATCGCGCCGGTGGTTCGGCTGTTGGACTCACCGGAAAAGACGGTGATCTGATCCACGCCAGAAAAATGGTGGTCAGTCGCAAGGGCCCGGAGCTTGAGGTTCCTGAAATTATCGATATCGGACACGTTGGCGAGGTCGAGAGTATCGATGTCAGTGTGGTGGATATGCTGGTGCATGGGGACTTTATCCCGGTGATTGCGCCAATCGGCATAGGAAAGGATGGTCACTCATACAATATCAACGCTGACCTGGTTGCCGGTAAGGTGGCCGAGGTGATGCAGGCTGAAAAACTCATTCTGCTGACAAATACAAAGGGACTGCTGGATAAAGATGGCGGTCTGCTGACCGGTCTCTCGGCGGAACGTGTCGCTGAGTTGATAGAGGACGGTACGATTCATGGAGGTATGCTGCCGAAGATTTCCACCGCCTTGGAGGCAGTCAAAGCAGGTGTCGGTACTTCCCATATCATCGATGGCAGGGTGCCCCATGCCGTGTTGCTGGAGCTTTTCACGGATGAAGGGGTAGGTACATTGATCAGGCGGCGCTAATGGCAGCGGATAAGCCATCCCGTCGTCAGTTGATACTTGAAGCGCTGGCAAGTGAGCTGGAACAGAATCCCGGTAGTCGTATCACCACCGCATCCTTGGGCAAGGCGGTAGGTGTCTCCGAAGCTGCGCTCTATCGCCATTTCGCCAGCAAAGCCAAGATGTTTGAAGGCTTGATCGACTTCGCGGAAGAGAGTGTCTTTGCCCGGGTGAATCAGATTCTTAAGGAACAATCCCAGGTCGAACCCCGTTGTGCCCAGCTGCTCTATCTGATACTGGCTTTTTCAGAGCGAAATCCAGGCATTACACGGGTGTTGCTGGGTGATGCCCTGGTGGGCGAGACAGAACGCCTGATGGTACGTGTCGGACAGTTTTTTGATCGGGTTGAGACCCAGCTAAAGCAGATACTCAGGGAAGCGGAGATGCGTCGAGAGATCGTGTTATCTGCCAACAGTACCGTAACGGCAAACTTGATGACCGGTTTTGTAGAAGGGCTGATGCATCAATATCTACGCAGCCGGTTCAGAATATCACCGCTGCAGCAATGGGATGAGCAGTGGCGACTGTTGTCGACCGCGCTCTTTTCCGCGCCTGACTCGTCCATGTGACCGCTGTTCCTGATCAATAGTAACTCAAACCAACATTGCGTTGTTTAGATTCCAGTGTTGGGTGCTACACTGATCCAATACCCGGTTGAATCACCTATACGAATATATTGAAGGGTGGCTGTAAATTGGCATCGGTTTGTCTCACCTACCCTATTTCAGGGCAGGGATTGGGATAGATCGCCTGACTTCGCAAGTTCAGTACGGAATCCCTGCTTTATACGATTTATAGCCTCACCGTTTGCACAGAGTCTCTTTTGCAGCGAAATGATCTTGCACTGAAGATCCATAAAAATAACAATGGAGCCTCGCTTGCGATCATTGATACGTGAAACCGAGATACTGATATCGTTATCCTCCATCGGTTCACCCGTGATCACGATATTGTCACCTTCAATCTTAATTGGGGTAGTGGAGTGGGCCTTGAGATAGGCCTTAGCCCTTTGCCAGGGGCCTTCGCAATTATCCCCGCTTTGGCAGTGATAGATATTCTGCAAGGCATGGTCGAAGGAATCCCTGGCCTCTTTAATCGGGTCATCGGATTGTTCCAGCTTTTTCAGCTCCCGGAAACGCTTCAGATCCCGGGCAAAGGATTGACGAATGCGGTTTTTATCATGCTCCCTCTCGATGATGGAACTATAAGCGTCTTCGAGGGCTTGTCGTTTGATTTCGATATCCTGAAGCATTCTTTTCGACAATCTATGTCCACGTAACTCTCTTTTAGCCGCATCTTGCTGCATCTCCTCAAGTGTCGTTTTGAGGCGTTTTATGTTCGCCTGGGTGACACGTACCGATGTATCCACTGCTTGAAGCTGACCATCGCGGGTCATCATAATGTCATCCTCGCTTCTGAAGGTACGCAACAGGACACGATCCTGGGCCTGCTGTTGCTCAACCAGGCGCTGCTGTTCCTGGCGCAGCCGTTCCTGCTCCGCTTCCTGCCGTAGTTCCTCCTCAGTCTTGGCGGCATCCACCTCTTTGACAACAATCCCGTGCTCGTCCAGGTGGGAGCGTGCACGATGGGCATCCGTGGGGGGAAGGGTCTGAGTGTAATGGGTCTGACCCTTATCATCGACCCACTTGTAGAGCTTGCCGGCCATGGTGGTAAGCGGCAGAAAAAGTATGAATAGGACGATCAGGATTATGATTCTCGGACGCATACAGGCTAAATTCTCTGGTTCTAAGTCAAAAGGGCTCAGAGATAGATTATACTTCGTGGCTTACATCATAAGATAGCTGCTTTGTGGAACAGTTCACCCTTTTCGTGATTTCTCTTCTGGCTAACCTCTTCTCAGCCTTCTCTGGAGGTGGGGCCGGACTGGTTCAATTACCGGCCCTGATCTTTCTCGGTTTACCCTTTGGGGTGGCTCTCGCGACACATAAAGTGGCCTCGGTAGCCCTCGGCATAGGGGCTACTGTCCGTCATCTGCGCGAGGGTGGGTTGGAACGCCAGTTTGTGATTTTTATGCTGTTCACGGGGTTGCCGGGTGTGGTGATTGGCGCCAGCCTGATTCTCCAGGTGGCGGACAGGCATGCTGAAATCGCCCTGGGCGTGTTGACCTTAGGTCTGGGGATCTATTCCTACCTGAGTCCGAAGCTCGGTATCGAATATCAGGCGATCCACAGGGATAGAAACGGTTTTCTGATCGGCGGAGCCGGGTTGTTTCTGATCGGTATCCTGAATGGCTCTCTCACATCGGGGACAGGACTCTTCGTCACCCTGTGGCTGGTACGCTGGTTCGGTCTCGACTATCGACGGGCGGTAGCCCACACACTGGTCCTGGTCGGGGTCTTTTGGAACGGCAGTGGCGCCCTCACCCTCGGTATCCTCGGCGACATACATTGGGCATGGATACCGGTACTCCTCATCGGTTCGCTGCTTGGTGGTTACCTGGGAGCACACCTCTCCATCGCCAAGGGCAATCGCTGGATCAAACGGGGATTTGAGGTGGTTACCCTATTGATTGGAACCAAATTGGTTCTGGGCTGAGGCAGCCGATAGCGTCGCTACAACTTAAATCACGCCATATTGATCCCGATAGGCCTGAATGCGTTGCAACGATTCTCCGCTATCGTCACTCTCCTGCAGATATTCGATCAACTGCTCAAGCCGCACAATGGCGCTGACAGGCATGCCGTAATCGCTCTCTACCTCCTGGATGGCCGATTGCTCCCCCTGACCCTGCTCCTGACGGTCGAGGGCGATTACAACGCCAGCGGGAATAGCCTGGAGAGATTGAATGATATCGACGGATTCCCGGACCGAGGTGCCCGCGGAAATGACATCGTCGATAATCAAGACTCTTCCTTCCAGCGCATGGCCGACAATGACACCGCCTTCGCCGTGATCCTTTGCCTCTTTACGGTTGAAGGCATAGGGGATGTCGATGTCGTGCTGATCGTAGAGTGCCGCTGTGGTCACGGCCGCCAGCGGAATACCCTTGTAAGCCGGGCCGTAGAGTATATCGAAGGCTATGCCCGAATCGACGATAGCCTGGGCATAATAGCGGCCGAGCCGGGCCAGGCTGGCACCGCTGTTGAATAGCCCGGCATTGAAAAAGTAGGGACTGACGCGCCCGGATTTCAGGGTGAACTCACCGAATCGCAATACACCGACATCGAGGGCAAAGTTTAAAAATTCGCGTTGATAATCCTGCATCTAAGAATACCTATTAAAATCGATCGCGCATTGTACCCTTTTTGAGAGGACGCTTTCAGCAAAATGCGAGTTTATATGATCAGATTGAATGCTTTGAATTCGGAAAAAAAGATGGAGCCGCAAATGGACGCGAATCACCGCAAAATTAACGCCAATGATGTGTCTGTTGCACAGTAGCCACAACTCTCTTTGTGATTACGACTACGTATCAAGGGGTTTTGATTACAGTGAACGATTCGATTCTGAAAAAATGTATGTTTTATTGCGTTTTTTTGCGGTGATTCGCGTCCATTTGCGGCCTGCATTCCTGCCATTGATATTCACCTGATTGAGAGTAGAGCCATTTTGTCTAAGGGATAGGGGACTTGGGCTCCATTGGCCCTTATAATGACGCTTTTTGCTTCAGAGGTGTGCGTGAATTCAGCCAGCAGGATTTCCGACTGGTTCAAGACGTTGAAGGTCTATTGGCAGCCTGGAGCCCGCAGTATGTTGTTTCTCGGCTTTTCCGCCGGACTGCCCTTGTTATTGGTCTTCGGCACCCTGTCGTACTGGCTGAGGGAGGCGGGCATCGCGCGGTCTACCATTGGGTTCCTCAGTTGGGTGGCGCTTGCATACGGTTTCAAATGGGTTTGGGCGCCACTGGTCGATCGGCTGAAACTCCCGTGGTTGACTGCCAGGCTGGGACGCCGCCGTGCCTGGATGTTGCTGGCGCAACTCTCTGTGATTACCGGACTCTGCGGACTCGCTTTCTCCGATCCCCTGCAGGGACTGCGCAGCTTTGCCTTATTGGCACTGTTGGTGGCCTTCTCATCAGCGACCCAGGACATCGTCATCGATGCCTATCGAATTGAGAGGGCGGCAGTCAGAATGCAAGGTGTCATGGCCGCCAACTACATGATTGGATACCGCATAGCGATGATTGTGAGCGGGGGTGGCGCCCTGGCGATCGCACAATGGGCAAGCCCGACTGAAAGCGGCTACTATCTCAACGCATGGATGGTCGCCTATCTAAGCATGGCGGCCTTGATGCTGGTTGGAGTGATCACAGTTTTAGTGATCCGGGAACCCGATGTCCATCCAACCAGGGCAACCCTGGAGCAGGAGGCGGCGGTAGACAGCATCATTGAACGTCAAGAATGGCTGCCGGGGCTGTTTCGCGCCTTCAGCGAATGGTTCTACGGTGCGGTGATCAGTCCGTTCGCCGATTTTATCCGGCGCTATCGTTGGCATGCAATCCTGATCCTGGCCTTGATCGCCACCTACCGGATCTCGGACGTGGTATTGGGGGTGATATCTAATGTCTTTTATGTCGATCTGGGATTCAGTAAACGTGAGGTTGCGGTCGTAGCCAATCTGCTCGGGGTGATCATGACCCTGCTTGGAGCGGTCCTTGGGGGAACGATGGTGACCCGGGTGGGGGTGATGCGTATCCTGTTATTGGGAGGTATTTTGGCCGCATCCACCAATCTGCTGTTTGCATGGTTGGCCGGCATTGGTCATAACCTGGCCATGCTGACGCTGGTGATATCAGCGGACAATCTCAGTGCCGGTCTTGCTACTTCGGCATTTGTGGCCTATCTATCCAGCCTTACCAACGTATCCTACTCGGCCACTCAATACGCACTTTTCAGCTCGGTAATGCTTTTGCTGCCTAAGTTTGTCGGTGGTTTTTCCGGTGTTATGGTCGACGGTTTGGGTTATGTGAATTTCTTTCTCATAACCGCGTCTATGGGTATACCTGTATTGATCCTGATTCTGCTGGCAATGCGCCATCTGCCTCCTAGCCAGTTGCCCGATCATGAAGGAGCGGTCACTTGATAATCCACTATGCAATAGACTGCCGCTGAGGATGTGTGAATGATTGAACAAAGCAGTTATCTGGCCGCTTTTGTAGTTGGATTGCTTGGTGGCGGGCACTGTGTCGGTATGTGCGGGGGAATTGTTGGCGCACTCACTTTTGGTCTTCCCGCCTCGGTGCAGAGCCGCTTGCTCAATACCTTTCCCTATCAGTTGGGCTATAACCTTGGACGTATCACCAGCTATGTGGCCGCCGGCGCTATCATGGGCGGATTGGGTGTTTTGTTGACACAGGCAGTGCCTGTCTATGTCGCACAACGGGTGTTGTTGGTGATTGCGGGTGCTTTTATGATCCTGCTTGGTCTCTATCTGGGTGGATGGTGGACAGGGTTAGCCAGAATCGAGCGTGCGGGAAACCTGTTATGGACGAAGATTGAACCCTTCGCCCGTAAATTATTACCTGTAAAGTCACCTGGTCAGGCTTGGATTCTGGGATTGGTATGGGGTTGGATTCCCTGCGGATTGGTGTACAGCATGCTGGTGTGGACGGTGTCGGCCGGGAGTGTGGCGAAAGGGGCGGGGCTGATGCTTGCCTTCGGACTCGGTACCCTGCCCAATCTCTTCGTCATGGGTATATTGGCGGGCAGCCTTGCACGGTGGTTCAAGGATATCCGTGTCAGGCGAGCCGCCGGATTCATTGTCATTCTGTTTGGAATTGTAACCCTTGCGAGGGCCTTGTGACAGTATCGAACCGGTCTCCCGCTCGGACTGCGTTATCAACACGACGAATATGGTCACCGGGTCAAAAACACTCAGCCCTTATCAGGAGAATCCAACAAAGCCAGTCGATTGAGATTAGTCGATGAAAAACTCCTGTGACAACTTTGCCGTGTAGTAGCGGGTTTCACCTTTTGGTTGAACCTGGATCTCAAAGTTGAGTTTCTCCTGGTCGGCGATACGGAACTCTCCAATGTAGTAGACAGCATCGTCTTCGGTGATTTTTCGCATCGGAATACTGATCAATTGTCCGCGTATATTGTTGGCCTTGGCCAATACAACGGCTTCTGAGGATTCACCTGTTGTTCCCTCTACGGACTTGATGACACTGACGTTCAACATACCCCGGTATTTACTCCGCTGAATGCCATATTGCCTCGCGATTGAGGGCTCCAGTGAGGCGCTGGGGATGGCATTGTGGTGAATGGTGAATCCGGGTATCGCGGTGCTGTTTTCCGCCCAGCCGGTGGCGGTCACAAGAAAAAATGAAAGGAAAACAAAAACTTTTCTGGTAAAAAACATAAACAAACCCCTCCTGATATGATGCCGGCCTGGGTGGCCGGTCTTTGTTGTAGTCACAGTGTAGTCGATCAGTGTGCATGGGTGAAGTGGCCGGTGATTATGCAGGTAAAGGTCTTGAATCAGTGACCCGCACAGCTCAATTCAATCCAGCGCAACCACTTCCAAAAAGTATATCCTTACGTAAAACAGCATGGTGACTGCGAATCATAAGAATCTACATCATGGTTTTCCGCAGCGTTTGTCCTCAGGAGACATTCTGCTTTACCAGTTTGGGTTTCTGGCGTTGACTGTGATGCAGTGGACGGTTGTTACTGATCCGGTTGGACATGTTGCGCAAGGAAGTTAACTGGCGAGCCAGTTCTGTATATTGCTCCTGCAACTCGAGGATGCGGTATTGCAGGGTATTGCGTGACTGTCCAATCTTCTGCAGGTTGTTGAGACGTTTCTCCATCATCTCCTTGTGATCCTTTATCTGCATCACCAGGGGCTCGAGGGCGCTCACGATCCATTGATTGATCTCTTTGTCGGCACGCTGGAAGATGTCGCGTGCACGTTTTACAAGTGCGGAGAAGAAGCGTTTAACGACAAAGTTCTGTTCCATCATGGCAGTAACCGGGCTATTGCGAAAGATCTCCGCCTCCTGATGCAGCAGTTCCAGTTCAACCCGGTATTTTACAATTGAGAACATCTTCGGTTGCACGACGGCAAAGCCATGTTCGTTTTGAAATTTACGATAGATGGCGCGGATCAGCTTTCGGGTCTGTTCACTTTGTGTGACCACTTGGAGCATGGTGCGGCGTGTCTCCTCAAAGAGATTTTTCATTGAGGTCTTCATGCCGCTTGTGGTCCAGCTGTTGGTCATCTCCTTTCTGCATTTGGTGATGGTTTCATCGAGTTGATTGAGACTGAGAATCTCTGACAACAGGCCGGCTTGCTGTTTAAGTTGCTTGCGACTCTGTTGGAATGTGTCCACATCGCGCAGGTACTGGGCCTGTTCGCTGCGGGTCTTTTCCATCAGGT
Source organism: gamma proteobacterium symbiont of Ctena orbiculata (assembly GCA_003058525.1). GTDB lineage: Bacteria > Pseudomonadota > Gammaproteobacteria > Chromatiales > Chromatiaceae > Thiodiazotropha. The sequence continues at coordinate 8,534 of QBVD01000025.1, read as the reverse complement.
TGTTGATGACATCGTCACTCTTGTCACTCAACTCCTCCAGTTCTTCGAGTTGATATTTTGTCTCGTTAAGTTTGCCCGACAGCATACTGCGACTGTTGTCCAGCATCTGACCGACATCGGAACTGATGGTGTCGAGAACAATCTGTTGTTTGATGTTCAGCACGTCCTGGCCCAGATAGTTTTCCAGATCCAGCAGCCCGCTCTTATCCAGTAGCTCCGGTTCATTTTTGATCTTGGCCAGCAGTCCCTTTTGTGCAGAGATGGGAAAGACCGCTTTGGATTCCACTCCCAACATTGAGGCCGTGTCACTTTGCTGGCTGCGGATGGCATCATGGATATCCTCATGCTCACGCAGGTCGTCCCACAAGGTATCGATCTTGTTCAGCACCACCATCAATCCACGCTGGCGACCACTCTGGAAACCCTTCACGTGATGTTGCCAGATTTCCATGTCACTGCGGGTCACGCCTGTATCGGCGCCAAGTACGAAAAGCACCGCCTGGGCGGCAGGCAGCATGTTCAAGGTCAGTTCTGGCTCTGTTCCCAGTGCGTTCAAGCCGGGGGTATCGAGTATGGTCAGTCCCTTTTTCAGCATATCGTGGGGGAAACTGATCATGGCATGGCGCCATTTGGGTATCTCTACAGTTTCCGGAGGCTTATCCTGATGGGGGTGCAGCTCCTGACTGTAGAGACCCAGATGCTTGGCTTCCTCCAGGGTGACCGTTTTTGTCTGGATGACTTCATTCAGGGCGGCCTGCATCTGTTCAACCGAGTCGATTTCCAGGGGGTAGTGGACCCACTGCTTGGTATCGTGCCGCAACTGACTCAGTGTACTGTCCTGCAGGCGTGTCTCGATAGGCAGCAGGCGCACATAGGCTTCATGACGCACGTCATCGTAGAAGATCTCGGTGGGGCACATGGTTGTGCGGCCGGCATCGGACGGGAGCAGGCGCCTGCCGTAATCGGCAAAAAAGATGGCATTGATCAGTTCGGTTTTGCCACGGGAGAATTCGGCGACAAAGGCGATAGTCAGCTTGTCACCCCTGAGGGTGGTCAAGGTTTCTTCGATACGTTGCTCGACATCGGCTGAGGACATTCCGTTCTCTTCCAGCCAGGGACCATATTCCTCGATGGTGTTGATGACATCCGTCTTCCACTGTTCGTAAGCCTTTAACTGTTCTTGAAATCTTACCTTTTCCATGCCATTGCCCCAATAATTTAAGCCGGAACAGACTCTTATCAACTTTTTCAGCTAAACGTCATAATACGCGAGGAGTGCCCGGGACGCCATATGCGGTTAGCCTAATCTTCAAATTTTATCGGCAGTAGGGAGGGGGACTTTAACCGTACAGTTTTGCTGCGGGAGCTTTTTCCGCCGATCAGTTCGACCCGGGAGGCGGGAAGACCGAATGCCTTGGCGAGGAGCTTCAGCAAGTGACGGTTAGCCTTACCGTCAACGGGTGGCGCCGTGATGGCGATTTTATACTCATTTTCACCGTAGGGGCCGATAAAGGCATCCCGAGACGCCTTGGGCTGAAGACGCAAATGGAGGATCAGATCCTTTTGATCCCAACGATACCAGGTCACAGAAAAGGACTGCTCGCGACCTGGCGGAGTGGGGGCAACAGCAGCATTTTCAGCAATATAAGGCCAATCATAACCAGCATAGGCGAGAGATCGATGCCACCCATCGGGGGAAGGATCTTCTGTGCCGGTCGCATCAGAGGACCAGTCAGGCTGTACAGCAAGGCCGTGGCCGGGTTATAGCTGCCTGGGTTCACCCAGCTGAGGATAACCTGAATCAATATCCCAAACAGATAGATATTGATGAATAACTCCACCAGCTCAGGGATGGCCCAGATGAAGGGGGCGATCAGGTTGATGCCGGTTCCGGCAAGACTAATGATGAGAAACAGTTCGATGGCTTTAAGCAGCCAGGCGAGTATGAGTGAGGAGAGGTCTATACCGCCAACACCTGGAATTATGCGGCGAAAAATCTTCAATGGAGGGTTGGTCACTTTCACTAGAAATTGGGAAATCGGGTTGTAGAAATCCGCTCTTACCAGCTGCAGCAGGAAGCGCAGCAACACTGCCAGGATGTAGAGCCCGAACAGTGTCTGTATCAGAAAGACGACGGGATCGGTAAGGTAACTGCCGCCCATTATTGCTCTCCCAGCATTTCTGAGAGCTCGACTGAGCGCTCTTGAGCCCCATGTAAGGCCATATCGATCAGGGTTCGTATCTTGCCCTCCTCGAGGATATCCAGAGCACGTTCTGTCGTACCACCCGGAGAGGTGACCTTTTGTCTCAAGACCGCAGGTGAATCACTGCTCTCCAGAGCCATACGGGCGGCGCCCAAGGCCGTCTGCAGGGTGAGCAGGCGGGCCGTATCCTCATCCAGACCCATCTGCCGGGCGGAGGACTCGATCGCCTCCATGATGAGAAAGAAGTAGGCGGGGCCACTGCCGGAGACCGCTGTGACGGCGTCCATCATCGACTCCTCCTCAACCCAGCGTGTGACTCCCACTGCCCGCAGTATGCTTTCAGCCTGGTTACGCTGTGCCTCGCTCACCCCCGGGCCGGCATGAAGGCCTGTCGCCCCGGACTGAATCATGGCTGGGGTGTTCGGCATGCTGCGTACCAGGGCCACTTCTCCTCCCAGCCAATTTCGCAAGCTGGACTCCTTGACGCCGGCCGCGATGGATATCACCAGCGGTTTGACCTGCTGTATGGCTGCTGCCAGGTCCTGGGCCACGGATTTAAGCACTTGCGGTTTGACCGCCAATACGACCACCTCGGCGTTACTGATAGCGCTGTTATTGTCTGATTGGGTATGAACGCCGCAACGGGCAGCCAGCTGGGCGAGCTTCTCAGCGTCGGGGTCGCTGACCGTGATACGCTGCTTCTCGTAGCCGTCTGCAATCAAGCCGTTTATCAGGCTGGTGGCCATGTTGCCGCCACCAATGAATGTAATGTTGTTGTTACTCATACCGTTGCTGCTAACTAATGTTGATTGGGTGCAAATGTTATTGATTATACTGCCGCGGGCCGAAAATTGCGGTGCCGATTCTGACGATTGTAGTCCCTTCGGCAATGGCGGCTTCGAGATCGTCAGACATACCCATAGATAGGGTGTCCAGCGGTATTTTCGCGCTCTTCAGCTCATCACGCAGCAATCTTAACCGCTTTAGGGGGGTATGTTTAGCGGCTTCATCGGCTGCGGGCGCGGGGATCGTCATCAGACCCCTGATGCGCACATTGGGGAGTGCGGTATAGGCCTCGAACTGTTCTCTTAATGTCTCCTCGCTGTAACCATCCTTGCTCGATTCGCCGCTGGTATTGACCTGAAGACAGATATTCAAAGGCGGCAGACCGGAGGGGCGCTGGTCACTCAATCGAGTGGCGTGTTTCAGGCTTGCAACACTATGGACCCAAGTGAAATTTTCCGCGATCGCTCGGGTTTTGTTGCTCTGAATACGACCGATAAAATGCCATTCCAGCCCTTTGCCTCGTAACTGCTCGATCTTTGTCAGCGCCTCCTGAAGATAGTTCTCTCCGAAGCATTGATGCCCGAGATCCGCCAGCAATCCGATCTCTTCGGCACTTCTGGTCTTACAGACAGCGAGTAGCTTAACGCTACCCGGTGTTCGTTTTGCTGCCGTTTCCGCTTGATGAATCCGATTCAACACCCTTTGATAGTGCTGCTGGAGGCTGTTGTGTGTCCGATCTGTCACGCTTGATACGTCATTAATATTGTGCGAATGGCCTGGCTGTTCGGTTGAATTTGATACTATCTTGCAAAATGAGGCCTGGTTAATGTCATTTCAAGTAAAAGTGCCCTGGATTTTTAAAGCGCTTTCTTAATTTTTAATCTCAACACGGCTAAACTAATCTACTTTTAGGACGATAGCTATGAAAAGCGCAAATCCAGGGATTGTTAGGGCCTGTTAACACTAATCCAATCGGCTCTGTTGTGTCTGAAAATGCGCCAATCAAGGCGCGAGGAGTGAAGTTTGGTGATTCCAAATGAGCGACGAGCAACGCCGAGTGGTGCATTTTCAGGCACAACCCGAAGGGCTGGGCTGTTTTTCCACCCAGCGGCGTTATCATTCGCTCATTTAGCACGGCTAGACCTCGCTCATTCTGCCTTGCTGGGTAAAAAAGCAGCTCCAGCAGAGTCGATTGGATTAGTGTTAACAGGCCCTAGATGCCATCATCGCGGAACATCGCTACAGTGTCTATATAGCGTCTCGTCATGTGTCTTAAAGATTTCTAATGGGGGAATGAATGGATATCGCTGAACTTCTGGCCTTCAGTGTCAAGCATAACGCATCAGATTTGCATATATCTGCCGGTTTGCCGCCCATGATTCGTGTGGATGGCGATATCAGGCGCATCAATGTCCCCGCACTTGAACACAAGGTCGTGCACGCGCTTGTGTATGACATCATGAATGATAAGCAGCGCAAGGACTTCGAGGAGTTCCTTGAGAACGACTTTTCCTTCGAGATCCCCGGATTGGCGAGATTTCGTGTCAATGCCTTCAATCAGGCACGCGGGGCCTCAGCTGTTTTTCGCACCATCCCATCCAAGGTGTTGACGCTGGAAGAACTCGGTTGTCCTCAAACCTTCAAGGATATCGTGGATGTACCGCGGGGACTGGTGCTGGTGACCGGACCGACCGGTTCCGGTAAGTCGACCACGCTTGCCGCCATGATGGATTACAAGAACGACAATGACTACTCCCATATCCTCACCATCGAGGATCCGATCGAGTTTGTTCACTCCAGTAAGAAGTGCCTGATCAACCAGCGCGAAGTGCATCGTGACACACTGGGATTTTCCGAGGCGCTGCGTTCCGCATTGCGTGAAGACCCGGATATCATCCTGGTCGGCGAGCTGCGTGACCTGGAAACCATCCGCCTGGCGTTGACTGCCGCCGAGACCGGCCACTTGGTATTCGGTACCCTGCACACCAGTTCGGCGGCCAAGACCATCGACCGTATCATTGACGTATTTCCGGCGGGGGAGAAGTCGATGGTACGCTCGATGCTCTCCGAATCGCTGCGATCCGTTATTGCGCAAACTCTGCTGAAAAAGATCGGCGGCGGACGAATTGCGGCGTGGGAGATCATGGTCGGCACACCCGCGATACGTAACCTGATCCGTGAGGACAAGGTTGCCCAGATGTATTCTGCGATTCAGACCGGCCAGGCGGCGGGTATGCAGACCATGGACCAGGCACTGAAGGAGTTGGTACAACGCGGTGTTGTAAGCCGTCTTGATGCCAAGGCCAAGGCACAAAATAAGGATCAGTTCTAAACTATAGTTATCTTCCGGGTGTATGATGGCGCCCGTTTGGCCCTGAAAGCGGTTGCAGCCTGATACCATGGATAGCTTTTTTGTTTGCTGCTACAGGTCGGTATGTGACTGAAGAGGATAAGATTATGGATTTGAACGCACTCCTATCCGTGGTGGTCAAAAACAAGGCGTCCGATCTGTTCATAACCGCCGGGCGGGAACCCTCCATCAAGGTGGATGGAAAGATCCATCCGATCAACAAGACTCCTCTGACACCCCGAGAGACCAAGGAGATGGTCTACAGCATCATGACCGATGCGCAACAGAAGGAGTTCGACGAAACCAGAGAGTGTAATTTCGCCATCAGTGCGAAAAGCCTGGGGCGATTCCGCGTCAGCAGCTTTTTTCAGCGCGATGCCGTGGGCATGGTGTTACGCCGCATCGAAACCAAGATACCCAGCCTGGAGTCACTCTTCCTGCCCGCCATTCTGCAGGACCTCTCCATGGTGAAGCGTGGCCTAGTGATCTTCGTGGGCGCCACTGGTACCGGCAAGTCAACCTCTCTGGCCGCCATGATCGGCTATCGGAATACCAGGGGCGAGGGCCATATCGTCAGTATCGAGGACCCCATCGAGTATATGCATGATCACGACAAGTGCATCATTACCCAGCGCGAAGTGGGCATAGATACCGAGTCCTATGAGGTTGCGCTGAAGAACACCCTGCGACAGGCGCCCGATGTGATCCTGATCGGTGAGATACGTACCCGTAAGACGATGGAACACGCGATAGCCTTTGCCGAGACCGGCCATCTCTGCCTGTCGACCTTGCATGCCAATAACGCCAATCAGGCGCTCGATCGTATCATTCACTTCTTCCCGGAGGATGCCAGAGATCAGATCTTCATGGATCTCTCCCTGAATCTGAAGGCAATCGTGGCTCAGCAACTGATCCCGCGTGTGGACGGTAATGGTCGGCGGGCTGCCGTCGAGGTGATGCTGAATACCCCATTGGCGGCAGAACTGATTCGCAAGGGCGAAATCCACAAGCTCAAAGAGCTGATGAAGCGTTCAACGGAACACGGCATGATTACCTTTGATCAGCATCTCTTCCAGCTCTATGGAGAGGGTGTCATCAGCTATGAGAATGCCTTGGCCCATGCCGACTCCGCCAATGATGTACGCTTGATGATCAAACTGGGCGCCTCCCATACCAGTGACTCGCTGATCGATGAATTGGATGGGATCACCCTGTCTGATGGTAAACGCTGAAACCGATTTACGGCCGATGTTACTGTTCTAACCCTTCTAGATAGCGTCCAGCCATCTGATACTGGTTTGTCGACTCGTTTGCGACACCGCCGTCATCGTTCAGAATCATCTCGCAATTTTTCGCCATTCGGGCCTGCATGGCCGCTTTCCACGCCCCTCGGGCGCCGCTCTGATCATCGCTTGAGAGGGAGGCTGCCGCGGCCGCTGCGACAAAATGCTCGGCCTGTGCCGCCCAATCGGCATCACTGCCGCAGGCGGTATAGGTTTGTGTCGCAAATGCCTTAACTGTCTTATAGATCTGCTCCAGCTCCGCCGGTGAAATATCCGGGTCAATAGCCGCATCGATGGCGCGGCTGATACGCGGGTCTTGGCTCAAATGGCCAACATTGGCAACAAACTGACCACCCAGAGCACGCTGCTCTACGGGTGAAAGTCCACTGATGGCTTCTCGAAGATCGTGGTCATTGGTGATGGTTTGAGGCATGAGAGATCCCTCCTGAGAAACACTCAATCACAGATAGGAGCTGTCTGATTAAATATCATAGATTTGCCGGGCTACGGGGGTGATGATCCAGATCAGTTAATTAGCATGTTCTGGTAAAACAAAGCACAACTCAGTATAAATTGTCTGGGAACTGGTTATTCCAGTAGAGAGACTATTTCGTGAAACTGATTCTCCCTGGCCCAATCCAAGGCCCGCTTTCCGTCAAAATCGGTAATCTCTTGATCTGCCGGGTATGTCAACAGACGCTCCACGGCCGCTCTGTGACCGCGTTTAGCCGCCCAGATCAAAGCAGTCCATCCTTGCGTCATCTCGACTTGATTGATATCTGCGCCCGCCTTGATCAACAGTTCGATGATAGCCGGGTGATTGTTCGACGCAGCCAGCATCAGGGATGAATAACCCCCTTTGTCCTTCTGATTGATATCCGCGCCGGCCAGAATCAGGCGCTCAACCACTTTGGTGTGGCCGTTCAATGCGGCCTTCATCAGGGGTGTCCAGAAACAGGCATCCTTGACGTCGATGACTGCATCGTTCTCTTCGATCAGCCTGGTGAGGGTAGGGAGGTCACCGTTTTCAGCCGCAATCAGCAATGCCGGGGCCGGAGTCTCATCCGTGTTGGCCTCTTCCTTCATATCGTTGCTGCAGCCGTGCCAGCTCAGAGCAAGCGGCAGCAGCCAAATGAAGAGACGCGTGGGTGTTGTGTGAATGGTTCTCATTCTCTCCATTCTCACCAGCTCGAAGAAAGGCTCAATGCGGATTCGCAATCGGCGCCAAATTTTCAGGCGTCTATTTCTCGGGCGTCTTCTTGGGATCGAACAGGTGATTGGGAAAGGGTGTGATATTCGAATTGGAGTCTATCTCAATGATTTTGCCGGGCCCATGTTCCTTCTTCTCCACTTCATCGATACGAATCACCGCATGGATGGGTATCCGCGTCCGGTGAACACCGGAGAACTCCTCTTTCAGCTTTTCGGCGGAAGGATCGACGACTACCGAGCTGGTCTCCTGAAATATCAGGTCCTCGATCTCGACAAATCCATAGAGTTCACCCTGACGCACGGTCCTGGCGAAGATTTCGTAGACCTTTCCCTGGTTCAGAAAGACAACTTTATATATGCGCATGATCGACTCTACATTTCAGGACTGAATCGTTGTATTACCTGAACCCGCATACTCGAATTCCACTGTTTCCCTGTAGCGGCATGGTACTAGGGCCTGTTAACACTAATCCAATCGACTCTGCTGGAGCTGTTTTTTTACCCAGCAAGGCAGAATGAGCGAGGTTTAGCCGTGCTAAATGAGCGAATGATAACGCCGCTGGGTGGAAAAACAGCCCCAGCCCTTCGGGTTGTGCCTGAAAATGCGCCACTCGGCGTTGCTCGTCACTCATTTGGAATCACCAAACCTCACTCCTCGCGCCTTGTTTGGCGCATTTTCAGACACAACAGAGCCGATTG
>QBVD01000026.1 GCA_003058525.1 gamma proteobacterium symbiont of Ctena orbiculata | reverse complement strand
ACGCTTTTTGAGTTCACAGCCTGTTGTGTTGCCGCACTCAGGGCAGACGTAGCCCGTCGGCCAGCGCAAATCATACAATGCCTGGCGACACTGATCCTCGGTCCCATATTGTTCAAGAAAATCGTGCAAACCAAGGCCTTTTTGAAATTGAATGGTATTTCTCGGCATGATGAAATCCTCTTTTATTCAGTAGGTTCCATTATGCTTGCACCACAGGCTCAATAGCTGAGCTTCATGAGTAATCAGGTAACATTTTATATGTCAGCCATATTACCGAGCCAATAAAAACGCTGTGCCACACCAAACCCGGCTGCTCAAACCCAATAAGAGTGGTATTATTTTCCCCCACAACACCCCCTGTTGCATCCCGGGATCAGCACCGCTAAAATAGCTGACCATTCTACTTGGTTATTAACCGGATCTCTCGATTACGGGGATCACAACAAGAATTCATATCTAAAGAAGGAGCACCATGCCATGGCACATGAACTACCCGCCCTGCCCTATGCAATCGACGCACTGGAACCCGTCATTTCCAAAGAGACTCTGGAGTTTCATCACGGCAAGCACCACAACACCTATGTGACCAATCTCAACAACCTGATACCCGGCACTGAGTTTGAGAACGCCTCCCTGGAAGATACCATCATGAAATCATCCGGCGGCGTATTCAACAACGCGGCACAGATCTGGAATCACACCTTCTATTGGAACTGTCTGCGCAGCCCGAACGATGACAATGCGCCCGGCGGCGCCCTGGCGGATGCCATCAATGCGGCCTTCGGCTCCTTTGGCGAGTTCAAGAAACAGTTCGCCACCTCCGGGGCAACCAACTTCGGTTCCGGCTGGACCTGGCTGGTGCAGAACGAAGACGGCAGCCTGGAAATCTTCAACACATCGAATGCGGGCACACCCATGACCTCAGGCAAAAAGGCCTTGCTGACAGCCGATGTCTGGGAACACGCCTACTACATCGACTATCGTAATGCTCGCCCCGCCTATCTGGAGGCGTTCTGGAAGGTGGTCAACTGGGACTTTGTCGCAAGCAACATGAGCTAAGCGCCCTATCACCCGCCGGTATGGATACATACTGGCGGGGCTTGATCACCGATATCCTCGCCCCACTCCATCATCCAGTATCGTCGCAACGCTCTAAACCAAACTCTCATTGATAAAATATAGGCGGCTTTGAGTAAGCATGCTTAGCCAAAACCACATTCATCACAGAGTGTATCTTTCATATCGTTCCCACACAGGAGTGTGTGAACTAGGGGATGATTTTGTAAAAAAACAATCCGTTTATTGATGCCATATCTATATTACGATATAGAACCAATAAAGTTCCTTTCAACACCGACTGCGCGGCTTATCGGACACTTGCCCCAAGTAATCAGGGAGGCACTCTATGGCTGAGACGATATCAAAAAAAGAGATTGAGCACCTCCAGGTACAACCCTACAGTGTAATGCGAGATGAATTGCAGACAGGCGACTTGGTCTTCTGTTCAGGATCATATTTTTTTTCACAGGCAGTACAGAAATTCACCAAATCCGTCTGGAGCCATGTCGGCATGATCTATAAGGATCCGACCCTGGAGCGGGTCTTCGTCCTGGAGAGCGAGACGATGATAGGCGTGCGTCTGGCGCCGCTGTCCAAGTATCTGCGAGACTACCACGGCAGAAACCGTCCCTATAAAGGCAACATCGTGATTGCAAGGGTGGACCCACCGGTTGACAAACAAAAGCTCAACCAGGCTATCAGCTATGGGATGGACGAACTCACCAAGCCCTATGACAATTTCGAGATCATTCGCATTGGAATTCGCATCCTGTTCAAGATCAGCCGCCGCACCCGAGACCGGAAATATATCTGTTCAGAGCTTGTTTACGACTGTTTCGACAGTGTAGGGGTACCCTTCAATCTGCGTGACGAATACGTGAGTCCTGACGACATCTGGCAGGATGACCAGGTACAGCCGCAATACAGAATCTATTAGAGCCAGTGCCGGAATAAAAGTCATGGGTAAGTCTGCGCTTCCTGGTTGATGATCCCTTAAATCAGGCCATTGATTCAGCCGCAAATGGACGCCAATCACCGCAAATTCACGCAATTTTATATCGTTCCCACGCTCCAACGTGGGAATGCATAAGTAGGCAGGGCATCAGGGCAAGATATGAGTTCCCACGCAGGAGCGTGGGAACTAGGGGAAAATCACAAATGATCCATTAACACAGCATGATGGTGATTACACACGGTTTAATACCAAACTATTTGCATGAATTTGCGGTGATTGGCGTCCATTTGCGGCCTGTCTTTTATCCAGCTATTCAGAGTTCTAGTTTGCCTCTACCGCTACTCAGGCCCGTCGACAGTCAACACCCGGATCAGATCCGTACCACCGGTGGTTTGACTGTAGCCACTGGTGGCAATGGCGATATCGCCGCTGTTCAGCAGGCCACGCTTTCTGGCTTGTTCGATGCAAAAGGCGATCTTCGCCTCATCCGTGCTCTCCTCCTGAAAAAGAATGGGTACTACCCCCCAGTTCATGCACAGCCGCCGGGTCACTCTCGGTGATTGGGTGACTGCCAGTATGGGGCACTCGGGCCGATGCTTGGAGATCAGCCTCGAGGTGAAACCCGTCTCGGTCAGACTGATGATGGCAGCCGCCTTCAATCGATCAGCCATATTGACGGCCGAATGACTGACCGCTTCGGTCACCACGTTGGAATGGTGGGGAATGATATGCTGCAGATAGCCATACTCACGCAGCGATGCCTCGGTACGGATCGCCAACATCTCCATGGTCCTGACCGACTGCACCGGATAGTCGCCCATAGCCGATTCGCCGGACAACATCACTGCGGAGGAACCATCCAGAATGGCATTTGCCACATCACTCGCCTCGGCACGGGTCGGCTTTGGATTGTGCTCCATCGAAGCCAACATCTGGGTTGCGGTGATCACCGGCTTGCCGTTACTCACTGTGATGCGGATGATCTTCTTCTGCATACTCGGCACATCCGCCATCGGCAGTTCCACCCCCATATCGCCCCGCGCCACCATAATCCCGTCCGACGCCGCCACGATAGCCTCGAGATTGTTTATTCCGGCGCGGTTTTCGATCTTGGCGATGATCGGGATATCCACCCCTTTCTCGATCAGGATTTTCCGCATCCGGTTGACTTCATCGGCATCCTGAATAAACGAAGCGGCGATATAGTCGACGTCGTTCTCCGCCGCGAAGGATAGCTCCTGAAGGATATCGTCACGATGCTCCGGCTCCACAGCCGTCATGGAAAGCTGGGTATTGGGCAGATTGACGCCCTTGTTCTCTTTCAGCACACCGCCCAATACAACCCTGCAGCGAACCTCCCGATCAAGGATCGATTTCACGGTGAGTTCCATCGCTCCATCATCGAGTAGAATCACATCGCCGGGATTCACCTCCTGATGCAAACGCTGGTAGGTGACTGAAACCCCTTGCTGATCACCGGCACGGCCGTCGGTGAAGATGGAAAAGGTATCACCCGAAGTCAATTCAACGCTTCCCTGGCGAATCTTTCCGGTACGGATCTCAACGCCCCGTGTATCGATCATGATTGCAACCGGTATCCGCAGATTATCCGATGCCTGACGGATACGCCCGATACGCTGGCTGTGTTCAGCATAACTGCCGTGGGATAGATTGAGCCGGGCGACACTCATGCCGGCCACAATCATCTCTTCGAGGATTTTCACCGAATCGGAGGCAGGGCCGATAGTGGCTACGATTTTGGTTTTTCGTATTGGTATTGTCTTCATCCGGTCTGCTCTTTACTTGCCAAGCGTATAAAATCATCCCAGTGATCCCGATATCGATCAAGATCCTGCATGAAACCGTAATTGTGGTCACCGCTCAGTTCAAGAAAACGTCTCGGCTGATGGGCGCGTTCAAACAGCAGGCGACCATGATCGAAAGGTATGATCTCATCATGGCGGCTATGAATAATCATCACCGGGCTGTCGATGGCCGCCATTCGCTCTAGGGTATTGTAGTGATAGCGCGCCAGCCAGCGGGCAGGCAACCAGGGATAGAGTTCAGCGGCCATGTCCGGGACGGAAGTGAAGGTCGACTCCAGGACTACACCCATTGGTTCATTATGAGTCGCAAGGTAGGCGGCAACCGCACCGCCAAGTGAGCGACCAAAGAGCAGGATCTTTTTCTCGGGCAGCGCTCTTATCTCAGTCAGATAACGCCATGCCGCCTCCGCATCCCGATACAGCCCTTTTTCCGACGGCTTCCCTTCACTGTTGCCATAACCGCGATAATCGATGATCAATATCGCCAGCCCCAATGCGTTGAAGAGTGCCAGGGACTCCATGCGATGGGAGATATTGCCTGCATTGCCGTGAAAAAACAGCAGTGTTGCGCGAGGTTTCTCATGGGGAATAAACCAACCGTGCAGCTTCACGTTATCCGCGGTCATCAGGTCTACCGACTCAAAACCCAACCCCACCTGATGCGGCGTGGTAGCCACACGCCTCGAAGGGAGATCGGGCAGATGAATCAGGTTGGTCTGGTTAAGATAGAGGTAGAGTGCGATTGCCAGAAACAACAGCAGCACCAGGGATGCCAGCAGCAATATCTCCCTCAAAAAGGTCGGCAAAGTCATACCCTGTTTCTCGCCTCGATCAGTGCCTGATACTCATCCGGGGCCAGAATCTGCCTGAGATCGATATAACTACCGCTTTCAAATTCCTTCAGGCGTGACAGGGTTTCCAGGATCCGTTCAGCACCCTGGACCGGCGAAAGCACTGCGCCATCTCTTCTAGCCTGCTGAAGTCGCTGCAATGCGGGATACTCCTCGCTGTCCGCCTGGTTACACAGATAATCCATCATATCCGATTCGATCAGGCCCGGCGCAATGGAAGCAATGTGGGTCGTCGGGAATTCGTGCGCATACAGGCGTCCCAGCATGTTCAGCGCGCATTTCGATAACGCATACCCACCCCATCCCTTATTGCCCAAAATGGCTGCACCGGATGATAGCAGCAGGATCTGATCGACTTTGATATGCGATTGCAACAACCAATCCAGGATTATCTTATTCGGCCAAAGATTGATGTCCATGATCTGTTGCAACTCATCCAATGAAGTCTTGCTGATATACTTGATCTCACCCAATATACCGGCATTGAGCACCACCAACTCCAGCGTCTCAATCCCTTGCAGCAGCTGCTTAAGCTTCTGTGCAATGGCGTCAAATTCGGTAAGGTCACAATGAACATCGACGATCTCACCCGGCAGATCGCAACCCCGCCGGCTGCAACCGAAAATCCTGTAACCACGGGCCAGCAACACTTTGCTGAGCCCCAATCCAAGACCACTGCTGTTACCTGTAATCAAGGCATTTTTCTTATCCATACCGAATCCGCAATATCCACATCATCCTTGCACCAATCACGGCTGGAGTGGTACTTAACATCGGTCCGCAGGATTTATGGAGCGGGTTCTCAACACTGACTCCAGAACTGCTCTTGCATAGTCATATGCCGAGGTTTCTCCACTTGCCCGCGGCCCGGCAACATTTAAGACAGCAATCCCTTTATCAGTAATGAATTGCTGAATCCGTTCTGCCGCACGCCGCCTGTTCAGCTCCCCGGCATCGATCAACAGATAGGGTTTCCTCTGCGCAATGCAGAAGGCGAGCGTTTGCTCCGTACCGCCTGAGAGATAACCGAAATAGATAATCAGTGTAGCATCGCTATCGATGACATTTTGCAGGGTGCGTTCCGTATATCCTGCATTGGCCAGTTCCGTAACCGGATAGCATTCGGGTATGACACCATCTTCAGCCAGGCGGCCATGGGGGCACCATCCGCCAGCCTCGACGCCATACGCTATGGCGGCATCCAATGCCGCTCTATCCACTCCCGTCTGTGCTCCTGATACGATCTTCAACACAATATGTTTGCCGGGTTTTCATGCATTGCGATATTAGATCGATCAACATGATCCTATTGAACAACAAAAAAATATAACCCCAAATGAATCCAATTCCAATCTGATGAGATGACACTCGTGTGTTGCCACGCCATTCCAGTTGATGGGACCGACTCATCGGACAGGCAGCAAAAAGGGTTCCGTCCAGATTAGGGATGGCCACGGGCTATTATTTCATTTTCAGTACAGCTACTTTCTGATAGGTATATTCCCGCGCTAATTGGCGATCATTTTCTGCCTCTCATCCCCCTTTCTTTACCATCCTGATTCTCGAAGGAGTCTCGATCCTCATCCCCGCCCAGATTGAGGACCTCGGCAGCCTCCCTGGCAAAGATCCGGTGAGTGGCCCGGGTTGGATGGATGCCATCCCAAAACAGGTAACGCTTCGGTTTTTTACAGGCGAAAGGGGGTAGATTAGGCATCACGCACGCATCAATTACATTCTTCAACCCAAATGCATCGGGATCGTCCACGATCTCTTGCAGTGTCTGAAAAACATTCAGTTGCGCAATCTCCAATGCGGGAAAAACCAAGCTGAGATCATCGAGTAACGCGGCCAGATTCAGGTTGAATTGCAGCGATGCCACGGCCGCCCCCAGTGCGGTACCCGGGAACAGGCTATCAAGGCGTTTTATCGCCGGGGTCAGAGAGAGATCAGGCGAGTTGACAATCAACAGCTTTGTCGCGCCAGCCCCATGCAGTGCGATGATCGAATCGGATAGCGCGATCAGTGCATCCTGCAGAATATCATTACTGGCCTGGCCTGTGGGATCGACGGAAAGGGCAGCAACGGCGTCCCTTACATCGTTACCGCCCAGTGCGATAACATAAAGCGCACCCATCGATGCCACTCCCTGGGAATCACTGAGAAAGGCGCTCAATTGTGTATTGAGGTTGATATCGATACCGTTATCCCGAGCACGGGCACCACCGACGGCATAGTTGGTCATTTTCAGTTTTTTGCCATTCTTGCCCTTGAAGGCAGGTTTCGCACTGCCTCCCACATCGAGTTTTTTTGCCAGCCGCTCAATCCATGTGGGGCCGTTACTGAAGTGATTACCGCCTCGTGCATAGGGCGCATCCGGTACCAATAATTCATCCAGGGACGAATAAGGTGGTTTGAGGTTGATCCCGGATAGAAAAAAAGCATTGCCGGGATCGGAAAGACTGTCGCCGAATACGACCACACGTTCATAGGGTTTATCCCCTGCAAGGACCAGGCAGGGGATCAGTAACAGGGCGATTAAGATGCCCGATATTCCGTAGCGTTGTTGTTCTCTTGTCATGTTATATCCTCCTTGGTTAGTAGGAATTTTTTTGTCGAAACAGATTCTAATCCAGTTCAACCTCCTCCTCTCCTGAAACAAAGGTCAAAGCGCGCCCAAAACTGTGATATTTCGTCAACGGCCGAATCTTCAAATCTAAAAAAAACTTTCAGTGATGGCATGGTGAGCGAACCCAGTTTGACCGACCCCATTTCATGCAATTGTAGAACAGCCCTTAGCCCCCGGCAGGAGATCTCAACTTCTCTTCGGGCTTCATCGATCTCGATCTGGTAGTGTTGCTTGAGTGGTGACAGGCTGCGCAGAAACTCTGCGTGGGCAATTGTCATCGTCCGGCAGCTGGTGCGGCTGACCATGGATTCTGCACCAGTCAGCGGGACTGGTCGGGATTATCCACCAGCGACTGGCGGCCAGAGAGCGATGACATCTCCATCCTGTAACCGATAGGTCTCACGTTGCGAGGGTGGCACGAACAGGCCGTTACATACAACCAAGTGGGCCTGTTCGCGGGGGACCTGGTAGCGCTCCATCAAATCAAAGATGGTTGCGCCTTCGGATAGCGTGACATTGACAGCATGATCGGTCGCACCAGACGGCAGGTACGTCATTAAGCTTGCATAGAGTTTGAATTCGACGTTCACCTCGGACATCCAATCAACTTGCACCCTGTACGGAACCGAGATAGGCCTCCATCAAGCGGGTTGGATCCTTCATCAGGCGATCCTTCCATTCCCCCAACGGGACACGACTCCGAATCAGTCCCCTGAGCACACCGATGTGCTGGGTATGCCCAAGACTGCTGGCGCCGACAAGGTAGTCTCCGTCGAACTGCAGTTGCAGATAACGAAACTCACCCTCATCCAACAGGGTTGCCTGGTCACCGCCTTCGACGCCCATCCATTGACCGAAAGAGCTGGAGATCAGGCCCAGGGTATCCAGGACATTCATGTTCAGGCTGCCCTGATGCTTGATCGCCTGGTCCTTGACCATGTTGATTGCCGCGATACGACCGTGTTCAACCGAGGTGGGCTGAATCGCCTGGACGCTATCAGCTCCGGTGGAAAAATCACGCCCCTGGGCAACATCCCCGGCAGCGAAAATATCCTCCCAACTGGTCTGCAGATGGTCATTCACCAGGATACCCTGGTCGGTTTCTATACCCGATCCGGCCAGGAAGTCGATATTCGCGCGTACCCCCATTGCCGTTATCACCAGGTCCGCGGCCAGACTCTCGCCACTGTCCAGATCGACACTCAAACCACTGCCTGATTCAGAGAAACCGACAACTCCGCTGCTGGTCAGGATACGCACCCCTTTCTTCTCGCACCAGTTTTTCAACAGATTCCCGGCCACGTTATCCATCATGCGGGGAACCATCCGGTCGCCTTTCTCCACCACCGTAAGCTTCACGTCGCGCTCAACCAGGGCTTCGAGAATAATGCAGCCAATGAAACCCGCGCCTATCAGCACCACAGGCGATCCCGGCTTGGCGCGTGCCACGATGGCGCGGGCGTCCTCCAGGGTCCAGCAGTTATGAATACCATCCAGGTCGATACCGGGGATCGGCGGTTTCAATGGCGTGGCGCCGGTGGCGATCAGCAGGCGATCGTATTCCAGGCTGCTCCCATCGGCCAGGGTGACACGATGCTGTTCAGGATGCACCTGAGTCACCGCCATCCTGATATGTTCAATCCGATTTTGGCTATAGTGGTCCTCGCTCTTTCGCAGGTAGGTACCCCGTTCATCAATCTGTTCCACCAACAGGTAGGGTATGGCCATGCGTGAATAGGGTGGTTCCGGCTCCCCGCCGATCAAAGTGATTTGACCGGCGGGGTCCTGGCTCCTCAGGGTTTCACAGGCCGTAACACCGGCCGGGCCGGCACCGATTACGATATATTGCATCTGACATCTCCTGCCATGTCAGGTCAGGCCAAGCCGCTGACGGGTAGCATCAGTGGGCACACCGTCCGCCGTCCAGCCACGCAATTCGTAATACTCTGGCAGCATCTTGTCCAGGTCGTTGACTCGACCCTCTGCAGGCCCGGTTTTGGCCGCCTCTTTCAGCAGACGCTGCGGCAGAGTGTCATCCGCAGCGGTCAGGCCGGCCCGCAGATTGAAGTCCCGCTCCATATTCCATACCCGTTCTCCCAGCTCCAGCATGCGCTCCGCGGTCCAGTCACCTTCGCAGGCACCATTCACCTGGGGCGCGATATCCTCCAGCGACCAGGCAAAAGTGGTAAACAGACAGAGTCCACTGGAATCCACCGCGGCGGTAGCGTCCTGAAAGGCCTTCACTAGTCCGGCCTTCCCATCGGTCTCCAACGGATCGGTTTTCTCCGGGATTCCCAGAATCTCGGAAGCCACCGTGTAGCCCCTGAGATGGCACGCACCGCGGTTCGAGGTGGCATAAGCAAGCCCCATACCCTGTATGCCACGAGGATCGTAGGCGGGGAACTCCTGCCCCTTGACCGTCATGGATAGTTCGGGGTGCCCATACTTCTCACACAGACGCTTGGAGCCCAGCCCCAGGTCCCTGCCGAAGCCCTCACCCTTGACCAACGTCTCCGCACCCCAAACCAGGTTCTCGGCAGAACCGAATGCGAGCTCCTGCCCGCCTGTGTGCTCGGTGGTGATGGCGCCGATCTTGAAGAGTTCGATCGCCGCCGCGAGGGTACCGCCGAATGTGATCGGATCGAATCCGTCCTCGTTGCAGAGGAAGTTGACATAGGTCAACGCATCCAGGTCATCGACGCCGGTATCCGGCCCCAATGCCCAGGCGGCTTCATATTCAAGGCCACCGGAACTGCCCCAGTATTCGGGTTTGTTTTCAATGGAAAAGTGACCCTTGTCGATGGTGGAAATACGCCCGCAGGCGATGGTGCAACCGAAACAACCGGCATTGGTTGTCAGGTTGGGCTTGCCATCCGAGGCACGTTTTTCGTGCATCGCCTCACCAGAAACCTTGTTCGCCCCCTCGAACTGCACTTCACGCATATTGCGTGTGGGAAGGGCACCCAGCTCGTTGATCACGTTCATCAGCACCTGGGTACCGTAGGTAGGCAATCCCTGTCCGGTAACCGCGTTGTCGGCAAGCACCTTTTTCCCATTATTGACAGCCTGCATGAATTTTCCAAAATCCTTGATGTTACTGATCCCATTGGTGCCACGGATGGCCACCGCCTTGAGATTCTTGGAGGCCATCACGGTACCGACACCGGATCGTCCGGCCGCCCGGTGCAGGTCGTTGACGATCGCCGCATAGAGGCAACCCGCCTCGGCGGAACGTCCGACAGCGGCGATACGCAGCATCGGATCCTGATGTTTGGCGTGCAACCACTCATCGGTATGCCAGACACTGGTCCCCCAGATCTCTTCAGCGGAAAGCAATTCCGCCTTGTCGTTGACCACATAGAGGTAGACCGGTTTTGGCGACTTACCCTCAAAGATGATCATGTCCCAACCGGCAAAGTGCATCTCTGCACCGATTAATCCCCCGGAATTGGAACAGGCTATACAGTTGGTAAGCGGCCCTTTGGTAACCACCGAGTAGCGGCCGCTGGTTGCAGCCATGGTCCCGGTCAGGGGTCCGGTGGTCATAATCATCTTGTTTTCGGGACTCAGGGGATCGACTTGCGGGTCAATCTCTTCAACCAGATACTTGGATGCCAGGCCGCGTTGGCCGAGATACTCCTGTGCCCATTGACGATTGAGCGCCTCGGTGGTGCAGGTACTTTGAGTCAGGTTGACGCGAAGAATTTTTCCAGCCCATGACATAGCTATTTACCTCCAGAATTACGCACTTGCAGCATTGCCGGCATCGGTTTTACCCGCCCAGGCACGCATCTTTTCAAATCCCGTCTGATCCGCGTCCACATAGGTGATCGCAGCCGTCGGACAGGCCTTGGCACACGCGGGATCTCCGCCACAGAGATCACACTTGACCACCTTTCCACTGCCACTGCTGTAGTTGACGGTGCCAAAGGGGCAGGCGATGGTGCAGACCTTGCAGCCGACACAGACGGAGGCATTGACAACCTTCGCTCCAGTACCAGCATCCAGCGTAATGGCGTCAACAGGACAGGCCTGCATACACCAGGCTTCAGCGCATTGTGTGCATGTATAGGGAACAAAACGCCCTTCATGGTGGAATGTAAAAACCCTGATTCGTGATTTGGCAGGATTAAATTCACCTTCATTTTCATAGGAACACGCCAATTCACATTGCACGCATCCCGTACACTTTTCCGCATCTATCAAAAGGGACCTGAGCATATTGTTCTCCTTCCCAACTTACATTAAGTTTTAGAAATATTTTTTACTTAAACTTGGATCTGACCACTAACCCGGCAACACAGACGCTGTAATTATTCTTGGTACGAATGATCACCTCCTCGGTAATCGGATACCAAGGCTGTTTGGGCGAGTCGAATTGGCGTAGAAGATGTTTGATCACCCACTGAGGGTTCCGCTATTTGAACGAAAAACAGTGGGCGCACAATGCAAGGTTAGTTGGGAAATTTTTATAGATCAAATTATTCGGTTAAAAAAATCGGCAACTTAAAAATACGGGAAAATATGGAGCAATAATGACAAATAGTCATAGCTAAATGACAGAATGTCACGGTAACCATCAATTTATCTTACGCCTGCCTGGTAGTGGTTATCCTCTTCCAGTTGATACCGTTGAGGTATGACAATGCCACAGGGCACCCAACTGCAGGAACCGCAATATGAGATTGACACAGCCCGGTTATTTTGTTAGGATTCCTAACTATGAACTTCGATGAGATCACAGAACCACTCGCCCGCCGAATCGCCGACGGGCTCACAAGACTGGCATCAGTGGCGCGCCAATTAGACTGGCAAGCAGCCGAGGCGGCTGGCTTGTCTCCGACCCAGGCCGATCTACTTCGCTTTGTCGTCAGCCGGCCGCAGGGCACACGACTCACCGCGGCGGCTGCCCATTCCGGAATTCGTAAGGCTACCGCCAGCGATGCCGTCAGTGCTCTGGAAAGAAAGGCGCTGGTACGGAAATACGCAGACACTGCGGATGGCAGGGCGATCACGCTTAAGGTCACAGCCAAAGGCAGAAAGGCCGCACAGAAGTGGCCGGCAAGCTTCGAGCCCATCATTCTGGGTCTTACCCAGAACGAGCAGCAAGAACTGTTGGGACTGGTCATCAAAATGATCAGCCAGCTTCAGCAGCGCGAGCTGATCGCACCACAACGGACCTGTGTAAGCTGTCGCCACTTCCGTAGGAACGTTGCCCCCGGGACCAAGACCCCGCACTTCTGTGCCTTCGTCGATGCACCCATGGCGGAACGGCATCTGCGTGTAGACTGCCCGGAGCATGAAGCTGCCGCATGATGACGGCTTAAATGCGCGCTAAACACAGACAGGGTTTGTATTAACCTCATTAGTTAGGACTACTTACTTTATAAAAAATACCGCATTTTCGCCATATCTGCTGTTCCGTTTACGCTAACCGCCAACTCCATAAGGAGGATAGATTGATGAAAGCACACTTATTGACTGCATTATGGGTAACGGCATCCGTTGCATTGGCGACAGAATCCAATGTCCCCTACCCGACAGATTATCGTAACTGGCATCACGTCAAGAGCATGGTGATCGAAGAAGGCCATCCGTTGTTCAATGCATTTGGCGGCATTCATCACATCTATGCCAACGACAAGGCGCTTGAGGGCTATCGGAAAGGACTCTTCCCTGATGGGGCCGTCATCATCTTCGACCTTCTGGATACGGTGCGTACCGACAATGCCGTCACCGAGAGCAGACGCAAGGTGTTGGGTGTGATGCATAAAGATTCCGCTAAATTCGCAGCAACCGGCGGATGGGGCTTCGAGGGGTTTGGCGGTGGCGACCCAACAAATCGCGTTGTCGGCGATAAAGCCGCATCGGCCTGCTTTGCCTGCCATCAACCGCAGAAAGGGCAGGACTACACATTCAGTCAACTTAGAGATTGAGGCGTCGCTCTGAAACAACCGGTGCTATTGCAGATTTTGCGCATTACAGAGCAGTCGAACATCGAAATAGAGACCGGCCTGGAGGCGTAGAAGTTCATGTCATGGTCATCTGCGCCTTGCAGGGCCGGTGAAACCAAACACCGGTCTATCCGTTCCATGATTTCTTACGCAACAACTGGATAAACGCTTCAGCCACGGCATTTTTTAAATTCGAACGGGTTCTGGCAATCCACAGGGTACGGTTGATACGAAGTCCCTGTATTTTTATATGGTAGAGGGTGCCGGCATTCAGGGCATCGTCGACTGTAAAACGGGGCAGGAAACTCACATGCCCCCCATGTTGCAGCATCTCCACGATGGTGTCCGTCGATCCCACTTCCATGGCAATGGGCAACTGATCGATGCCGATATCCCTGAGCGCCTTATCCAGGGTGATCCGCATGGACGACTGGGACTCGCGCAGCACATAGCGTAAATCTCCCAACTCTGTTACCGGCAACAGTCCACTGCCCCAAAGTGGGTGCCCCAGGCCGCAAACCAGTACAAGTTCATCGTCCAGCCACTTCTGCACCAAGACCTCGGGATGGTCAGGGGCCTGCTCAAGTAATGCCAAATCGGAGAGCCCTGTAGCGAGTCGGCGCTGAATATGCCGACTGTAACCCATGCGGCTCTCTATCCTGTACTGAGGAAAATTATCGGAGAAATTCAGCAGCAGGCTCGGCAGTAGATGTTCGCCGATTGCGAAGGTGACTTCGAGGCGCAGTCTGTTCAGACCCGACCGCAGATACTCCAGATCATCCAAAAGGGAGGCCTGATGGTCGAGCACCAGTCGCGCAAAGGCATAGACCCGCTCTCCTGCCGGGGTAAGCTGTAGATTACGCCCTTGCCGCTGCATCAAACTCGCTGCATAACAACCGTCAAGGGTACGCAACCGTTTGGTCACCGCAGGCTGGCCGATGTGCAGTAGTCGGGCGGCCTCCGAAACGCCACCCTGTTCGACGACCGCTCTCAATGTCGCCAGATGTTTCAGGTCAGGTAGATTTGAATATTCCATAAAGGAATATTAAGACATTATTATTTATTTGAAAATATCTGAATCATTAGGCAGGATACCCTGATTCTCAGGCCATCTATCGGCCGAAATTGCAAGATATCGCACCATTCTAACCCGAATGCATTTCCATATCGGAATGTGCAGTGCAGCACTTTTTGCATTTGCGTCACAGGGATGGTGACAGTTCGAGCACCCACGAATCCTAGTTTTTTAAGCAGTAAACGCATGACACCAGCAAACAACCAGCAATCGATGCCCAGCCAAGGCAGACTCCTCTCACTTCAACAGCTCATTGCAAGCGCCATCTTCCTCATCGCAGCACTGTTGCTGGCCAATCTATCCCCCACTGTCGAGATCGCCTGGGTAGGGGCCATCCTGATGCTGACCATCTACCTGTTTGCCTTCGAAGTCGTCGGGGTGGATGTTGCCGCCGCCAGTATCATGGTGTTGTTGGGCCTCTCGTCCCTGCTGGCACCGCTGATGGGACTCGATCAGGGGCTGGTCGATAACAGGCATCTGTTCGATGGCTTTTCATCCAACGCCGTCATCTCCATCATCGCAGTCATGATCATCGGCGCCGGCCTGGATAAAACCGGCATCATGGGCAGTGTCGCTTCATTCATACTCAAGGCCGGCGGCACCACTGAGGGCAGGATTATCCCGATCATATCCGCCACTGTGGGATTCATCTCTTCTTTCATGCAGAACGTGGGCGCGGCTGCGCTGTTTCTTCCTGTAGTATCGCGCATCTCCGCCCGCTCCGGCCTGCCCATGTCCCGCCTGCTGATGCCGATGGGCTTTACCGCTATTCTCGGCGGCACCATGACTATGGTCGGCTCCAGCCCGCTGATTCTGCTCAACGACCTGATCCTCACCTCAAACAAGGCGTTGCCCGCCGATCAACAGATGGAGACCTGGGGACTCTTTTCTGTCACGCCGATCGGGATTGCCCTGATTGTCAGCGGGATCATCTACTTCCTACTGGCCGGACGTTTCGTGCTGCCGAAAACCAAGAGTGAAAGCAGCACCAGCGGTACCGATCCGATGCAGTATTTCCAGGATGTCTACGGCTTGCGCTACAGCCTGTCAGAGGTGGTTGTCACCGATGAGAGCGGCCTGATCGGCAAGCAGTTGGATGATATCGAGACCGCTTATCGGGTCAGGGTGATCGCGACAAAGCTGTCGGGCGAGGCGAACCGAATCGGTCCGGGAGCCCTGGCCCGGGATGTCGATCTTGAAGCCGGCATGGTGTTGGGAGTGGTTGCCGATCCGGATTCCCTGGCCAGCTTCGCCGAGGTATTCAAGCTTAAAAGACGCCCTACCCTGCGTACATTCTCCAATGACCTTTCTGCCAACAAGGCCGGTATTGCCGAAGTGGTCATACCGCCCGGCTCATCACTCATCGGCAAGAGCGCACGTGATGTGTGGATGCGGAAGACCTATGGCCTTGCCATGATCGGATTACACCGCAACGGAGAAACCCTGCGTGAGGGGGAGGATATCCGTAACATGCCCTTTATGGCGGGAGATACCCTGGTGGTGCACACCCCATGGGATGTTCTCCCGAGGATCGAAAAAGATAATAATTTCGTCGTCGTTACCACTGAATACCCCCATGAGGATTTGCGCCCACACAAGGTGGGATGGGCAATGCTGTTTTTCAGCATCGCGCTCTCAATGGTACTGTTTACCGACATCCGTCTTTCGGTTGCACTGCTCACCGGCGCCATTGGGATGGTGCTGTCCGGCGTCCTCAATATCGATGAGGCGTATGAAGCGGTCAGCTGGAAGACGGTCTTTTTACTTGCCTCCCTGATACCGCTTGGTCTCGCAGTGGAGACCACCGGCACGGCAAAATGGATTGCGGATCAGGTGCTTTGGGTAGTGGGAGACATGCCGATCTGGATTATCCAGTTGTCGGTTGCGGTACTCGCCACCTTTTTCACCCTGGTCATGTCCAATGTGGGCGCGACGGTTCTACTGGTTCCGCTGGCAGTGAATATCGCCATTGGCGCCGGCGGCAACCCAGCCGTTTTCGCGCTCACCGTTGCCATCGCCACATCCAACTCCTTCCTGATCCCCACTCACCAGGTGAATGCACTGATCATGGGGCCTGCAGGGTATCGCGTATCTGATTTTATGCGGGCGGGCGGCATCATGACTCTACTGTTTCTGTCCGTCATGATGCTGGTGATGAACCTGGTGTTTTAGATGACATTCAGCGTGCAGCCGCAGTAAGCCCACTCTTTGAAGATTGTATGCAGAGAGCGTTTTAAGTAGTATGAGGATCGATCCATTGCATAATGAGGAGCTGGCCAGATTGCTCCACCTATAAAGGCCAGCCGAAGATTACTCATTGTTTTTATATCTTTTTGCTTCCCAACCCACCTGGTAATGCAAGGCACGGTAACAACACCCTGATCATACAATGAATGATTCACGGATCGTCAAGCGATACAACGCCTACTACAGGGGCTGGTGCCTCGCCTTTGGCGAACACAGTGCCGACTACGATGAAGAGAGGGATATCAGCTGGCTATTCGGAGAAGACCGTGTCGGGTTGATCCTCTCCACCCGCCTGCGCAAACAGGCACAACACGAGCTGCTGGGACATCACGATGAGATCCCGCAACTGGCGCTGTATGATGATAGCTTGGTATTGAACTATTACAAGCACCCACTGCAGGATGATGTGGATATGAGGAACATCCTTCGCCTTAAGGAGTTTCTACTGCGTGGAGAGGAGATGCACATGTTCCTGTGCAGCCATCTGTTTTATCCATCGCGCACCCGTATTCTCACCTTTGCCAGCAGAAAGCCTCTCGTTATCATGTATAAAGAGATGCAGCCTCTCAAGCTGCTTATCGAATAAACCGTCCGTTGACAGCACCATCCGGCAGCCCATCACAATCAGTAGCTTTTTTCGTTCAATTACCGCCCTTACGGTGTAGTTCACGCATGCTGTCACTCCAATACTTACCCAGCAGCGAAAGCGATCGCAAGCCCTCTTGCGTGCCAGGTTCCATCGCCAGTTTGACAACCCCCCCGAGACCACCTTTGGCGGGCGGTGAGATTGCGATTTCCCGACTCATTTGTGAGAGCGCAGTGGAGAGTCCAAGCAGCAGATGCTGAGTCTCCGGCTTATCGAGCACCTGCAACAAGCGCATAAGACCCTCATTGCGGGTAAGGCGGTCAAGTAGTGTGATACCTTCACTCAATGCCGAAGCGACACGGGAAACTATATCGTCCGACAAGGCATCCCGCGCCGACAAAACCAGTGTCGCAAGTTCTGATAGCTGCTCCAGTTCCTGGGCAAGCTCCTCACGATCAACGGTGTTTGCGGGTTGAGGTGATTCAGTCTGAGCAGTCATAACCACGCCTCCTCAAAGTAGACCGCGGACGCTGGTCCAATACATTTTGTTATAGCTCATTTTAAACCAGTGCATCGATTTATTGGGCGCCTTCAGGTCGGGTGGATTCTCATAGTTGAACATGGCATAGGTGGCCCTATCATGACCTGCCTCGATAAAACAGTAGACCTTACCGTCATAATCACGTACGGGTGTACCGATCTTGATAATCGAAGCGATATTCTCGGCCACCACTTCGGCTTCGAAATGCGCCGCAGAACCGGTCTTGCTGACCGGCAGGTTGGTGGTATCCCCCAATACATAGACATTGTCATGTCCCTCCATGGTGAGTTTGTACCGATCAGTGGGTATCCAGCCGCCATCGCCCATCTGATCCCGTTCGATCACCGGCATTCCTCTATGCGGCGGTATGGAGATAAGCAGATCATACGCGGTCTCGGTACCCTCTTCGCTCTTTACCACCTGATTCTCCACATCCACTTCCTTGACGTTGAACAGGGTTTCATATTCGACGCCAATACGGTCGAATTCCGGCTTTGCCCATTTGGCGACATTTTCAATGGTGTGGATACGACCGATCGGATAGTGGTACTTGATGTGCACCTTGTCGCGGATACCGCGCGTCTTGAAATAGTCGTGTAGGGAGAAAGTCACCTCCACCGGGGCGATCGGACATTTGTGCGGGACACCGACGACAATCGCAACCTTGCCGCCCTCAAACTCACGGAGACGCTTGAACATCTTCACGGCAGCCTCCTCGGAATAGAAGGTTTCAGAACCCTCTACCAGACCCGGCACTTCTTCAGGCACGATACGTGAACCGGTTGCGATAACCATCACGTCATACTCATGTATCTTACCGCTTTTTGTTGTGACCTTGTTCTGATCAAGATGGAACGCCTCGACCGGATCCACATGAAACTCAATCGAGGGCTCAAGCAGACTCTCCTGATCGCGATACAGTTCGTCAGGCATCATCTGTCCAAACGCCACATACAGCAGACCCGGCTGATACATGTGTTTATCCGAGGCCGAAAGCAGTGTGATTCTGACCTTCCGACTGCGGATCTCGCTGGCCAGCCGCCGCGCAAGGTTGTTGGCCAATATGGTACCACCGCAGCCACCACCGACGACTAAGATTCTCATTGCACTCTCCTAATCCACTATTACAGGAGATCTCTGACCCTTGGTCAGACAAATCTCATTTGTTAAACCAGCTGAGCCGTTGATTAACAAGTAACCAATCCACTCCTCTTCACCTACCGCTATTTGAGCTTGCGAACCTTCAGGTGCCAGACCTCCCCGACCTTCTCACTACTGATCATTTCGTGTCCGACCTTGTCGATCCACTCGGGAACATCGGATGCCGTTCCATTATCGGTCGATAACAGTTCGAGGGTATCGCCCACTGCCGCCTGCTTCATATAGGTAATAAGCTCCATTAGCGGCCCGGGACAAAAAGTGTCTCGAGCATCGATGGTTTTAAATTCACTCATTCACAATATCCTCTTGCTGAAATAGTTTGAGCCGCTATCGAATCAAAATGTGAGCAGCTGCCCGCCTTCCGCATCGTTAAGAAAGCGGGTCAGCCCTGTCGGCGGACCAAACTCGGGATCAAGAGCCTCTTTGGTAATCTTCAACAGATCAAGGGCCATGGAACAGGGCAAAAGCTTGGCATCGCCCAATTCCGCCGCACTTTTAAACAATTGCTTGAACGGCGGCACACCCACTTCGTTATTCATCAATTCACCAAACCGGCCTTCCACCGGTGGATCCTGTACCGAATTCTTGATAAAGAAGGGCAATGCATTCATTGAAAAAAAGACAGTAACCTGATCACCCGTGGCAGCCGCCACCGATGCGAACATTGCAGCCATCTGTAACTTTTCGCGTGTTCCAGTCAAGCAAACGATGTGATAATTCTGTGACATGAAGTTGTCGCCTCTCTCTCTAATGCATTGTCACTGCAAAACCAAACAATATGCCTGCCACATTCATCTCTTTGGTGTTCACCACTTCTTCGATACCACGCGCTTTAACGCCTGATTACGTAAGGCGAGATCGGCAACGAGCGCTCGAAGTCGCTTATTCTCCTCCTCGAGCTGCTTCAAGCGCCTTGAGTCGTTGACTGACTGGTCTCCATACTTCGACCGCCATTTGTAAAATGTGGCATCGGAGATCCCATGCTTGCTGCATATTTCAGTGATCTTCTCATCCGACTCCTCTGCTTCCTTCAATACAGCCAAGATCTTTTCTTCGCTGAATCTCGATCTGCTCATCACATTTACCTCGCATCCGCCAGCACACAACATATGCTTGATACCAAGCCTTTCAGGTTGCTGTTATCGCGTCATAGACTACGAGATGTCACTGATCTCCACGATGCCAACTGAAGCGCTTGATTAGCATCACACAGGAGCTATCTAGGATGTAACCGATAGCACCTATGATAAGCACCCACGCCATGAGATGGTCGTACGAAAGACCCTCACGCGCATCTTGAATCGAGTAGCCAAGACCGGAAGTAACACCAAGGAATTCTGCAGGAACGAGAACGATCCATGCCACACCGAGCGCAAGACGTACACCTGTAAGCACATCGAATGTAATCGCCGGTATGATAATCTGTGTCACGATATGCCAGGGTTTGGCGCCAAGATTTCGCGCCACCTTAAACCAGGCAGGATCGACCTTGGCCAGACCGGCTGCGGTTGCAAACGCAATAGGCCAAACCGATGCAATGGCTATCAGGAATATGATCGCCTGATTCCATGTTGCGAAAACTATAACCGCGATGGGTTCCCAAGAGAGAGGACTGATCATGCGCAGCAACTGAAAGGGTGAGTTGCTCAATTCACGGAACCGCTTACTGCGTCCCATCAAAATGCCGATGGGCACCCCGATGCATATGGCAATCAACAATCCACTACCCAAACGGTAGCCGCTGGATGTAATCGCACTCTGTATCGTGTTCTCTTCCCATAATATGGGGATCGCCTGAATTGCAGGTATCGGCCCAAAGTCAGCGAAATGTTCAGTAGATGAATTTGAAGATATCAGGTAGATGCCAATCCACCAGACCACAAACAGGATCGCGAGCCCGCCAATGAAATTCAACAATCCCCGCCAGGACGATTTTAATAGGCGTTGCGATGCGTTTGCACCCATCATGCTGTTGATGATATTCAACCCGGCAGGTGCGGTATCATTACTCATTGCTTAAAAACCTCTCCAACGGGTGAACACGCTTTTTTTATCTCCTTGCTTTGATGGCTCACGATTCATCTCCACGGTGCCAACTGAAATGTTTGATCAGTAACACACAGGTACTGTCGAGGATGTAACCGAGAGCACCGATCACCAGCACGATGGCTGTAAGGTGGTGGTATGACAATGTTTCCCTGGCGTCTTCTATTGAGTAGCCGAGACCGGAGGTGACTCCCAGATATTCCGCCGGCACCAATACAATCCACGCCACACCCAG
Organism: gamma proteobacterium symbiont of Ctena orbiculata; assembly: GCA_003058525.1. Taxonomy (GTDB): domain Bacteria; phylum Pseudomonadota; class Gammaproteobacteria; order Chromatiales; family Chromatiaceae; genus Thiodiazotropha. The sequence continues at coordinate 42,242 of QBVD01000026.1, read as the reverse complement.
CGCCAGCCGGATACCAGTAAACACATCGAAACTGATGGCCGGCAGAATGATTTTGGTCATCATGTGTATGGGCGTAGCGCCCAGATTGCGCGCCACTTTGAACCAGGCCGGATCGATTTTCGCCAGACCTGCGGCGGTGGCAAAGGCCACTGGCCAGACCGATGCAATTGCAATCAGAAAAATGATCGATTGATTCCAGGTTGCGAAAACAATGACCGCAAGCGGCATCCAAGCCAACGGACTGATCATGCGCAACAGCTGAAACGGTGAATTGCTTATTTCGCGGAAGCGCTTGCTTCGGCCCATCAGAATTCCGATCGGCACACCGATCACTATCGCAATCAGTAGGCCCAAACCCAAACGATATCCACTTGCGGCAATCGCACTCTGAATCGTGCCGGAGGACCATAATTCGGGAAATGCCTTAAAAGTGGGAATCGGCCCGAATGCCGCGAAGTGTTCGGTGGTTGGATTGATGGATATGAAATAACCGCCAATCCACCAGAAGACGAACAGGATCGCCAACCCACCAAAGAAGTTGTATAAGCCGCGCCCTGATGATTTCAGGACGCGGTATGGTCGGGATTCGCCCACCTTGAAAGATGCGGCATCTTCACTCACAGTTTAACCACCTCTACTCTGGAGTAGGGGTCGCCCGTTTTGGGCACGCTCGGGTCATTCTTCCATTTCGGATTGGCTTCGAGGGCGTTCTTCACGTATTTGTAATTGACCAGATCATCAGCCACATGCTCCGGTGAGAGCCCGTCAAGGAAACTGGCGTCGCCGGTGAGTACAGTACTCTTCAGATCCGAAACGACGAGTTCAGTGGCGGAACGGTAGGGCCAACTCTGAAAATTGATTCGGTTCATACCCCATTCCGGATGTTTGATCGCCACCGGGTTGCTGTAGTAGGCGGGGTCGTAGAACAGCATTGCCCGTTCGATGACTTTCTTCGGGAACGGCAGATATTTCTTGCCGTTACGGGAGAGCATGTGCGCCATCTCCTCTCTGTTTTCTCCGAGATGGATTTGCGCAGCGATAATCGCGTTGTGGACACCCTGAGCCCAGGCTGCACGATCAGGATCCATCGCATCGGCCTCATGCATGACCACGACACAGCATGGATGACCTTTCCAGACATCACCCGTGAAGCGCAACACCTTTCCACCCGCCTTGATCTCGCCCAGGGCATTGAAGGGTTCGGCCACGCAGTAACCATCAATCGACTTGGCCGCAAGGGCCGGCGGCATCTCAGGTGGATTGAGCACCAGGAAATTACACTCATCAGGGGCCAGTTTTGCGGTTTGCGGCCGTATCACAGGTTTGATACCGGCCTCCTTCATGATCTTTTGCGAGACGATATTATGAATTGAATACCAATAGGGCACGGCAAACTGCTTACCGCCGAAATCCTTTGGCGTATTGATACCGCTATCCTTGTGCACGATGATTGCGGAGCCATTGGTATGATCCCAGGCAGTGATCTTCAACGGATACTTGTTGTTGTAACGCATCCAGATCGGAATCGGAATCAACATGTGGGTGAGGTTGAATCGGTGCGAGGCAAACGCCTCCACCAGGGGTGACCAACCACGTATCAGGGTCGGGCGAACGGAATCGATACCCTCTTTCTTGAAATAACCCAACTCATGGGCCACCAGGAGCGCCGCAGCATCGGTGATCGGAATATATCCTATACGAACCACCGGATCCCATTTCTTCTCCTGGGCAAAGGTCGCTGCCGAAGGAATCAGGCTGCTCATCGCCGCAAGACTACCCATTTTCAGAAAATCACGCCTATCAACGCCACTACCTAACACGTTCTTGAATAGGGGATCGTATTCCAGGACGAGATCGGGATCGTTGATTCCGTCACCGTACTTATCTATAAGCTGCTTCTGCTCATTCATCTTCGATATCCTCCGTTAGGTAATCGGATATTCCGACTTATGCAGGGTCAGGCATGCTGCGTGACGCTGTGTGGACTTGATTCGTCACCAGCATCCTTGCCGGAAGCGCTTGGGTACTCATTAGCGGCTTGTTTGAAGGCCTCCATCAGGCGTGTCCGCATTGCCTGCACATTCGGGTCGTGCCGCTCACGTGGATCGGGGAGATTGACTTCGAGCTCGTCGTAGATCTTGCCGGGAGAGCCCGCCATGATCAGTGCCCGATCCGCCATCAGGACCGCCTCGTCGATATCGTGGGTCACGATCACCACATTGAAGCCGAGGCGTTTTGCGATCGATCGAACATCATGTTGCAGAGATGCGCGGGTAAAGGCGTCGAGCGCCGAGAAGGGTTCATCCAGAAGCAACAGTTCGGGCTCCATAACCAGTGAGCGCGCCAGCGCCACACGTTGCTGCTGACCACCCGACAGGTCCTGCACGTTGTTATCGGCATAGTCCTGAAGATCGACAAGGCTGAGTGCATCGTCAACCCTTTCACGCATCCTGGGCTCATCCCAACCCGCAAAGTGCAGGCCGATGCCGACATTTTGCGACACCTTCATCCAGGGAAAAAGATGGGGCGCCTGGAACATCATGACCCATTGCGGCGATGGCGATGTCACCAAGGTATCGTCAAGACGAACAGAGCCATCCGTCGGTTTCAACAACCCTGCAAGAATATGCAACAAGGTCGATTTACCGCAACCGGAACGCCCGATAATGACAATGATCTCACCATGCTTCGCTTCCAGATTGACCTTGTCGAATGTGATCGGGCTTTTTGAAGTATAGCGATGGCTAAGGTCTTCAATCTTAATGCGGACTCCGCGTATAGACATTCAATCTATCCTCTGTGTCAAGTGTTGATAGTTGCTGCATATGCAGCGGGGCCATGCACACTCCAAACAGCAAGCGGATCTGCATCGATCTCTCCTCGCCACCCCGATGGTTTAATTGACTGTTGCGTTTGGATGCTGTCTCCAGCCCACCCGTTTCACCTCTGTGTCGAACGGGTGAACTACAATCGAGCGAAACAGTCGCTCGACTGCAAAGCGGCATCTCCACGATCAGGCGCTGTTCAAACGTCGATCGATCTCTTCCATGCGGCGCGCCAACTCTTCCTCATTAAACAGTCCTCGCCGGATCATCGTATGCGCCAGCGCCAGCAACTGTCTTTCCGGGAAAGGCACTTCGTCATAGTATTTGTTGACCAGTTGATCCTCTTCCCAACGTCTTTCAACGGCGTCGAGGTGTTCCTGTTCCTGCTCCGGATTGCGTTCCTCCTTGGGCTTGCAGACATTGAAGGTTTCCCAATAACCACCGGCAAGCATATCGCATGTGGCTTCCAGGGTGATCCGCCATGGAGGATCGGGATTGTCCACACCATACTGCTCACACAGATCGTCCCAGACCCGCCCCTTGCCTTTGACATCTTCCAGCAGTGAAACCGGCGTCGACTCATCCAGATTGCGGTCGCGCATCTCTTTGTCGAGTTCGAAATATTTTGGATTGATCTCTGCCATGGGACTTCCTAGTGGTGGTATGGATTGACGGCCGGACGCACAGGTCGCGGATCATTGGCTGTCTTGCCGGGCTTCGGCACAGCCACACCGATCAGGCAGTCCCGTGTCACGATCTCTGCCAACTGGTCCTCGCTCCACCCTTCGGTTCCCTCGGGACGTACGGGCAACACGATAAATCGTGATTTCTGATTCGAGTCCTCTACCCGAACCTCTACGTCTTCGGGCACTTGAAGCCCAAACTCCGCGAGCACCTGTCGCGGCCAGCGCACCAGGCGTCGGCGATAGTTCGGTGTCCGGTACCACTCCGGCGATTGCCCGAGGATGGGACGTGGATAGCATGAACAGAGCGTACATACGACCACATGTTTTAACTTTGGCGTGTCTTCGAGTACACGCAGATTGCAGTAGTCACTGGGTGTGCCGAAATGGGTCGGCATGCTGTTGACCCAGTCAATTCCGACTTCAAGGCTGGCCTTGACCCCATCCTCTACAGCCAGCTTCTTGAATTCCGGATCCAACCAAGCCTTGGCAACCAGGCGTGCCGCCGGAAGCGGCCCGAGTGTATGCATATATTCAGTCCAACGCTGATGGTCCTCAGCGGTGAAGAGGCCTTTTTCGATAGCGAGTTCGCGAACGGCGATTTCGAGCACCTCAAATTCACTGACCTCATCAACCATTGGTGCAGGTTTATGTTTCTCCGCCATTTGTCTATCCTCTCTGATTCTTTATCCAAACAAACGTCTTGTGCTCAATCGGCAGGCACGGCTACAGCGGCTCAAGCCAGCGTTCAGGCAATTCGGTCTCTACAGTGTCATTTGCAAATGCATCCGGATAGTCCGGCCACAGATCCTTTTGCTTGAACACCAGACTGTAGAACCAAACCACCTTGTCGGTGTTGTCCCACGCTTCATCCTCCGGGGCGGGACTTTCATACACCAGTTCGGCGACAGTTGCAGGTACACCGCGGGTATAGACCTGGGTACGGGTATAAAATATATCGGGCAGATCCCGAATCCTTACCTTGTCGCCAACCTTGAACTTTGGCGCGCCGGCTTCGCCTTTAAAACATTGGGGATCACCGATACCCGTAGCCTTCTTGACGTGATGCTCTCGATCGTAGTGTGGTTTACTCATAGCGTTTTTTGACCTCATCAATCTTGTCGGACAATTCGGTGAGCGTTATGTATTGCTTGTCGACCAATATTCTTGCTGCGGTCAACAACCACCGGCCGTAATAAGGCAAACCCAGATACATTGTCTGTCCCACATCCACATTCTGCCTGCGGCGCCTCTCCTCGGCATTCCAAATACCCCGCCAAGCCAACACCTCACATGTTACGAAGGTGTTGTGCTCCCATACCTCTTCCTCTTTCTCTTCCCATGTGATTGGTACGTCCGGTTCACCACCGACATCATGCGACATACGTGTATAGGCCCGATAGTGTTCGTTATCGACCTGATCAGGAGAGGGCGCATGAGTCTCCTGGTGTAGAGACGGCTGGAGTTGTTTGACGATCTCCAGATGTTTCATCACTTTTTGTCTGATGGCTGATGACATGGTCGCGTGACCTCCTTATGATTAGGTTTTAAAAGCTTGTATTTATTACCTAATGTTTAATTACATATTTCGCATATACTGTTTTGATACTTAAGCAATCGATGAATGATCTGTTTCACAGCGGAAATTCACCTTACTTAAGTCGTTCTTAATAATTCACGAAGTGCGCGATTCTCTAATCGTGTTAAGTCAAACTATTTACCAGGTCACAATAATTGTCCAAGACCTAATTCTGATTAGCTCTATAGGCGATGGCTATGGTCATCACGAATTGTCCCGTTGATTTACATGGAAAAAGTAATTTAATTTCGCAAGGCAAAGATTTATTCGCTGATCCCCACCACAAATTTAAAATTGGTCTACACTAGGACTCATCATGGAGTGATTAGCAAAATCCGCTTTTTTTATAACTTCCATAGGGGTTGGCTATGGATAGAAATATCATGTGCCCTCGTTCGCTACGCTATCTTTTGGCGGTTGCAGAACATCACAGTTTTACCCGTGCGGCAGAAACACTGTTTGTTTCTCAACCCACACTGTCGCAACAAATCAAGCAACTAGAGGAGTCTCTCGAAACACAGCTGCTGGATCGTACAGGTCGTACCGTTCACCTTACTGATGCGGGTGAGGTTTACATCAGCTATGCCCGTCGAGCGCTAGGTGAGCTGGATGCCGGGAAGCGGGCCATTCAGGAGCTGCAGGACCTGAGCCGCGGATCTCTGAGCCTTGGCATGACACCGATCACGGATTATCTTGCGGCGCCACTGATAGATCGATTCAACAAACGTTATCCCGGTATTTCCGTAGGCACTTATGAGATGCCGCAAGATGATATTGAGAGCGGCGTTCTGGCTGGTAATATCGATATCGGCATAGCATTCACGAATACACTTACCGTAGCCGCCAATTATGAATACATAGAGACTCAACATCTGTTCATAGAACCACTCAACTTGGCGGTTGGATCGACCCACCAATACGCCGGACAAGAAACTCCTTTGGATCAACACACCCTTGAACAGGAACCGCTGGCACTCCTCAATAGCGATTTTGCATTACGCAGGCACATCGACCTGTATTGCCTGGAACACGATATCAAACCTTCGATTGCAATTGAGACCAACTCGCTAAGTACGATTATCGAGGTTCTACGATTAGGCCGGCTCGCGACCATACTCCCCAACACGATCGCCTGCCAACAAAATGAGATATTTCCGGTTATGCTGATTCCAGAACTCCCGCACCACACAATCACGCTTATCAGCCGTAAGGATTCGTACAAGAGTCCTGCTTCTCTGGCGTTCAAGGGACTGGCTGCGGAATGGGGCGTGGAAGGGTGTCACGATACGCCAGTAAAACGGACCGGCCCTTGCCCGATGTCAGAAGTATGCACACCTAACAGCCACAATTAGCGAGCATCGCATATACACGCACTGTGCAAACTGATTGCCAATGCCCGGAACAACTTCCTGATTGATAAACCAAAGCAGCTGCTTAACCTGCTTCGCTACAGATATCATTCAAGGATCGGGGCACTGGCCCTCCTGTCACCCAGTCGAGCAGTTCCACCGTATGTACAACAGGAATTCCTGTACTTGATGCCAGGTGCACCATACAGCCGACATTTCCAGCTGCGATCGCTGCAGGGGATCCTGTTTCCAACTCCTTTAGCTTGCTCTCTTTCAACTGCCTGGAGATCTCCGGTTGCAATAAATTGTAGGTACCGGCCGCACCGCAGCAGGTATGTGAATCCCTTGGCTCAAGTACTGTGAAACCTGCCGATTTCAATAGCTTTCTTGGCGTGAATCTTATTCTTTGACCAAATTGCAGAGAGCACGTCGCATGATAGGAAATGCGCAGGCCAGGTTTGATTAGATAGTTTAATTCGATCTCTGAAAGCACTTCAGTCACATCCTTTGCCAAACCTGCGATAGTTGCCGCCTGCTGCGCCAAAGGATCGTTTCGAAACATGAAACCATAATCCTTGATAACTGTACCGCAACCACTTGTGTTAATGACTATTGCATCCAGCCCGTCGCCTTCCAGCTCTTTCATCCATGCCTGTATGTTTTTTGCAGCTGCCGCAAGACTCTCATTCGTCTTACCCATATGGTGCGTCAATGCCCCGCAGCAGCCGGCACCACGTGGTATCACAACTTCGCAACCGTGCCTGCGAAGAATACGAATAGTCGCGTCATTTATATCCGTATTCAAAGCCTGTTGCGCACAACCGTTCAACAATGCTACACGTCGAATACACTCACCTTGTGCCGGAAACACTTGCGGTTGATCATTCGGGCTCGGTGGCGGAAGCCGGTCTGGGGTGTAATCAACCATGCCACGAATCGGGCCGGGCAGCACCGAGGCTACAGGCTTGATCGTTCTTGCCGCCCGCATCGCCAGACGAAAGCGTTGCGGATAGGGTAGTATCTTTGCCAACAACCAGCGTGAAAGCCGGTCCACAGGCTTGCGGTGATGTTTCCGTTCGATCACCTCCCTTGCATGATCCATAAGATGCTGATAGTGGACGCTTGACGGGCATGTGGACATACAGGCAAGACAGGAAAGGCAACGATCAATATAGTCAACCGTCCTCTGGTCAGGCTTATCCTCATTCTCCAATAGCCCCTTTATCAGATAGACACGTCCACGCGAACTGTCGTATTCATCACCCAGCAATTTGAATGTTGGACAATTTGGTGTGCAGTAGTCACACTGCAGGCAGGCCCGCAATTCCACATCCGAGCTGGCTATGGCAGGCACTGATAACTGCTGGTCTGTAAATTTAGTTTGCATAGGACAATTCAATGCACTCGTACGAGTGCTTTATCAAAGCGAGAAAACCCTAATCCAGCATGCAATCTGATTACTGAAAACCTCTGCTTGTAAACCGCTAAAAATAGTAATTGCCCATCAGGCGCACGAAATGACCCTCTTCATGCAGATCCGTATAGATCAATTCAAACGCAAGATCTTCAACCGATTCATAGATGGCATAGTAATCCGTTTCATTTGACCCGCTATCGAAATCCGCATACATCAACCCCAGGGTTAATCCTTGTATCCCGACATATTCAAATCCCAAGGTTACCGCCTGCTGGTCTTCAACCTCACCAATGGTATGATCATCCGCGGATGTAAAATAGGGACCGCCGCCGAAACCGTCGATCACAGTGCCTGAGACATCGTTGTAGGCAGCTGACAAAACAATGCCATCCACAGTGTAACTCGCCATTACGCCATAGACTTCACCGTCCGGCCCGCTATCATCCATCGTATCATCCGATTGCGAGCCAAACTGAAAGCCGATGGAAACCTGCTCTGTTTCATATATGCCTTCGACATAGATCAGGCTTGCAAGATCTCTGCCTTTATAGAACCATGCCTGCAATGCAGCATCATCGATTCCATAGTACTCGATGCCTAAGGCAAATAAACCGTCGTCACCATTAATGTCTTCAAATTTTTCCGGTATATCCGCATCGACACCCGCCCTCTCATCCAGAAAGACGATAGAAACTGCAGTATCAACAATATCCTCATTGCTGATCACCGCACCCTGAAATGTATTCGGTACCATTCTTATGTCATCGGTATCCGCATGAGGCGTATCGATCTCGAATCGTCCCAACTTGAGTGTCGTATAGTGCAAAGCACCCTTTACATAGGCTTCGCCTATCAGGGTGTACCCCTTATTATCGGTGGCAAAGAAATCTCCATTTTCATTATCCGCCAGTTCCTGTGTAGTGTATATGGATAGGCCAGCACTCAGGCCACGCCAATCTAGGGCCTGTTAACACTAATCCAATACGCCCTGCTGGGGCTGTTTTTGTGCCCAGCAAGGCAGAATGAGCGTAGTGTAGTTATTCTACATGAGCGAATGATAACGCCGCTGGGGGCAAAAACAGCCCCAGCCCTTCGGGTTGTGCCTGAAAAAGCGCCACTCGGCGTTGCTCGTCGCTCATTTGGAATAACCAAACCTCTCTCCTCGCGCCTTGATTGGCGCTTTTTCAGACACAACAGGGCGCATTGGATTAGTGTTAACAGGCCCTAGCGTGATATAGCCCAGCTTGCCACCCAGCGCCGAACCTCTCGCACTTTCACCTGCCTGATCCTTTGTTTCGATAATACCGACTCTCACATAACCATTCACACCCGGCACTTCATCAGCAAAAACAGATATTGTTATAAAATCCGATACCAGAAAAAAAGCGGATAGTATAGTTTTGACCTTCATATTTTTTTATTTTTGCTGACTTCTCTGAATTGTTCTGCATGTTTCATGCTGTCTTGTGCGCAATTCCTGTTACAGGAACAACCGCATAACATGCTAATTTACTTATGAGAACCGGACCCCGACAATCTTGAATCAACAGAGAAACGGATAGCCCGTAACAATAATTTTTACCTGATACTTCTATTTGTCAAAGAGCTAATTTATATAGAATCTATAGTTTTTCCCTATAGTATATTTCCTGTTTTGACATTTGTTCTTACCTGGCAGGGAACCATTTCAGACATACTTCACGACAGTCAGATATATCTGATCATTTTTCATGTCCCTATTACAGTCGACCACAAGACAACCAAGGACTAAGGCACTGCCTATTACCTGTCAGGCAGCAAAGAATAACCAATTGATTTGTGATGATTAACGGCAGAAAGTATGCGGTCGTGGCAACTTATACGCGACGTAAAAGATATGTGTAATAGTTACATGACGCAAAGAATGTCCCTGACTCCATGGCTTCACGCTGTACAGACAACCAGCTATCGACATCGTCTTCGGCCATCAACCCTGAACTCGTTACATAAGGCGCATAGGTTTCAGCAAAAGATTTGAAATAGCTTCCCTCTCCAATCTCAACCACCGCATCGCCCCAAGCACTAACAAGTTGAAGATCATATGTATCCAGCATTCTCGGCAAGTCACGCATGACTCTGGGGTTGTTGAACGAAGCAGTTGCCAGCGCACTATCCATTTGCCGGCCGAAATCGTGGTCAGGAAATGCATAGGTCAGCGAAGCGTAGTCGCCATCAAAAACAGCGATTATGCCGCCAGGCCATACTACTCTCGCCATCTCTTCCAGCACACGTGCAGGATCGGAAACATGGCTTATCAGGGTATTGGCAATAACGGTGTCGAAGCTGGCGGATGGAAAATCAAGATTATGCGCATCGCCAATCTGAAATTGCAGCCTATTCTCAAGATGCTCATAGCGGGCAAATGATTTTGCAGCATTAATGAAGCTACCGCTTTGATCAACGCCGACAGCATGACCATTGAAGTCTTTACTGCGCACGAAAGACCGAATCATTGCCCCCGTACCACAACCAACCTCCAACACCTTTGCAGGGTCAGTAAGTATCAACTGCGATGAGTATTTATCAATGAGACTTGTAAAAACACTATCCTTTGCCCGACTTTCCAAACGGGCTATAAGGCGCTCGACCGCCTCGTCACCAAGATCGTTGACAAACCTGTGGGGATCCCGGGCAGCCATCATGTTTCTCATCCCGACACAGCTGACTTGACATTACTACTCAAGGTTGATTTCCGGCACGCAAAAATAAGAGGCCTCCAGTCAGGAGGCCTCTTACTGCTACAGGTTATACAGCTGCACGATAGAGACGTGAGTGAAATAGCTTGCTGTCTTTGAGTTGATGCAGTGACTTTGCAGTTGCAAGAATCGCAAGGTCCAGCAGCGGTTCTATTACAATGACCGTCAAATATGCAACACTGAATGACCCTACCTGGATCAGGTTCTCGGCACCGAAACCGTTACCGTAGAATGCCCAGAATGCCACCCAGGCGATAACACCACCCTGATAAGCGGTTGAGAGAGCCAGTGCCTGCCCATACTTGACATCTTTATAGGCGGTCTTTGCCGGGATCAGACGACGCGCCAAGGCATCAACCAGCAACAGCGGTACAAGTAGAGAGGTTACATTCATACCGTATTGAGGCAAGTCAGCCGGCGCCAGCAAAAGCCCTTGGATGAGCAGTCCCGTTGCCAACCCTATCGCTGCAGGCCCTGCACCAAAGATCAAAAACAGTGTTGCGCCAAGGATGAAGTGAACTTCAGACACCCCAACCGGATAATGCGGCAATACCTCAAAAAAGCAAAAGACGAGCAGAGTCGTGATCACACTGCGAATAGCAATCGTAGTGATACCATCCTGCTTAACGGTACTCAACGCAAGTTTGGCCGCATATCCGATCGCGCCTGCGGCCGTTACAACGCTAAGTGCTATTTTTGCGCCTTCGACAACGCCTGGTTCAATATGCATCTGTACCCCCTCTCCTCATGCTTAGTGGATCAACTGGTCAAACGATTATTAGCAACATCCATTCCCGTTGCCATACGCATTCAATAATTCAGGTTATCGCCGCTTAGTCATTATTACCGTTCCCATGCGCCGATATGGTTTGACGCTATCTTTCATAATGTCTAGACAGCTACCATTAAATGAAACTATTTACCACGCATCACTATTTGTCCAAGACCTAAATCTGATTAACGCTATAGGAGTTGGCTATAGAAAGCCTCATGATTACGCAAGTCATTGTCATTATTGGCATCCCACGGAAATACACCATCACGAAAATCCGTTACAGAAATGCACCAACGGCGCTTAAGCGGTAAAAATAGATATGCCTTTTTGCAGTCGAATATCAGTCAGCTATTTCTGACAATAATCGTAATTCCATACTGTAAATGGCGGATTAATCAGGGGGCGGTCAGCTTCACTAACGTTTAGCCCTGATTACCCACAGTATCCAGCCACTGAATCAGTGACCTGACCATAGTGAGATGTATAAGGTGTAACATAAACCCTTACCTAAGGTCTCCATACAGGACCGTCAAAAAAAGCCAAACCTGCCTTCATTTGCGGACTTATTAAATTTGCGTCTATTTGCGGTTTTCACTTACAACACCCACCTTGAGGAAGAGGTCAGGTGAGGGCAGATAGCTGAGAATGGCGGATAACCAGGAGATTATTTGCATTTACTATGCCAAAGACCGCGAAACTGCCGAAGGTGGCGCTAAACCGTCGATAGAAATCCATCATCAGAAATGGTTGCGTCACCAACTGCATCCAGCAGTTGGTGATGACAACGCTTTTGTCTATTTCATACGGTATTGCCCCATCAACCAAATCTTATCGGTGTCAAAGCTGAAACCATCTCCGCCATCCTCAAAACTGGCAAACTTGATAAGACCCAACCACTTTTTATCAAAGGGTTTGGCAAACAACACCCCCCATTCATCGCCATAATCGTCAACTCCGCCGATAACATTATCAGCTTCAAATTTGTGGTATTGGACAACCAGCTTTGATGGACCAATCACGCTTGACATCAAACCTTTCAGGACCAAGGTGACACTGGTATCCACCAGTCCCCCTGCCGGCGTGGCCGACCCTCCGGGTGCGCCAACAAATTTATCTGTCCAACCATTGAAGGCGTGTACTGTTGCAAGGGGTGTCTGCAAGGCATTGACTCCATTTCCTTCCAGCACCTCTTGCCCAACCTTTAACACCACCGGCTTACCCGCCACATCGAAAACGCCTCCTATTTCGATATTGGTGTAATCGTTATCATCGAGATTAGAAGCTGCATCACCACTCGGGTCCTGATTTGCCCACTCAAGTTCCGTCAACAGGGTTAAATTGTCATGTAGCCTATGTTTCCCGGTAAATCGCAAACCCCAGGTATCCGAGTCGAAATTGGTTATTCCGGGTCCGACACCGACACCTTCAGGAAAAGGCGTTCGCGAATTATCATCGTAATCCAATAGATAACCGTATCCACTCAACTTTCCGAATGGCAACTTATACGCGACATTTATGAGATGGGAGTTATTCATCTCATACTCCCTGAACGGGGAGTCATCGCCAAACAGCCTGTTTACACGATCAACATAGGCATATGAAAAGGTAAGGTTGTTGATTGAACTGTTGTCAAAACGAAATGCATCGAATGACTGAAAATTTTGCCGCCATACGATGTTACCCACCCATCGGTGATTATCGTAAATGATCGACTGCCGGCCCAGTTTGAATGAGGTGTGGCCATTGCAGGCGCCAGGTGCATTCGGGCAACCACCGGTTGCACTGCGCCAACCGATGAAGGCCTCGTTGATCTCCTCGAAATTATTATCCGGTATCAGCGCATGACCTTCGGCAATTCTCGAACCCGCCGGGCCAGGGGGAAAGGTTAGGTCATCGTCAACGTTTAGTGCGCTATCGCTGCCCAGTCGCCTATTGAGTTCCAACTCCAGCCGCGCCCAGAAGCCGTGGAAACGGGCTGAGGTATAGCCAAGCGCCGCCCGCAGGCTCAACAGGTCGGCATCTTCTGTACCGGCAAGTGGAGAGCCGGCGGGAATGTCGTCCTCCACCTCCTCGTAACGCAAACGCAACCATACATCAGGTTTACCAGTCGTAATGGCACTGGACAGTTCACCGGTTTCAGGCAACACCTTTGCTTGATGAACATTTGAAACAGCCGGCAATCCTACCGCACCAATGCCTTGTGAAAAGATGAGTATGGAGACTGCAAATAGACCTGACGCAGGCTTGATAATAGACATGCAATTCCTCCTCTGACTATGATTGGATGTGGCTGGCAACCACAAGCAACATCGACCTGTGTGCCACCGTTAAGGAGGGAGCTACTTGCAGGCTCCCATGGAGCATCGGAAGAGAAAACACATTTCCTTTTGACTTTCCGCCGGCAACCCCAGACATCGCATGCGCTTAACTATTCACCAAGCAATCTATCTTGTCCAAGACCAAATTCTGATCGAAACCATAGGCGACAACTATACAAAGTGCAGGGTTGAAATGAGGAGTGCTCGACAGTCGATCTGACAAAGCAGGCAAGACTTAACTGAATCTATAGTCAATGCTTATGGGGAAGATGGAAACAGCCGCAAACTTCAATGGATTCCACTAAGTCCGGCCTGGCTTGCTCGTTGAGTGAGCCGAATGATAGACAGCGCCAAAGGTCAGAACAAAAAGTATCCAGAACAGTTGGCCGCCACCACCAGGGCTATCAAACTTTTCCGCCCCGTCAGCATCGTTGAAGATCGCACCATGTTCCAGATCTTCTCCGTCCAACGGCTGACAGTCATTACCAAGGGCTGCCTCTGCACTTGCAATGCTTAGCGTGGCATCGGAGAGTGCGAAGAATATATTATCCGAGCAACTGAGCATGACACGGGCATACTCAACAGAGACATTCGGCAGTACGATGTTGGCGGAACCGCTATTGGAAAACTCGCCCAGGTACAACTGGTCGAATCCGCTGTCGTGCATATTGCAGAATGTTGCAGGTGGATTGCCTGAACTCAGACTAAGGAGTGAGACATGTACGGTTGGGCAGCTTGCCTCGGTGCCCGCGGTTGACCATTCAAGGGTATGCGAGCCACCACCCATATAGGTAGACGAACGGTTCAAATCCCCACCGGTTATCCTGAAGGGCCCTTGATCGCCATCCACCTGAATAGTGATATCATCGTTGGCGACACCACTTTCACCATCCCTCACAGTCAGTCTGAAATTGAGTGTTCGACCGGATTGAGGCAGGGTCTCACCGATATCCTCCTGTCGTGTCAGTAATTGACTCAATCGTGGGAAATAGCGCACTGCAGTTTGTTTAGGCAGAAATGATCTGAACAACGGATTGCTGCCGTCGGGCAGATCGGTGCCAATGGTTGATGCATCCGTTGCACCGGCAACACCCCCCGCATCCATCCCGTCCCATTGATAGGAGAGGTTGTCCCCGTCCACGTCACTTGCCATGCCATTCAGCATGAAAGGTGTTGCGGCAGGTATGCTGAGACTGCCGTCATCGCCTTCCTGGCCTGCATCGACACTCGGGGCGCTGTTTCCCGTGACTGTCAACTGACCGCACTGATTGCCTTCGCCATGGGTGATAAAATCGTTCATCTGCTGAATGCTGACGGCATGAAAGGTGGCGTCAGAATTGGCCTGCAGGTTCTCCTCGGCACAAATGCCGGCATAACTCATGATGGTTGAACCACTACCCGGTTCCACTGCGGCACTTGCCACTCTGTTGACACCACCGCAACTCGCCGTAGTGCCATTGAATGAGTGCGTTGCATTCAATTGATGGCCCAGTTCGTGAGCGACAAAGTCGATATAGAAGCCGTCGCTATCCGGCATTGGTGTACCGGTATAGGCCTGAGCTTTGTAGATTGTGCATAGGGAACCCACGCTGGCCAATCCGCCACCGACCGTGCCGAACAGAATGCCGATGTCATAGCTGTCCGCGCCCAGCATGAAATCGAGTTGCTGCTGATTCTCGATCAGCATCAAACCGATACCGGCAGCAGTCTGGGTGTAAGGATCCGAGTTTGGATCGGTAAAGATAATGCGGTCGTTATTCCCCACCAGTTGAAACTGTACGGCCAGGTCACGGCCATAGATCTGGTTCACCCGATTGATCGTGGTGACGATTTGCGCCAGGGCGGCACTGACAGTACCGCCAAAAAAAGCGCTGTATTCACCTGTTGCCGCCACGGCGAGGCGATAGACCCGGCGATGTGCGCCACTGACAGTTCTGCTTGCCAGGGTTTGCGAAAACACTGTGGCCAAATGATCACTCTCCGGTTGACCATCGCGATGCATACAGACCAAGGGAGATAATCGATCACCTTGTACAGCCGCATAATCCCGCTTGTAATAACTCCGATAGCCACCTTCCCCGTCCGGATCGATATACACAGTCCCTGCCGGCGTTGTAAGCATGGCATGAAAGCCATGCGGTGTCAGATCCAGGCGCCCGCTACTGGCGGCATCGTCCACTCCCCTCACCCTGTATGTGCGTATTTCCGGATAGCGGTGAGCCAGCGATTCAGCCATCACCGGTGACTCCTCAACGGCGTAGCGCTGCATCGATCCATAGGGCAGCGGCAGCTCAAGTTCAATGCCGGAAGAACTTGTATCCTGCAACGGCGCCTGCAGCAGCCTTTGCCTCAACGCGGAGCTGTCCGCCCCCAGTCGGCGATAGTAAACGGATGACGGGTCGAGACCTTTTGCCGCCAGTTCAGATGTATCCATGTCCTGCCAGATTGCAGCGGTTGTGATTACGGGAGAAAGTAAAATAAGTGACACCAGAATCCATCTCATACGTCTTGCCACAGATTCCTGCATCACGGATACCTTTTCACCTTATATCATCACAGTGTTTCATCGATGACAGGCAGCCCCATCGCCGATCAATCTTTTAACTTAGCCATCAAGATCTTGTTGACCTGCCCCGGATTGGCCTTGCCCTGGGTCTGCTTCATCACCTGCCCGACGAAGAAACCGAGCAGTTTCTCCTTACCCGCCTTGAACTGTTCCACCTGCTTGGGATTGGCGGCGATCACCTCATCGATAATCTTTTCAATTAGACCACTGTCTGTGATCGGTTTGAGTCCTCTTGCGTCGATCACGGCATCCGCATCGCCCTCACCGTTCCAGATTCCCTCGAATACTTGTTTCGCGAGCTTGCCGGTAATCGTTTTATCCGCAATGCGTTTGACTAACCCACCGAGTTGATCCGGACTGACTGGTGATTGCACTAGCTCAAGTCCCGCTTTGTTCAGCGCGCCAGCTAAATCAACGGTAACCCAGTTGGCTGCCATCTTGGCCTCACCGCCGCTTGCAACCACTTGCTCATAGTAATCGGCCAATGCCCGACTCTGGGTCAGCGTCAGTGCATCCGTTGCACTCAGCTTGTATTCTGATTCAAAGCGCTGCCGCTTCTGATCCGGCAATTCAGGCATACCCTGCCTGGCCCGTTGCAGTCGCTCCTCGCCGATCTCGACCGGCAGCAGATCGGGATCGGGAAAATAACGGTAGTCGTTGGCCTCCTCCTTGCTGCGCATGGAGCGGGTTTCGTCCCGATCGGCATCGTACAGCCGGGTCTCCTGGACAACCTCGCCACCACCCTCGATCAGATCGATCTGGCGCTCCAGTTCGTAATTCAAGGCACGCTCCATGAAGCGAAACGAGTTGATGTTCTTAAGCTCGGTACGCGTGCCGAAGACCTCCTGGCCGTAGGGCCGAATAGAGATATTGGCATCGACCCTGAATGAGCCCTCCTGCATGTTGCCGTCACAGATCCCGAGATAGACCACCAGTTGATGGATCCTGCGGGCATAGGCCACCGCCTCCCTGATGGAGCGCATGTCAGGCTCTGATACGATCTCCAGCAGCGGAGTACCGGTGCGGTTGAGATCGATCCCGCTCATACCATGGAAATCCTCGTGCAATGACTTTCCCGCATCCTCTTCAAGGTGTGCACGGGTTATCCCGATCACTTTATGCGTGCCATCCTCCAGATCTATGCCGATGGAGCCCTTGCCGACAATCGGCAGCTCAAACTGGCTGATCTGGTAACCCTTGGGAAGATCGGGATAGAAGTAATTCTTGCGCGCGAATATGGATCGAGGCGCAATCTCGGCATTCACCGCAATACCGAACTTGAGCGCCATATCCACCGCCGACTCATTCAGCACCGGCAGTACACCGGGAAAACCCAGATCGATGATACAGGCCTGGGTGTTTGGATCCGCACCATAGGCGGTCGAGGCGCCGGAGAAGATCTTTGACCTGGTCGCCAGTTGAGTATGAATCTCAAGCCCGATAACGGTTTCCCACTGCATATCTTTTCTCTAAAACTGTTTGATTTGATGCCTTTGACCAGTCAGGGACCGATAGCACTCATCCGATCGGCCCAAACTCATGCAAAGCCTTCAGCCGTCTGAAGGTGCCAATTCGTCTCCGCCTGAAGCCGGTGAGCCACATTCAGTAGTTTTCCTTCGGTGAAATAGTTGCCGATTATCTGCAACCCGACAGGCAATCCGCCGACCGGCTGCACCGGAATGGATATCCCCGGCAGCCCGGCCAGATTGGTGGCGATGGTGTAGATATCGTTCAGGTACATGGTCACCGGGTCATCGGTCTTTTCGCCCAGCGCAAAGGCGGTCGTCGGCGTGGTCGGACCCATGATTACGTCGACCGTTTCAAAGGCCCGCTTGAAATCGTCGGATATGAGATGTCTGGTTTTCTGCGCTTTCAGATAGTAGGCATCGTAGTAACCGGCGGAAAGGGCGTAGGTGCCGATCAGGATACGGCGCTTGACCTCTGCGCCGAAGCCCTCTCCCCGGGAACGCTTATAGAGATCTTCCAGATCCTTTGGGTCTTCACAGCGATAACCGAAACGTACGCCGTCGAAACGGGATAGATTGGATGAGCACTCTGCCGGCGCAACCACGTAGTAGGTCGGCACCGCCAAGGCCGTATTTGGCAGGCTGATGTCGACCACTTCGGCGCCCAGCTGTTTGTAAAGATCGATCGCACCATCGATGGATGCCGCAACGGCGCTGTCCAGTCCCGCGTCGAAATACTCTCGGGGGAGACCGATTTTCAGTCCCCGCAAAGAGTCGTTCAGCGTAGCCGAATAGTCAGGCACGGGTTGATCGGCACAGGTTGAATCCCTGGAATCGAATCCCGCCATCGCCTGCAGCAGCATAGCGGCATCCTCGGCGCTGCTGGTCATCGGGCCCGCCTGATCGAGACTTGAGGCAAAGGCGATCATGCCAAAGCGGGAAACCCGTCCATAGGTCGGTTTGAGACCCGTAATACCGCACAGTGCCGCCGGCTGGCGAATGGAACCACCGGTATCGGTACCGGTACCGGCAACTGCAAGCCTCGCGGCTACTGCCGCAGCAGATCCCCCTGACGAGCCTCCCGGCACCCTGTCCCGGTCCCATGGATTGCGTACTGGCCCATAGTAACTGGTTTCATTGGAAGACCCCATGGCGAACTCATCCATGTTGGCCTTGCCCAGGGTGACCGTGCCGGCCTGTTTCAGCCTCTCCACTACCGTCGCATCATAGGGTGAGACGAAACTATCCAGCATCCTGGAACCACAGCTGGTCTTCACACCTTTGGTACAGAAGATGTCCTTCTGCACCAGGGGAATCCCGGTCAGGGGACCGGCCTGCCCGGACCTGATAACCCTGTCAGCGGCTTCGGCCTCCGCCAGCGCCTGATCCGGGGTAGGGGTGATCAGGGCATTGAGATCTCCGTTCAACCGCTCGATGCGCTCGATAAAATGGCGTGTCAGTTCAACGCTGGAGAACTCTCCGGCTTGCATTGCGGCGCCCAGTTCAGCAATGGTTTTACTATGCATAGTATGATTTGTGTCCAATCAATATCTGAGAGATTACGGTCAGACCGGTCATATTCTCGGGGCCCGTTATTCGATGACCTTTGGTACCAGATAGAGGCCGTTTTCAGTCTTGGGCGCTACAGCCTGGTTGGCCTCACGGCAATCGCCTTCGGTCACCTCATCCGACCGCATGCGTTGGGCCATGTGGAGCGGATGGGACATCGGCTCGATGGCATCGGTATTCGCCGCTTCCAACTGCTCCACCAGATCGAGAATATTGCTGAGATCCTCGACATAGGCATCGATCTGCGACTCATCGAGGGCCATCCGTGCCAGATGGGCAATTTTTTCGACATCGGACTTATCTAGAGACATCCGCCTGCTACCTGCTCTGAAAAATGGGCAAATCTACCATATTCTCCGCGCCGATACATGATGATTGAACTGGAAATGGCCCAATAAAGGATGTAGTTGGGTCTTCGGATCGAGCATATACCCGTTGAGAATCAGATCATCGTTCCCTGGCTGATACCTGAGATCCACAGGGCCAAGCAGGACATTAATTTAGGTGGAATTCTTATAAATGTTAAAAAAACAGGAAGTTAATGCTTCACATTAAAGTGTGATCCAAATTCAACTTCTGAAAAGTGACAACTAGGTCTACAATTCAATTCAGGAAGGCATTGGGATATAATTCCCAACACCAGGCACTGACTGCCCTGCTGGCGATAATGCAGCATGGCGTTCAGCTGAACGGTTCGGATGGAAACTACAGTAACAAAAAAAACCAGCCTGACAGGCGATAAATATCAACGACATCCAGACATAGCTGGGATATAGAGTAGTCAGATAAATTGATAAACAGAATCACCCGGTAATTAACGCCCATGGACGAGATTCGCAAAACACTTACTGCATCCATTCTCAAGCTGCTCAGACCGCTGGTCAGGCTGATGCTGCGAAACGGCTTTACTTATGGAGATTTTGCCGATCTGAGCAAATGGACCTTTATGGACGTGGCATCCAAGGAGTTTGGTATCCCCGGCCGAAAACAGACGGTTTCCAGAGTATCTGTCATTACAGGGCTAACCCGTAAAGAGGTAAGCCGATTACAAAAAATCGACACCCCCGACGATAGCGCCATTGCGCATCAATATAACCGCGCCGCCAGGGTCATTTCAGGTTGGCTGCGTGATCCCCGCTTCCAAACCAAGAAAGGCACCCCGGCGCCGCTCTACTTCGACAAAGGGAAGGCGAGCTTCAGTAAACTGGTCAAGGAACACAGCGGTGATGTACCGCCCCGTGCGATCTACGACGAACTGATCAGGGTGGGCACCATCGCCAAGGATGAGAGCGGTAAAATCACGCTCCTCAGCGATGGCTATGTTCCGCGTACAGGCGAGACAGGAAAACTGCATATTCTGGGAACGGACGTGCAACTATTGATTGACACCATCGATCATAATTTACAGCAAGGCTCGCGAACTCCCTATTTTCAGCGCAAGGTCGCGTACGATAACCTCCCCATAGAGGCGCTTATCGAATTTCGCAATATGAGTGCTGAAATGTCGCAGTCCCTGTTGGTGGAGTGCGACAAGTATCTGTCTCAACACGATCGAGATCTCAACCCTGATGTCGATGGCACCGGCCGTAAACAGGCCGGAATCGGCATTTACTATTTCGAACAGGATGTAATAAAGGATGAATAGTCTTATTCGTAAGATCCTAATTTCGGCGGTTATGGGTGCTGCGGTAGCAGGACTCACCAGTTGCGGTGGCGGCGGTGGTCCACAAGTCGCCGATGGCGGCATCGGCGGCACCGGCATCACCCAGGGCAGAGTAACCAGTTTCGGTTCCATTTTTGTCAACGGTATCGAATTCAATACCGACGACGCCAGCTTTACCGTCAACAATATGGCTGCGACCCAGGACGACCTGGCGATCGGCATGGTGGTCAACATCAGCGGCAGCAGTGATGCTTCAAATGCATCCGGTATTGCGGACTCGGTATCTTACGACAGCCTGATCGAGGGTGTAGTCAGCAGCAACGATATCACCAATAACAACACCCTCGAGGTCATGGATCAAACCATTACCGTGGACGGGGATACGGTTTATGACAATCAGATCGATGCCACAACGCTGGAGAACCTGCCGGTCAATAGCGAAGTGGAGGTTAGCGGTTTCACCGATGGTACCGGTACCGTGTTGGCGACCCGTATAGAGGTCAAGTCGCTTGCCTGGGCAGGTGGCGAACTGGAGGTCTCGGGAGTAATCAGTGCGGTTTCCGGGAGTCAATTTCAGATCGGCAGCCTGGTCATCGATGCTTCGAGCATCCCGTCGATTCCGCCCGCGGGTACATTTGTCGAGGTTGAGGGTAACAGCTTTAGCGGTGGCCTGTTCGTTGCCGATTCCATCGAAATCGAAGGTGACGGCAGTCTTGTGGTGGCGGAAGACGGTGAAGAGGTTGAGATTGAAGGCCAGATCACACAGGCGCTCGATGCTAATAATCTCTTCTCCCTCAACGGACAGATCGTGGACGCATCCGCCACCTCTCTGAGTGGGGCCGCCAGCCAACTTGCGCTAGGGCGCATCGCAGAGGTTGAAGGCGTTATGAACGGCGATATTCTGCTCGCCGAAGAGATTGAGCTGAAGGCCACATCATCAGAGCGTGGAGAAATCGGTGGTCTCCTCGGGATCGGCAACGTCGATACCGCCGCCGGCACAGTGACCCTGCTGGGCCAGACTATCAAGGTCGATAGCTCCACCATCATGGAGAGCGACGTCGGTGAGAGCTCCTCCTTCACCCTGGAACAACTGATCTCCTCCGACTATCTGGAGGCAAAGGTATATATCGACAACGGTATGCTTGTAGCGAGCAAACTGGAATTGGAAAACGTGCCCCCCAACCACAACGCAGAGGTCAAAGGCGCGCCCAATTCCGCTGGTCCATCCACAATCGAGATCTTCGGTATCATCATTGATATCTCCGGCGTGGATGACAACAGCTTCACCAGTCAACAAATTGAGGTGAAAGGTAACTTTGACAACGGTGTGCTGATCGCTACCAGCATTGAAGAGAAGGATTGACCGGCTCCGGTGGCAGGGTGAGGCTTCAGGCCTCACCCCTGCTGTGATTCAGCCTGCAAGGGAACGCGAGCCTGATCGGGGTAGAGACCTTATTTACAGTCACCATTTATTTGGCCAATTGTGCTCAATTGACCATCCCCATTCTTGCCCAACTCCTGTACCATTGATAGATTAACCGACTACGGTTTGGCCAGAGCAGGGGTTTCAGCTAACTTCCGGATCGCTAACTGCCCACGTTTCGGCCAAGCCTTTACCAATAGAGAAAAAGACAAGAGATCCATGCTGTTCCGACGCATACGTGGCATATTTTCCAATGACCTATCCATTGACCTGGGTACCGCCAATACCCTGATCTATGCCCGTGGCCAGGGCATCGTACTTAATGAACCCTCAGTGGTCGCGATCCGCCAGGACCGCGGTCCCGGTGGTGCAAAATCGGTTGTTGCCGTGGGTGAGGACGCCAAAAAGATGCTGGGGCGAACACCCGCCAACATCACCGCCATCCGACCGATGAAAGAGGGGGTTATCGCCGATTTCACCGTCACCGAGAAGATGCTGCAGTACTTTATCCATAAGGTGCATGAGAGCCGCATCATCCGCCCCAGTCCCCGCGTGTTGGTATGCGTACCCTGCGGTTCCACCCAGGTGGAGAGGCGCGCTATCAAGGAGTCGGCGGCCGGCGCAGGGGCGAGAGAGGTCTACCTGATTGAAGAGCCGATGTCAGCGGCAATCGGCGCTGGCCTGCCGGTGGACGAAGCCCGGGGCTCGATGGTGCTGGATATCGGCGGCGGCACATCCGAAGTGGCGATCATCTCCCTGAACGGTATCGTCTATGCCAATTCCGTGCGCGTGGGTGGCGACCGCTTTGACGAAGCGATCGTCAACTATGTGCGCCGTAACTACGGCACACTGATCGGCGAAGCCACCGCAGAGAGAGTCAAGCATGATATAGGCTCTGCCTATCCCGGCAATGAGGTCAAGGAGATCGATGTAAAGGGCCGAAATCTGGCCGAAGGTATTCCGCGCAGTTTCACCCTCAACAGTAATGAAATCCTTGAGGCGCTGCAGGAACCGCTCTCAGGTATCGTGGGCGCGGTAAAGACCGCCCTCGAGCAGACTCCCCCCGAACTGGGCGCCGACGTGGCGGAACGCGGCATCGTTCTGACCGGCGGTGGCGCACTGCTCAAGGATATCGACCGGCTGCTCCAGGAAGAGACCGGTCTGCCCGTCATCGTTGCAGAGGATCCACTCACCTGCGTGGCGCGTGGTGGTGGCCGGGCATTGGAGCTCATCGATGAGCGTGGTGGCGAGTTCTTTATGGTTGACTAGAGCCTTAGCGTCTGCCCCCCTGCAACTGGATGGAGACCGAATCCCATAACGACACCATTAGCACGATGCAGGGAGCCAGTGAATTGAAAGTGGAGTCATTCAGCCATTAAACTCATTTTTACACAGGGTCCCTCGATCACCACCAGGCTGGTGGCTGCCGTGCTGCTGTCTATCGCAATCATGGTCCTGGATCATCGCTACAACCATCTGGAGTCACTACGCTCCGGACTCTCGGTACTGCTCTTCCCGGTGCAATATCTCGCCTCGTTGCCCCTACTTTTAAGTGAGTCCGCCAGTGACGCCATCAATAGTCGCAGCGAACTCGAGGCAGAGCGCGACAGGCTGCATGCGGAAAATCTGCTGCTGCGTGCGAGACAGCAGAAATTCGAAGCCCTGGAAGCGGAAAACATGCGCCTGAGAGGCCTTTTGGACTCTTCGTTCAAGGTTGGAGACCGGGTTTTGATCGCAGAGCTGGTCGCCGTGGAACAGGACCCATTCCGGCAACAAGTATTGATAAACAAAGGGAAAACCTCAGGGTTGTTCGTAGGCCAGCCGGTGGTCGATGCAAATGCCGTAGTCGGACAGGTAACCCATATCAACCCGTTCAGCGCCAGTGTGCTGTTGATCACCGATGCCGCCCATGCCCTCCCGGTTCAGGTCAGCCGCAACGGTCTGCGAACCATCGCCCTGGGTACCGGCTTGATCAACCGTCTCGAACTGCCCCATCTTCCTAACAATGCCGATATCAAGGTAGGCGACCTGCTGACCACCTCAGGTATGGGGGGCAGCTTTCCGCCCGGCTATCCCGTGGCCGAAGTGATTGATGTGAGGCGCGAGCCTGGACAGCCCTTCGCCTCGGTTATCGCACAAACGACCGCCCATCTGGATCGCATACGCGAAGTATTACTGGTATGGACCCTGGATCCCGACATCGTTGCGGATTCCATGCCAATAGAGGAGGACGAAGCGCTACCGGCGTCAACTGCACCGACCGGGGAGGCGGGCGAGTGATCAATCAAGCGCAATCCCGCAACTATATCATCACCTTAACCCTGCTGATCGGGTTTATCCTGACCATTATTCCGTTGCCCGAGTGGGCCACCGCCTATCGTCCGCAATGGGTCGCCCTGATCCTGATCTACTGGTGCATGGCCGTGCCTGAACGCATTGGCGTCGGTATCAGCTGGACAACAGGCCTGTTGCTGGATGTACTCACCGGTACACTGCTAGGCCAGCATGCCCTGGGATTCTCGGTAATCGCCTATATTATGTTGAAATTGCATCTGCGAGTCCGTGTCATGCCGTTGCGTCAGCAAGTCTTCACGATTTTTATCCTGCTACTCGTGGAACGTCTGCTGGCTTTGTGGTCAACGGGAGCGGCAGGCTATCCGACTCCCTCGCTCTGGTACTGGATAACACCTTTGATCAGCACCCTGCTATGGCCCTGGGTTTTTATTATTCTTCGGGACATGCGACGCCGTTTTCACATCAGCTAGTTTTTTTAAAGCTGATCCAATCGGCTCTGTTGTGCCTTAAAAAAGGATCAGACAAAGCGTGAGGAGAGAGGTTTGGTGATACTAAATGAACGATGTGTAGCGCTGAGTGTCGCTTTTTCAGATAAAACCCGCGGGGTTGGGGCGTTTTTTGCGCCCAGCAGCATTATCATTCACTCATAGTAGAATAACTACACAGCGCCCATTCAGTCCTGCTGGAAGTAAAAAAACAGCCCCGGCAGAACCGATTGAATCAACACTGACAGACCCTGGGAGGTTCGATTGCCCCAATCCTCGATCAAGGACTATCTACATGAGAGCCAGTTGTTTCTGGGGCGCGCCATCGCCTCAGGCACTCTTGTCCTTCTGGTTCTGCTGATCCTGGTTGGGCGTCTCTTCTACCTGCAGGTGGAAAACCACGATCACTACACCACCCTGTCCCAGGATAACCGGGTAAAACTTGAACCCCTCCCTCCGACACGCGGCCTGATCTATGATCGAAATGGCGCCATTCTGGCGCAGAACCTCCCCGCCTACAGTCTGGAGATCACCCCGGAGAGGACTGAAAACCTTGATTATACGATTCAAAAGCTGAGTGAAATCATTGACATAAATGAAGATGATATCAACAGATTCCATCAGTTGCGCAAACAGCGCAGGCGGTTCGACAGTATTCCGATTCGGGTACGCCTGGAGGATGAG
The DNA here is from genome assembly GCA_003058525.1 of gamma proteobacterium symbiont of Ctena orbiculata. Taxonomy (GTDB): domain Bacteria; phylum Pseudomonadota; class Gammaproteobacteria; order Chromatiales; family Chromatiaceae; genus Thiodiazotropha. The sequence continues at coordinate 16,410 of QBVD01000026.1, read as the reverse complement.
GAGGTTGCCCGTATCGCTGTCAATCGTCACCGTTTTCCAGGTGTCGATGTCAAAGCAAGCCTGTTGCGCGACTACCCGCAAGGCATGAAGACCGCCCATCTACTGGGATATGTCGGTCGCATCAACGAGCAAGAACTCCAGATCATCGACACTTCCAACTACAGGGGCACCAATTTCATCGGCAAGAATGGTGTCGAAAAAAGTTATGAGAGCATGTTGCATGGCAATGTCGGTCTGCAACAGGTAGAGGTCAACGCCAAGGGCAGGGTATTGCGGGTACTGGAGAATCAACCTCCGCGACCCGGGGATAATCTGCGGCTCTTCCTGGATATGGATATGCAGGCTACGGCCCTGGAGGCGCTGGGCGACTACAACGGCGCCGTCGCCGCCATCGATATCAAAACCGGCGGTGTACTGACCCTGGTCAGCAAACCGGGATTCGATCCCAACCTGTTTGTCGAGGGTATCAGTGCGAAGGCCTACCGGGAGCTGGAGCAATCCCTCGACAATCCCCTATTCAACCGCGCCATCCGTGGCCAATACCCACCGGGTTCCACCGTTAAACCTTTCATCGGTCTCGCCGGCCTGGAGTATGACGTGGTGGGTTATCATCAGGAGAACTACTGCCCCGGGTACTATCAGCTCCCGGGAAAAGACCACAAGTATCGTGACTGGAAAAAATGGGGGCATGGCAAGGTCGATCTGGAGCGGGCGATCGTGGAGTCCTGCGATGTCTACTATTACGAGCTGGCGCGCACACTCGGCATCGACAGACTCTATGAATTCCTGACCGGTTTCGGCTTCGGCCAACCCACCAATATCGACCTGGATGGCGAATTATCAGGCCTGATGCCGAGCCGTGAATGGAAGCAGCAGAAACAACGTGAACCCTGGTATCCCGGCGAGACCCTGATCGTCGGTATCGGTCAGGGCTATTTTCTGACGACCCCGCTGCAGCTCGCCTCCGCTACTGCAACCCTGGCGAATCGCGGTCATCATATCCGCCCCAGAGTCATTGATAGCATTGAAAAACCCGATGGTACACTGATAGAGAGTCCGAAGATTGTGGACGACCTTCATCAGCTCGACCCGATGCACTGGAATCAGGTCATTCATGCCATGTCGCAGGTCGTCGAAGGTGTCCGGGGTACCGCCCGCTCAATCCATACCGACCATTATCGAATTGCCGGCAAAACCGGAACGGCTCAGGTATTCAGCGTAAAACAGGATGAGGAGTATGACGAAGAGACGATTGCAAAACGCAAACGCGATCATGCCCTGTTCATCGCCTTCGCACCCGCTGAAGATCCCAGTATCGCCATCGCTGTGGTTGTCGAGAATGGCGGCCATGGCGGCTCAGTTGCCGCGCCAATAGCGCGCAAAGTGATGGATCGTTATCTCATCGGAGCACCTGATGCGGGGTAGGAACTACACCACCTTCTACGAATCACAGCCGGCACAGGCCAGCGGCCTGCTGGCTTGGTTGCATATCGATCTTCCGCTATTGACCGGCTTACTGATCCTGTCAGGCGTTGGTTTGAGCATCCTCTACAGCGCCGGCGACAAAGAGATGATACTGCTGCAAAAGCAGCTGATACGCCTGGGATTCGGTTTTACCGCCATGATCGCACTTGCCCAGATCCATCCCGCCAATTTACGTCGCTGGTCTCCCTTTTTGTATGCTACCGGGGTCATCATGTTGATTTTGGTGATCCTGTACGGTGAGCAGGGAAAGGGTGCCCAACGATGGCTGGATCTCGGGTTTCTCCGCTTTCAACCCTCGGAAATGTTCAAACTCACCCTGCCGATGCTGATCGCCTGGTATCTGGCCGAACATCGTCTGCCGCCCAATCCTTCCCGATTGATAATTGCGGGCCTGTTCACCCTGATTCCTGTTTTGCTGATCGCAAAACAGCCCGACCTGGGCACCGCGCTCCTGGTGGCAACCGCTGGTACGTTCGCCCTTTTTCTGGCCGGCATCAGCTGGCGCGTGATTAGCGCCATAGGCTTGCTGATGGCTGCGCTCGGACCAGTCGCCTGGTACTTCATGCACGATTACCAGCGCCAACGGGTATTGACCTTCCTCAACCCGGAGAGCGACCCATTGGGTACCGGATACCATATCATCCAGTCGAAAATCGCCATCGGCTCCGGCGGCATCAGCGGCAAGGGCTGGCTGAACGGTACCCAGTCGCACCTGGAGTTTCTACCTGAACGGCATACCGATTTCATCTTCGCGGTCATCTCCGAGGAGTTTGGACTGGTGGGCGTGCTGGCACTACTCTCTCTCTACCTCTTTATCATTATGCGCGGGCTCTATATCGCCACTCAGGCCCAGGACACCTTCGGCAGAATCCTTGCCGGATCACTGTCACTGGTTTTTTTCGTCTATCTTTTCGTCAATGCCGGAATGGTCACAGGATTACTGCCGGTAGTAGGTGTACCCTTACCTCTGATCAGTTACGGAGGCACATCCCTGGTGACCATTCTTGCCAGCTTCGGTATGCTGATGTCTATTCATACCCATAAAAAACTACTACCGACTTAAACGATCATGCAACTCATTACCCGACTCCTTCTTCTGCCCCTGTTCACCCTCATCCTGACCACACAGGCATGCGCCCACACCCAGAGGCAAACGACAGAATTCAAAAAATTCGCCCTTGAGATGGCGAACAAGCATAACTTCAACGCAGAAAGGGTTGAGCAATTGTTGAACAGCACAACCTTTCGGGATGACATCATCGCGGCAATCACCCGCCCCGCTGAATCCAAGGCATGGCACGAATACCGCCCCATCTTTCTCAAGCCGGACCGGATTGCAGGCGGGGTCAGATTCTGGCAGGAGAATGAGGCCCTGCTGACCTCCGTCAGCGAACGCTATGGCGTACCGGCCGAGATTATCGTCGCCATCATCGGTGTGGAGACCCGTTACGGCAAACACACTGGCCGTTACCGGGTCATCGACGCCCTGACCACACTCGCTTTCGGTTATCCGAAACGGGCGAAATTCTTTCGCCGCGAACTGGAAGAGTTCCTGCTGCTGGCCAGGGAAGAGCGAGTCGACCTCGAAAGCGCCATGGGATCCTATGCCGGCGCCATGGGCCAGCCCCAATTCATCTCCAGCAGCTATCGCGAATACGCGGTAGACTACGATGCCGACGGCCGGCGTGATCTGTGGAACAGCAATGCCGATATCATCGCCAGCGTTGCCAGTTATTTCAAAACCCATGGCTGGAAACCCAACCAACCCGTTACCCTGCTCACCGATGGCGGAGAGGATCTGCAATCCTTTGTCGAAGCCGGGATGAAGCCCAGCATCCAGGTAGGCAAACTGCTGGCCAAAGGCGTCCGCCCGGTGAACGGCAAATCACCCGCACCCGGGACACTGACCAGCCTGATAAAGCTGGATGCCGGTGAGAAACATGAGTTTTGGCTGGGGCTGCACAACTTCTATGTCATAACACGCTACAATCACAGCAACCTCTACGCCATGGCCGTCTATCAACTGAGTCAGGAGATCAATGCCGCCAAACAGGCGGCCGATGCAGTCAAGTAGATAATGACAAGCTTGAGCATACAATTGCCTGCCGGGGTTTTGACGAAGACCATTGTAGTCGCATTCTGCGGGATGATCTTGATCAGCGCATGCAGCACCAGCAAGGTTGGACGCAGCCCAGCCCGGGATGGCATCAGTCACCGCCACCCCCCTCCCGCCGATATGGCAACCATTCCCGATGCGGTACCCAAGGACGAACCCAAAAGCCGGTATGGCAATCCCGAGAGCTATGAGGTATTCGGCAAGCGCTACTACACAATGACCAACGGCCGGGGATACAATGCCCGCGGAATCGCTTCCTGGTACGGCAGTAAATTCCACGGCCAGCGCACCAGCAGCGGCGAAACCTACGATATGTATGCCATGACGGCAGCCCACAAGACCTTGCCCCTGCCAAGCTATGTCCGCGTCACCAATTTGAAAAACAACCGCAGTGTGGTGGTCAAGGTCAACGACCGCGGCCCATTTCATGACAATCGCCTGATCGACCTCTCCTATACCGCAGCCTGGAAACTGGGTATTACCGGTGAGGGAACAGGCCTGGTCGAGGTGGTCAGTCTCGATCCCGGCAGCAAGATAGAACCGGTCAGGACTAAACCGGTGAAACTGAGAAAAGGCAACATGCTGCCTGAGCTCTTCCTGCAGGTTGGCGCCTTCGGCAGTTCCGAGAACGCACAACGCCTGAAAAAGAGGCTGGAGGAACATTTACAGGCGGGTGTACTCATAGAAGACAGCGCGCACCCGGAACGCCCGGTCTATCGGGTGCAGGTGGGGCCGATTGCCAGTGTGGAGCTTGCTGACCATCTGAGCCAAAAACTCGGCAAACTCGGAATTGCCAACCCGCATGTTGTCATTCGCTGAAGGATAAATAGAATAGCGCATCACTATGCCAACGATATTACCCCTACCCATGCATCGACTGTCACCGACCAGATTCATAAAAACCGCTCTGTTGTGGCTCTCCTGCCTGATAACGTTTGCAACCTATGCCGCCGTTCCAACACCGGCACCCCCGGATGTCGCCGCCTCAGGTTATCTATTGGTCGATTTTCACAGTGGCAAGGTGCTTGCCGAAAAAGGTGCAAGCAATCGGCTTGAGCCTGCGAGCCTGACCAAAATCATGACGGCTTACGCGGTATTTCGCGAATTGAAACAGGGCAATATCAACCTGGAAGACAGTGTACTGATCAGCGAGAAGGCCTGGCGTACACCGGGTTCGCGGATGTTCATCGAGGTCGGTAAAAAAGTCAAAGTCATCGATCTGGTCAAGGGAATGATCATTCAATCCGGCAACGATGCCTGCGTTGCACTGGCCGAGCATATCGCCGGCAGCGAAGCCACCTTTGCGGAACTGATGAACAACATCGCCCGGGAACTCGGCATGACGAACACCCATTTCATCAACAGTACCGGACTGCCCGACGATGACCACTACACCACGCCTGCGGATATAGCCAAGGTGGCGGCGGCCACCATCCGCGATTTCCCTGAATACTACCCCTGGTATAGTGACAGGTCTTATGTATTCAATGATATAACCCAACACAATCGAAACAAGCTTCTGTGGCGGGACAATAGTGTCGACGGTATCAAGACAGGCCACACCGAGGCGGCGGGTTACTGCCTGGTGGCATCCGCCCAGAGGGAAAGCATGCGCCTCATCTCAGTGGTGATGGGCACCAAGGGAGAGGAGGCCAGAGCCCAGGCTAGTCAAAGCCTGCTCAATTACGGATTTCGTTTCTATGAAACCCACCAGCTCTACACAGCAGGAGAGGTGCTCAACCGGGCGCGCATCTGGAAGGGGGATAAAGAGAAACTGCCTCTCGGCCTCGGTCAGGACCTGAATGTGACCATTCCGCGTCACCAGTATCAAAATCTCGATGCCCGCTTGGAGATCGAACCGAAAATCATGGCCCCTGTCAAACAGGGAGAGGTACTCGGTCATGTCAGCATCACCCTGAATGGAGAACCGGTTACTGAAGCCCCCCTGGTGGCGCTGAAGAGTATTGCCGACGGCAATATCTGGCAGCTGATCAAAGACAGCGCACTGTTGTGGCTGGAGTGAAGACCAAATCATCATGAGCCAGGATGAAGAGACACTGCTGGAGTTCCCCTGTGACTTCCCGATCAAGGTGATGGGCAAGGCGGAGCCGGGATTTGAGGCGATGATTGTGGAACTGGTAAGCCGTCATACGGAGGCGCTCCTGGAAACCTCGGTCAACAGCCGGCTCAGTAAAGGGGGGAAATGGGTTTCTGTCACCATCACCCTGCGTGCGGAGAGCAAGGCCCAGCTCGATGCCATCTACCTCGATCTCAGCGCCCACGAAAAAGTGGTCATGGCGCTGTAGTGCCCACCGCACCAATCAATAATCCGTCAATACACTCGGAAGCGCTTGAAGTGTCCTCTCATCTCCTGGTCCGGCAACTCGGGCTGCAGCCCTACCAAACCACTTGGCAGGCCATGCAGGACTACACCAATGCACGCGATGCCTCGAGTCCGGATCAACTCTGGTTAGTCGAACATCCACCTGTATTCACCCTGGGACAGGCCGGCAAAACAGAACATCTCCTCGATCCCGGCAATATCCCTGTGATCAAGACAGATCGGGGCGGCCAGGTCACCTATCACGGTCCCGGACAGCTTATCGCCTATCTTTTACTGGATCTGCGACGCGCCCGCATAGGCGTTCGCACCCTGGTCGGCCATCTGGAAGGGGCGGTGATATCACTCCTGGCCGAGTATGGCATCGCGGCGGTTGCACGCCGAGACGCCCCCGGTGTCTATATCGCTGAGAGCAAGGTGGCTTCGCTGGGCCTGCGGATAAGACGGGGTTGCAGCTTTCACGGACTCAGCCTGAATGTGGACATGGATCTCGCCCCATTCACGCGCATCAATCCCTGCGGTTACCACGGACTCAAGGTAACCCAGCTGGTCGATCAACAGATAGATGCGGACCTGGCCACACTCGGCCGAAAATTGCCCCACCACCTGGCGCAAACTTTAGGCTACACTCTGACTTTCATCGATACAGAAGTAGACCCATGAGCCTCGACAAAGACATCCTGCCGCCATCCCGCACCACACCGGAAAGTCACCAACGCGGCAAGTCCAAGCTGGCGCGCATCCCGGTCAAGGTAGAACCGCAGCAGACCCTCCCGCGCAAACCCAAGTGGATCCGTGCCAAGGCGCCGCTCGGCAAGGAGGTCAGCCGCATTCGCCGCATTCTGCGTGAACGAGGATTGAGTTCAGTCTGTGAAGAGGCCGCCTGCCCCAACCTCGGCGAATGTTTCCACCACGGCACGGCAACATTCATGATCATGGGGGACATCTGTACCCGCCGCTGCCCCTTCTGCGACGTCGCCCACGGCAAACCCAAACCCCTCGATCCGCATGAACCGGTACAACTCGCTGAGGCGATTGCCGCGATGGAACTCAGCTATGTGGTCATTACCTCGGTCGACCGTGACGACCTGCGCGATGGCGGTGGAAATCATTTTGCGCAATGCATATCGGCAGTGCGCCAACGACGACCCAATACCAGGATCGAGATCCTGGTGCCTGACTTTCGTGGTCGCATCGAACCGGCGCTTGAGGCATTGTCAGCTCATCCGCCCGACGTCTTCAACCATAATCTGGAGACGGTTCCACGACTCTATAAAAAAGCCCGCCCCGGAGCGGACTATCAGGGTTCACTCAATCTGTTACAGCGTTTCAGGCAGAGTCAGCCGGATCTACCCACCAAGTCAGGGCTGATGTTGGGTTTGGGGGAAACGCGGGATGAGGTACTCGAAGTCATGCAGGCACTACGCCAGCACGGCTGTGAGATGCTCACCCTGGGTCAATACCTGCAACCAAGCAAGGACCATCTGCCTGTCGACCGTTTCGTCTCGCCGGAAGAGTTCGGGCAACTGGGCGAGATCGCGCAGGAGATGGGCTTTTCCAGTGTTGCCAGCGGCCCTATGGTGCGCTCCTCCTATCATGCGGATCTGCAGGCGAATCCTTTGATCCAGGGGTAGCTGCCAGGTTCGACAATCAACCAGAGCCTGACGCATTGGAAACCGGTTGCGCCAGGTGGGAATCATAACGCTCCATCAGATAGCAAAGACAATCCTGTCGAATGACATTGAGGTCCTTGGTCAACATGGAGGGCATCACTGAGCGGTGCAGACAGAGCTGATCATCCTCAATGGAGAAATAGTCGCCAACCACCGCCTCGCCCTGTTCATCCCTGACATCCAGGGCATCCAGACCTACGCCATTTATCCAGCCAAACAGCGTTCCCGCAGGTAATTCACGAAAATTGAAATGATCGATATCGGGAGCCAGAACGATATCACTCTCCCCCGGTGAAAAACCAAAGCTGGTAAGCGACGATATCTTGACCTGAGCCACGGTATGAAACAGATCGATATCGAGGTGACTCACGGCATGCTGAGGATGTTCCGCCAGATGCAGGCAGGCTTCGAGGTAATCCCTTGCGTGCTCGACACCGTGGGCACTGCCGACCTTGCCGCACTCCAGCGTCACCGAGGGGCAGAGATCGGCAAAGGCCATCGACTGCACCCCCTTCGGCCGTAAAAAGTAGACCACAGTACGGGAAAACAGCAGTGCCAAATGAAAAAAACGGGTATCCAATCGATTGATACAGGCGTAATGGGGATTCAGACCAGTGTTGTTGTGCACATCAACACTGGCAAACGGCTTGCGTTCACGCATGCGTTCAACAACCTGCTCCATAACCTTATGTTCAGGCGTCTCAGCCACTTCACTGCCGCACCAAATTCTGTTGTAGTCGGGCTGCCCGGGCAGCAGGCGCAACCCCCGGGCCGCCGCATTGACATTGCCGATGAACAGGCTCAGGGCCCGTGGCAGATCCTGCCCTCCCTGATAACGGGCCAGCAGGGTCCGTATAGCCTCCCAGCCGACTGTTTCATTGCCGTGCATCAGCACAGAGACGAATAACGGTTGTGCTCTTCTACCGGGCAGATGAATCAGGGTTGGACCGCTAAGGTGAGCGGCGAGCTGATTTGCCTCCAGGGCCAACAGATTGTCTGGTAGATAATCGAATTCCTGCAGCATACTCATAGTTTACCTGAATCGATGAGACTAGCCCGGGTTTCTCATATCGGGCTACCACTCGGCCTGATAAGACTAATCCAGCGACCACTCATGTACCGGTTTGCCGCTCTCCTGCTGTTCGAGATAGGCCTCCATCAATGCTTGAAAAGCCATACCATGACGCGACACCCACTGCCGCTGCCATGTGGCGCCATTGATGCCACGAACGACCCGTTGCTGAATAATGCCCAACCAGTAATTAATAGAGGCCGTTTCAATACCGAGGCTCGTCAATCCCTCTCTTGCCACACCCAGCAATTGTTCCCTGATCAACTCTTCGGCGCGGCATGTTTTCCAGTTGAACCAGAAGAGCTCCGCCTGCAGACCTTCCCGCGCCGCATTGTAGAAATTGCTTCGCGCACGGATAAATCCCATGTCGCTTTCCGGCGATTCGTAGCGATTCGCCAGGCCGCTCACAAGACCGAAATAGAAGGCGGCGTTGGCAATGCAGTCGCTAACACTTGGCCCCGCGGGTACCACGCGATGCTCAATCCGCAAATGGGGCCTGCCACTGTCGTCAAAACCGATCAACGGGCGATTCCATCGCCAGATGGTACCGTTATGCAGCCGCAGGTGGGCAAGCTTCTCGGCCGGTTCATCCATCAACAACGGCAGCAGTACGGGATAGCGTTGCAGATTGGCCAGAAAATTCTCCATCATCGACTCATAAACATAGCGGATGCCGAAACTGACTCTTTTGCTCAAATCGGATGCCCCCACTGCGATGGATTGTTCAAACAAGGGTATTCGGGTTTCGTCCCACAGATCGTAACCGAACAGATAGGGGGAGTTGGCGCTCACGGCCACCATCGGTGCTGAGGCTATTTTCGAAAGGTTGTAGAGTTTCGCCGCGCTCTTTTCATCGACCTGAAAATGGATCTGAAACGAAGTTGTCGCCGACTCAAGCATCACATCATCATGTTGCAGATCCAGGGTCTCTCTACCCTCAATATGTACCAACAAGGGTCTGTCATGTCGCAGCTTGAATACCTGTTCATTGAGGGCCTGGTAGCGATTCAGGGGGGACATGTTATGCAGCGTGAGCGCCTGCTGCTGAAGACTGGGCATAATACCGATCATGCCCATCCTGGCGCCCAGTGGTTGCGCCAAACGATTGCACTTGTCCCAGACCCGCTGCAACTCTTCGGCCATCCTTTCAAACACATCTCCCTGCAGCAGCCTGGCCGTGCTGTTTATTTCGACGTTGAAGGTCGCCAGTTCAGGGACCACCAATGGTTCATCCAGCTTTTCCAACAAGGGTTGATTGAGTGGTGCCGGTCCCGCGCTCCGGTCGAGCAGACAGGCCTCGAGCTCAAATCCCCCGACGGCCCCTTCCGAGGTGAAAACACCCGCATCGAACCACTCGGCCAGCAGTTCGGTCTCTCGCTTGAGACGGCGCTGAAACTCGGCGAAATCGTGCGCAGAGAATTCACTCGATTCTATTTCCTGTCCCATGGTTTCTCCATTGACCCAAAACGCCAGTGCTGAACAACGGCCGTTTGCGTGCCATCGATGGGGTTGAGGCTAATGCGTTCGAATCCTGTTGTCATCGACATCACGATTCACTGATGGCGTCAGGCCTGTCCTGCATGATCAATTGCTCCAACCGAGTTAGCCTTTGAGGTGTACCGATGTCCATCCACAGGCCGCTGAAGCACTCACCCGATACCCGTCCCCTGTCCATGGCGACTCTCAGTAACGGCGCCAGCGGGAATGCTTCAGGCCTGCAGGATGCAAACAGTCGCGGATGATAGACGCCAATCCCACTGAAGGTCAGGCGCCTCTCACCGCCTTGACTTACCCGACCTTGTTTCAGCTGGAAATCCCCCTGCAAGTGGTGGTCGGGATTGGGCACCAACACCAGATGCGCCACATCTTTCTGTTTCAGGCTCATGCCTGAAAAATCGAAATCACACCAGATATCGCCGTTCAACACTAAAAAAGGTCCCTCTCCCAACAGGGGAAGCGCATGGTAGATCCCCCCTCCAGTCTCCAATGCCACGGCTTCAGGAGAATAGCGTATCTCTACCCCCCAGGCAGCGCCATCCCCGAGTTCAGCTTCGATCATCTCCCCCAAGTGGGCATGATTGATGACCAGCTCGTTAAAACCCGCCTCGGCAAGCCTTTCGATATGGTGAACGATCAGGGGCTTGCCGGCGATCGGCACGAGCGGTTTGGGCAGTTTGTCGGTCAGGGGCCTCATACGCTCGCCTCGACCAGCGGCCAATATCATGGCTTTCATTTTTATTTCAGTGGCTAGTTAGCTTGCTAACAATGTAACCGGTTCTGGTTAAATGCGCATCCCCGGGTGGCGGGAACAGGTGTCTGCGATCCAAGTGCGGCTACATGACGACTAAAATCCGTTCTTAAAAAATAGTAGATCGGCAGGGTAGATTAATGGCACAAAAGGATGGTGGGCCGCAATCCGGGTGATACCACTAAACCAATGTAGATACCATCTCTCCCTTACCCCCACAAGTAGCTATATTCTGGTTCCCACGGTCCCCCGTGGGAATCCATACCTAGTTTTCCTATTGTGCTGAGGTCTGCATTCCCACGCTGGAGCGTGGGAACGAGGAAATACGGGGTAGTGGAAGTGTAGGGTGCGGCTTGCCGCACCGAATAGTCTGGAAATCGTCCACGCAACAACCCGGTATGACGGGAAATCAACCCGCATTCCTTGGATGATAAATGGGGTATTGAAACCAGTGAATGGCTTTAGTTCGCCTTTTTTACAAGCCACGCGTTGCGGCAAAGGCTTGTACACGAGACAACAGGGGGTTTATCGATATTAGACACAGATTGACAAAGTGATGACTTAATATGTGCCAATAGACCCATAGACGCCGGTAGTCGCTAACCCTTCATCGCCTCGAAGAACTCGTCGTTGGTCTTGCTGACCTTCAACTTGTCGTAGAGAAACTCCATGGCCGCAAGCTCATCCATGGGATGAAGAATCTTTCTCAGAATCCACATCTTCTGCAACTCATCCGGCTTCATCAGCAACTCCTCGCGACGTGTACCGGAACGGTTGATATTGATGGCGGGAAAGATACGTTTCTCGGCAATACGCCGGTCCAGGTGGACCTCCATATTGCCTGTTCCCTTGAATTCTTCGTAGATCACGTCATCCATCCGGGATCCGGTATCCACCAGGGCGGTGGCAAGGATCGTCAGGGAGCCCCCCTCCTCCACATTACGGGCGGCACCAAAGAAACGCTTCGGCCGGTGCAGCGCATTGGCGTCGACACCGCCGGTCAGCACCTTGCCGGATGAGGGGACGACGGTATTGTAGGCCCGTGCAAGCCGCGTGATCGAATCCAGCAGGATAACCACGTCATGTTTATGCTCAACCAGCCGCTTGGCCTTTTCGATAACCATTTCAGCGACCTGCACATGCCTCGTAGCAGGCTCGTCGAAGGTACTTGATATCACCTCGCCCCTCACAGAACGGGCCATTTCGGTAACCTCTTCCGGGCGTTCGTCGATGAGTAGCACCATGACATAGCATTCGGGATGGTTATGGGTGATCGACTGGGCGATGTTCTGCAACATCATGGTTTTACCCGCCTTCGGCGGCGATACGATCAGACCACGCTGTCCTTTACCGATCGGTGCGCAGAGATCGATGGTACGCGCGGTGATATCCTCTGTACTGCCGTTGCCTATCTCCAGGTGGAAACGCTGGTTGGCAAACAGGGGGGTGAAGTTCTCGAACAGAATCTTGCTTTTGGCATTTTCCGGTTTGTCGTAGTTGATCTCATCGACCTTGAGCAGTGCGAAGTAACGCTCACCATCCTTTGGCGGGCGGATCTTGCCGGAAATGGTATCACCGGTGCGCAGACTGAAGCGCCGGATTTGACTCGGTGAGACGTAAATATCGTCTGGTCCCGCAAGATAGGAGCTATCCGCCGATCGCAGAAAACCAAACCCATCCTGCAGAATCTCCAATACCCCGTCGCCAAAAATACTTTCGCCTTTCTTTGCATGGGCTTTGAGAATCGCAAATATCAGATCCTGTTTACGGGTCCGTGCCATTCCCTCGATTTTCATCTCGGTAGCGAGGTTAGCCAGATCGGATACCGGCTTTTTCTTGAGTTCAGTCAGATTCATAATTTTTCAGGCGTTGTTCTATTCTGGGAAATCCGTTGGAAGGGAGATTGGCCACACAGGGCAGTTTGAGGTTATTGGTTGATTCACTAATCAGGCGCTACCGGACGAAACGAGGTGGTCTACAGAGAACTCTGTTTGGCAGACAGCGACGGCACGTCCGACGCCTGAGATTTTTTTAAAGGTTACTATCGATAAATGCCACGAGCTGCGATTTAGAGACTGCGCCCACTTTCGTTGCCTCAACTTCACCATCTTTAAACAGCATCAACGTAGGAATTCCACGAATGCCGTAGCGGGGTGGTGTGTTGGGATTTTCGTCAATATTCAATTTGACCACTTTTAGTTTGCCATCATACTCATCGGCAATATCATCCAGCACCGGCGCAATCATCTTGCACGGACCGCACCATTCCGCCCAGTAGTCGATCAGCACCGGCTGCGTCGACTGAAGCACTTCTGATTCAAACGAATCATCTGTTACATGAACAATCTGCTCACTCATAGATTGAGGATCTCCAACTGAATGATCGGGGATTGCTGAGCGGAGTCATCCCGCTTCATTAATTCTCGCTATGAATCCAGAACGGCACCGTGAGACAAGCTTTAAAGACAAATCGAGGGGGGCATCTGGATAGGACTGATTATTCAATCCCAAAATTGATCATATTTCAAGGCCTAATTATAAAAAAACGGCGGCCATTCCACTCTATTCGCGTTTTTTACGCTTCAAGTGCACTCTTCCAGCAACGACTCAACCTGGCACAGGCGGGCAATGGAGACCATGGATTCCGGTACACCGGTGAAAACAATTCTGGCATTTCGCTCGGCCGCCTGTGCCATCCATTCCAGCACCAGTGCCAATCCTGCGCTATCGGCATGATCGACCTGGGAGAGGTCGACCTCCAACTCCTCGACCGCGGAGAAGAGTTTATTGGAGTGCAGCAATAGATCTTTGACGCTGGAAAAAGTCATCTCACCCTGGACATGAAACCGGAATGCTCCATCCCGTTCAACTTTAGTGATAGTCATAGGTTAAAGCTCATCCTTGATGGCGTTTTCTTCCGCCTTGCTGAACAGAAATTGACCAATAATCTCTTCCAACACCAATGCGGACTGGGTCATCATCAATTCACTGCCGCCCTGCAGACTCTCCAGACTGCCCCCGGGATCGAGCCCGACGTATTGCTCACCCAGCAGTCCGGAGGTATAGATCTTGGCGATACTGTCATCCGGAATCTGACTGTACGCCGGATCGATGGACATGGTAACCACCGCCTCGAAATTCTCCTGGTCATAACTGATGCCGACCACCCGGCCGATGCGCACCCCCGCCATGGAGACAGGGGATCTCACCTTGAGCCCGCCGATATTGTCAAACCTGGCCTTCACTTCATAACCTTCGCTGGCGGTTATACTGGCCAGATTGCTGACCTGCATGGCGAGAAAAAACAGTGCTACCAGTCCAGCCGCCATGAAGGCGCCAACGGTTATCTCCAATCCTCTTGTATTCATGACTAATCTCCGAACATCAGTGCCGTCAGGACGAAATCCAGTACCAGCACCGCCAATGCGGAATGGACCACGGTACGGGTGGTCGACTGACTGACACCGGCTGAAGTGGGGATGGTGTCATACCCCTGAAAAAGAGCGATCCAAGTGCAGACGAAGCCGAATACCAGACTTTTGATCACTCCGTTTATTATATCCTCGTTCCAGTCGATCTTGGCCTGCATCTGGCTCCAGAAGGCGCCCTCGTCGACCCCCAGCAGCCCGACACTGACAAAATAGCCGCCGATGATGCCCACGGCGCTGAACAAGGCGGCCAGCAACGGCATCGAGATGAATCCGGCGTAAAACCGCGGTGACAGAATTCGGCGAATGGGATCGACCGCCATCATCTCCAGGCCGGAGAGCTGCTCGGTGGCCTTCATCAGACCGATCTCCGCGGTAAGGGCGGAACCGGCGCGTCCGGCAAACAGCAGGGCGGTGACCACCGGGCCGAGCTCCCGCACCAGGGAAGCGGCGACCATCACCCCGAGACTGTCCTCGGCGGCGAATTGGGACAGCACATAATAGCCCTGCAGACCGAGCACCATGCCGACAAACAGACCTGAGACGACGATGATGGTGGTGGTTCGCACGCCGATACTGTGGATCTGGGTGATCAGCAATCCCAGCCGGGGCAGCAAACTGGTGATGCCCGCCAGGATTTGAATCAGCAACAGATGCCCGCGTCCGAGACGTTCCATCGCCGCCAGTCCCAGGCGGCCGAAGCGGGCCAATGCATCGAGCACTATGTCGCCCCCCGCATACTCAGCAGATCATCGTTCAGGGCGGGTGCCGCATAGTGGAAATGGACCGGACCGTCGGGCAGCCCACCCATGAACTGCTTGACCGCCGGCGATTGGGACACCCCGAGGGCCTGCGGTGTACCGGACTCGATCACCTTGCCCCCGGACAAGACATAGATCATATCGGATATGCCGGCGGTCTCCTCCACGTCGTGGGAGACCAGGACGCTGGTGAGCCGCGCCGCATCGTTGAGGCGCCGCACCAGCTGCGCCAGCACCCCCATGGAGATTGGATCCTGGCCGGTAAAGGGCTCGTCGTACATCACCATCATCGGATCGAGAGCGATGGCCCGGGCGAGGGCCACCCGGCGCGCCATGCCGCCGGAGAGTTCGGACGGCATCAATTCACGAGCACCTCTCAGACCGACCGCCTCCAGCTTCATCAGCACCAGTCGCCGGATCATCGACTCCGGCAGGTCGGTATGCTCACGTAGCGGATAGGCGACATTGTCATAGACATTCAGATCGGTCAGCAGGGCGCCGCTCTGAAACAGCATCCCCATGCGCATGCGCAGCCGATAGAGCTCCCTGCGGGAGAGCTTGTGCACATCCTGACCATCCACTTCGATCGTCCCCCGGCTGGGACGCAACTGCCCCCCGATCAGTTTCAGCAGGGTGGTCTTGCCGGTGCCGCTGGGCCCCATGATGGCGGTCACCCTGTCCTGGGGGATATCGATATCCACCCCGTTGAAGATAGCCCTGTCGCCATGGGAAAAGTGGAGATTGCGGATTTTGACCAGTGGTTCGTTGCTGTTCACTGTAGCCTTCTGACTGGAGGTCCTTGCGACGGCTGAAGATCGTGGCATTGTGGCTGTGTGTGTACGGTGCGTCAAGCAGAAGCGATTTACGATTTGTGAATTAACATACTAAGCTACATGCCATCTGTATAAACCCACTATATCAATCTCATTTGCCCCCCACTCCCATGGAACGGGTTGGGACAATGATATAGAAAACCTTTCGATTCGATTTAGTGTCCCCCTCATCTCCATATCCCTCATGAGTAACTAGAAAAATATAATGTTCAATCCCTTTATGTCCTGCTAAACGAATACAAATGCATAATTTCCAACATATTTAGAGATAGAGGAACAGGATAGTTTAAAATGGAAGGAGGCACTACCTACCTTCCACGTATTAGAAGAATGATTGAAAATATCTTGAGTGATCATCAGACTCCCACTTCCATGTGGGGCATACCTGGTTGATAAGCGATGGTTCTTACTTGCTTATCTAATCATTGACATATTTAGGTATGTCAAAATGCT
>QBVD01000027.1 GCA_003058525.1 gamma proteobacterium symbiont of Ctena orbiculata | reverse complement strand
CTGTATTTTAAACCGCAGATGTGTTCCAGTCCCCACAGATTGATCCGACTCCAGGCATGGTCGAACCAATGGATGCCGTTCTTCGGAAGCGCCCAACCAATCAGTGTACCGACGGTTGCAATTGTAATGGTGCTGGTCAACAGCAGGACAAAATAGAGAATGGATTTGAAAAGGATCATTGGTTAGTTCTTTGTTGTTCGATCAAATGCTCGGTTACGCTAAAGAGATCCTTAAATACAGGTACTTGAGGATAGGTTGCTCTAAGTTTTTCGACCGTTTTCTCGCCGTTGCCAGTGCGAACCAGGATTGGGCTTGCCTTGATACTGATCGCAGCTTGAATATCCCTCAATGAGTCTCCAACCACCGGTACATCCTTGAGTGATTGTTGGGTGCGCTGGCCTATCTCCTCATAGAGGCCTTTTTTGGGTTTTCGGCAGTCGCAGTGGTCATCCGGTCCATGGGGACAAAATAGTATGGCTTCGATGCTTCCGCCCACCGTTTGCACTGCACTAATCATTTTTTGATGAATGGCATTCAATGTCTCGATGTCGAACATGCCGCGGGCAAGACCGGACTGATTTGTGGCTACAAATACACGGTAACCAGCCCGGCTGAGTTTGGCGATGGCCTGCAGGCTGTTGTCGATGGGTATCCATTCTTCGGGGCTCTTTATATATGCGTCCGAATCCTGATTGATTACACCATCCCGATCTAATATGACAAGTTTCACAGAAGTAAGTACTTACTTTTAATCCGCATCACGAAATTCTGAGACCCGGATACGACCGTTGATCATACGGGATTCGCGTATACTGAGTTTTTCCATTTTGTCCCAAAATGCCTGATTGAGATCGAAATCCTCGGCGATGGCAGTCCCCATTACCAGTATTAGAAGGTCCGCCACCTCTTCCGCCAATGCCTGTTTACTCTTACCCTTGGTGACACAACTGGAGATCTCGCCCAGCTCCTCCGCCATCAAGGCGACACGATAGGTTAGCTCTTCCCCGCCTGTCTCATGAAAACGGTGTTTTTTGTGGAATGCCTTCACCTCCGCGAGCATTTCCTGGTATGAGTCCTGGTTCATTTGTGCCCTTCCTGAGTTTGCAGTCTGGAGATGTCGGCCACGCTGAGGAACAGACCTTCCAGTTGTTTCAACAGAGTCAGGCGATTGTTTCGCACAGTAGTATCATCGGTCATGACCATGACCTGATCGAAAAAATGGTCAACCGGTTCCTTGAGGCCCGCCAGTATTTTGAGTCCCTGCGTGTATTCGCCGCGCTCGAACAGAGGTTGGGCCTGGGGTGTCAGTTCATCAAGTTTGTTGGCGAGGGTGCGTTCGGCGACATCTTGGAAGAGTGAAGGATCGGCGCGTTGCGCCAGTTGTTCTTCGCTCTTTTTCAGGATATTGCGTATGCGTTTGTTCGCCGCGGAGAGGCTTTCCGCTTCCGGTAATTTGCTGAAGTCGTTCATGGCATTGATTCGTCGGTCGAAATCAGCCAGGTTGCCGGGTTCTACTTCGGCTACCGCCTGAAATAGATCGATACTCACGCCGTCATCGATGTAGATGCCTCTGAGTCTGTCCATCATGAACTGATGGACTTCATACACCACAGCTGTTTCTGTCAGTTTGTCTGACATGGATTGTGAAACTGTATCAAGCAATTCTCTAAGATTAAGCGTAAGTGAGTGCTCACGTATGATGCGTAGCGCACCGAGCGCGGTGCGTCTCAATGCGAAGGGATCCTTATCACCGGTCGGCTTTAAACCTATCCCGAAAATACCGATCAGCGTATCGAGTTTTTCCGCCAATGAGATAGCGATGCCGGTCTTTGTCTGTGGCAGTTGGTCACCGGAGAAGCGCGGCATATAGAACTCATCCAAGGCTTGTGCCAGTTCCGGGTCCTCGCCGTCTCGCAATGCCTGGTAGCGTCCCATGACACCTTGCATGGATGGAAATTCACCAACCATATGTGTCATGAGATCACATCGGCTCAACAGTCCGGCCCGTTGTGCGAGATCGGGATCGCCCTGTATATGGCTTGAGATCTGCTTGGCAAGATCAGCTACACGCGTTGACTTTTCATACATGGATCCAAGCTTGTTCTGAAAGACCACCTTTTTTAGGGATTGCAGATGATCCTCGAGTCTGACCTTGCCATCCTGTTGCCAGAAAAACATCGCATCCGCCAGCCTTGGGCGAATGACGCGCTCATTTCCTTCTCGAATGATTTTCGGCTTCGGGCTTTCGATATTGGCAATGGTGACAAACTGGTTCATCAGTTCGCCATCACTATTGAACAGGGGGAAATATTTCTGATTACCCTTCATGGTGGCGACCAGGGCTTCCTGGGGCACCTCGAGAAATCGCTCTTCAAAACTGGCGGATATCGCCACCGGCCACTCATTAAGTGCGGTCACCTCGTCGAGCAGGTCCGGATCGAAATCGGCTGTGGCGGCGACTTCGGCTGCGCTTTTCTCAACCAAGCTATGTATCTTCTCTCTTCTTTCCTCAAAGCTGGGAATTACATATCCAAGGTCTTGCAGCACTGAGCTGTAATCTTCCGGATTGTAGATGGTGATTGCTTCCGGGTGATGAAAACGATGACCATAAGTCAGGCGGTCAGACTGTGCATCGAGAATTTCACAGGGTACAACCTGTTCACCATGAATAAATGTCAACCAGTGTACCGGCCGCACGAATTGCGCCTCGGAATCACCCCAGCGCATGCGCTTGGGTATGGGAAGCTTGTTCAACGCCTGAGTTGCGATCTCTGGCAGAAGGTCGACGGCCGGTTTTCCAGTCTCATGAATACGATAGCTCAGCCACTCCCCCTTGTCGGTTTCCAGGCGTTGCAACTGATCTACCGTGGTATTGCATGAACGGGCAAAGCCCTCTGCAGCCTTGGTCGGTTTACCGGCCTCGTCGAAAGCGGCCTTGATCGCTGGGCCACGCCGGTCGATTTCACGATCGGGTTGACGTATGGCGCAGTCTCGGATCAGCAATGCCAATCGACGTGGAGTGGCATAACTCTCGACCTCTGCGTGACCGAGATTGGCCTGTTCGAGTCCGAGAGTAAAATTCTCTGTGAGTGAGGCAGACAACTGCCTGAGTGCTTTCGGAGGCAACTCTTCGGTGCCGAGTTCGAACAGCAGGTGGGCCTGATCAACCATTGGCGGCCTCCTTTGTTGACGTCAACATAGGAAAGCCGAGTCGTTCGCGGGCGTCATAATAGGCCTGTGCCACATCCCGGGCCAGGCCACGGACTCTTAAGATGTAGCGCTGACGCTCGGTGACTGAGATGGCATGGCGGGCATCCAGCAGATTGAAGGTGTGGGAAGCTTTGAGAACCTGCTCATAGGCCGGTAGCGGTAGACCCAGTTCGATCAACTTTTTGGACTCCTTCTCACACTGGTCGAAATGACCGAACAGGAAGTTCACATCGGCATGTTCGAAATTGTAAGCGGACTGCTCCACTTCGTTCTGATGGAATACGTCACCGTAGGTAACAATACCCTGAGGGCTTTCGGTCCAAACCAGGTCGAACAGGCTCTCCACCCCCTGAAGGTACATGGCAATACGCTCCAGCCCGTAAGTGATCTCTCCGGTCACGGGACGACAATCCAACCCGCCTACCTGCTGGAAGTAGGTAAACTGGGTTACCTCCATGCCATTCAGCCAGACCTCCCAGCCCAGGCCCCAGGCGCCGAGTGTGGGAGATTCCCAATTGTCTTCCACAAAACGAATGTCGTTGCTATTGAGATCGAGCCCGAGCATCTCGAGGGAACCGAGATAGAGTTGCTGGATATCCTTGGGTGAGGGTTTCAGTACGACCTGATATTGATAATAGTGCTGCAAGCGGTTTGGATTTTCGCCATAGCGACCGTCGGTGGGTCGACGGGAGGGTTGCACATAAGCGGCGTACCAGGGTTCAGGGCCGATTGAACGCAGAAAGGTTGCAGTGTGGAATGTGCCGGCACCCATCTCCATGTCGTAGGGTTGCAGGATGACGCAGCCTTTGTCTGCCCAGTAGTTTTGCAAAGCGATGAGCAGATCCTGAAAGGTCCTGATTTCACTTCGATTCGATTCTGTCGCTTGATTCACATCGAAACCCCGATTGATGCGGTAGAAAACCGCGTAAGTATAACGATGCTCTCAGTCAATGGCTAACCCGAGCATTGTCAGAGCGTCTGATCGCAGCTGGGCTACAGTATGGTCTGCAGGTGCAGGGTTGTGGATGGTGTCGGTGGTTTGGGTGTTGCGTACCGGCCCTGGGACGGTATTGGCCTCAGCGAGGGCCTCTGCACAGATTGAAGGCCTGTGAGGAAGGTTTGATCTACATGGCTAGCGCTCCTTTCATCACTTCCATCACTGTGCCGCCGCCCGCCTGTTGCAGGTATTCGAGTACGATGGGTGTGAACTGACCGATCATATCCGGTGACAGCCCCAGTTGACTGAACGATGTGGCCAGACTAGCCAGATTGCCCAATCCACTCTCTCCTCCCAACATGGATGCCACGGCGCCGGGTCCACTTGTGGAGTCACTCAATGAGGGTGCGGCAGCGATAAGGCTGTCTATATCGGGCACCACTGCGGCGATCTGGGAGAAATCCTCGTCGGTCAGACGATTTTTTGCCAGTTCGAACAAGGCACCGGCGCCTCCGGCAGCCTGTTCGGCGGTAATACCCAATTGGCTGGTCAGGCTATCCAACAGGTTATCGGCGGATACAGCAGTGGAGGAGAGAAAAAGCAGGCACACAAGGGCCAGGTTACGAACGACATCCATGGTGTACTCCGATTAAAGTCAACGTTTTTCGATGTTTACGAATCGCTTCAAGTGTTAGAATGGGACCATTATATCCTTATACCCGGCATTGCTTTTTATACTCTTTTGTAAACTATTGTGAGGCCGTTAATCCCGCGTATAGCGAGCATAGTTAAGGTATAATTCCGCACTTTTTATACAGCGCATATCGATGAGCGAACAACGAAAAGCAGTAGCATTGATTTCCGGAGGGTTGGACTCCCTATTGGCTGCACGCGTGATCCAGGAACAGGGCATCCATGTGGAGGGCATCAACTTCTTCACCGGTTTCTGCGTCGAAGGCCATACGCATGCCATACGCAAACGCGACCAGAAAAAGGAAAAAAGAAACAATGCCCTTTGGGTCGCGGAGCAACTGGGTATGAAACTGCACATTGTCGATATCATCGAGGAGTACAAACAGATACTGCTCAATCCCAAGCATGGATATGGGGCCAATCTGAACCCCTGTCTCGATTGCAAGGTTTTCATGGTGCACAAGGCCTATGAATGGATTAAGGCCAAGGATTTCGATTTCATCATCACGGGAGAGGTGATCGGTCAACGACCGATGTCGCAACGTAAGGAGACCATGCCTATCGTCTCCGAAGAATCAGGCGCCCATGACCTGTTGTTAAGGCCGCTATGCGCCAGGAATCTGCCCATGACACGGCCTGAGAGAGAGGGCTGGGTTGATCGAAACCGACTTTATGACTTTTCCGGACGAAGCCGCAAACCCCAAATGGCGCTGGCGGCGCAATTCGGTATTGAAGACTACGCTCAGCCTGCCGGCGGCTGCTGTTTTCTTACCGATGAACAGTACGCAGTGAAGCTGAAGGATCTTTGGAACGCCCGCGGGAGTAAACAGTATGAGTTGGATGACATCATGCTGCTGAAGGTAGGCAGGCACCTGCGGCCATCAAGCCGTTTCAAGGTGATCATCGCCCGTGAAGAGGGCGAGGCCAATTTCCTTCAAGGCTATCGGAAGCATTATCCGCATATCAATACAGTGAGTCATGGCGGTCCGCTGGCCTTGATCGATGGCGAAATCAATGAGCGGGATATCGAGTTGATTGGGCGTGTAGTGGCCCGCTACAGCCAGGGACGAAACGCGGCGGAGGTTGAACTGCGCTTTACCGATCTAGCGGGTGATAGCCGGTCATTGAAGGTAGTGCCGATGCCGGCCCACGAGGTCCCGAAGGAGTGGTTGATTTGAACCGCAGGATACTCGACTGTCGCGGTCTGCTTTGTCCGATGCCGGTGATCAAGGTGCAAGATGCCGTCGATGGCCTTCCTGCCGGTGCCCAGGTCGAGGCAGTTTGTACCGATCCGGGCGTGCTTAAGGATATCCCGGCGTGGTCGCGCATCAATGGCCATCTTGTCATAGAGGCAAAGAGCCATGACGGGGAGTACATTGTGATAGTGGAAGTTGTGCAGGACAGCGAATCATGAGTCGGGAAGAACGCTATGATGTCAGTCGCCGGGTTGCCGTAGCAGGCGCATTGACCAATACAATACTGGCTATCGTCAAATTGTTATTCGGTTGGTTGGGTCATTCCCAATCCCTATTGGCGGATGGCGTGCATTCGCTATCCGATTTGCTGACAGATGCCCTGGTGCTGTTTACCGCACGGCATGCAAAAGAGGCCCCCGATGAGGAGCATCCATACGGCCACGGTCGTTTCGAGACCATCGGCACCCTGGTGTTGGGCGGTTTTCTGATCGCGGTTGGTGTCGGGATCGTTTGGGACGCCGCAGATCGGTTGTTTACACCCGAGCAGCTGTTACAGCCGGAAACCTTTACCCTCTATGTGGCCGCCTTTTCCATTCTTGCCAATGAGGGGCTCTTCTTCTACACCCGCCACTTCGCCAACCAGATCAATTCAAACCTGCTGCGGGCCAATGCCTGGCACCACCGAACCGACTCCGTCTCTTCGGTTGTGGTGTTCGTAGGTATTGGCGGCACCATGATGGGCCTTCCCTATCTGGATGCCATTGCTGCAGTACTTGTCGGATTGATGATAATCAAAATCGGTTGGGATCTGGGCTGGTCGGCATCCCAGGAGTTGGCGGATGCGGGTCTCGAAGAGGAATCTTTGTCGCAGATTCGCGAAGTGATCGGCAATATTTCAGGGGTCAAGAGTGTACATATGCTACGGACCCGGAAGCTGGGAGGTCATGCCATGGCCGATGTTCATGTCCAGGTCGACCCCTGGGTGAGTGTCTCCGAGGGGCACCGAATCGCCGAAGTGGTCCAGTACGGACTGATTGACCGGGTGGATGTACTGGAAGATGTCACCGTCCATATCGACCCGGAGGATGATGAGGCTGGGCCCTCTTGTGCCCACCTGCCGCTTAGGTCGGAGGCAGAGGCCACACTCGACCGGGTCTGTAGTGGCGTTTCCTGCTATGACCAGAAAGCGCGCGTGGTTCTTCACTATCTTTCAGGACGCATTGATATCGAGCTTTACTTGCCATTACACTGCTTCGTCTCTAATCAGCAAGCAGAGCAGTTACATAGCGATTATCAGGCGGCGGTAAAGGGATCGGAGATATTCAGGGATGTTCACATCTGGTTCGGCTAGCACTGTTATGGTGCGTGAAATAATAGACTTGCACTATAATGGTGCGCGCCCTCTCGCCTTAATTGTCAGCATCATTTGTCTTATCTGTTGGCAGCTTGAAGCCTATTCCGTTGGAAGAGGCCGTAGAGTTAGATTAACTCTCTAATTTTTATTGCGTTTCAAGACTTTTTATTGGAGATGGAACTGCTTGGGTTCGACATTGTAAGACCTTTTTATTCGAGTGGCATGAAATCTGCTTTTCTGCGTTATCCAAAGCGTCCGGTATCCTTGGCCGGCTGCATAAAGCTACGAATGGCTGATTATGCTCAGCATTTAATAACTGAAAATCCTGGAGATTAAGATGGCCGTAAAAGCCCTGAAGATGATCAAAGACAATGACGTGAAATTCGTCGATCTGCGTTTCACCGACACTCGCGGTAAGGAACAGCACGTAACACTGCCTACCAATCAGATCGATGAGGACTTTTTCACCGACGGCAAGATGTTCGACGGCTCATCCATCGCCGGTTGGAAAGGCATCAACGAATCGGACATGATCCTGATGCCCGAAGATGATAGTTCGGTCATCGATCCCTTCGCCGACGAAAACACCCTGATCATCCGCTGCGATATCCTGGAACCCTCCACCATGCAGGGTTACGAGCGTGATCCCCGCTCTCTGGCCAAGCGTGCCGAGGCCTATCTCGCCTCCACCGGGATAGCCGACGCGGCCTTCTTCGGCCCTGAGCCCGAGTTCTTCGTCCTCGATGATGTGCGCTGGAGTATCGACATGAGTGGCTCCATGGTCAAAATCGACTCCGAAGAGGCTGATTGGAATTCCGAGCGTGTTTACGAAGACGGTAACATCGGTCATCGTCCCGGTGTGAAGGGCGGCTACTTCCCGGTCCCCCCGGTTGACTCACTGCACGATCTGCGTGGCGCCATGTGCCTTGCCATGGAGGAGATGGGCGTACCTGTCGAGGTACACCACCACGAGGTGGCCACAGCCGGCCAGTGTGAGATCGGCACCAAGTTCAGCACACTGGTTGAGCGTGCCGACTGGGTGCAGACCCAGAAGTACTGTACCTGGAATGTGGCTCATGCCTATGGCAAGACCGCCACCTTCATGCCCAAGCCGCTGGTGGGTGACAACGGTTCCGGTATGCACGTGCATCAATCCCTGGCCAAGGGTGGCGAGAATATCTTTGCTGGTGATCAGTATGGCGGTCTTTCCGAGACGGCTCTCTACTACATCGGTGGTATCATCAAGCATGCCCGGGCCCTGAATGCCTTCACCAATGCTTCCACCAACTCCTACAAGCGCCTGGTGCCCGGCTTCGAGGCCCCGGTCATGCTGGCCTACTCCGCCCGTAACCGATCCGCCTCCATCCGTATTCCATGGGTCTCCAGCCCCAAGGCCCGCCGCGTCGAGGTACGATTCCCCGATCCGACCGCCAACCCCTACCTGGCCTTCGCCGCCATGCTGATGGCCGGCATCGACGGCATCCAGAACAAGATCCATCCCGGCGATGCCATGGATAAGGATCTGTATGACCTGCCGGCTGAAGAGGCCGCCAGTATCCCGACTGTCTGTCACAGCTTCGACCAGGCACTTGAGGCGCTGGATGCTGATCGTGGCTTCCTCACGGCGGGCGGTGTATTCACCGACGACCTGATCGACGGATATATCGATCTGAAAATGGAAGAGGTCACTACCATGCGTATGACTACGCATCCGGTTGAGTTCGATATGTACTTCAGCCTGTAAAGTGTCTCGATTTGTTTTGATGTGTAGCAAAGAGCGCCCCCTGTGGGGGCGCTTTTTTGTGGTTATGCGAACACAGTCGCTTGTTTTGTTGGGTATGACTGGTCTATTCTTTGTGCATGCGTATTGTCGTACTGTTAATGATTCTGTTGATGGCATTGCCCCTGTTCGCCCGAGATGTCTATAAATACATCTCCGAGGACGGCGAGGTGATCTATTCCGAACGCTATCATCCGGATGCGGAACGCATTAAGGTCACCGACAGCAAGAAGACAACCGCGCTGCCACCGGATGAGCAGAGTGATGAGGCCCGTGCGGCGGCAGGTGAATATGCCACCTTTTCAATCGTCCAGCCGAATGATGATGAAACCATTCGCAATGAGGATGGTTCGGTTCCGGTGGGCATCACCCTCTCGCCCGATCTTGCAGAGGGCCATGTGATTCACCTCTATGTGGATGGCACCAAACTCGAATCGGATATCAAGCAGACTCAACTAATCCTTCAGCAATTGAGTCGTGGCACCCACTCTTTGCAGGCAAAGATCGTCACCAGTGAAGGGGAGTCCCTCAAAGAGTCCAATAGCATCACCTTTCATCTGCGCCAGCCGGCGGTTAATTAATACCATCTCGTTCAATTACTAATGATTTGGCCCGCTTATTGGCAGGGTCGATTGGAGTAGTGTTAACAGGCCCCGGCTCGAGGCGTCTGTGAAACGCTCAAATCACCTACAGGAGCAAGCCTGCCCGTCAACTGTGCACTATAATGGTGCATAAGTTGGATTTGGTAATTCTTGTTGTACTGAGTTGCAGTCGCGCCCGATGGCGTACCGGCATGCATAATTGTGATCAGATAGCCAGACTGTGATCCTAAGCTGAATTTCTGCCTTCTAAAATCAATCATTTAACAGGTCAAGCGGACAGTCGCTACCGATGGGAAAAGATTATGCTTAGACTCGGAAGTGTTGGCCCGCAAATTGCTCAAATTAGGCCATGAATTCTGATCAGGCAATCACAGGCATGGAGAAACGGGTACTCGATAATCTGAGTACCGCCATTCTGCTGTTTGATAGGGAGTTCAGACTGCAATATATCAACTCTTCAGCTGAGATGATGTTTGGTGTCAGTGCCCGTAAGGTGATCGGCACTCCCGCGGGCGAACTGGTCAGCTGCTCCGGAAATGTGGTTCACGAAAACCTTGAAAGGTCATTGCAGACCGGCCAGCCATTCACTGAGCGGGAACACCAGATAATTGTACGTGAAGACAAGGAGATCATGGTCGATTGCACTGTGATACCTATAAGGCTGGATCAGAATGTCAATGAATTTCTGGTCGAGATTCAACAGGTCGACAGGCAGCTGAGAATTTCGCGGGAGGAACAGTTACTGGCACGTAACCAGGCCAGTCGGGCATTGGTGAGAGGCCTTGCCCATGAGATCAAGAATCCCCTGGGCGGACTCAGGGGTGCAGCACAGCTGCTGGAGAGAGAGCTTCCCGATGCCGCCCTGGCGGAATATACCCAGATAATCATAGAAGAGGCCGACCGGTTGCAGAACCTGGTGGACAGGATGTTGGGGCCGAACAAGATTCCGGTGATGAAGTGGGTCAACATTCATCAGGTGCTTGAACGTGTCTGCAGTCTGGTGCGGGTGGAGACCGGTCCGGGGCTGGAGATCATCAAAAACTACGACCCGAGCATTCCCGATTTAAAGGGGGATATGGATCAATTGATCCAGGCATTCCTCAATATATTGAGAAATGGCGTTCGAGCTGCCGGGCCCAGGGGGACCATGGGGATAAGCAGCAGAATCCTTCGTCAATTCACAATCGGCAATATACGCCATCGCCTTGTGGTGTCGATCGAGATCTCGGATAACGGACCGGGTATACCGGCTGAGCTTCAGGAGCGAGTCTTTTTTCCATTGGTATCGGGTAGCGATGGCATGGGTTTGGGCCTCTCAATCTCCCAAACCCTGATCAACAGGCATCAGGGTTTGATCGAGTTCACCAGTAAACCGGGACATACGGTTTTTAGAGTATTACTTCCACTGGAGCAGGTAGATGGATAGATCATGCCGGGTATGGGTCATCGATGACGATCGCTCGATTCGCTGGGTGCTGCAGAAGACCCTGGAAAAAGCGGATATGGATGTCACCTGTTTCGAGAGTGCGGACCGGGTGTTGAACTATCTGGATAAAGAACAGCCGGATGTTGTGGTCTCGGATATCCGCATGCCGGGAATGGATGGATTGGAGCTGCTGGAGTTGCTTCATACGCGTTATCCGGATATGCCGGTGATCATCATGACCGCCCATTCTGATCTCGAGAGTGCTGTATCCGCCTACCATGGCGGTGCTTTCGAGTATCTGCCCAAACCCTTTGATGTGGATGAGGCCGTACAACAGATCAGACGGGCATGCCGTCAGCAAATATCGGAGGATGAGAAACCAACTCAGGATAATCTGGATCAGGAGAAGGTGATTATCGGTGAAGCACCGGCGATGCAGGAAGTATTCCGTGCCATCGGGCGCCTGGCGAGATCAAACATTACCGTATTGATCAATGGTGAGTCCGGTACCGGAAAGGAGCTGGTGGCCCATGCCTTGCACCGTCACAGCACTCGTTCCACTGGACCATTCATCGCATTGAACATGGCCGCAATACCGAAGGACCTGATGGAATCGGAGTTGTTCGGTCATGAGCGCGGGGCCTTTACCGGCGCGCAGACGCGCCGTACGGGACGTTTCGAGCAGGCGGATTGCGGTACACTGTTCCTGGATGAGATCGGGGACATGCCGGCGGAATTGCAGACGCGATTACTTAGGGTGTTAGCCGATGGTGAGTTCTATCGGGTCGGTGGTCATGAGCCGGTCAAAGTGGATGTACGTATCATTGCCGCCACCCATCAGCATCTGGAAGGGTTGGTAAAACTGGGCTCCTTCAGGGAAGATCTGTTCCACCGCTTGAATGTCATACGTATTCATATTCCCTCATTGCGTCAACGGCGGGAGGATATTCCGTTGCTGATGAAACATTTTCTCAAAAGCGCCGCAGAAGAGCTTGCGGTTGAGACGAAATTGCTGTTACCGGAGACAGAAGCCTACCTGAGCCAGTTGGAGTGGCCGGGCAATGTTCGCCAACTGGAAAATACGGCTCGCTGGTTGACGGTAATGGCCTCCGGGCAAGAGATACACATTGATGATCTGCCGAGCGAATTGAAAGAAAGCAATGACACGCAATCCGCCTACCCTGAGGACTGGCGTCAACAATTGCGCGACTGGGCGAGAAAAAGGCTTCAGGAAGGTGGTGAAGGCATACTCAATGAAGCAGAACCGGAATTCGAATCGGCAATGATCGAAATAGCCCTGGAGCACACCGCCGGCAGACGGCAGGATGCGGCCCGCTTGCTTGGCTGGGGGCGCAACACCTTGACCCGAAAAATAAAGGAGCTTGGTTTGGAGGGGTCTTGAGTCGTAAATGTCTCAGCATTGGTACGCCTCCCTTACTATTAACCCGCTATCAATATGTTTGCTTGGCGTGAACATGACGTTATGATTCAAGACTGATTCAGGCGGCGATTGATTCAAATCGGTGGCTGCCGATCGGATGAGTGTTAACAGGCCATAGGTAAACAGTTATGGATTCCAGTTCAGTCGACCTGCCTGGCAGTGAAGTCGAATCAATCGTATTTGAAAACGGTACCCTTACAATACGTTTCTCACGCGCCATTATCATTAAAACCATGAGTGGTTCAGATGAACGAACCCGATGGTGGCAGGCGGGT
Organism: gamma proteobacterium symbiont of Ctena orbiculata; assembly: GCA_003058525.1. Taxonomy (GTDB): domain Bacteria; phylum Pseudomonadota; class Gammaproteobacteria; order Chromatiales; family Chromatiaceae; genus Thiodiazotropha. The sequence goes on along the minus strand of QBVD01000027.1, from coordinate 55,920 downwards.
GCCTTGGTGTATGAAGGTGCAGAGCTCGAATCAGATATACCTGTGTCTCCCTGCACCTGTGAAGGTGGTGATGTGGGTGAGAACGTCTACACCTACCGGGATATGATCCCGATCCCTCTCAGCAGTCAGGGCCGGGCCCGCTGTGATCTGAAGTTTGATAAGAGTGATGAGCGGCTCCAGGCCTGGGCCGAGGGCGTCAGATTGGTGATGGATGATCGTCCACACTACATCGAACATATACGTAATTCGGATTGATATTCGAAAATACGCTTCGAAACTCAATAAGATTAACTGGTAAAGGGTGACTGCTTCAGTAATCAACTCGCTAATCGTGTATTGTCTTGATTATACGGTCAGCGTATCTATATAGGATGGACATGGAGCAGGTTTTAATTTATTCCGACAGCTTGACCTGGGGAATTATACCCAATACAAGAGAACGGCTTCCTTTCGACCGGCGTTGGCCAGGTATATTTGAGAATACACTTCTAACGGCAGGAAAAGAGGTTCGTATTATTGAGAACTGCCTTAACGGACGTCGTACGGCTTGGCCTGATCCATTCAAACCAGGGAGAAATGGGGCTGAAGGATTGTCCCAAGTGATTGAGATGCACTCTCCCCTGAAGTTGGTGGTTTTAATGCTCGGCACCAACGATTTCCAATGTACACATGAAAATAGTGCATGGTTGTCCTCGCAGGGCATGGCCAAGCTGATCAACATCATCAGGCAGTCTCCCATTGAGCCAGGGATGCCCGTACCGGAAATCCTGATTGTCGCACCACCCAGCATCACTCAACCTAAAGGCCCGATTGCAGAAAAATTCAGAGATGCAGAGAAGCGTTTCGGAGGTTTAGGCGATGAACTTGCCAAAGTTGCAACTGAATCATCAACGCACTTTTTCAATGCGGGCAAGGTGACACAAAGCAGTAAAGTCGATGGGATTCATCTTGATGAACCTCATCACAAGATCCTTGGTAAGGCATTGGCTGAATTTGTTTTGGAAAATAGGCTTGTTTAGCAGGTGCAGCGTTAACTATTCCAGGTATGCCCATGAATACTCAAATGGGTATTTATAGAGTTTGAAGCCGGTATTGATGAAGCTGAAACTGTTTGACTATTGAGATCGTTGCGGTGAATTGGCCGTGTTGTTGAGGCTTCACACAATCTATTGCCATGCAAATTACCTTAATCAGACACGGTAGACCCAAATATCAGCTGAGCGGCCGTGTCAGAGCCGATGAGTTGCCATCGATTGCCGAACGATATGACGCATCAGGCATCTTGGACACCCCGCCCGCAACGACAATCGATGCAATAGCAGGACATGATATTGTCGTTTGCAGCCACCTTAAGCGCTCCCTGGAGTCGGTTAGTGCGCTTGGTATCAGTGATGTACATCTCTCGGATCCGCTGTTTGCTGAAACCATGATTCCGCACTTTGACAGCGGTTCGATAGCACTGCCCGTTGGGATCTGGGTTGGTCTGTTGAGGCTGTTATGGTTACTGGGTTTCGCCGCAAACGGAGAAGCGCTGTCAAAAGCGCGATATCGGGCAGAACAGGCGGCAGAGAAGCTGATGGAGCTGGCAACAGGCGATAACCATGTAGTCTTGGTTGGTCACGGCCTTTTCAACTATTTTATTGCAGGCGCTTTGTTGAAAAAGGGTTGGTGTGGACCTAGAAAACCCGGAAGAGATTATTGGGAGTTCGGTTGCTATCAACCAGATGCCAAGCGATGGGCGGCACGGGTTGTTTCAGGTAATTTATAACGGGTTGTACAAGCCAGCACCAGCTCGATCGAGCGCTCCAGGGAGATCTTGTGTCCGATGGATATATAGAGAGGTTTCACACCGTTACGCGTACGTAAAACGGCACCTATCGTCTCATCCTTGTCAATCAGCGGAACCCATCCCCCCTTCTCCACAGGGACAGCGGCATGGCTTCCGATCAAACGGGTTTTGGCTACACCCACGCTGGGTATGTCGGTATACACCCCGAGATGGCACGCAAGCCCGAAGCGTCGTGGATGCGCCATACCCTGCCCATCGCAGAGAAAAATATCAGGAGGTTGCTGGAGTTTGGACAGCGCTTGCAGAATGGCCGGTACTTCCCGGAAAGAGAGCAGGCCTGGAATATAGGGGAAAGAGGTGGGTAGCCTGGCGATCGACTGTTCCAGGGGTTGCAGTTGGGGATAACTCAAGACCACAATTGCGGCACGTGTGATGCTGCCATGGGCCTCGAATCCCACATCCACACCGGCAATGCGCTGCAGTTCAGCGTAACAGTTTCGGTCGACGACCTGCCGCCTCAAGCTATTCTGTAGGACAACCGCTTCACTTGGTGAGAGGTTCCAACTATGGGACAACATCTCGGATTCCACCATTGGTTTATAGAGTAGTTTTACAATAGTCGGCTGATTTTTCTTGAAATATACTATGATCCAGTTAAGCTTTTCCGAGTTCTGTCGATAATTGTCTCATATTGGCCATTGAATTCATCGCCAGCCGATCTTTTAGACACATGAAATTAAGATGTAGCAAAGATTATGTCAGTTGAGTTATTTAATAATGGTAGTCACATCTGTGTGGCATTCAGAGATCTGGTATCGGGTGAAGCCGTCCAGGCGAATCAGTTTCTGATCTATGATCATCAACACGCGGCTTTGATCGATCCAGGCGGTGAATTGACCTACTCCCGCCTGTTCATGGCCATCAGTGATTACATGAATGTCAAGAGACTGGACTATGTCATCGCGTCGCATCAGGATCCGGATATCGTCGCATCGGTGAATAAATGGCTGGTGGGCACCGACTGCAAGGTGGTGGTTCCCGCATTGTGGGAACGTTTCATACCCCATTTTACCCGCCCCGGCAGGTTACAGGATCGGGTTGTGCCGATTCCCGATGAGGGGATCAATCTGGAACTGGGCAATATTCGCTTGATGGCCTTGCCTGCGCATTTTCTCCATGCAGAGGGTAATTTTCAGTTTTATGATCCGGTCAGCCGTATCCTCTTTTCGGGTGATCTCGGCGCCAATCTCCCACCGGGTGATCTGAATGCCCCGGTGAAGAAGTTATCGGAGATAATGCCTTATATGGAAGGTTTCCACAGGCGCTATATGAACTCGAACAAGGTGTGCAATCTGTGGGCGAACATGGTTCGTCAACTCGATATCGACATGATAGTGCCGCAGCACGGCCGGTCGTTTCTGGGTAAAAAGGTTGTCAATGAGTTCATCAATTGGATCGATAGCCTTGAGTGCGGTGTCGATCTGGTGACGCAAAACAACTATCGCTTGCCCTAGTCCCCCGTTGATTGTCGGTCTGAGGCAAGTTCGCCGATCCAGAATCCCAGATTCTTCTCGATAAACTCCTCCACGGGCATGTAGTGAGAACCGTCGCAGGAGAAGGTGAGGCCCAACATGCCATTCATGATATTGATTGAGGCACTGCGCAGATAGATGGTTTCGTCGGCAAAGCGCAGAGCCTTGAACTCACTGAATACCTCGCGTATCTGCTGTGGCGATACTTTGGCCCTTTCCGGATAACGGTGGAGAGGATAGGCCAGTACGATATCCGGGTCGACGATCTCGTCAACGCCATGTACCTGGTAAGTATACGGATCGTTAAGCACCCAGAATGAGCAACGGCCGCTGGAGTAGTGGATCTTACAGTGAAAAATCCCATGTTGCGTCATCAGGTCATAGATGGTCGCATGAACCGAATCGATATTTTCATCCAACCGGCTCTGGATCCTCTGCTGCATGAACAGGGTGCCGCGCACCGCGGGATCGCCTTTGAACTGCTGCCAATGTTGTGGTTCCTTGATGTGCTCTTCATCGGCAACCAGTTTGTCGAGGGAGAAATCGGCTGCAATGAAACCCAGTAGCGCCTCATCCCTCCTGACGGCCTGAAGGGCGGTGACACACTCCCTGTCAGAGAATTGGCTGTGGTAGACCGAAGAGAGCATGATGCCTTTGAACGGCAGATTGTTTTTCAGGTAAGGACGTTTGGAGAGGTCCCTCCCCCGCCAGCTTTTGTCCGCCTGGCCGGGCAGAATCAGTGATGATATCTCTTGTCCCTCCAGGTCCCAGGCATAGAGAAATTCACAGTTGGTGATCTGATCGATGTGTTCGAGCAGTACCCGGTCCAGTGCGTCGATATCATCCCAGACAGGAATACAACGTCTGGCCAGCAGCGATAACGGCTCAGCCACGGTCGAGGCAAGGGCGTCTTTCTTGGCAAGGATGATCTGTTTTACGGGTGTCATAGATTTCTCGTACAGCATTGCTTTTACGGAGATAGTATCCCATACACGGATAATGGCTAAAATGGTGAGTTGCAGATTCTGCGTATTAAACATCGAGTGTCTACGGGCACTGTTTTGCGTGTACAATCGGCTGCTGTTTATAGCGAAACCGTTTCGAAGGATATCTCTGTGGCTAGATTGAAAAATGACCGATTTTTGCGGGCGCTCTGCCGTGAACCAGTGGATGTGACCCCAGTCTGGATGATGCGCCAGGCCGGTCGGTATCTACCTGAGTACCGGGCCACCCGCAGCAAGGCGGGAAGTTTCATGGATCTGTGCCGTAACCCGGATCTGGCCTGTGAAGTCACCATTCAACCTTTGGACCGCTACCCGCTGGATGCGGCCATTCTCTTTTCCGATATTCTTACCGTACCTGACGCCATGGGACTTGGCCTCTATTTCACCGAAGGCGAAGGCCCCCATTTCGAGCGGCCGGTAAGGGATGAAGCCGCTATCGAAGGATTGGCAGTGCCGGATATGGAGGATGACCTGGGCTATGTCATGGATGCCGTCCGTACCATTCGCCGTGAATTGCAGGGGAGGGTGCCGCTGATCGGGTTCAGTGGCAGCCCATGGACCCTGGCGACCTATATGGTAGAGGGTGGCGGCACCAAGAATTTCTCAAAGGTAAAAGGGATGATGTTTGACCGCCCGGATTTGATGCACCGACTGTTGAGTAAGATCGCTGATGCAGTCGCTGCCTATCTGAATGCGCAAATTGATGCCGGCGCACAGGCTGTGATGATCTTCGATACCTGGGGTGGTGTGCTGACGCCGCAGCACTATGAGGCCTTCTCGCTTGCCTACATGCGGCAGATACTGCAGCTCTTGAAGCGTGAGGCGGAGGGTCGCAAGGTGCCCGCTATCCTGTTTACCAAGGGCGGTGGATTATGGCTGGAACAGATGGCTGACAGCGGATGTGACGCATTGGGTATCGACTGGACCTTGAGCCTGGCCGATGCAAGACGTCGTGTAGGCGATAGGGTTGCCCTGCAGGGTAATCTCGATCCCTGTACCTTATATGCATCACCGCAACGGATCAGGGAAGCGGTGGCTCAGGTGTTGGCCAGCTTCGGCAAGGGTAGCGGCCATGTGTTCAATCTTGGCCATGGTATTCATCCCGAGATCGACCCTGAACATGCGGGCGTGTTTGTGGAGGCGGTGCATGATCTGAGTCGCGTCTACCATGCTGAAGAGTAATCCGTGAGGGAAAGACGATGAAAGTAGCACTGCTGGGGCTTGGCTTGATGGGTCTTCCGATTGCCCACAGACTGGTTCATTGTGGCCATGATGTGATTGCCTGGAACCGCTCGAAAGAACGATTGAAGATCGCGAAGGAGGAGGGATTGAGCGTGGAATCATCACTCACTGCAGCAGTGACTGCCGGTGATGTATTGATTCTGACCCTCAGTGATGCCAAAGCGATCAAAGATGTGCTGTTCGATAGCTCGGTGAAGCCGTTGATAAAGGGTAAGTCGATACTGCAGATGGGCACCATCTCTCCCGATGAGAGTCGTGACATCGGCGCAAGTGTGGAGGCGGCGGGCGGAGACTATCTCGAGGTGCCCGTATTGGGGAGTATTCCGGAAGCAAAATCCGGCGAACTGATTGTCATGGCGGCAGGTTCAGAGAGCGCATACCACCAGACCCTGCTGATGCTGCGGGGGCTTGGAAAGGAGGTTGAGCACCTTGGGCCTGTAGGCAAGGGCGCTGCAGTGAAATTGGCAATGAACCAATTGATCGCCTCGCTTACCGTAGGATTCTCACAGAGTCTTGGCCTGATCCGCGCAGAGGGTGTAGAGGTGGAGCGGTTCATGGGGTTATTGCGCCAGAGTGCCCTCTATGCGCCCACATTCGACAAGAAACTGAAGAAATTCATGGAGCACGACTACAGCAATCCTAACTTTCCCTTGAAGCACCTGATCAAGGATATCGCCCTGTTTCAGCAGGTGACAGAGGCATCGGGTATGAACAGTGAGATTTCAAATGCCACGTTGAAGGTTCTTCTAAACGGTCAGGATGCAGGTTACGGGGATGAAGACTACTCATCCCTCTATGAAGCGATCAATCCGGGATTCGATGCAGAAACGGACATCGGTTGTTAACAGACGATTCTACAACTACAGCCTGTTTCCATGACAGCTGTCGCAGATACACCCGGCGACTGAGATAGTTCAATCACCGGGTGATGCCGCTTATCCGATTAGTACCGATGCAATAATACCGAGCAGAATGAGACCGATCGCGCCGATAATGGCCTTTTCACTGCCTAACATAGTTGTAGCCTCCTTTAACAAACAGCTTAAAAAAGAGTCGTTTTGTCGTGCCTCACAACCAGTCCCTTGGATCTGGTTTCATGTATACACTTGGTGTGAAAAGATTGAATTTCAATATTTGCAATCAAATACCATAATAAATACAAGGTATTGAGCCTTGTGATATCTATATCGATGATTTGTTGAATAATATGGTTCACCTGCAGACAAACAATCGGTCGATCCCCATGGCTTATCTGGCAGAGTGTTGATCGAAATCAAAGGTCTGTACAGGTCAATCGAGTAGCATGCCACGGTTTCCGACAGCCGCTACGAGAGTCCATCGTGAGTCCATATCATTTGCCCGTGGTTGATATTGCTGAGTTACCAAGTGTGGCCCTGACATCCATGAACGAAGTCCACATGGAGGAGGTCGGCCTGATCAACCGGCTGGGTGAGATGGTGTTGCAAGCCATTGATGGCGCTCTGGACCCTGAACAGATCAGCCATCTGCTGGCTGAGTGGGTGGAGCATACTCGTGCCCATTTCGAGGGTGAAAACAGATTGATGGAAAGCTATGCCTTTCCGCCCTACCCTGTACATAAGGCGGAACATGCAGAGGTGCTGACACGAATCGAGTCAGTGCAGGATCAGTGGTTGAGGGAGCAGGGATTACAGCAGCTTGCCGACTATATCTTTGTTGAATGGCGGGCCTGGTTTGACCAGCATGTGAAGAGCATGGACATGGTTACCGCACAGTTTCTCAGTCAGGTGATGTAACACCTATCGATTGATTTGCGGAAGCCAGGGCGGTAGAGGCAACTCCACCGCCCTTTTTCATTTAGCCAAGCAGTACTGCGGCGACAATTCCGAGTACCAAAATGGCTATTGCTCCAACGATTGCCTTTTCACTACCTAACATGGTGATGTCCTCCAAGTTTGACACTGACCATAAAAGTTCACGCAACTCGATGTAAACGTTGTGCAGTATTAACACTGCGCAGAGTAGGGTAATTGCTCCTGACGCAGAAACAACTGATTAATATCAATAAATTAGCTATTAACAGGCGCTTCACGAGTAAAATTTGGACTATTTCTCCTTTCCTGAGAGTTTCCGATGGTGAACGCTGTGTAGGACAGGAATATGCCCATTGACCGCCTTTTCATGGTAAAACTCTCCATTTAGACCTCTTCTTTGACAGAGTTGAATATGAGTTTGTTGTTTAGTGAGCGCCCTGGAAGGCATGAACGCCATCTGCTGCGAAAACATGATAATCCCCTCTTCCCCGAGGCGGCCCGAGAGCTGACACAAGCGCAATTGAGGGAGGCCCAGCGCCGTGATCATGAGGAGCTGGTGGCCTATATCGGAGATCTACGCGGCCTGGTCGGAGAGGCTGTGGCGCTAGGTCCACATGAGCAGAGCGATGTCATTTTGGGATTGAAGGAACGGCTCGACCAGGCCTATGAAACAGCATGTCGCCTGGCTGATGATCAGACGCCCAACAAAGAGGCGATAAAAAAACTGGTGGAAGTGATCATGCGATCGGTGTGGAAGGGTTCGGGGAATGACACCCTTGCGCATCAAGAGCTGAAACAAGAAGAGATGGCTCGCCAGGCACACTATGCGTTGCTTGAAAACCCCCTGGTGGCGGACCTTCTGGATCCCGAGTCACCGATTGCCCAGGATGAGCTGCTGCCTGCCCTGTTGAGTGCCGATCAGGCCGACTTCGAGGCCGCAGTCACCCTGTTTGATCCGGTCCAGCTGGAGGAGTTGATCACCCAGGCGGAAGGTCAACCTTTTCCCGATGCGAGTGGAGAGATTTTCCAACAGGGAGTTGCGCGTATGGAACAGATAAAAGCACGGGTCAAATCACTTCAGGTCGAATAAGTTCGCAGATGCTGGCCCATGTCGTGTTGGTTAGAGAGTAAGCTGACAGACAATCGACTAAAAGCTGAGAAGAGACGTATGCAGCAGGCGGCATAACAGAATGGGCATGAGCATCTAACGGTATGTGTTCCCACGCAGAGCATGGGAACGAGCGTTATATCATTTTCTTCTCGTTCCCACGCTCTGCGTGGGAACGTATGCGGTAGGTGGAATAGTGGAACGGGAGAGTAGCGGTTATTTTGTGGTGATTTGCGCCTATCCGCGGCCTGTTCGATGAGGGTTTTTACCGGTCTGATCTTCAGCTTGTTTTAAACAGGCCCTAGAATCTGTCGGCAAAATTCTGCGTCCAGTAGATGACATAGGTAGATGCGGAGTTTTCCGCAACCGCGGTACCCACCTCGCTAAAACCGGGATTCATGATATTGGCGCAATGACCGGGGCTGTCCAGCAAGGCGGAGACGGTGCTCTCCTCATCAGGGTAACCGGCCGCGATATTCTCGCCATAGGTGCGCCAGATGTAGCCGGTAGCTGTGATGCGGTCTCCCGGATCTGATTCGTCAAGTCCTATATGGTTGAAAAAATCGTTGTCGGCCATCGATGTGGAGTGGCCTTGAGCGGCCTGTTCGAGGCTGCAGTGCCAGGCGAGCGACGGCGCCGCCGGATAGTTGGTCGTGCCGCAGGATCTTGCTACTGCCCTGGCGTTGTTGATCAGGCTCAGCATCACCTTATCGCTTGTGCTCATACAGAGATCGATGGTGCTTTGTGGTGTCTCTCCCAGGTTGTATTGCGATCCCGTCGTGAAGTTCCAACTGACACTTGCCACTGGATTGCCAGCCAGGTCCTGCAGGTTGCCGGCAAGGGTGACCGTGTATGTTGTTGCCGTGCTAAGCGCCGCATCTGGGGTCAGCGATAGGCGGTTGTTTTGATCGTCGTAGCTGACGCTTGCCGAAACAGGGGAGGAATCGACACTTAGCTGCAGGCTTTGACTGTTGATCAGGGATTCCAGCAGCGGTTCGTCAAAATCTAAACTGATACTGGTTGTGACAGGGACATCCGTGGCGCTTGGTTGTGGTACTCTTGCAACGATGGTGGGTGGTGTGCTGTCCACCATCGGTGTTACGGTGATGGATATCGCCGCACTGTCAGAGAGTTCGCCGTCGTTTACCTGCAGCTGGAAACTGTAGCTGGTTGCCTGTTCGACGCCTGGGGCTATGAAGCTGAGGGTTGGATTTGCCACGTTCACCAAGCCGATCGACGATCCCTGGGTCTGACTCCAGATAAAATTCAGGGTGTCTCCATCCGGATCGCTTGAGCCGGAACCGTCCAAAGTCACGGTCTCACCCGATGTGACCTGTTGTGAGGCAGTCACGCGAGCGGTGGGCCGTTGGTTTGACTGGACCGGATCAGGTGGTGCTGTCTCTTCTGTCGCAGGAGGGGTTTCATCAGCGGCAGCCGGAGTATCCTGCTCCGCCTGGTCTTGAGCGTTGTTCTGATCTGTACTGTTGGTGCTCGAAGTATCGCTGCTCGAGCCACCGCCGCAGGCACTCAGCGTAATTCCCAGTGCTATGACTATTACCACCAGAGTTTTATTCTTGATCAACAACATATTCTTAATCTGCATTTCTGTTTGTTGCGCGAACAGACGACATCTGCCGAATCGCTCCTTTTTAATCGGCGCACGGTTCGAAAACTACAGTAGTGAAATGTTATGACCAATGGTTGAGTTCACAAATATGCAAGCAGCTTCACAAACATGTCCGGCTGAGACCGGAATGTTCGATGGTAAGATCAGCTGCAGGGCACCCTATCCTTTGCGATACGCCTAGCCGGTATTTCGCAGTCCAGCGGAAATGGCGTTGATTGAGCGCAGTAACGGACGCAACCACATCTCTTCCTCTTGCTCCTGGAGATCGGTGTGGCGATAGTGTCTGAGGAGACCCAGCTGTATGTGGTTGAGGGGGTCGAGGTAGGAGTCGCGACGACTGAGCGATTTTTGCAGTACTGGCATGTCATCCAGCAGATTATCTATTCGGGCTATCTTAAGAATCTGCTTCCTGGTCCGTGCGTATTCGAGTTCAATTTTGCTGAAGATTCGATCCCGTGTGGAGTTGTCACCGCAGAGGTTGGCGTACTCCCAGGCGATGGTCATGTCGGTTTTGAACAGCGCCATCTGTGCATTGCTCAGTAGCGCGTGAAAAAAGGGCCAGTGCCTATACATAGCCTGCAGGGTATTCATGCGGCCTGGCTTTTGCTTGCGCCATTGCTCAAGCGCAAAGCCAATGCCGTACCAACCGGGAATGTTCTGCCTTGCTTGTCCCCAACCGAATACCCATGCAATAGCCCTGACCGATGATTTGGAACGATTCCCCTTGTTACGATGCGAGGGGCGTGAGCCGATATTCATCATTCCGATCTCGTTAACCGGTGTGGCCTCATAGAAGTAGTCGAGAAAGCCGTCGGTGCCTTCGGTCAATTGCCGAAAATGGTGTTCGCTGATGGTTGCGATCTCTTCCAGGGCTTCGAGGTATTGCTGTTTCTCCTCCCTGATATGGCGTACTTCACCAAGACTGGCTTTGAAAAGCCCGGTGATGCCCATGGTCAGTTCGAAGATGGCAGTTTCGAAATTGCTGTATTTATTTGAAAGCACCTCGCCCTGCTCGGTAAATTTTATCTCCCCTTTAACCGTATTGCCGGGCTGGGCAAGAATGGATTGATGGGTGGGGCCACCGCCACGGCCTACCGTGCCACCGCGACCGTGAAAGAGTCTGCACTGAATACCTTGTTTTTCCGCAAGTGCGATAATACGCTTTTGGGTTTGATAAAGATTCCAGGCTGAGGCCATGATTCCGCCATCTTTCGCGGAGTCTGAGTAGCCGAGCATGACTTCCTGTCGATCATTATTGGCGTTAAGCAGTTGCCGATAACAAGTATTGGAAAACAGTTCGTCGAGGATCGATTCGCTGTTCTTCAAGTCGTTGATGGTTTCGAACAGGGGTGAAATCTCAAGCTGACAAAACCAGGCGCCGTTCTGCAGACCGATAAGACCCGAGAGGCTGCCAAGGAATGCGACCTCCATGATGTCACTGGCATGGTGGGTCATGGAAATTACGTACTGTCCAATCGCGAGGGGACTGATATCGCGTTTACTGTCCGCAATAAGGTCAAACACCTCAAGTATGTCACGGGTCTCTTGGGTGAGTTTATCCACCTGCAACGGTTGTGTCGTACCCTCGGTAATCACGCTGTCGAGCAATTGCATGCGCTGCTGACTGTTCAGGTTGTGATACGCGGTCGCATCGCCGGTAATGCCGAGAATCTCAGCCACGGCATCCGTGTGCAGGGACGACTCTTGTCTGATATCGAGGCGTGCCAGGTAGAAGCCGAAGGTTTCGGCAAGATGGATCAGGTCCTGCAGCTCACCCTCTGCGGCATCTTCATCGCCATGGCTGAGCATTGAATGGGATATCAGCTTGAGATCACGTTGGAAGGCTGTCTCGGTGGTGTAGGCTTCCGCATTCGAATCTTGTATTGGAGTTGTCGTCGCCTCGACGGATTGCAGTGACTGTTTCAGTCTTTCACGAACAATGAACAATTTACGCCGGTAAGGTTCATCCTCGAAGCGTCTGGGATTGTCTTGGAAGAAGGCCTGATAGCGTTCGTTGTCGGATTTGAGGTTCTCGTTGAACGACCAGTTGGGCGTACAGAATCTGTCGGAGAAGGTCAGCTCCGCAATCAGCTTGTCGACACGACGAATATACTCACCCAGTATGGTTTGCTGTTGCAGTTTCAGTGCAAGGCGGGTGACTTCCGCTGTGACAAAGGGATTGCCATCACGGTCTCCGCCGATCCAGGAACCGAATCGGATAAAGGATGGTAACTGGATACCATGATACTCCTGATGGTCGGCATAGACCCGGTCGATACCGTTCTGAAGGCGGCGAAAAACCTGGGGAATAGCCTCAAACAGGCTGTTTTGGAAGTAGTAAAGCCCAAGACGTATCTCATTCCGAACCTCGGGTCGCACCGCCCTCACCTCTTCGGTTTTCCATAGGATCTGGATTTGCGTCTTGAGCGATTTAATCGCCGCTTGCCGTTGGTTTAGGCCGCGTTTCGGTGCATCCAGCACCTCGCTTGTGAGGAATATACGCCGTAACAGTTTCATGACGACCAGGCGTTTCGATTCTGTCGGGTGGGCGGTAAAAACCGGTATATAGGCTGCATCATCAAGAATGTTTTGCAGTTGCTGTGGTGCAATGCCCTGCTTGCGGAAGCCACGTAATGTGTGATCGAAAGATCCCTCCCAAAGCTCGCTTCCCTTGCCTGCAATACGCCGGCGTTGACGATGCAGAAACGCCTCTTCGGCGATGTTTACCAACATGAAATAGATACTGAAGGCACGTACCACGGCACTCAGCATCTCCGGTTGTAAGGATTCGATCAGTCGGGTGAGGCGGTTATAGAGCGCACGATCAGGTTTTGCATGCAGTTTCAGGTAGCCTTTGCGCAATCGTTCAACGACTGTGTAAGTCTCCTTGCCCACCTGCTCGCGCAGGACTTCACCCAGCAGTACGCCGAGCAAGTGTACGCGCTGGCGCAGTGCCTTATCATGTTTGATGCAGGCCTTCGCGAATGTATCGATCATTAAACTCACCTTCAGTATGCTTATTATTGTATTGAGTATGAGTAAACAGTAGCAGAAGTAAGGCGCACATGATTGCGCCGGAACCACTCAAATAATATTGAAACGACCCCTTATTTACCGCTGGCGGGTTAGCGTCTGGCTAGACCAGTACAAGCTCAATGCCATCCTGCATTAGTTGATCGATGAAACGCTGTTGCCACGCCTCGCCATGCAGCTGACGGATGGTTTCAAGTACCAGATAATCAGGCCTTAAGGCGGTCTCGTCGGTGTAGCGACTGAGTCCCTGCAGGCAGGCAGGGCAGCTTGTCAAAAGCTTAATCTGCGGTGTGGCAGCCGGGTCATTTTTAAGCAGCCTATCTATGCCATTGTGGAGTTCTTCCGATTTCCTGAAGCGTAACTGATTGGCGATGTCGGGGCGGCTGGTTCCCAATGTACCTGCTTCGCCGCAGCAGCGGTCGCTCAGCAGTACGGGTTTGCCCATCAGTTTGCCGGCAACCTGTTGCGGTGTGTAGTGTTTGATCGGGGTGTGACAGGGATCGTGGTAAAGATACTCGGTCTGCTGATTACCCGGTAACGAGATTCCTCGCTCCACCATGTATTCGTGAATATCGAGCAGGCGACAGCCGGGAAAGATCTTCTCGAACTGATATTTCAGCAGTTGGTCCATACAGGTGCCGCAGGAGACCAGCACGGTCTTGATATCCATGTAGTTCAGGGTGTTGGCAATACGGTGGAAGAGGACCCGGTTCTCGGTGGTGATGCGATGTCCACGTTCGTGGAGGCCGGCTGCGGTTTGCGGATAGCCGCAACAGAGATAGCTGGGTGGCAGGACTGTCTCCGCCCCCAGTTCACAAAGCATGGCAAGGGTAGCCAAACCGATTTCACTGAACAGACGTTCAGAACCGCAACCGGGAAAATAGAAAATCGCATCGCTCTCTTCATTGACCTTTCTTGGGTTGCGCAGGATCGGTACGGAGTCTGTGGTTTCCAGCTTCAGGGCATCCCGCAGGGTCAGTTTGGGCGGTTCGACCCGAATCGGTTTTTGCACCATCTCCACCACCATTGCCTGGGGCTTTGGTGTTCCTGTGGTGGCTTTGGGCGGTTGGTTTTTGGGCTTGCGCATACCGGCCTTGCCAGCCAGTGCATAGCCGAGATTGAGCCCTTTGAAGCCCCACTCCGCCAGTCCCTTGCGCAGCCAGCGGATGGCGGCGGGGTGAGTGATGTTGAGAAAGGTCATTGCGGCGGCTGTACCGAGGTTTCTGCGCTTTTTACCCCGGTCGACGAGGATTTTTCGCATCATCGTCGTCACTTCACCGAAATCGATATTTACCGGGCAGGGGATTTCGCATTTGTGACAGACCGTGCAGTGGTCCGCGACATCGTTCATCTCAGCGAAGTGTTGCATGGAGATGCCGCGACGGGTCTGCTCTTCGTAGAGAAAGGCCTCCACGATCAGACCGGTGGCAAGGATCTTGTTACGCGGAGAATAGAGCAGATTGGCGCGGGGTATGTGGGTCATGCAGACCGGTTTACACTTGCCGCATCGCAAACAGTGCTTAATCTCGTCGTTGAGCGTGCCCAATTCACTCTCTTCGAGGATGATGGCCTCCTGTTCCAGCAAGCGCAGCGAGGGCGTATAGGCCATCTCCAGATCGGCACCCTCGATCAACTTTCCGCGATTGAACCGGCCCTGGGGGTCTACCTCCTGTTTGTATTCAGCGAATGCGGTGAGTTTGTCCGCTGCCAAGTATTGCAGTTTGGTGAGGCCGATGCCATGTTCTCCCGAAATCGCTCCACCGAGAGAAATCGCCAGATCCATTATGCGGTCAACAATGCGGTCTGCCTGCTGCAGCATGGCATAGTTGTCCGAGTGGACAGGTATATTGGTGTGCACATTGCCATCACCGGCATGCATGTGCAGGGCGACGAACAGGCGGGAATCTCGCAGACGGGCGTGGATATCACGCATCGCTCGGCGGATTCGGCGTACCTCCTGCCCGGAGAATATCTCATCCAGGCGGGTGGCGATTTCGTTGCGGTAGGAGACGACCAGGTCGCGTCTGAGCAGCAGGTCGAGCAATCTGTCACCGGGTTCGACAGTGCGTTGCACAGCCTCGTCGAAGAGTGCGTCATGAGCATCGGCGGGGGCGTCGAGCTGAGTGAGCAGCGAGTGCCAGCGTTGGCGGGCCTGTGTCACAGCCTCCCGCGCCAGATCGAGCTTTGCCTGTAGGATGGAGCGGTTTTCGTCACTCGTCTCAAAATCGTCATCCGGTTTGCGCATTGAGTGGTCACCGGCGAGATAGGTAATAACCTCTTCGGCGATTCGAATCTTGTTCTTGATCGACTCCTCGATGTTGATACGTTCGATACCGCGGCTGTAGTCGGCCAGCTTGTCCAGTGGAATGACCACATCCTCGTTGATCTTGAAGGCGTTGGTATGGGCTGAAATCGCTGCCGTGCGGGCGCGGTCGAGCCAGAAATTGCGGCGCGCCTCCGGACTGCTGGCGACAAAGGCCTCCCCTTCCCGGGCCTCTGTCATGCGTATGACCTCTGCGGCCGCGTGCTCCAGCCTCTCTTCATTGTCACTGGCAATATCGGCCAACAGCACCATTTTCGGATGCTCATGGCGGGGTGCCTTGGTGGAGTATTTGACCGCTTTCAAGTAGCGCTCATCCAGATGTTCCAGGCCGACCAGTTGAACCTCATCATGCCTGTCGAGATAGCGCTTGATCTCGATGATGGCAGGTACTGCCTTACCGATGTCGCTGCCGAAGAACTCCATGCACAGGGTGCGTACCTGTTGCGGCATCCGGTGCAGGATAAAACGCGCCGAGGTGATCAGGCCGTCGCAGCCCTCTTTCTGAACACCGGGAAGCCCGGCTAGGAATTTATCGGTGACATCTTTACCGAGACCCGCCTTGCGAAAGGCGCTTCCCGGCATGCTGAGGATCTTTGGTTCGGCTTGTGGCGTATTGTTGCCGCTTTGATAGCGGGTAAGCCGGAACCGTACCTCCTCCTGTTCATGGATCTTGCCAAGATTATGGTCGAGGCGCTCGATCTCGAGCCACTCACCATTGGGCATCACCATGCGCCAGCTGGCGAGATTATCGAGGGTAGTACCCCAGAGCACCGCCTTCTTTCCGCCTGCGTTCATGGCGATATTACCGCCGATGGTCGAGGCATCCTGGGAAGTGGGATCGACCGCGAAGGCGAGACCGTTTGCCTCCGCCATCTCGGATACACGGCGTGTAACGACAC
This sequence comes from gamma proteobacterium symbiont of Ctena orbiculata, assembly GCA_003058525.1. Classification (GTDB taxonomy): domain Bacteria; phylum Pseudomonadota; class Gammaproteobacteria; order Chromatiales; family Chromatiaceae; genus Thiodiazotropha. The sequence continues at coordinate 39,570 of QBVD01000027.1, read as the reverse complement.
CGGCGCCGACACGGATGGTCGGGACCTTGTCATCGACACCGGGTAATGCGCGATACTCGATCTGATCGATGAAATCGAGTTTTTCGGTATTGATTACCGCGCTATGGGGATCGAGAGGTACGGCGCTGCCGGTGTACCCCGTACCTCCGCCGCGGGGGATCAGCGTCAATCCGGAATCGATGCATGCCTTGACGATGGGGGCGATCTCCTGCTCGGAGTCGGGGGTGATCACAACGAAGGGTATCTCTACCCGCCAGTCGGTTGCGTCCGTGGCATGGCAGACACGGGCGAAACCACTGAAATCCACGTTGTCTGGCCGGGTCAAACCGATGAGATTGGTCTTGCTGCGGCGGCGCAACGCCATCAGTTCGTCAAAGCGCCGATGGAAGCTGTCCACGGCTTCCCTTGCCGCACGCAACAGGGTCAAGGCCTTCTGATTGCCGTTGGCACGGTTTTCGAATTGATCAAGGCGATGTTTCAGCGCCCCGATCAGGGCCTCTCGGCGTGATTCATTGTCGAGCAGGTCGTCCTGGAGGTAGGGATTGCGGCTGATAACCCACATATCGCCTAGTACTTCGAACAGCATCCTTGCAGAGCGTCCGGTGCGGCGAGTTCCCCGTAGCTCCTCGATCAGTTCCCACATGGGTTTGCCAAGGAACCGGATCACGATCTCCCGGTCAGAGAAGGACGTATAGTTGTAAGGAATCTCACGTATTCGTGGCGATGGCTGCATATCGGTCTAGGGTCAGGAGGCGTGTGGCGAGGTAACAATCAGATCGACTATTGTAGCCTAAAAAAGTATGGCCCTTCAGTTTACAATTATAGAATTTATCAATACATCATCCTGTCGATTCATGGGGGATTTTCAATGAAGTGCAAAAACAATAGTTTCACCGGGAGTATGCTTTCCTTGGCGCTGACGTCATCGTTGATATGCGCATCACCGGTAGCGTGGGCCGATGACATAGAGAGGGCGGTCGAGTACCGTCAGGGCGTGATGAATGTCTTCGGCTGGAATATGAAGGCGATGTCCAACATGATGAAAGGCAAGATTCCGTTCGACCAAAAGGTGTTCGCCCATCATGCAAAAGACCTGGCAAGCGCCTCCGGGCTGAATCTGTTGCCAGGCTTTCCCGAGGATTCAGAATCTGAGGAGAGTGATGCGCTGCCGGAAATCTGGATGGAATTCGATGACTTCGAAGCCAAATACCAGAAACTGGCAGAGGCGGCCAGGGGTTTGAGTGAAACCGCGGTCAATGGTGACAAGGCATCCCTCGGCAGGGCCTTGGAGACGACGGGCAAAGCCTGCAAGGCCTGCCACAAGAAGTACAAGAACTGAATCAGGGAAAATCGGGGCCTGTGTCGCTCTCCGTCAGGATGCGGTCGATACTGCAGGCGATATTGAATTGATCGCTCTCGGCGGAATCGCTGCGAATTACCTTTGCATCCGCCAGCAGGGGGGGTGTGATGGAATGACCCGGTATGATGGCAATGATTATCTTGGTGCCGGGTGTCATCTCCCTGTCGGAGCTCATCAGCAGGCCTGAATTGCTGAGATTCTTTACCTTGCCGGTGGAGACCTGACTCTCGCCTTCGATACGGTATCGGACCTCGCCATCCACCACCATCCGATAAAAGTCGCGCTTCTCGATAAAGTCATTCATATCTAATGTCTCCCCTCGGCATTGTCAGATATGGAACCCCTGGATTTCTAACTCTATCAATTTAGAGTCCAGTATGTAGCGATAACAAGCACAAACCAGTCGTTTTCTTCCTGGATTTACAAAATCTTGCGAAGGATACTGTGGCCATTTCGAGAGACTGTAGGCCAATCCCGGGGGAAATGACAGCAGTAACTTGTCGGTTGTTGCTGAAGTTATCTCTTGTGAGCAAACACGGGAAGACCCTATGATAGCCATGACCGAACTCAATGATTCATGAATGAAGCGAAAGATTGTTGTCTAATGAGTACGGGCCTCTTAACGTTCAGATCAAACGCGAACAGTGGTTGCTCAAAATCATGGTGCCTGCAGTGTGTGTAGTCCACACACAAGCGTGAGACAGGTCATCAACCACGTAGTCGAGGATTAGCATGGATATACGTATAACAGTTCTGGCATCGTTGATAGCGGCCTTGCCGGCCCTGCTGCAAGCGGGAGATGTCTACCGGTCCGTGGATGCCGAGGGTAATGTGACCTATACCGATACACCGCCGAAGACAGACAGTACGGTAGAGAAGATCGAAATTCAGCCGGGTCCCTCTGAGGCATCGAAACTCGATACAGAGGAGCGCAATGCGGCCATCCGCAAGGCAATGGAAGAGGCCAGGGCAAAACGTCTGGAGAAGAAGGCTTCTCGAGAAGAGCGGTTATCCAAGGCGCGCGAGGAGCTGGAAGATGCTGAAGCCGATCTGGAACGGACCAAGGAGCTTGGCGAAGATGATCGACAATATTTGAGCGGCGGAAGAAGCCGCATCAAACCCGAATATTTCGACCGCATCAAAGAGGCGGAGGACAAAGTCGAGGCCGCACGGAAAAATTTCAAGGAAATCCGCGGCTACTGATGCAGACCTATCTGGTAGGCGGGGCCGTCAGAGACAGGCTCATGGGCAGGCCGATCAAGGAGCGTGATTTTGTCGTTGTAGGCGCTGATCCCGATATCATGTTGGCCCGTGGATTTCAGCAGGTCGGCAGCCATTTTCCGATTTATCTCCATCCCGAAACCCATGAGGAGTATGCGCTTGCCCGCAGTCGACGATCTGCGGATGGCGCCAAAGGCTACTTCGTCGACGATGGTCCGGTTACCCTTGAGCAGGACCTTGCCCGGCGTGACCTCACCATCAATGCCATTGCAGAGGATGAGCAGGGACGGCTGATCGATCCTTTCGGTGGCTGTGAAGATCTGCAAAGGCGCCTGCTTCGTCATGTCTCCGATGCCTTTGTCGATGATCCCATCCGCATTCTGCGCGTCGCCCGTTTCATGGCGCGCTATGCCGATTTCGGCTTTACCGTGGCGCCTGAGACTGAGGCCCTGATGGTTGAAATGGTGGTGGCCGGGAGGCTTGACAAGCTGGTTTCGGAGCGGGTTTGGCAAGAGCTGTCTGGGGCGCTTGGCGAGCCGCAGCCCAGATCCTTTTTCGAGACCTTGCGAGGGGTGGGTGCGTTGCAACGGGTGTTCCCGGAAATCGATGCGCTGTGGGGCGTTCCCCAACCGAAGCATTGGCATCCGGAGGTGGATTGCGGTGAACATACCATGTTGGCGCTACAGGTCGCCGTTGACTTGAGTGATGATCCGGAAGTCAGGTTCGCCACGCTTACCCACGATTTGGGTAAGGCGACCACCCCAGAGCGAATATTGCCAAGTCACTATGGCCATGAGGCTCGTGGCGTAAAGGCGATTCAACGGATATGCAGTCGCATCAAGGCGCCGACCCGTTTTCGCGAACTGGCCTGCCGTTGCGCCACATTTCATGGATATCTGCATCGATTATACGATTTAAAGCCGAAAACGGTTCTGAAACTGCTTGCTGGATTGGATGCCTTTCGCCAGCCGCAGCGCCTACAACAATTCATCCTGGTGTGTCAGGCAGATTACCAGGGACGACTGGGTTTTCGGCAACGCCCCTACCCTCAAGCGCATGATCTGATGCGCATCTACCAGGCTGCTTCAGAGGTGTCATCGGCAACCCTTGATCCTACGCTGATGGGCAGGCTGTTAGGTGATGCGATTCGCCGAGAGAGGATTAAGCGTATAAGTGACGTAATGAACTCACTCGAAGCAGCCGTCGATTGAGTATTGCAGTTCAATCGACCAGTCGTTCGAAAATCCTGAATCCGGCGACATAGGTGCCAATCGCTGAACCCAGGGTGCTGAAGAGAAAAATCAACAGGGTTCGGGAGACCCGGTTTTTCCACCAACCACGAAATGATGTGGTGTCGTTGCGTAGACGTGCGAAGTCGGCAACTGTCGGTTTGCGTAGAAACAGCTCGGCTGCTGCGGTCACCATGCCTGCGCCAATCGTCGGATTCAGTGAGGTCAGGGGCGCCGCGAAGAAAGCGGTGAAGACGGTCAACGGATGGGCGGCGGCGAGTAAGGCACCCAGGGCGGACAAACCGCCGTTTATCAGGACCCAGTCGACCACCAGCTGCCAACCCAATGAAGGGCTGCGTTGAAAGCCGATAATAAAGCCGCTGAATATCAATACCACGATGATCCATGGAATCAGCTTCGGCCAGCGACTGGGTTTGGGTTCCTGTTCGAGTTGCCTGATCTGCTCATCCGGAGCGCTGGTAGGATTTTGCAGGTAGTTGGCGATACCGTTCATATGACCGGCCCCCACCACAACCAACAGATCTTCATGCCCTTTGCTTGCAACCTCCTGCAATAATCTGGCGGCCATATATCGGTCGCGTTCGTCGATCAGAGGCAGGTAGAGATCTTGGCGGTCTTCGGCGAATTCGGCGAACGTTGTCTCGAGAATATCCCCCTCTTTCAGGTGCTCGATCTCCTCTTCAGAGACCTCCTCCTTGGATAGAATGGTGCCGAGGATGCCGGTGAAGAGGGCAAACCGCTTCCACCATGAAAGGTTGCCCGCCACCCGCTTGAGTGTGGTGCTGATCTCCCTGTCGATCAGCAGCAGGTCGCGATGGGATTCCCGGGCAAGGCGGATAGCTTCCCTCTGCTCCTCTCCGGGGGAGATGTTGAACTGGTCAGCCAGCCTTTGCTGATAGGCTCCGAGGGCTAGATTCGCCATCACCATCATCACCCTTTTCTCCCTGACGACCTTCAGCAGATCCATTTTTGCCAGGTCGTCCGGATTGATCAGCGCATTGTAACGGCTTGGACACAGCTCCACCGCCACCGCATCGTAGTCACCGGTCTCAAGGAGTTGTTTGACCTTTTCCACGCTTGAGCGCGATACGTGGGCTGTACCCAAAAGGGTTATCTTGCTATCGCCAAGAATCACTTCCCGTTGTGGTTCCCGATCTGTCTGGGGCATGGTTTTATGTCATTCAGTTACAAAAGCCTGCCATTCTAACAGCCTCTTCATTGGAGAGGGTGGATAATTCGCTTGAAATTTGTATGGCGTTTGCCTGATTTCCAATTTACAGGTAGCGTAGACAATTGACTTGGAGTGGTGGATTGAGCGTGATGAACAAAAACATTGTCTGGCATGAAGCGACGGTCACACGTGAACGGCGTGAAAAGATGAACAGGCACCGGGCCAAGTTGCTGTGGTTTACAGGGCTCTCAGGATCCGGCAAGTCAACACTGGCCCATGCGCTGGAGGAGGAACTGCATCAAAGGGAGTGTCGCACCTATGTCTTCGACGGTGACAACGTTCGTCATGGCTTGTGCCGCGATCTTGGATTCAGTACCGAGGACAGGAGTGAAAATATACGTAGAATCGGAGAGATGGCAAAGCTGTTCGTGGATGCGGGTGTGATCGCCCTTACAGCCTTTATCTCGCCCATTCGTGAAGACAGGGAGCGTGCCAGAGGGTTGTTTCCTCACGGGGACTTTATCGAGGTTTACGTAAGCTGTCCTCTGGAGGTGTGTGAATCCCGGGATGTAAAAGGTCTCTACAAAAAGGCGCGATCGGGTGAGATTCCAAACTTCACCGGAATATCCGCACCCTATGATGTACCGAATAAACCTGAGATAACCATAGAGACTCAGGATCGGACAGTACAGGAGTGCGTTCATGAGTTGATCGAGGCACTGGAACAGCGGGGGGTGATACCCACCAAGGTGGTATAGCGGCCGGTTGCCTTGATCGATTCGCCTGCAGGAGGAAATACCGTTGTCACATAAATTATTGCTCATCATGTCGTTGATAAGCCTGCTCACGGCATGCCAGACCCTGGGGGAGCGTAAACGCGCGCAGACGCTGCAAGACACATTACGCAGCTACGAGGCGACCGTACGCTGGAGTTCGGGGCAACATGTGTCGAAGTTTCAAGATCCGGAACATGCTGCGACGGACAGAACCCCGGGGCGTGCGAATATCAGGGTAACCGGCTATGAGGTGATCCAGGGGCCGACCATGCTGGGTGATAAGCGCGCCGTTCAGACCGCAGTTATTCAATTTGTGTTTCAGGAGAGCCAGGTCGTAAAGGAGATCGCGGATCAGCAGGAGTGGCTCTACGATGAAGCGCAGGAAAAGTGGTATTTGAACAGCCAACTTCCTGAATTTAAGTAACAATTCCGCAAGCGCCTGATATAACTATTAAGCAGTGAACGAGCAGCCACACCAAATTTCGCCCACATCCCGTTTTCTGCTGTCCATGGCTGCATTCGTGGTGGTTGTGGCGGGTATGAAGGCAGCCGACACATTACTCATCCCTTTTCTGCTGTCCCTATTTATCGCCGTTATCTCTGCGCCACCGCTGTTTTTCCTGAAGGGGAAAGGCGTGCCCGGCGGTGTGGCGATGATACTGGTCGTCGGTATGATCGTAGTGACAGGCGTGCTGATGGCCTGGCTGGTCGGCGGGTCGTTGGATGACTTCACCAACAATCTGCCCAAGTACCAGGAGAGTTTAAAGCTGCAAAGCACCAACTTTGTCACCTGGCTCTCCACCCTGGGTGTGGAACTCAATGTTCAGACCATCACCACCTATTTCAATCCGGCGAAGGCGATGGCGATGGCCGGCAAGTTGATGGGTGGCCTCGGCAATGTACTGACCCAGGCCTTCCTGATCCTGATTACCGTGATCTTTATGCTGCTGGAGGCGAATGCATTCCAGGCAAAATTGAAAAATCACGCGGAAAGTCCCGAGCGATCACTGGCCAGGGTGGAGGCGATCACATCCAGTATCAAGCAGTATATGGTGATCAAGACCTCGACCAGCATGTTGACCGGCATTTTGATCGGTGTCTGGTTGTGGTTTTTGGATATCGACTATCCGGTGCTCTGGGGAGTGCTGGCGTTTCTGTTCAACTATGTGCCCAATATCGGCTCCATCATCGCTGCGGTGCCGGCGGTACTGCTGGCACTGATTCAGTTCGGACCACAGGCGAGTCTATGGACGGCTGTGGGATACCTGGTGGTGAACAGCCTGGTGGGGAATGTCATTGAACCGCGCTTCATGGGAAAAGGTCTGGGGTTATCGCCGCTGATCGTCTTTATTTCCCTGGTCTTCTGGGGATGGATACTGGGGCCGGTGGGTATGTTTCTCTCGGTGCCATTGACAATGACCATGAAGATCGTACTCGACAGCAACCACGACACTCGTGGATTGGCTGCCATGCTCGGATAAGATCTCAGGCCGTCAACATCTGTTTGGCGCGGGCAATCTTTTCTTCCGCCTTGTCCAGGATCTTCAGGCTGAGTCTTGGTGTCAACTCACCCAGGTTGAGCCGTTTTACAGCAGGGACCTGATCAAGGGTCGGCAGATGCTTCATCTCATCACTGCCGATATAGGTATGCAGTTGGGAAACGATTACCAGATCAGCATAATCCCCCTCCCCTTCATGCTCCCGGAACCAGTTTTCCGCCTCTTCCGTAACCAGTATCAGGTCGTCGATGAAGCCCCAGCTACGCAGAATCTCACTACCGATGCGGCCACGCAAATCGCGCATCACCTGCGCCAGCTTTTCATTGTCGTTGGCGACCTCAGTATAGTTCTCCGCGTAGCTGAGTATTGCCACGTTGCCGATATCATGCAGTAGTCCGGCTAGCAGGGCATGCTCGGCGTTGAAGCGACCGGAGAATTTGGCAAGGACATAACAGATAGCGCTCACCTTGACGCTATGCTCCCATAACCTGTGCATCTGCTTTTTCAGGACACTCGAATGTGTATTGAACAACTCTCTCAAGGCGAAAGTCAGGACCAGTTTATGGGTCGTGTCAGCGCCCAGGCGGACAATCGCGGCGGCACAGGAGTCGACCGGTGTCACGCCGGCATAGAGAGGACTGTTTGCGGCACGCACGAGCTTGGTTGTAATCGCCGGATCGGTCTGGACGATATTGGCCAGTTTTCTCGCATTGGTTGTTTCGTCCCGCATAGCCCGGCCAACACGTACCGCCACATCGGGCAGACTCGGCAACACCAGGCGGTTGGTATTGAGGTCTTCGAGCAGGACCTGTGTCATCCTGCTTTCGGCAAGTATCGGATCCATGATTTGGCTATCGCTGCCTAACTCGGTCGCGGTAAACCCTTCATCGTCATTCAAAAGGCCCTCAAGCAGACTGTTTTCGATCACCAGGTAATCCGTTGGGGACATCGCCTCTACGGTGTAGCGTCTGGGAATCAAATTGGCGATGGGGCTTTGTGCCTGCGGGGAGTCATCGAGGATTTCAGTGACCCGGCCGTCAGTGGAGAGAAGCCGTAACTTGCCTTTGATGAGGTAGAGGCTGAATGGCGTGATATCTCCCTGTTCAAGGATCTTAAGTCCTCGCCCGGCTGAATGAATCTGTATGGAACGACCAAGCAGCTCAAGTTGAATGTCGTTGAGTTGATCCAGGGGATGAAACCTTTTCAGGATTTCCGGTGTGGGGTGTACGACAATCTCACTCATGCTTAAGACTATCCTTTTTCAGCAACCACATTTTGCGGTCGGTTGTTGGTTCAACTGCAGTGTCCCGACGAGTTGATCGACTGACTGCAGTTTGTGGCGTTCCATATAGCGCATTATCCCGGTATTGATAGTTTTACAAATTAACGGATTATAAAAAAGGGCTGTACCCACACCAACAGCACTGGCACCTGCGATCATGAACTCAAGGGCATCCTCTGCCGAAACGATCCCCCCCTGGCCGATGATCGGAATATTGTGATCGCGGCAGACCTGATAGACCTGATGGACCTTCAACAGCGCCACCGGTTTTATCGCCGGCCCGGAAAGGCCGCCCTGGTTATTGCCTATCAGAGGGGTACGGCTATCGATATCGATAGCCATGCCCATCAGAGTGTTGATGACGGCGAAGGCGTCACTGCCCGCCTCAATACACCCTTTTGCATTGGCAGCAATATCCGTCTGATTGGGGGAGAGTTTTGTGATCAGTGGCTTGCGTGTCGCCTTTCTGCAAGCCTCCACCACGCGTGCCGACATCGCCGGATCGTTACCGAAAGCGACACCGCCCTGCTTGACGTTGGGACAGGAGATATTGATCTCTATGGCATCGATGGGTGAGTCGTCGAAACGCCGGGTGACTTCAAAATACTCTTCCACCGTGGAGCCGGAGACGTTGGCGATGAAACGGGTCTCGGTGAAATCGAGGGAGGGAAGAATCTCATCGATGACATGATCGACACCGGGATTCTGTAGTCCGATTGCATTCAACATGCCATCCGGTGTTTCATAGACTCGATGGGGCTGATTGCCCAGGCGTGGCTCCAGGGTGGTCCCTTTGAGGCAGACGGCGCCGGCATCCCGATTGCTGAAGCCGCTCACCCTTGTGTACTCTTCGCCGAAACCGACACATCCTGAGAGCAGTACAATGGGTGAATTGAATTTAAGTCCACAGAACGCAGTCTGCAGGGTTGAAGGGCCGCTATTGTTCATCAATCTATTCTGTTTCTCCAGCCGGGGGTGAGGAGTGTTCCATGTTGTGCTCTACGAGCCGGAAATTCCACCGAATACAGGAAATATCATACGCCTGTGTGCCAATAGTGGCAGCAAATTACATCTGATTCACCCCCTGGGCTTCGATCTGGATGATAAAAGGCTGCGACGGGCAGGGCTCGATTACCGGGAGTGGGCCGATATCGGGGAGTATGAGACCATCGAGGCGTTTATGGAAAGGATAGCGCCGAAAAATCTCTATGCCTGCACCACCAAGGCGCAGCGCTGCTATGCGGATGTGGTATTTTTGCCCGGTGATGCGCTGTTGTTCGGTCCGGAGAGTCGGGGTCTGCCGGCGAATGTACTGGGCGGGTTGGAACCGACTCAACGTATCCGCATTCCCATGTTACCGCACAGTCGTAGTTTGAATCTCTCCAACGCGGTCTCGTTGATTCTCTATGAGGCCTGGCGTCAAGCGGGCTTCGAGGGTGGAGTTTGATTGGATTTGGATTGAGGGATTTCCGGCGTTGAGTTACAGACCCTCGGCCTTTTGCCGCCTCTCCAGCAGGTTGTGCACGGCCTCTTTAGGCGCCAATCCCTCATACAGCACCCGATAGACCTGCTCGGATATCGGCATCTCCGCACCATGCCTTTGCGACAGGGCGTAGACCTCCTGGGCCGCGTGTACCCCTTCCACTTCCTGCCCGATACTCAACCGGGCCCTTTCCATGGAAAGACCCTCGGCAAGGGCCAGGCCCATGCGGCGATTGCGGGATTGGTTGTCGGTGCAGGTCAATACCAGGTCGCCCAGTCCGGCAAGCCCCATGAAGGTCTCCTGCCTGCCGCCGAGTTTGAGGCCCAGCCGCATGATCTCAGTCAGCCCGCGCGTGATCAATGCAGCTCGGGTGTTGGCGCCAAAGCCGAGTCCGTCGGCGATACCGGCCGCAATGGCGAGGACGTTTTTGCTGGCGCCGCCTACCTGTACCCCGACCAGGTCATCGCTGGTATAGGCACGAAACCAGGGGGCGTGGAGGAGTTCGGCAATGCGTTCCGCGTGTTCTGTTGTAGTGGCTGCAACAGTGACAGCGGTGGGTAATCCCCTCGCCACCTCGCCGGCGAAGGTCGGTCCGGAGATGACAGCCAGCTCTCGTCCGGGCAGCCGTTCGGCGGCCACCTCGCTCAAAAGTTGTTGCGTTCCCGGCTCAAAACCCTTGGTTGCCCAGGTGATACCGGGCTGGGCCTGCAGCAAGGGGGCTATGTTGGAGGCAACGCTTTGAAAGGCGTGGCTGGGTACGGCGATAAGGATCTCTGAAGCGCCGTGTAAGGCCTTGTGCAGTTCGATTTCAGGATGAAGCATTGGCGGAAACCCAACCCCCGGGAGGTATTGCTTGTTTTCCCGGTCCCGGATCAGCGCCTCGATCTCCTCTTGCAGATGACCCCATAGGCTGACCCTGTGGCCGTTGCCGCTGAGCAGTATCGCCAGGGCTGTTCCCCAGGATCCGGCCCCGAGTACCGCGATGGTACTGTTATTCGGCTCATCCATGGCGCTGAATTCGCTTCGAGTTCATAAGGGCCTGTTACCAAGCAACCATTCTGCTCAGTGCTGGGCTTCGCTCTCGGCCTGGGCCTGCGCCTGCGCCTTTTTCGCCAACTCCTGTTGATGCTGTGCATACAACATATCGAAATTGACCGGTTGCAGCACCAACTGCGGGAAACTTCCCTTCATGACAATGTCGGAGATGGCCTCGCGCACAAAGGGGAAGAGCTGATTCGGGCAGTAGGCGCCAAGCAGCGGGCCCATCTCCTGATCGGGAAAGCCTGTGATGCTGAAGATCCCCGCCTGTTTGACCTCTACCAGGTAGGCCGTGTTGTCTCCCACCTTAGTGGTCACCGTGACGGAGAGCGTCACTTCATACGCGGTGTCAGTGAGTTTGTTTACCTCAGTGTTGAGGTTTACGCCGGTCTCCGGTTTCCACTCTTGCTGGAAAACCGCCGGAGTGTTTGGTGTTTCGAATGAGATATCCTTGGTATAGATTCGCTGCAGGGCGAATTCTCGATTCTGTTCGTCTTGTTTGGCATCTGTCATGACTGCTTCCTATGAGGTGGGGCTACTTGGATTTCCGGGTAATGGGAAGATTCGCACTTTGCCAGGCAAGTATACCCCCTTTCAGGTTGTAAACTTGTTCGAATCCGGCTTTTTTCAGTTGCCCAGTGGCGGCCGAGGACTGGGCGCCGGAGCGACAGCTGATAATTATCGGTTTCTCCTTGTATTTATTGAGCGCACCTATCTGATTGGCGAAGCCATTACTGGGTATGCTGATCGCATTGATGATATGGCCCTTGTTGAAGTCGGCTGCCGGTCTTACATCCACCACCACGGCATCCTGATGGTTGATCAACTCAGTGGCGGTGACGGGATCGACGGCGTTTTTGTCACCGACAAGCAGGTTGAATATCAGGAATCCGGCCACTACGACAAACGTAAGGACGAGTATCCAGTGATTCATCGTGAATTCGATGAGCTGTTGCATTGGTGCCTCTTATGCAGATTAATCTATCAAGGGGGGGAGAGTTTATAACAGGAGGGCAGTAGGGTTAAGGGCTGATTGCCGATAACCATGAGAATTGATTCGGCATCTTTAATCAGCGACAGCCCGCCTGAGGCGGGAACGGACAGAATCAGCCTTCAGCTGTGTGTGCAGAAGACCTCGCGCATCATCCCGATCAGTTTAAGGGTTCGAAAATCGCTGACCCGGTAATAGACGCGATTGGCGTCTTTTCTGGATGCGAGGATGCCCTTATCCCGTAGTATGGCAAGATGCTGAGAGATATTGCTCTGTGAAGTGCCTACCTGCTCCACAATATCCTGTACGCTCACCTCCTGGCCGCCCAGGGTACAAAGTATTTTCAGGCGCAACGGATGGGACATGGCCTTGAGTGAGCGCGAAGCACGGTCGACGTCTTCATCGGTGGCAAATAGATTTTCCATCCCCTCTGTCTCCTGGAGACTGAGAGGTTGGGTGCTTTTGTCGTATTTGTTTTCCATGAAACCAGCCTTTTTACCAGTAACTAGGGCCTGTTAACACTAATCCAATGCACCCTGTTGTGCCTGAAAAAGCGCCAATCAAGGCGCGAGGAGAGAAGTTTGGTTATTCCAAATGAATGACGAGCAACGCCGAGTGGCGCTTTTTCAGGCACAACCCGAAGGACTGGGGCTGTTTTCGCCCCCAGCGGCGTTATCATTCGCTCGTGTAGAATAACTACACCACGCTCATTCTGCCTTGCTGGGCACGAAAACAGCCCCAGCAGGGCGTATTGGATTAGTGTTAACAGGCCCTAGGCCTGCTTAATACAAATCCAGTCGGACCTCCCGGGATGATCGTCAGTCCGGCAAGGCGCGACAGAGCCCATCGGATTAATGTTAACAGGCCCTAATACAATAATACGCTGTTTTTCCACCGAATGAGAACCCCTTTATATTATCCGGTTTATCAGTGAGCAATTCTGGCATGCTAATCCCGACTTCCCGTGGATTCTGGCTTGCTTCGGGGATTGGTGATTTAATGAGCGATTGGCCTAATCATGAGTAGTAGATATTCAGAGAACAAACAATGACGGAGAGACCCAAACCGGTTGCCCTGATCATCCTTGATGGTTGGGGTTACAGCGAGGACACAGAAGCCAACGCCATTGACAATGCAGTTACGCCGGTTTGGGATCGCCTCTGGCGTGAGCAGCCTCACACCCTTATCAATACCTCCGGGGCCTCTGTCGGTCTCCCGGGAGGGCAGATGGGCAACTCGGAAGTGGGTCATCTCAACCTGGGGGCTGGACGGGTGGTCTACCAGGAGTTTACCAGGGTCAGCCGCTCGATCAGGACGGGTTCCTTTTTCACTAACGAGACCCTGACTGAAGCGGTCGATAAGGCAATTGCCAGGCAAAAGTCGATACATATCATGGGGCTCCTCTCTCCCGGAGGCGTACATAGCCACGAGGATCATATCCATGCCATGATCGAGCTGGCCGTTGAGCGGGGGGCGCAACATGTCTATCTGCATGCCTTTCTGGATGGAAGGGATACCCCGCCAAAGAGTGCCGAGGCTTCGATCATTGCGACGAACACTGTTTTTGCCGAATTGGGCAGAGGACGGATCGCAACCCTTACCGGTCGCTACTACGCCATGGATCGAGACAACCGCTGGGATCGAACCGAAGAGGCCTATGATTTGCTTGTGGCGGGCAAGGCGAACTATCAGGTGGAAGATGCCCGACAAGGCCTGCTTGATGCCTATGCACGGGGAGAGAGCGATGAGTTTGTCAAGACTACTGCTATCGTGCCTGCCGGGGAGGAGCCGGTAACCATAGGCGATGGCGATGTGGTGTTTTTCCTCAACTACCGCGCAGACCGGGCCCGTCAGTTGACCAGCGCCTTCGTCGAGGAGGACTTTGCGGGTTTCGAACGCAGGCAAAGTCCCAGCCTGGGCGAATTCGTCAGTCTCACCCGCTACCACAAACGCTTCGAGATACCGGTCGCATTCCCTCCGGAAAAGTTACGTAATGTATTCGGTGAAACCATCTCCAAGCAGGGGTTGCGCCAATTGCGACTGGCCGAGACGGAGAAATATGCCCATGTCACCTTCTTCTTCAATGGCGGTCGTGAGCGGCCGTTTGAGGGGGAGGAGCGTATCCTGGTGCCGTCGCCGAAGGTGGCGACCTATGATCTGAAGCCTGAAATGAGCGCCGAGGAGGTCACCGATCATCTGGTGGCGGCGATTGGTGATGACAAACATGATGTCATCATCTGCAATTACGCCAACAGTGACATGGTGGGGCACACCGGGAAATATGAGGCGGCAAAACTCGCCATCGAGACCTTGGATCATTGTCTGGGCAGGGTTTTAAAGGCCATCCATCTGGCAGGCGGCGAACTGCTGATCACTGCGGATCATGGTAATTCCGAACAGATGGAAGACCATGAAAACCATCAGCCGCACACGGCGCATACAACCAATCCGGTACCGTTGGTCTATGTTGGTCGAGGCAATGCGGAACTGCTGGAGGGCGGCGCCTTGTGCGATATATCGCCAACGCTGCTGAAAATCATGGGACTGGCTCAACCTGATGAGATGCAAGGTCATCCATTGATTAACTTTACGCGGGAGGTTTGATAGATGGGGCGGGCGAGCGGCCTGATGGTCCTCTTATTGGGATTGATGCTTAGCCTCTTATCCCACCCCATTATCGCAGAGGAGTCCGAGCAACAGGCCAGAGCCAAACTGGAGCAGGTAAAAAAACGCATCCAATCCCTGCAGAAACAGTTACGCTCTACCCATGGCAAGTGGGAGCAACAAAGCCAGGCCCTGCAAAATACAGAAAAGCAGATTGGTGATTTCGCCCGCCGAATCCGGGTGACGGAACAGAGTTTGAACCGACAGAAGCGCCGTCTTGCCGGGCTTGAAAGTGAGCGTGCCGATGCACGCCTTCACCTGGATCAGCACCGGGCCTCGCTTGAGCGGCAGCTACGCGCGGGCTATGCCATGGGGCGGCAGGAAAAGTTGAAAATACTGCTCAATCAGCAGGATCCCGCCGTAGTCAGTCGTATTATGGTGTACTACGATTATTTCAATTCGGCCCGTGTGCAGCAGATGAACACAATTAAAGAGAGTCTGCGGCATCTACGGAGCATCGAGCGGGAGATAGCTCAGGAGGAGCAGCGTTTGCAACAGCTGCTGTCGAAGAACCAAAACCAGAAACGACAGCTAGAAGCGGCCAGGACCGGACGAAAGAAGATCATCGCGAGTCTCAACAAGCGCTTGAAGGACAAAGGGGAGGAGCTGGATGGTCTCAAGTCGGATGAGAAGCAACTTCGGTCGCTGCTTACGCAGATCCAGCAGGCGCTCTCCGACATCCCCCTCGACTCCACCGCTCATGTTCCCTTCAACTCCCGTAAAGGCAAACTGCCCTGGCCCTCTCGCGGCAGGCTGGTGGCGCGTTTCGGGTCGGAGCGGCAGGTGGGTAAACTCAAGTGGGACGGGGTGCTCATCGCCGCCCCGGAAGGGCAGGAGGTTCGCGCCATTCACCACGGCAGGGTCGCCTTCGCCGATTGGCTGCGGGGTTTCGGGTTGTTGCTGATCATCGATCATGGCGAAGGTTACATGAGCCTGTATGGCCACAACCAGAGCCTCTTCAAAGAGACGGGCGAGTGGGTTGAGCCGGGAGAGGTGGTGGCCCAGGTGGGCAACAGTGGCGGTCGGACATCATCCGGGGTCTATTTCGGCATCAGACACAATGGACAGCCGAAAAACCCGATCCAGTGGTGTCAGCGCATAAAAGGCAGAAAAATTGCCGGTTGGGGACGTAAAATCAGACAAAAGGAACTATCTTTTTATGCAATCACTCACACTTTTCAAGGGTCAACGCCAGCGATGCCTTTGGGTATTGGACAAACTGCCGTACAACCATTGAGCTAGCTGCACGTTTATAGGTAAAACAGATGATAAGAGTAGTAAGACAAGCTTCTTTGCGAGGTCTTGGTCTGATTTTAGTTTGTGTCAGTCTCTCGCTGACCGCATTTCAGACAATGGCGAAAGAGGAGCTGGAGAGCCTGCCCCTGCAACAGCTGCGTACATTTGCCGATATCTTCGGGCGCATCAAGGCCAACTATGTGGAGCCGGTTGAGGACGAGGTGCTATTGGAGAACGCGATTCGCGGCATGGTCTCCGGTCTCGATCCTCATTCCAACTATCTGGATGCGGATGATTATAAAGAGTTACAGGTAGGCACCAAGGGCGAATTCGGCGGCCTGGGTATCGAAGTGGGCATGGAAGACGGCTTTGTCAAAGTGATTTCCCCCATTGACGACACCCCCGCTCAGCGTGCCGGGGTCCGCAGCGGTGACCTGATTGTTCGCCTCGATGACACCCCGGTCAAAGGGCTCAGCTTAAACGAAGCGGTCGCCCTGATGCGCGGGAAACCCGGCACCTCGCTCGAATTGACCATCGTGCGCAAGGGGGAAGAGAAGCCGCTCAAGATTATCGTGGTGCGCGACATCATCCGGGTCGTCAGTATCAAGAGCCGTCTTCTGGATGAGCGCTTTGCCTATCTGCGCATATCCCAGTTCCAGACAAATACCACCAGTGACATGCTGAAATCCCTGGACAGGCTGAAAGGCGAAGTGGAGGGGTCACTGCTGGGCATGGTGCTGGATTTGAGAAACAATCCCGGCGGGGTATTGAATGCCGCCGTTTCCGTCAGCGATGCCTTTCTGGAGTCCGGATTGATCGTCTACACGGAGGGGAGAGAGAACGATTCCCAGTTACGCTTCGAAGCGGCGCCGGATGATGTCCTCGATGGCGCACCGATTGTGGTTCTGGTGAATGAAGGTTCGGCGTCGGCCTCGGAGATCGTGGCGGGCGCACTGCAGGATCAGAATCGCGCCGTCATCATGGGTAGCCGCACCTTCGGCAAGGGCTCGGTGCAGACCATCATTCCCATTACCGACACTGCCGCGGTCAAGTTGACGACCGCAAGATACTTCACCCCTTCCGGGCGTTCGATCCAGGCGGAGGGGATTGAACCCGATATCGAACTGGAGGACCTGACCGTTTCGAAGGCGGAGGATAGCAAGGTCAAGCCGATCAAGGAGTCAAATCTTTCCGGTCATCTTCTCAATGGAAATGGGAATGGGTCGAAAAAGAGTGAAGAGAATATAGACAGCCAGGCCGATGAGAACCGGGATATGGTCAAGAAAGACTATCAGCTGGGTGAGGCGCTGAATCTGCTCAAGGGTCTGGCCATTCTGCGTAGCAAGAAAACCACCAGTTGAGTGGAAAAAGGGCAGCGATGCATCGCCTCTTGTTACTGATCTGCTGGATAGGCTTGCTTGCCACCACGACTGCCGGTATGGCGGATGAGGGCAATAACACTTCACCGAGCCCGGTGAGGATAGCCCTGATCATCGACGACCTGGGAAACCAGAGGGATGCGGGGGAACGCGCGCTGGCCCTGCCGGGGGCAGTGACCTACTCCTTTCTGCCGCAAACCCCTTTTACCTGGCAGCTGGCGAGCAAGGCGCACGCCTCGAATAAAGAGGTCATGCTGCACCAGCCCATGGAATCGGACAACAGCAATCCCCTGGGCAATGGGGCACTTACCCTGGCTATGTCGAGGGAGCGATTCATCCATACACTGCAACGCAATATTGCGTCCGTTCCCTATGTCGCAGGGGTCAACAACCATATGGGAAGCCTGTTGACCAGGGATCCCACGGCCATGCGCTGGCTGATGAGTGAGTTGCGCGCCAGCGGGCTCTATTTCATCGATAGTCGAACCACCGATGCCACAGTCGCTGAACGCGTTGCCGGTAAAAATCTGATTGCCTCTTCCCGGCGGCACGTGTTTCTCGACAATACACCGGAAGAGGTCGAAATCAGGCGTCAGTTGGATAAATTATTGTTGAAGGCGCGTTCTCAGGGTCATGCGATCGGTATTGCCCATCCCTACCCTCAAACCCTGGCCGTGCTCCAGGAAGAGTTGCCTAAACTAAAACTACAGGGCATTCAGCTGGTACCCGTCTCTGAACTGATCAATACCGGGAGGCCACTATGGCACGCGTACTCGTCCCCCTCGCCGAAGGATGCGAAGAACTCGAAGCAATCACCATCACAGATCTACTGACAAGGGCCGGTATCGAGGTGATTACCGCCGGCCTGAAAACCGGACCGGTAAAGGCCTCGAGAGGAATCACCCTGGTACCGGATACCACCCTCGATGCCGTCATGGACCAGGCGTTCGATATGATGGTCCTGCCCGGCGGCCTGCCCGGTGCCGACAATCTTGATGCGGATCCCCGCATCCATGAGATGCTGAAACGCCTCAATCAACAGGGTAAATTCACTGCCGCAATCTGTGCCGCACCCAAGGTGCTGGCCGGCGCAGGCCTGTTGCATGGACGGCGAGCAACCAGCTATCCGGGGGTGTTGGACAATATGGATCTGCCCCAGGTCGATGTGCAGCTTGAGCGCGTCGTCAGCGACGACCGGGTAATCACCTCCCGGGGGCCGGGCACGGCGATGGATTTTGCCCTGGAGCTGATCGAGCAACTGAGTGGTAGGGAAACGAGAGACCAGGTCGAGCAGGGGCTGGTGCGTTAATCACTGTCCAAACTGCGATAGCCGATGGCTTCGCTGATATACGCCGTCTCCACCTTCGGGCTCACCTCCAGATCGGCGATGGTGCGCCCCGCTCTACGAAAACAGCGCTGCCACCGTTTTCATTGGCAGATAGAGTCGGATATGGCCATTGTGCCGGTCCAGTTCACGAAACCCGTATTGTTCATAAAACCCCTGTACACCCTCTTCCAGCGCGTCCACGACGACGGCGTTTGATGGCAAGTGCGCATTGATCTCAAGGCAATGCCGCAGCGCCCGGATTAGCGTCACCTTGCCAAGCCCCTGTCCTTGCGTCTCTATGTGCACGGCCAGTTGTGCAACAAGCAACACCGGTACGGGGTATCGGGGCAGTTTCTTGGCCAAAGCCGGGGGAAGCGTCTCCCGCTCAATCTGGGTATGGGATAGCGTGTAAAAAGCGCAGATACGTGCCTTCTCATTCTTGGGAGATTTGGCAGGCAAGACCATGGTCATGCTGACCCCGGCTTCCCGGTGTCGGGCGGCAGATTGACGAATAAATTTGTTTAGTTCTAGTATGCCGCAGTCGAACGAGGCGCGATCATGCCTTGTTTTTTCAAGTTCGACGAATCGTGTTTCCGGGGTCACCTGATACCGCGCTCTTCCGCATAATCCCTTGCGTCGCGCAGCTTCTGGTTGGGTGCTTCGGCGGCCTCACAGGCACTCATAAAACGGTCGAACAGATCGTCCTTGACAACGATGGATTCATGCTCGCTAATGACGCGGCGCGCGTCCTTTTCGATCAGGCGCACGATATACTCCGTCAGGCTCTTCGTTCCCAGAAGCGCTGCCGCCTTCTCTGCCGCCGCCTTGATCTCGTTATCAATGCGCATATCAATGCGTGATGTGGTCATACCAGGTACCTTTCTCTCATTACGATGAGCTGATATTACTTTAGCATCGATCCGGTTATCTGTACAGCATATTTCCGTACATACAGGTGAGTGCTTATCCCAAGACATGTCATGTTTTTCATGCTCGAAACAAGACAATCAAGCTGATTCGCAGCGGTGTCTTAATACTCTGGACATCATGCCAAGAGGACAGGATTCATTTTTAAAAAATGCGGATACGCATTGAGCTATAGGATTCAATCTACGCGTTGCTAGTATGGGTTAACGTCTGTCCAAGCGTCGATACCCGATCGCCTCGCTGATATGCGCAGTCTCCACCTTCGGGCTCGTCTCCAAGTCGGCGATGGTGCGCGCCACCTTTAGAATGCGGTGATAGGCGCGCATCGACAGGCCAAGTTTTTCGATCGCCCGGTGCAACAGTGCGTTACCCTCCTTGTTCGGCCTGGCGAATTTCACGATGTCCAATCCCTGCAGGGCCTGATTGGTGCGGCCCTGCCGCTGGAGTTGTATATCACGTGCCGTGATGACCCGGCGGCGGATGGTTTCGCTCGACTCCTCTCTATTCTGCGGTGCCTGGTGATCGAGCTGCAGAGGCTGTCTCGGCACCTCCACATGCATGTCGATGCGGTCGATCAACGGGCCGGAGATTCGGTTGCGGTAGCGGGTGATCCGGTCTAGGGTACAGTGACAGCGGTTGCTGCCGTCTCCCAGGTGGCCGCAGGGACACCCTTGCGTTGCCTTTTTGCCATATAGCACTGAAGGCAAGGAAAACAAAGAGTTACCCTTCGCTAGAAGATTGCCATACCCTCGGAGACCATCTAAAGCGTATGAGAGTCAAACGCGGTTTCAGGAAAATTGATGTTGCCCCAAGATTGGGCGTCAATCCCTGGACACTCAGAAATTGGGAACATAACAGATCTGAGCCGAGAGTTCGGTACTACTCAACCATTATGGATTTTCTTGGATACTGTCCGCATCACCGGGTCTGAACCAAGGTGATGGAAGTTCGATTATGAAAAATAACCTTGATTACTCAGTTACAGAGAGATCAAAAAGAATTCATCACTCTATTGAAGCGTAATATACGAATGAAATTCTCTGATTTTACGTATGATCGTGGAGATTCTTGCGACCAAATTATATGTAGAAAATACAATGCGATAGCATTATTTATTGCAATGCCACGAGAAGGTTTCTAGTTGCTGATTGATGGTAATGCCCTATTGAAGATAGGGTTTATGTGGGCTAGTGTGATACCGGTTAGTTAAGGTCTCTATTTATTGCTGTCAGGCTACGGAGGGCGCCCCGCGTGTCATTTGGGTTAAAAAAAGCACTAGTCATCTTCCTTTGTATTTTTCTTGCACATACTGCCTCCGCTTCGATTCCTGACGGCCTCAGCTGGCTGGCCACCCACAACAATCCCGATGGCAGTTACGGGACTGGAAACGATATTGCTACGTCAGTGCAAACAACTGCCGAGACCTTGCGGGCTTTTTCCATTGCAAATGTAGAGACAGCTGAGGTTACAACAGGCTACATTTTTCTCTCCAGTGAATCTTTTTACAGCACAGAATATCTTTCTCGAAAAATTATTGCCTTAATGGAATCAGGCGATGATGCAAGCTCCTTGTTGTCAGAGCTAGAAGGGTTGCAGCAACTTGACGGCAGTTTTTCTGAACTTCCAGGGTTCAATGCCACTGTATTAGATACCGCTTTTGCAGCGGAAGCGTTTTCGGTGGCTGGGCGTACTTCATCTTACCAAGCAAGGCTTGCGGTCGACTATTTATACAACCAGCAGAATGCAGATGGAGGTTGGGGCCAGTCTGCACTCGGGCCGAATAGTGAATCATCGGTCTATGTTACTTCTTTAGTATTAAGTGCTATAGCACTATATCGGGATCTCTATAATCTGGAATCTAATATATCGAATGCCCAGAACTATCTTTTGAATGAAAAAGAAAGCGATGCATTGTGGGGAGAGACATTTATTTCTGCTCAGGCATTGATTGCATTGGTAGGTAGTTTGGATGAATTAACTCCTATTGCTGATAGCCTTTCAAGGCTGAGAGAGTCTCAGTTGTCTGATGAGAGTTGGGTTGGGGATGTTTATACGACAGCACTGGTGCTAAGGGCATTACAGCTCGCTGCCTCGCCTCCGAATGCTCCTGCGCTGTCTAGTGTAATTGGTACTGTTGTTGATGCTGATACACAACTTCCATTAGAAGGAATTAGCCTAACACTGAGCGGTACAGAATCCCAATCAAGGTCAACTGATGTTGATGGCGGCTTCTCATTCATCAACCTTGCCGCTGGCACCTATTCTTTGGAAATTACTCATACTGACTACGCTACTGTTACCACTAACACAAGTCTAAGTGCAGGTCAGCTGCTTGATTTTGGGACCATCCAGATGGTCAAGCAAGCGCAGGCGACTAGTGGCACCATTAGGGGTACTATAACCGACACCAGTAGCGGGTCCGCACTTGCAGGGGTAACAATTACGGTTTCAGGGGTTTCCGGTTCTGTCCTGACGGACAGCAATGGAGATTTCCAAATTGCTAACGTGCAACCTGGCAGTGTTAGTGTACAGGCAACCAGGTCTGGGTATTCAACTGTAACCGGTTCAGTCGACATAGTTGCGGGTAGTATTTATATATTTTCACCTGCATTGACGCCAGTTGATGCGCCAGTTACGGAGTTGCGGGGTACAGTTACCGATGGTTCAACCGGGCAGCCACTAGTCAATGTAAGCGTTAGTGTAACTGGCGCTACTACGGCAACGGCAACTACGGATGCTCATGGCTACTATCAGATTACAGGGCTGAATCCAGGTAATATTACCATCGAAGTATCCACAACTGGTTATGACAGTGCGGTGGCCAGTACCACTGTATATGAAAATAATATCCTTGAGTTTTCACCTGTTCTTTATCCCACGGGCACTACACCGCCTGGAGTAAATACGGCAGGTGTGAATGGAATTGTGGTGGATGCCACTACTGACCAACCACTTGGTAACGTTTCCGTCACCGCAACCTTTGGCACTCAAAGCCAAGCAATCACAACCAATAGTGATGGTCGGTTCGAATTTACAGATATAGTCGAGACACAGGGTGTATTGCAGTTCAGCCTAAATGGTTATCAAAATTCCACGATCGGGCTTTCTCTAACTCCCATGTCCACCCTCGATATTGGCCAGATACGGCTTAGGCCGGAAGAAACTGTAGAGTTGCTTCCAGACCTGGTCGTAGAGTCAATAGACCCATCCGGCGCCACTACCGATATGGATACATTGGAATTCACTGGTTCAGTGTCTGCGCTCATAACCAATCTTGGCACTGCGTCAGCACCACAAGCAGTTTCGGTTTTAGCCTTCTACGACAATGACAAGAACGGCGCCTATGATGCTGAGGTGGATATATTACTTGGCAATACAGCATCACAAACAGCGCTTAATGTAGGCGACGATGAAGCTGTTGAAATCCCTGTGTCAGGTGTTTTGCCCTATCGTGATGCGCCTATCAAGGTTTGGGTCGATAGTATCCAGAGTGTTATTGAGAGTAATGAACAAAACAATATCGGCTATATTGCAGACGCGTGCCAGTGGCGTTCCAGTAACTTGATCTTGAATCTTGAATTTGAAGGTGATTTTAATGACAGTACCGGATTCAGCAACCATGCAGCAGTTGATTCAAGATCACAGGGTATTGCTCAGACAGTAACTGACGGGCTTGCAGGGCAAGCATTATCCCTGCAGGATGGTCTTGTCTGGTTAAGGGTGCCAGACTCAGCTAGCTTGCGCACAACAGAAGCGATAACCATGTCGGCCTGGGTTAGCCCTACAGGGCAAATAGGTAGCAACAGTGGAGTATTTTTTAAGGGTGAATTAATAGGGCAACAACCGGACTGGCAGTTGAACTTAAACGATGTTGGAACCGGAGGACTTCCAGGGAGTTCTGGAGTAAGTACGTCAATAAATGGCACTGGCTATGCGTCATCAGAAGTTGTGGTGGTGGATTTTGATTTTCTAAACCCCATCCCCACGGATGCTTGGACCCATGTGGCAGTAACTTACGACCGAAATGAGTTACGGCTCTATATCAACGGTACGTTAGTTGGAACAGAGCCATGGAGCAATCCAATAAACACATCAGGCTCAGATTTGTATATTGGTAATCGCTTCCGGGCATCTGGTGATGTGGGCGGATTTCAAGGGCTAATGGATGAACTTAGGTTGTACAATGTTGCTCTTTCGCCTGATGAAATATCTCGATTGGCGTCCCGCACCAACGCCGATCTCACAGCATCCCAACTCTATTTCTTTACCAGGGGAGATGGTTCCAATCAACTAACCGCATTGATCGGCAATGCTGGAAGTGTGGCAACTGTCTCCGGTACGCAGATCTCCTTTTATGAAGGCGATCCTAATGCGGGTGGTATATTGCTTGGTTCTGTAGAATTGCCACCATTGCCAGGTGACAGTTCACAACCTGTTACCCTGGGAGATATACCTCAACTTGCAGGGGGGGTGCCGCTCTATGTGGTGGCAGATTCCGGCAATATAGTTTCAGAATGCAATGAAACCAACAATGTAGCATGGATGGCTGCACCCGACCTGCGTCCTGATTTAGTAGTGGAGTCAGTTGATACATCAGGTGTCGCCACCAATCTGGAAACACTGAGTGTCGCCGGTACAGCAACCGTTGTAATTTCAAACATTGGCAGGGAAGCTGCTTTGGATGCAGCGGTTATTACCCTGTTCGAGGATATTAATAACACTGGCACCTATGATGCTGGCATCGACCATTCACTAGCTGAGCAAAGCATGCCGATAGGCCTGGCCCAAGATGAAATCCTGTCGGTAGAGATGGTGATCAGCGGCAGCATCAGTTTCAGGGATGCTCCAATCCACGCAATGGTGGATAGTAATGATGGCATAGTTGAATCCAATGAAGGCAACAACACCAATACTTCGGCCAATCAATGTGTCGTTCTACCCGATGCAAGTGCATTTGAGCCGGTTTTAAAGTGGTCATGGAACGGAAGCAGCGTACAGCCTTCTTACGACCAAGTCTTGATGGCCCCGGTGGTTGTACCTCTCGAAGATACCAATAATGATGGCCTGTTTGATGAGAATGATACGCCAAGTATCGTCTTTTCGACGGCGTATCCGGAAAATACGAATCGTCGTGGATATCTAAGAGCTGTAAGCGGTCTCGATGGACGTGAACTCTGGACGGCCTCCAGGATGATCCATCGTGCCGGTAGTCTGGCAGCAGGTGATATCGATGGAGATGGCACGATAGAGATTATTGCAGTTAGACCCGGTAGTACCGACACCTCCCTACAAAGCACTGGGCTGATTGCATTTGAACATACCGGCGAGGTGAAGTGGGAGAATACCGATACAGCCGGCGTCAACTGGGGCAGTGCCTCAATTGCTGATATCGATGGGGATGGCGTAGTCGAAATTATCGGTGGCAATACAGTTCTCAACGCAGATGGCTCTTTGCGTTGGCAGGGAAGCGGCTATTCCGGTGTTAAAACAAGCCATGTCGGCCAACTCTCCATTGTGGCGGATATCAATCTGGATGGGGCGCAGGAAGTGGTTGCCGGCGCAGCGGCTTATGCCTCCGATGGGACCAGGCTTTGGCAAAACACGAGTGTCGGTGATGGTTATGATGGCGTGGGCAACTTTGATGCCGATGACTATGCTGAGATTGTTGTTGTTGCAGCAAGTCGTGTTGCGCTGCTAGAGCATACCGGTGATGTGATCTGGGGGCCTGTAGCGCTGCCGGGAGGCGGTTCCGGCGGTGCGCCGACTATTGCCGATGTGGATGGTGATGGGGAGCCTGAAATCGGTGTGGCAGGCGCCAGGTTCTATACAGTATTCGATACGGACGGCTCAATATTGTGGTCATCGAGCATTCAAGATGTGACATCTCATGTCACTGGATCATCGGTATTTGATTTTGATGGCGATGGACGGGTCGAGGTCGTCTACTCTGATGAGCGGTATTTACGTGTCTATAACGGAACAGATGGAGTGGTCCTATTTGAAACGCCGAATAACAGCGTAACGACCTTCGAACTCCCGGTGATTGTCGATATTGATAACGATGATCACGCTGAAATAGTTGTATGCTCAAATAATTACTACTTTGCAGGCAGCACAGGCATCCAGGTTTATGAAGACATCAACGATGCCTGGGTCGATACTCGCAGTATCTGGAATCAACATTCGTACCACATCACCAACGTCAATGACGATGGTTCTATTCCTGCCAATGAACAACCCTCCTGGTTGACTCACAATAGCTATCGGTTAAACACCTTTGCCGATCCTGTTGCGACCCTGTTTCCCGATATCACTGCATCCAAGCTCCAGGTACTTGATAATGGTGCAGCTCAGCCGATCGCTATCAGCATCCGTATCGGCAATGGGGGCGCTGGTGACTTGACCCGTGAAATTGCCATCGCTTTCTACGAGGGAGATCCGACATCCGACGGTGCTTTACTGGGTACTGTTTCGCTGAGTGGACTGACTGCCGGCAACTACCAGGACCTTACCCTGAATGATGTGAGCGCGCTTTCAGGAACAGCGGACATCTATGTCATTGCCGATTACGACAATCGTCTCCAGGAATGCAATGAAGCCAATAACCAAGTAGTGTTGCCGGTACTGCCCCAGACCAGTAACGGCGCCATTGGTGTGGCCACCGATGTTGCCATTTATGGCCCGGACAGTCCTGTGCAACTGATGGCGGTAGTGACCAACAACAGCGCGATTCCAGGAGAGTTCCGTGCCGAGCTTCGTGTGGAAGATACACAAGGAACAGTCATCCAGAGCTATCCACCTCGAGCAGTCGGTCCCATGGCGGGTGGTGCAGCCATCAACCTCAATGACATCTGGAATACGGCGAGCTATCAGGCCGGCACTTACCGTTTGCATGGCTTGTTAACCGATCTTGACGGTCTGTTGATTGATGAAGCGCAGAGCCCATTTGAGCTTCGTCATTCAGTCGATAACCTGCCTTTGGCCGCCTTACGCACCACTACTGACCTACCGATCTATCACACCAGCGATACTGCACAGCTCAACAACCTGGCCCGCAATCTCTCAGTCAATACCCAGATCAGAGATGCCGGCCTGCGGATTCGGGTAACCAATGCTGCTGGTGACGAACTTTTCACACACCAGCAAACATTGGGTGAGCTGTCCAGTAGTGCCTTTCTTGACACCATCACACCCTATAGCTTTACCAATGCAGCCGAAGGCATCTACACCGTGACCGGTGAGTTGACTGATGCTTCAGGCAGCCTGTTGGCCACTGATCAAGCTCAATATGAGGTTGTTGCCGATTTACAGAAAGATATGACAGGCACAGTCGCCGCTCAGTTGAAAATCGTGCAGAGAGGGCAGACCCAGACCTGTACCGATACGCTGACCTATACCGGCAACCAAGCACTCAATGGGCAACCACTCAGGCAACTACTGGTCAACCTGGACAGTACCGAGACCCTGATCAGTAACGACATCACCATCGATATGTCACCGGGAGCAACTGAGAGCCTGATCAGAAGCGTCGCAACCAACGACCTGAGTGAAGGTGTTTACAGTTGTGTCCTCCAGGCCATGATAACGGGTGAATGGATCACCCTGGGCCATGACAGCTTCAGCCTCACTGTGCCACCGATTGCGATTGATGGCACGCTGGAGCAGGCAACGCTTCCTCGGCTGTTGGTGCTGCTCGATGAAAACAATCCTTGTACTGACGATGATGACGGCAATGGAGGTGATGATAGCGATCATGACTGCTGTGGCAACAGCATTGATCGTGATCCCCATGGGCCGTCCAATGCGCCTTTGCTGAGTGAACAGCGCAGTTACCTGGAAGCACTCCTCACCGCACAGGGCTACAGCTACACCATCGTAAGCGACAGAAAGGCATTTGCAGAGCAGCTACTGAGTGGCGCCTACAACATGTATGCCCTCTTTTCAGAGCAGGTCAAACTCTCCGAAACCATTCAAAAAGCGCTGCGTGAGGCCGTCTTCCGGGGTGAAGGCCTATTGGTGGCGGGTGACCATGATCATCGCAACCATAACCTCTACGATGCACTGGGTATTGACTACCGGGGCAAAAAACCAAATGCCAATGCTGTCGAAATGAGCGATAGCGATCTCTCCGAGCCAAAAGAACTGGCATTGCAGTTGGAAGAGAGGGTGATCAAAGCCGAGCTGAGTAACGCTACAAGTGCAGGTCACTTTCTGTTCAGTGGTAATCATACGGATACTGTTCATGCCGTAACCATCAACCCGTATGGAGAGGGGCTTGCTGTCCATGTCAGCTATGACCTGTTGGCGGAAGCTACCCTGGTAGGCTTGATCGCGCCCCACGCCGATCTGATCAGATCCTCACTGGTCACGATCACGCCTGAAATTGATCTTCCCCAACTGGGCAGCAGCATACCGATCCTGCTCACGGTTACCAACCAGGGTATGGCAACACCTGGGCAAGCCGTCATTACCCTGCCACAAGGTGTAGCGTTGATCGACAGTGGTACTGCGATGCAACAGCCGAATGGTTCGATCGTTTGGCCATTCATTCTTCAAGAGAGCGAAGCGAGTGATCTCATGCTGTGGCTGCAACCCCAGTCGGATCAGAGTGATCTACGCATCGACGCCTTGATCCAGACAGGTGAAGCACCAGATTTTATTGACCAAGAAACACTCAGTTTGACGCTGATGTTGAGTTCAGCCCCCAGGCTGACGGATCTCTTGAATGAGCTATCGCTACTGGCCGATCAAGATAACGCCTATCACAAAGTCTTCAACTATCTCGAAGAAGCCCAGCAGGCATTGGATGAGTCAGACAATGACGATGCCCTGGAAAAAATGCTCAAGATCAGCGACGAGTTGAGCAAGCTTGATACACCCGAAGCAGGCCAGATCCGACTGGAACTGGCGGAAGTGATTCGCCAGACCGGAATAACGCATGCAACGGATAGTGATCATCATGATGATGATCACGATAGCGACGACGATCACGAAAGTTGTCATGAGGACGATCATGATGACGACGATTGAAGTGTTAAAAAAACAATCTCTATCGATGCACAAACAGACGCAAGGAAAGTTCGAAATGGGTAGTTCTGTTATAGGGGCCATGCGCCATCTCTCACCTTTCATGAAAAGTATAGCCATGGCCGTTGTCATCACCTTCGGCATGTTCGTGCTGGCCCCGGCAGCCATGGCAGCACGCACCTATGATTGGGGCTTCATCGCCGATCCGTCGTTGAGTGTCGAGACCAAGCTCAGCATGGCCGTGCAGCAGGTTGAAGAGTTGCTGGCCACCATTGAGAAGAGACAGGCCGACAATCAGTCGATCGATGCCGAACGCGAAGCCCTGAGCCGGTTAAAAGAGGAGATCAGCCAACTGGACCAGGCGGTCACCGCCAATTTCGCCGCCATTGACCAAGACATACGGGAAAAGGAACTTCCTGCAGTTATTCAGCAACGCCAGGACGAGATGGTCGCCAACTACCGCCAACAGCTCGATGTGTTGTTGAGCCTGCTGCAATCGATCGAAACCGCCGGCGACGAAAAAACCCTCAAGGAGCAACTCAAGCGGACCCAGGGCCATCTCAAGGACAAAAAGCACAAGCGCAGCCATCAACCCTTCGACCCGAACGATCTTCCAAACCGGCAGTTGCAACCCAACAAAGAGAACAAACCCAAGACCACCAAAAAACTGTTTCGCCAGTCAGGTCTGTTTGATACTCCATACCAGCAGGTGGCCGCCCTGGGTGACTTCACCTATGACCAACTGGCTGGCGCTGACGATCCGGCCTATCTGGCGGAGAGCGACGAGATCAGATTGACCCAGGCCATCCATGACCAGGCCGAGCTGCTGGAATACGATCCGGTCAAGATCTTCTACTGGGTGAGAAACAACATTCATTGGCTACCCAGTTGGGGTGCGGTGCAGGCAGCCGATCTGACCCTCTCTTCCCGGCAGGGCAACGCCTTCGATATCGCCAGCCTCACCATCGCCCTGCTTAGAGCCTCGCAGATCCCCGCCCGTTATGTACACGGCACCATCGATGTTCCCGAGGCCAAGTTCCGCAACTGGGCGGGAGATTTCAGCAGTATCACGGCGGCCGCCGAATATGCCTCCTCGGGCGGCATTCCGGTCACTACGATGGTCAGTGGCGGAGTGATCGAAATGATCCGCATGGAACACATCTGGGTCGAAGCCGCCATCGACTACCACCCTTCACGGGGCGCGGTCAACCGAGCGGCCGATAGTTGGATCGCCATGGATCCCAGCTACAAGCAGTATGAGTATCTGCAGGGCCTGGACGTCATCCAAATCTCCGGCATCGATGCTGAGCAACTGGCCCAGGACTTTGTCGATAGCGGTACCGTCAATGAGGATGAGGGCTGGGTGACCGGCTTCGATCCCACTATCCTGCAAACCGCCCAGACCCAGGCACAGACACAATTGGAGACCTATATACAGGATAACCTTATAGACCCCACTGTGGGGGATGTCATTGGCGGTCGCAGCACCATCGTCAAAGAGTACCCCATATTGCCCTCGTCGCTGCCCAACCGGATTGTGACCGAAGGGGCCAGGTACGGCTCAATACCGACCAGCTTGCAACAACAGATCACCTACGCCCTCAACAAGGACATCCTGGGCGACATGATCGACCCGATTACCTTTCCCTGGTCTCGGCTCAACAACAACAAGGTCACCCTCTCTTTCAGACCGGCGACCGAGGCCGATGAGCAGGCCCTGCAAATTCTGCTGCCCGAAGGGGAGGTCACCGACATCAGCCAACTGCCGACCTCCATTCCCAGCTACCTGATCAACATCGTACCGGAGCTCAAAATCGAAGGCCAAGTGGTCAAGACAGGGGCGGCAATGAGTCTGGGTGAAGAGCTGGATTTTGTCACCAGGATCAAGTTCGCCCACAAAACCATGCCGAGTCGCACCTACAAGGTGATAGCAGGGTCTTATCTGTCTGTGAATGTGATTGCGGGGAGTGTTTCTGCGCAAAGGCTCAGTGATCTGCAAACAACGCTGGAAGCGACCAAGCAAATCTTGGAGAGCAACGATCAGGCACAAATCGCAGCCTTGAGCAGGGAAGAACTATTGGGCGATATGTTCTATGCAGGCACCTTGGGCTACTATGCGCAGCTTCAGGCGTTGAGTTACATGGCGGGCTTAGGGAGTAAAGGGCATTATCAACTTGGGGCGGGAATTGGCACTATCGGGTATGAGCCTAAAGTAAGTTACTTTTTTGGAGTTCCAAGAGCCATTCAACCGGGAGGTATCTCTTTCGATATCCCATTAATCGTCAATACTGCGAGTGGGGATGGGGATGTTGAAAAGAAGAAGCAATTTACCACTCAAGTCGGCGTTATAAATTCGACTTTGGAACATACTACACCGGAGCTAATGTTTGCGCCGGACGATCCTGATGCTGAGCAGTCCGATGGCATCAGTGCGGTCAAGGCTTTACAGATCGCCAGTGCCCAAGGGCAGCGGATCTATCAAATTACCCAGTCTAATATGTCAACGGCCTTGCCGAATATCCATCACGATCAGGATACAATTGATGAGATTCAAGCCAGTCTGAATGCTGGAAATGTAGTAATAACTCATACAGATTCAATTTCGGTGTCCGGCTGGGATGGTGTTGGATATATTATATTGGATTCAGAGACGGGTATCGGTGCTTATAAGATAAGTGGTGGGGCTAATGGTGGGTGGTGGTCTGATCCACTTGGTGATACGGCTAAATTGCTGTTGCTCTTATCTGGGGATTACGGCTTTTCGGATCTTTTTAAATTTATAACATCAAAACTTATTGGTGGTGCTTTCGGTGGCGTTATGGATTTTTTTGATATACTTGAAGAGGATAGCTGTGGAGTTGGTGATGCAGCAGGCGGAGCTGTTCTAAACATTATTGTTGGGAGTTTTTTAGGAAAATTAGGTGGTATTTTACTAGCGAGCATCGTTAATCCTCTTGTGTTGTTGATTGCTATTTTTATGATAGTACAAGTTATAAGTTTCATAACGGCTTTGATCAAGTCGGGTGTTATGAAAATATGCCGAACAAGATAACTAGTAAACAGGGTAAAGAGGCATTTCTTGAATGTTTGAAGGAAGAGAAAATAAATGAAAATAAAGGACACCCGAAAAATATTGCGATCAAGCCACGAATAAGGTAGCGTTGTTGAAATTCATCAGAAACAACAAGGAGGTTGTGATGACACGTGCAAGAGAAGCCCTAATCTGCTTGGAAGCCACCTCGTACTACCACTGCATCTCCCGCTGCGTCCGCCGTGCCCGGCTATGCGGTGCAGATCCCTATACCGGCCAAAGCTTTGAGCATCGGCGCCAATGGGTGTTGGATCGAATGAGAGAATTGATAGATATCTTTGCTATCGACGTCTGCGCCTATGCCATCATGTCCAATCACTATCATGTCGTACTGCATGTAGACGCAGACAGGGCTAAAGCGTGGACAGATAAGCAGGTAATCGAACACTGGATGCGGCTATACAAAGGCCATATGCTAGCAGATCGCTATCTTGCCGGTGAGGTGATGAGCAAAGTGGAATGGGCAGTACTCTCAGAGTTGATTGAGAAATGGCGATCACGCCTCTATGACATCAGTTGGTTCATGCGTTGTATGAACGAATACCTGGCCCAGCACGCCAACGCAGAGGATCAGTGCAAAGGCAGATTTTGGGAGGGCAGGTTCAAAAGCCAGGCCCTGCTTGACGAAGGGGCGCTGCTGACCTGCATGACTTATGTGGACCTCAACCCTATCAGGGCCGGCTTGGCAAAGACACCGGAGCAATCGGACTTTACCTCAATTCAGGAACGTATCGAGGCGTATGCCAAGCGACAGAACAGGTGCAAAGTCAAACAGACGCAAAAACGGCAACTGACAAAACTCCGTCCGTTTAAAAGACAGAAAGAAAAAGATCCCATAAAGGGTATTGATATTGAACTCAATGACTACCTGCGCCTGGTGGACTGGACAGGACGAGCGATACGTGAGGATAAGAAAGGTGCGATACCGAATGATCTTGCGCCTATCCTGGAGAGACTCGGTTTGAATTCGGATGCCTGGTTAACAAGTGTCAGTCACTATAATCGAAATTATTTCACGGTATTCGGGGCGATTGATCGAATCAAAGCCTTTGCCAGGAAGCAGGAAAAGAGTTGGCACCGAGGCCAGCGTGCAGTATCGGGTAGTTATCGTTTAGTTATGGCTTAGTGGGCGTCAACAAGGTGGGCATAGAATCTAATCCCCGCTGTACAATACATGGGTGTCCTCGAATCATTCGCTCGGATCATTCTGGGTGTCCTCGGATTATCGTTCTGGGTGTCCTCGGATTATCGGATTATCCTCGGATCACTTGGTGGCCAGGACATGATTGTCATGATTTTATGGATGAATTATTAAATAGATGATCAAGAAATTAAAGTTTGTCTTTGTTGCTTTAGTTTTGTTATTTGCTGGTTATTATGTCACTAAATATTACGCTATCTATGTTTTAAAAAACCAGACAGAAGGATTAAGTGTTTTTGTTGCACAATCAATTTTTCCTCCTGAAGACCTATTTGTCCCGGTTTTTAAGACAAAATTGTATGAGGCTGATATTGTTGATTCTAAAAGTATAAGATTCAGTTTTACCCCAAAGTACATTGGTCCATATATGATTGGTATATCAGGCAACAAGAACAATATTTTCTACATACCAAATTATATATATGGGAGCCTCGAGTGTAATTCTGCTAATAACGTCTATAGTAATACCGTAGAGTCTGTTGTTATGTTTTCTGGAACACCACATTCTGGTAAAGGCGCAGTATTGGGTATTATTCATGTAAAAGATCAGACTCAAGTGATATGTTACACAACAATTGATAAGATTATTTTTAATGATATAAATGTAACTAATTATCAGCTTGTTGTTTCAAGAATGTACGTTAAGTAAACTTATTGTCATCAATGGTAATTGGAAATGCTCGATATCTCTTTATTCGATAAAAATGGCCGGAAGCAGAAGATGCGTGATGACAAATTCTCACAGTATATGTTATCTAAACCTGCTGCCAGAATTGGACCGCAATTTAGCATCAACTGATAACGATGTGCGTTGGAATGCTGCGGCTACACATACAGATTGTGCCATGTTCCAACCAGATCATGTTTGGCCTATTATATTGAAACACGGATCGAACTGTGATGAGGACCTAAGGACTGCCGTATCAACTTGCACTCTAGAGCATCTTATCGAGTATCATTTTTGAAACGAATTTTTCATAATTTGAAAAAGAAGTTTTAGATGGTA
Organism: gamma proteobacterium symbiont of Ctena orbiculata; assembly: GCA_003058525.1. Lineage (GTDB taxonomy): Bacteria > Pseudomonadota > Gammaproteobacteria > Chromatiales > Chromatiaceae > Thiodiazotropha. The sequence continues at coordinate 5,641 of QBVD01000027.1, read as the reverse complement.
AAAACACTCTAAAGGATACTTTAAGTATGTGCTGGAAGTTAGGTAAATCTGAATTACCAGAAAATTCTGCTAGATGGGAGTATTTAATCCAATCCAATTAGCTTGAACACGAAGTGTTTTCAAAGAAGTCTCTAGAAAGCTAATGTGTTGGCTCCTGTCCAAACGTCGATTACCGATAGCCTCGCTGATATGCGATGTCTCCGCATTCGGGCTCGCCTCCAGGTCGGCAATAGTGCACGCCACCTTCAAAATACGGTGGAAGGCGCGCATCGACAGCTGCTCAAGGAGCCTCTTGTTTTTATATATGTCCTTAATTGATTTGTTAGAAGTAATACTTATCAGCAAACCATAATTTAACTAGTATTATTACTGAGATGAATACAATGATAATTAGCACGGATAAGATTATTTGTATAACTGATTTCATTTTGTGGATACTCCGCAAAATCAGTGGATTGCTGGATGGTGGAAAGAAACAATTTGTTTATAGAGTATTCTGCCTAGGTTCTGAGAGATTTAAAGTGCAAGCAATCGTTCAACAGAAGTAAAAAAGTTTACAGTTAAACTATGCTTATTCACGTCTATAACTACAAGTAATTTGTACAATTGATTTAGATGATCAGGAGATTTTTTAAGTTCAAGCCGAATTAAAGATTGAATCTCCTTTATATCATCGGTCACCAAATCCCGTCATTACTTCCTATTCACATTAGGCAGTTGCCTATAAAAATCATACGCGCTAGCTCCTGTCCAAGCGTCGATACCCAATCGCCTCGCTGATATGCGCGGTCTCCACATTTGGGCTTGCCTCCAAGTCGGCGATGGTGCGCGCCACCTTTAAAATCCGGTGATAGGCGCGCATCGACAGGCCAAGTTTTTCGATCGCCCGGTGCAGCAGTGCGTTGCCTTCCTTGTCCGGCGTGGCGAACTTCACGATGTCCAATCCCTGTAGGGCCTGATTGGTGCAACCCTGCCGCTGGAGTTGAATTTCACAGGCTGCGATGACCCGGTAACGGATGATTTCGCTCGACTCCTCTCTCTTCTGCGGCGCCTGGTGGTCGAGCTGCAGAGGCTGTCTCGGTACTTCCACATGCATGTCGATGCGGTCGATCAATGGACCGGAGATACGATTGCGGTAACGGGTGATCCGGTCGAGAGTACAGTGACAGCGGTTGCTGCCGTCTCCCAGGTGACCGCAAGGGCAAGGATTCATCGCCGCGATCAGCTGAAACCTTGACGGGTAGTCGACCTGGCGGTTGGCGCGGGAGATGGTGATGCGGCCGTTTTCCAGGGGCTCGCGCAACACCTCCAGGGTATGGCGATCGAATTCCGGGAGTTCGTCCAGGAACAGCACGCCGCGGTGCGCCAAGGAGATTTCGCCGGGTTTCGGATTACTGCCGCCGCCGACCAGGGCCGCCGCCGAGGCCGTGTGATGTGGGGCGCGAAAGGGTCTTTGACGCCACTGGGCGGGTTGGAAGGCCCTGTTGTTGGCCACCGAGTGAATGGCCGCGGACTCCAGCGCCTCCTCCTCGCTCATCGGGGGCAGGATTCCAGGCAGGCGGGAGGCGAGCATCGATTTGCCGGTGCCGGGCGGACCGATATAGAGCAGCGAATGGGCGCCGGCGGCGCTGATCTCCAGGGCGCGTCGGGCATGACTCTGTCCATAGACATCGGCCATATCGAGCCGGTTCTTTTCACTATCCTCGATACTGTGCGTGCTTTTGTATTGCGCTAACGGGTTGACACTGTTGAGGTGTGAACAGACTTCGAGGAGGTGGCTGGCCGGATAGCACTGGAGTCCGTTGACCAGTCCCGCCTCATCGGCATTCTGTTGCGGCAGGATCAGGGAGCGCCCGGCATCGCGGGCGGTGAGCGCTGCGGGAAGTATGCCGCTGATCGGGCGCAGTTCGCCGGACAGGGCAAGCTCGCCGCTGAACTCATAGTGGCTCAAAGGGTCCATCGACAATTGATTCGAGGCGGCCAGTATGCCGAGGGCAATGGGCAGGTCGAATCGCCCCCCCTCTTTCGGCAGATCGGCAGGCGCCAAATTGATGGTGATGCGCCGGGCGGGAAACTCAAACTGGCTGTTGATCAGTGCCCCTCTGACCCGGTCTTTACTCTCACGCACAGCCATTTCGGGCAAGCCGACGATGGAGAGGCCCGGAAGGCCGTTGGAGAGGTGGACCTCGACGGTGACCAGGGGTGCTTGTACGCCCTCTTGGGCGCGGGAATAGAGAATAGCGAGTGACATAAATTCCTTCCTTGGAACAGCGTTCGGTCCGATGCTGATAAAGCGCTAGCCGGTTTTATCCTCCAGCTCCTTGATCTGTATCTCCAGCCGCTCAAGCTTCTCACGTGTACGTGCCAGAACCGCCTGCTGAACCTCAAACTCCTCGCGGGTCACCAGGTCGAGCCTGGCAAGTCCGGACTCCAGGGTGGCGCGTATATTTTTTGCCACATCGGCCTGTAATGCCTGGATACCGCTGGGCATTGTCGCGGAGAGCCGGGTCGTCAATTCATCGATAAGTTTCGGATCAATCATGCGGCAGACAATAGCCAGTGACGATTCCTTTGTCCAGCGAAAGAGGAGGCGGCTCCGGATAATCTTTGTGGTGTGATCCCCCTTGCAAGATGAATAGATGGTACAGCACTGTTTCATCGATCCACCGGCTGATATATCGATCCGATCATTTCGCACCAAGCCGGTGCACGGGTCTGGTGCAAGGGGATCGGTTGTGATCACAAACCATGCACGGCCATGTGAGCCGGTCAGTATCCTGACTACCAATTATTGGGTATTTCCTGCAATTTCAACAGGTTGGAAAAGTTGGCACGAAGTCTGAAAAGACTGCAGTAGTTTCGCCTCGTCAAGCTATGAGTCGAGTTGACTGATTAACCCATGTTTCTAATTGATTAAGAGGAAGTATAACGATGAAGATGAACCGTCTTGCCCAGGCCTGTGGCGTTGCGCTGTTAGGGCTATCGTCCATCGCTGCGGCGGAAGTCAGCACCAATATCGGTGTTACCAGTAACTACATCTGGCGTGGTTTGACCCAGACAGGCAACAGCACCGCATTGTCCGGTGGCTTCGATTGGTCTGGCGAGTCGGGTCTCTATGCGGGTACCTGGCTGTCGGAGGCCTGGGACGATTATGAGCTCGACCTGTATGGCGGTTACGCCGGTGAGGTGGGTGACTTCGGCTATGATGTCGGCCTGATCTATTACGCCTATTCAAGCGACGCGGAATCTGATTTCATCGAGCTTGCCGTGAGTGGCAGTTGGCAGTTTCTCACTGCCGGTCTCAACTATGTCTTCTCTGCAGAGGATGCGGTCGAGGTTATCGAAGAGGATCTCTACTACTACCTGGGCGCCAGCTTTGACCTGCCGCAGGACTTCTCCATCGGCCTGACGGTCGGTTTCGTCGAACCGGACGGCGATGGCGATGATGATTTAGAGGACTACACCCACTATCAGGTCGACCTGACCAAGGCCACCGGTGATTTCGGCGACGTTACCCTGAGCGTCTCCGATACCGACCTCGATGATACGGACGCTGCCGGTGAAGATTCCGATATGCGGTTCTTCATCTCTTGGAGCAAAGGCTTCTAAGACAAATCGGCTTGAGTTAACTATTTGATGTACAGCCCGTTCTGTTACGGGCTATACGAGGAGCAATCAGATGAAAATGGTTTCAGCAATCATTAAGCCGTTCAAGCTTGATGATGTCCGCGAAGCTTTGTCGGAAGTGGGTGTGGCAGGTATCACGGTCACCGAAGTCAAGGGTTTTGGGCGTCAGAAGGGACACACCGAACTCTACCGCGGTGCAGAGTACGTGGTCGATTTCCTACCCAAGATCAAGGTCGAGATCGCCGTCGATGACGACATTGTCGATCAGGTCGTGGAAGCGATCTCCAATGCCGCCAAGACCGGCAAGATCGGTGACGGCAAGATCTTCGTCACTGACGTAGAACAGGTCGTTCGTGTGCGTACCGGTGAAACCGGTCCCGAAGCGCTGTAACTCACTAGCAACTTTTATTTGGAGAGTATCGTGGAAGCGATTACACAACTCAGTTACGCACTGGATACCTTCTACTTTCTGGTATCCGGCGCGCTTGTCATGTGGATGGCGGCTGGTTTCGCCATGCTCGAGGCCGGTCTGGTGCGAGCCAAGAATACCGCTGAAATCCTGACCAAAAACGTCGCCCTGTTCGCCATCGCCTGCATCATGTATATGTTGATGGGCTACAACATCATGTATCCGGGAGACGGCAATGGCTATTTTCCGGCGCTTGACCTGAGCTTTATGTTCGGTGGCGACAACAGTGTCGAAGATGTGCTGGCCAGCAATGGCGAGACCTACTATTCCGGAATGTCTGATTTCTTCTTCCAGGTGGTCTTCGTCGCCACCGCCATGTCCATCGTTTCCGGTGCCGTGGCCGAGCGGATGAAGCTCTGGGCCTTCCTGCTGTTTGCCGTGGTAATGACCGGTGTCATCTATCCGCTGCAGGGTTACTGGAAATGGGGTGGCGGGTTCCTGGACGCTGCCGGTTTCAGCGATTTTGCCGGCTCCGGTGTGGTACACCTCTGTGGCGCCGCAGCAGCCCTGGCCGGCGTCATTCTGCTGGGAGCCCGTAAAGGCAAGTACACTGCCGATGGCCGAGTCAATGCCATACCCGGTGCCAACCTGCCATTGGCCACGTTGGGTACATTCATCCTGTGGCTGGGCTGGTTTGGCTTCAATGGTGGTTCCGAGCTGAAGATCTCCGATATCGGCGAAGCCAATGCTGTCGCCGCAGTTTTCGTCAACACCAATGCAGCCGCAGCGGGCGGTGTAGTGGCGGCGCTGCTTACCGCGCGTGCGCTGTTTGGTAAAGCGGATCTGACCATGGCGCTCAACGGTGCGTTGGCAGGTCTCGTGGCAATCACTGCCGAGCCGTTGACACCGGTTCCTTTGGAAGCAACCCTGATCGGCGCTGTTGGCGGCCTGCTTGTGGTCTTCTCCATCATCACAATGGACAAGATCAAGATCGACGACCCGGTGGGCGCTATATCGGTGCATGGCGTGGTCGGCATGTGGGGTTTGATTGCGGTTCCTCTGACCAATAGCGATGCCTCAATCGGACCGCAGTTACTCGGTTTGGGAGTAATCTTTGCTTGGACGTTCGTCGCCAGCCTTGTGGTATGGCTGATCCTTAAGATTGTGATGGGTATCAGGGTCAGCGAAGAGGAAGAGTACGAAGGTGTCGATCTCGGCGAGTGTGGACTGGAGGCCTATCCTGAGTTCACCGGAAACCGGGGTTCAGGCTTGTAATACATCTGTTGGATGATCCTCCCTTTAAGGGCGCTTCGGCGCCCTTTTTTTATGGATTCTCCAAAGAGTTTGTGGGTAGGCTTCACTGTTCCCGTCATTCCGTATATGGTCTCCTCCCGTTTTGCAAGACAGGGTAAGGTCGTTGACAGGGACAGGGTTGCTTCCGTATATCCGGCCTATTGACGAAGGTATCACTTCCCTTCTGGCCCCGATGAAGTGCGCGCGTATTGTCCTCTTCGGCGTAACGGCCTTTCCGGCCACCGGAATGATCAGGTTTTCAATACGCTGGTCTCACCTGTTATGTCATCGTCCACTACCATGTCATCGCAA
>QBVD01000028.1 GCA_003058525.1 gamma proteobacterium symbiont of Ctena orbiculata | reverse complement strand
CCGATGAAATACCTCTCCAAGCTCCTGCCTGATCTGCCCAAAAAGCGTCTTCCTCCGGTACTTCGGGATAAACACTATATGGTACTTACACTCCCATCTCGTGTGGCTTAAACTTTCTACTTGTCTCATGGTTTCTCCTTAGCGTGTTGCTTGGCGGCTCACGCTTTGGGGTTACTATGAGACTCCTGTTTCTGTCAAACTATTGATGCCTCCCCAGCAGAGCTGGGGGGTCTCCATTTTTGTCTAGGGCCTGTTAACACTAATCCAATGCGCCCTGTTGTGTCTGAAAAAGCGCCAATCAAGGCGCACCCCAAGGGCACTTCCTTCGGGGCGCGAGGAGAGAGGTTTGGTTATTCCAAATGAGCGACGAGCAACGCCGAGTGGCGCTTTTTCAGGCACAACCCGAAGGGCTGGGGCTGTTTTTGCCCCCAGCGGCGTTATCATTCGCTCATGTAGAATAACTACACTACGTTCATTCTGCCTTGCTGGGCACAAAAACAGCCCCAGCAGGGCGTATTGGATTAGTGTTAACAGGCCCTAGGAAGTGGGTTACGGCAGTTAAAAAAACGGGCGCTTGGCGCCCGTTTTTGTTTACTGCCGATAGTAGGGTGAATTGCCCTGCCGTGCCGGCGGATAGCTACCATAAGGCGAATATCCCCGTCCAGTCCATGCCGGTCGCGGCGGCGGAACCATCGCTTCCTGTAACTCGCGCTCAGCCTGGATCCGATTCCGCATTGCCTCCATCTCCGCCATGGTGGCGTTTCGAAGATCATCGAATTCCTTGAGTATTTTACTTACAGACTCGGCATGCAGATCGCGAATGGACTGCACCTGGTCCGCTGTCGAGGTTGTCTCCTGGGAATCGGATGCTGTCGCTTCGGCACCAGCGGCAACGGACTGTTGAACAGTACCAGCATCGGCAGTTGCCTGATCAGCGGCAGCTGTCTGTTGCTCTGCATCAGCGGGAGCTGATTCGACCTGGGTCTCCTGCCCGGTAGCGGAGACGCTTTCGCCAGATTCAATTCCACCCTGTTGCGGCGCATCAGTCGATGCCTTGCCTTCATCTTCAGTGGATGAAGCCATGGAGACGCCCTTCTCCCCTGCAGCCTGATCTGTTGCGGAAGAGTCGGCTGTGGACGATGTCTCGACCGCCTCTTGCTCCATCGCTGTGGTATTGGCATCCGATTGCGGATTGTTGGCCAACGATCTGATATACATAAAGCCCAGTATGATGATGACGAGCCAGAAGGTGACTTTTAACCAAAAGCCACTTGCGCTCTTTGTATCTGTTGTCATCGATGAATCCTCCGGTGTGGTATCTTTTTTCAACTCTGTTTGAATCGTGACGTTTGTTGGGGCTGGCTTGCTGCCTGCTGCCGTACTTGGTTCGGAAGCCATGGTGCTGGCAGCGGCTACGGCTGTGGGCGTTGCTGATTTTGGCGCCGCATTGCCGGCTGCAACCTTCTTTTTCGCTACGACCTTTTTCTTTATGGTCGCTTTTTTCTTGGCAACCTTCTTCTTGGCACTCTTTTTCTTGGCAACCTTCTTTTTGACTGTCACTGTCTCTGTTGCCGAATCCTTCTTAGCTTTTTCCTCAGCACTGCTTGTCTCGTCAGCCATGTTAATTCCCCTCAGGCACTCAAATAAACTTCGCGATATTGTAACCTAATACAAGATGGTGTCTCAAAAAAGAAATAGTAAATTATTGATTTGGCTCCGTTAACCAAGCCGCAATCCAACCCAGGCTCAAGTCTTCAGGATCAAGGATCCTATACCAGTCGCCATGACGATCTATCACGATGAGTGATTGTCCCATTATAACCTGCTTGACTACAGCCTTGTCGACAACGGGACCCGAGCGTATATTCACCCTATCTCTGGCGACATTGACTCGATCTCCAAGCCAAGGCTCTGTCAACAACTCACTGAGTCGATCGAGAATCGCCCGCTCGCCATTGCGCAGTTTCATCTTGACGATCTCCCGCGCATCTTCATGTCCCTTAACAGCGGATTTCAGGTACCAATCGATCGCTTTCTCCTGATCCTTGCCAATTCCCTCGCCATCGGTAAAGGCCAGCGCCAAAGCGAACATGGCATCACGGTGACCACCGGCAGCGGATTGTCTCCACCAGTAGACAGCTTTGTGGATATCAACGCGCAGTCCATTACCATTGGCATACAACCACCCCAGATGGTAAGCCGCTTCGCTATCTCCCTGCATCGCCAACGGACGCCAAAGACAGAACGCCTCTGCGTAGTCACCGACTTTCAATGACTCCATACCCAGTTCGAAAGGATCTCCACGAAGCTGTCTGGCAAATATCAGAATCAGAATTAGAAATAACCCATTAAGTATTGTTTTTAATAGTTTTTTATCTAATTGAATTCTATCGAGTAACGCCATGGTTAAGCGATCACTTGACACGGATTCTAAGTAACTCCACCAGCAGGGATTTTACATGATCCATGCCCTTGATCAGATTCTTTTCGATATCGCCCATACTGATCGACCCTTCCGATTTTCCTGCCGCCCAGTTGGCGATAACGGCGCATGAGGCATAGCAGAGATTGAATTCTCTGGCCAATGCCGCTTCCGGCATACCCGTCATGCCTACCAAATCGCATCCATCCCTTTCCATACGGATGATTTCTGCAGCTGTTTCCAGCCTTGGTCCCTGAGTCGCGCCGTAGGTTCCGCCGGCTACCGGTTTCACGCCACTGAGACGGCCCGCCTCAATCAAATCCTGACGTAACTCCTCACAGTAAGGCATTGTAAAGTCGATATGGGTCACATGACTCAAATCGTTATCAAAAATCGTGTGTTCACGACCAAATGTATAATCGATGATCTGATCAGGTATGACAATGCGTCCGGGGGCCATCTCGGAACCAATTCCCCCTACAGCTGCAACACCGAGAATGGTCTGTATACCCACATGCCTTAGCGCCCACAGATTCGCCCTGTAATTGACGAGATGTGGTGGAATCATGTGGGAGGCACCGTGACGAGGCAGAAACACAACCTCGTGTCCGGAAATGCTGCCATGGGTCAATGCTGCGGAGGGCTCACCGAACGGAGTATGGCAGACTTCACGATGGGTAATCTCGAGGTCCGGAATCTCATCCAGCCCGGTTCCGCCGATGATGGCCAGTTTTGTCATTATCAGGTGCTGTTTTGCTGCTTGATAGAATCAGCATTGTACATCGAGTGAGAAGGTAAAAAAAACCGTACCTTGCAGCTCAGACTCGGGCCGGTTTTACAGAACCGGCCCTTGCCGTTTTTTTGGATTACAGGCCTTCCGCATGCCCTGCCAGATAGTCCGCAACACCTTCGGGGGTTCCCTTCATGCCTGCATCACCCTCTTTCCAACCGGCCGGACAAACCTCGCCGTGGGTTTCATTGAATTGTAGTGCATCAATCATCCGCAGCATCTCATCGATATTGCGTCCAAGAGGCAGATCATTAACTACCTGATGGCGTACGATACCCTCTTTATCGATAAGAAATGAACCGCGATACGCGACTTTTCCATCCGGGGTTTCAACATCATATGCCTTGCAAATTGCATGATTAAGATCGGCAACAAGTGGATAGCCTACAGGCCCGATGCCACCATCATTGACAGGTGTATTGCGCCATGCATTGTGTGTGTAGTGGGAATCGATGGAGCAACCAACCACTTCGACATTCCGCTTTTTAAACTCGCCGAGACGATGATCAAAAGCGATTAACTCGGAAGGACAGACAAAAGTAAAGTCGAGCGGATAGAAAAACAGGACTGCATATTTATCTTTGATCCGCTGTCTGAAATCAAACTCATCGATAATAGTGCCGTCACCAAGCACTGCTGCTGCTAAAAAATCCGGCGCCTCACGGCCAACAAGTACGCCCACTATTTACCTCCAGATGGGTTGATAAAATCAATATGAATCGGGGTTGATTCGGGGAGGTATCTTAGTGCTTCTTTACAATGGATGCCATGAGAAGAGAGTTCAGTAACGATCGTAGCTGTACCACCACAATGGCTGAAATAAAAAAAGGGGCGACAAGTCACCCCTTTAACAATCTCCTCCTAATATCCTGATGAATTATACTGCCCGGGCAAATACCCCTGACTTTTCCAGTGTTGGAATCAGGATTGTCTCTTCACGCTGTATACGATCTTCGATCATGTCAAAGATCTCGAACGTATCGGCAATGAACTCATCAGTAAAATTAAAGTCACAGTTTTTCAGCCAGCGGTGATGATACTGCTCGAACTGTTTTCTCATCGGTTTTTGACCATTCAGGAAACCCCATGCCATCGATTTCAGCTTTGGGTCATGATGGGTCAACAAGTCCGGATAGACACCTCTATCCTGCTCTGACATATGAACCTTCATCTTTTCGGCAAGATCACAGATCATTCTGTGAGTTGTCATAGCGTTGGGACGTATGCTCAACTGCTCCTTCGTCATCATGGCCCTGAGATCACTGATGATTTCCTGTATATCAGTATGACTGCCCTTCAGGTTTTCAATTGTAGTCACTTCCACTCTCCTCATTGTCCGGTAGCCCCTGTACTTTTTTATGAATACAGGTGACGCCGAAAAAACTAATACGTGCTTCCCGATCTTCGCCGGGTTCAGCACACCCTTCTAGTTTGTACCACTCATTTAAAAATGGCAGTAGATGCTTAATTTTACAAGTTTTTTTAGTATGATTAACACCCGGGATTACCCTTGAGTCAGGGTATGACGTATTAGGGTAAATACTAATTCCCGGCTACTGCGTAAATACCCGGCAGGTTTCTGTGGTATCCCATATAGTCCATACCAAAGCCAAAGACATATCGGTCTTCCACCGTCATTCCGACGAAATCCGCTACGAAGCCAACCCCGCGATCATGCACTTTTTCAACCAAAACAACGCTATACACCCTCCTTGCCCGCGCCTTATGGCAGGCCTCCACTATGGCCGAGAGGGTGACGCCCTCGTCCAGAATATCATCCACCACTAATACCGTCTCACCTTCCAATGAGGTACTGGGCCGGCCAATCCACTCCAAAGAGGCGCCACTGGTGCCGCCCCTGTATCGGGTGGCATGAATATAGTCATGCCGCAATGGAAAATTCAGGCGTGTCAAAAGATGTCCGGTAGGTATCAGTGCCCCGTTCAATACGCACAGCACCAACGGATCCTCACCCGACAGCTTGCCTGTTATCTCCATCGCCAAACGATTCAGTGTCTGTTCAATTTCAGCGGGTGTGAATATCTGATCGGCAGTAGCCAAAACCTCGGCCGCCTGCTGTGCAGTGATTGTCATTGTGAATTCAATTCCAAGTAGTTACCAGGTCTGTTAACACTAAGTTCGCCAGCAAAGCACTCAATTATTCTACTATTCAAGGCGCAGATCGAGACTGATCTCTTCCGGCGCCACTGATAAGCGATTTACGGCACTCCTCCAGCGGGGTTCAAGATGGAGCTGCTGTATGGTCTGCTTTTTTCGACCATGCATTCTTACCAGCCGCACATGGGCAGCGGGATCATTATAGTCCTTTAAGCAGTCCAGTACTTCGATGGCGGCCGGCCGATTGTTGCATACCAAAACCATATCGCAGCCCGCAGACAGTGCAGCTTTAGCACGATCTCCGTAACCGCCCGCCTCTTTGGCCGCCGCCATATTAAGATCATCACTGAAGATCACACCCTGAAATCCCAATTGCTGACGCAGCACCTTGTTTAGCCAGAATGATGAAAAACCCGCCAGTTCCTTATCGATACGGCTATAAACCACATGTGCCGGCATGATCGCTTCCATGCCGGCATGGATCATGGTTTCAAAGGGACGCAAATCCTCCATTTCCAGATCTTCGAAGCGACGCTGATCAACCGGCAACGCCAGGTGGGAATCGGCTTGCACCCCACCATGACCGGGAAAATGTTTGCCCACAACCGCCATTCCCGCCTGGTGTGCCCCCTGCATCCACGCCTGAGCCAGGCGGGCAACGATAGCGGGTTGTGAAGAAAACGCCCGATCCCCGATCACCTCACTGATACCTAAACCAATATCGAGCACCGGGGCAAAACTGAAATCCACACCACAGGCACGCAGCTCGGAGGCCATCAACCAGCCACCGAGTCGCGCCAACTCCTGTCCCTGCTCGGCACTTTTCCGATACTGATCGCCATACCATGCGGCCGGAGGCAATGGGGTAAAGCCCTCTCTGAATCTTTGTACGCGTCCGCCTTCGTGATCGACCGCAATGAGGAGATGAGGATTTCTTGCGCTATGGACCTGACTGCAGAGTGTTTGCAGCTGGTCAATGGAGTCAAAGTTTCGGGTAAAGAGAATCACGCCTCCCACCGCAGGATGGTTCAACAGTCGCGTCTCATCCGCAGAGATGGCTGTCCCCTCCAGATCAAGCATTACAGGGCCCAGACTCATGCGCACACCCCAGCCGGCGGGATATGCGGCAACCCACTCAATGCAAATGAATTATTACTCTGAAAAAAGTGGTAAATCAGCATCTCCGGTGTCTGATTATTGAAACAGACGGCAAGCGACATTACAGACCTAGTTCTCCCATATCGGGTCCCATATCGCTCAATAATTCAGTCAGTATGCCGCAAACATAGGTGGAGAGGAAACCAGTCTATTGTGTGTAGGTAAAAAGATGCTTTCATTCAGAATACTACTAGCATTGATGATGTTCGTTGCCCCGCCGCTGCTGGCAGAAGACGAGGATCAGAAAGAACAAGAGACCGAAGAGGCGGCACCGGTCATAAGCTACTATCAGGTCAAGCCCTCCCTGGTCGCCAATCTGGCGAGTGGAGGAAAGTATATCCGCTGTGATGTACAGCTGATGACCAATGATGAGCTTTTTCTCGATGAGCTCAACCTTCACGGCCCGGCCATTCGCCATAGTTTACTGCTACTGCTGTCGGAACAGGATGGGAAGAGTATCAAATCTCCGAGTGGTAAGGAGGCGTTACGTAAAAAGGCCCTATCGACCCTCGGCAAGCTTATGCAGGAGCTGAGTGGAAAGAATGAACTGAAGGCCCTGTTCTTCACCACCTTTTTGGTTCAGTAACAGAGACATTCCTGGGCCCTAGTCAAGACGGTTATCCAGATAGTCTCGCAGACGATCGCCCAGCAGGTTGAGTGACAACACCAGCAACATAATCGTCACGCCAGGCGCAAGCACCATATGCGGCGCCATCAGCATGTAACCGGCACCATCACGGATCATACTTCCCCAGGAGGCATAGGGCGGCTGAATCCCCAGACCCAGAAAGGAGAGCCCCGCTTCAGCGATAACCATCCCGGCCATGCCGAATGTGGCCTCAACGATCAAAGGGGCAAGCAGCAACGGTAGCAGATGTCTTGTCAGAATCGTCCATTGGGAACTACCCAGTGCGACAGCTGCCGTGACATGATCCCGAGTCTTCAATGACAATACCTGGCCGCGGGCGAGGCGTGCATACCCCACCCAGCCCACCGCCGAGAGTGCTATGATCAGGTTGTCGATCCCCGGTCCCATCACACCGGCCAGGGCAATCGCCAGCAGGATGCCCGGGAAGGCAAGAAACACGTCTATCACCCTCATCAGTAGCAGATCGAGCGATCCCCCCTGATAACCTGCCAACAGACCGATCGCAGTGCCGATAATGGCAGAGAGCCCCACCACACCAACCGCCACAAGAAATGAGGTCTGTGCGCCCGCCACAAGACGCATAAGAATAGGCCGTCCGAGGTCATCGTAACCGAGCAGGCCTGATAGAGAGGGAGGCTGGAGGATCTTTTCAAGATCGATCAGGTTTGCCGGTTCATTGAACCAGGGACCGATCAGCGCGGCAATGCCCCAGAGCGCGATCAACAGATAGGGGAGCCAGCGCCGCATCATGCCGTGCCTCCACTGCGTATGCGCGGATCTATCAGACCATACAGGATATCGGTCAGTGTGTTGACAAGCACATAGGCGAGACTGATGAACAGTACACAACCCTGCACAACCGGATAATCCCTCTTCTGAATGGATTCGATCATCAGGGAACCGATACCTGGCCAGTCGAATACCACCTCGGTGACCACGGCCCCACCCAATAACGCCCCGAGTTGCAAGCCAAGCAGGGTAATCACCGGCAACCATGCGTTTCTCATGGCATGGCGCCAGATAACCCTGGTCTCATCCAGGCCCTTGGCCCGTGCGGTCCGAACATAATCCTCCCCCAGCACCTCCAACAGGCTGCTGCGCACCATGCGCGCCAGGATGGCGGCAAATCCCGTGCCCAGCGTCACTGCAGGCAGGATCAGGCTGCTTATGCCCTCTCGGCCGCTTACCGGTGTCCAACCCAGCCATAGACTGAAGCAGAGTATGAGTAACGGGCCAAGCCAGAAATTGGGAATCGAGAGACCCAACATGGAGAAACCCATAGCACCCCAATCACCCATGCCTCCCCGATTCACAGCGGCCAAAATCCCCAGGGGTATTGCAGTCAGCAGGGTGACGATAAGCGCCGCCAAGGCCAGTTCCAGGGTTGCGGGTATATGGCTGGCAAGCAGTTCGGACACGGGCTGCCTAGTATGCAGAGAGTCTCCCAAATCCAACACTGCGACACCTTTGAGAAAGTCAGTCAACTGGACCGTTATCGGCCGATCGAGTCCCAGGCTGCTTCGCAGCGCCTCACGATCCGCCGGTATCGCAGATTCGCCCAGCATGACATCCACAGGATCCCCCGGCACCAGGTGGATGAGCATGAAAACCAGACAGACGACGCCTATGATGACGACGAGCGCGCTCAACAGGCGGGAGATTAGGAACGCCCCCACTATTCAACGATCTCCACCAGGGTGCCATTCTCGACCCGGTCGAACAGGTCCATCAGGTCCCGGTTGCGCATCCTGATACAGCCATGGGAGGCGACCATTCCCATTGGTTGGTCTTCCGGGGTACCGTGAATATAGATGAACCTGCGCAGGCTATCCACATCCCCGCCTCTGTTTTTTCCCTTTTCTATGCCGGTCAGCCATATGATACGGGTCAGGATCCAATCGCGCTCCGGTTCTGAGGCAGCCAGTTGCAGGCTGAACTGTTCGCCGGTCGGGCGTCGTGCAACAAAGACCGTGTTTTCCTCACAACCGTCTCCGATCTTCAGGCGTATCCGATGTCTTCCCCGTGGCGTACAACCACTGCCATACAACTCGCCTGGACCGTTTACCGCTGTCGAGACAGGATAGGATCTGATAATCCGGCCAGACTCACTGCAGACCAGGCGTTGTTGAGACAGTTCAATGCGCAACTGCAATCTGGGCATCGCTTGTTTCCTCGGTTTGCCGAAGCCTTACCTGTTCAAGTCCGTCATAGTTGCCATCCGTCATTAACCGATAGCCGCTGACCCTTGGATTCGAGGCTGACACCTGCGCCTCGTACCAGAGCGGCAGATAAGGCAGATCCTGGTGAAGTTGTTGTTGTATCCGATGGTAGAGATCCGCCTGGCTCTCCAGGGTATCAGCCGATTCAACCTGCCGCAGCAACCGGTCGACGGCATGGCTGGCATATCGTCCGCGATTGGCGCCCGTGGGGGGCAGGGAATCGCTGCCAAAGACATACCTGAATATATCCGGTGTGCGGATTCCGACCCAGCTCAAACTGTAGAGCTGAAAGTTCCCGCCTTTGATGTCACCGAAAAATGTGCCCCAATCGTAGCTACGCAGTTCAACTTCGATGCCGACCGCTTTGAGTTGACTCTGGATCACTGTTGCCAGCCGAATCCGATAGGGATCACTGGAGGTTTTATAGACCAGGCGCAACGGATCAGCGGTAGTGTAACCCGCATCACTCAAGAGCGTGACAGCCTTTTCCGGATCATATTCATATGCCATCAGAGATGGTGCGCCCGCCCAATGCTCTGGGGGTAAGAGTGCTTCTGCCTGACGCGCGGCGCCGTGCATGACATGCTCGATGATTGCCTGCCGGTCAAGGGCATGGGCGATTGCCAGACGCACCCTCAGGTCACGCGTATGGGGATCCCGAAGATTGAACCCGATATAGGTAAAGTTACTGCCATGGCGTTGCGCTATTTCTATTGTGGATTGCGACTCCAGGTATCCGATCAGCTCGGGTGAGATATCATTCTGCAACATATCTATCTCCCCCCGGAGTAGCTTCAGTACCCTCACCGTCGGATTTTTTACCTCCACGAATTCGAACATCCGCTTGTCACTTCTTCTCTGCAACAACAGTTTTCCGCTCACCGGCCATGAATGGAAAGTGAAAGGACCGCTGCCGACCGGTTGATGTGCGAAGTCGTGATCATCGGAGATTAGATCCGCAGGCAGGATATCCAAAGTCAGGTAGGCGGGAAACAAAGGGTCTGCACGGGAGAGCTTGAAATCGATAGTCAATTCATCCACCTTGGCCAGGCTCTCGATCAGCACAAGTCCTGAGCGTTTCGGTGATGCATTGTTGGCATCCAGTACATATCGATAGGTAGCAATGACATCATCTGCATCCAATTTGCGTTGATGGGAAAATCGACCGGCTTCGGGATTCAGACGAAATCGATAGTGACGTGGAGACAATCGCCGCCAATCAGCAATATCCGGTACGGGCATGCTCTGCTCATCGAACGCCACCAGGCGTTGATAGAGGAGTCTGTTGATCCGCTCTGATGTGGCATCGGTGGCATAGCGCGGATCGAGGTTCATGGGTGACGATGCCAAGCCCATGCGTATCGAATCGTCGATATGGGAAGTGGAGCAGGCATGGATGAAAAATTGAACAAACAGCAGTAAGCTAAGCCGGCGCCACCCCACTATTCGCCCCCCTACCAGTCACAATAGGGATGTGTGACCAAACTTGCATTGTAATAGCGGCTATCCGATGAAACCTCTTCACCTGCCCATTCAGGCATTTTAAAAGCCTCTTCTTCTGAACTCAGTTCCACCTCAGCCACAATCAAGCCTCGATTGGCGCCATCAAAGACATCGAGGTCCCAGACATGGTCACCGCACTTGACCCGATAACGGATCTTTTCGATCAATGCCCCCGAAACATGGTTATTCAATATCTCTTCAGCATCCCGCAGAGGAATGGGGTATTCATACTCGTTTCTGCTGATCCCTTCGCTTCTCCCTTTAATGGTCAATCGAGCCTCTTCTCCCGATACCCTCACACGCACGCTGGCATTGGATACATTGGCAAGATAGCCCTGTTTCATAACCGATTTCTGGATAATGCCATCATGCCATTTATCGTTTATCACCAAATATTTACGCTCTATTTCTAATGCCATATATTATTTACCTGCAAATCAAATGGCGCCAGGCTCAGCATCTCTCGAACAGTGCTATTGACTCCACATGGGCGGTATGCGGAAACATATCCATGACACCGGCACATTTCAGGTGATAACCCTGTTCATGCACCAGTATACCGGCATCCCGCGCCAGGGTTCCCGGGTAGCATGAGACATACACAATGCGTTCAGCACCCAGTTTGGGTAAGTGCTCGAGTATCTCAACCGCCCCACTCCGGGGTGGGTCGAGCAACACCTTATTGAAACGTTGCATGAGCCAGGGTTCATTGTCCAACGTCTCATAGAGATTAGCAGTATAGAACTCGATATTATCGATTGTGTTGCGCAGTGCGTTCTCTCTGCCCCTGGCGACCAACCCGCTGTCACCTTCAACACCGGTGACCTGTCCCGCAGCGCTTGCCAGTGGCAGGGTGAAGTTACCCAAACCACAAAACAGATCCAATACCCGGTCATCGGATTGTAAATCAAGCAGCGAGATTGCCCGCTTTACCATTTGTCGATTGATATCCGTATTGACCTGGGTGAAGTCACTGGGCAGGAAATCGAGCTGGAGATCATACTCGGGCAGTGAATAGCTGAGCGTTGTAGGCTCAAAGTCCAATGGGCGGATTGATTCAGGCCCGCCTTCCTGGATATAAATTGAAATACGATGCCGGGGGGCAAATATCGCGAGCTTCATCAAGTCTTCGTCGGAAGGTGGCGACAGCATGCGAAAGATCAGAATGCACTCCTCATCGCCCATGGCCATCTCGATCTGAGGGATTTGATCATGTATCGATAACTGATCGATCAATGCACTAAGCTGCGGTATCAGTTGACCTACCCTGGGATGCAAAATATGGCATTGATCGATATCGGCAACGAAGGATGAACCCCGCTCGCGAAAGCCTACCAAGGTACCGCCTTTCTTCGGCACATAGCGCACACCCAAGCGGGCCTTGCGACGATAACCCCAGACTGACTCACACACCAGGGGACTCATTACCTCCTCAGGCTCGACTTTACCGATATGCTTCAAGGCATCCAGCATTGCCTGCTGCTTGCTGGCAACCTGTGCTTCCGACTGTTGATGCTGGAGGCTACAGCCACCGCAAATGCCGAATTGACTGCAGCGGGGCTCTGTTCGCTGTGGCGAAGGCTCGATGACCTCAACCACTCTGCCCTCGTCATATTTACGTCGACGTCCGGTATAGACAAAGCGCACCCGCTCACCCGGTAGCGATCCATAGACGAATGTCGCCTTGCCGTCGATATGGGCCACGCCTTTCCCATCTTGGGTCAGGGATTCTATCTCGGCTTCGACCGGCTCCACAGGGAGCGGTTGGCGTCTGCGTCTGCGCCCCATTTCAGCTTGCTGGAAAGACGTCGGTGGAGAGGTAGCGATCACCCCGGTCACAGATTATGGAGACAATCACCGCATTCTCCACCACCGAGGCCAGTTTCAGCGCAGCGGCAACGGCTCCACCGGAGGAGATACCGGCGAAGATCCCCTCTTTGGCCGCCAATTGACGTGTCGTCTCTTCCGCATCCGTTTGAGAAACATCGATTATCCGATCAACCCTCGAGGCATCGTAGATTTTTGGCAAATAGGCCTCAGGCCAGCGGCGAATCCCCGGTATATTCGAACCTTCCATGGGCTGAACACCGACGATTTCAATCTGAGGATTCTGCTGTTTGAGATAGACAGAGGTACCCATAATGGTACCCGTAGTGCCCATGGCACTCACAAAATGGGTCACTTCACCGTTTGTATCCCGCCAGATCTCAGGTCCGGTACCTTCAATATGGGCTTGGGGATTATCCTGATTGGAAAACTGATCAAGAATCAATCCGCGACCTGAAGCCTCCAGTTCTCTTGCCTTGTCGATAGCGGCTTCCATACTGCCCTCTTTAGGGGTCAATAGCAGTTCAGCCCCGAATGCTTTCATCACAGCACGCCGTTCCAGGCTCATGTGTTCAGGCATCACCAAAATCAATCGATAACCCTTGATCGCTGCCGCCATTGCCAGTGCGATCCCTGTATTTCCACTTGTGGCTTCGATCAGGGTGTCACCGGGCTTGATCTCTCCACGAGCCTCGGCATGGCTGATCATACTGACGGCAGCCCTGTCTTTCACCGAGCCTGCGGGATTGTTCCCCTCCAGTTTCACAAGCAGAGTATTACTGTCATCACCGGGCAGACGCTGAAGTCTGACCAGCGGTGTATTACCGACGAATTGTTCAATTGTTTTGTATTTCATGGCCTTGATTTTACCCCGATTTACCTACTGAACGCAGTACTGATTTCCCTCTTTCGGGGCTTCATGATCTATTATTATGGGAAATCCAAGTCAGTTTGGGGTTTATAGACGACCTCATACACTATGCACGAGTACTAACGAGAAAAATCCACAGGAGGCATCGGCATGTTAACAGTCAATCAGCTTTTACAACGCAAGGGTTACGATATCGAGACCATCGATCCCAATGCCTCGGTGTTCGAAGCCTTGCAATCGATGGCCGACAAAGAGATCGGTTCTCTGGTCGTTATGAAGGACAAAAAGATAGTCGGACTCTTTTCCGAGCGCGATTATGCCCGCAACATCATACTGAAGGGACGTACATCGAAAGAGACCCGGGTAAAAGAGATAATGAGTAGCCAGGTTCTGGTGGTCAACCCTGAACAAACCACCGAGGAGTGTATGGCGATCATGACGGAAAAACGCATCCGTCATCTCCCAGTAATGAAAGATAATGAGCTTGTCGGCATCATCTCCATCGGCGACCTGGTAAAAGCGATCATTGAAGAACAGCAATTCGTGATCGAACAATTGGTCAGTTACATAAGCAGCTAGCCATCCGGCACTACTTTAACTCTCACTGCCCTCGCAGGGTCCACACACATCTGTACAGTAAAAAACCATGCTCAAGATAGAGCAATACACCATGAACATGGAGCATCTTCTGACTCTACCAGGAGAACAGGTTAATCATCGAACGGCAGATTTAGAGGGTTTGGATATACGCCAGAATGGTGACTTACGATGGATCCGGTTTCCTGACGGTACCATCCAATCAGTCATGTTGTTAAAGGAACCGGCCCTTCCTGTACTCACCTATATTCAGGCACTGCTTTGTTCACTCCTGTTTATGCCGCGACCAAGCAATCTGCTCAACCTGGGGCTGGGTTCCGGTTCGATTGAAAGGTTCATTCTGTCGCAATTTTCCGATATTGAGTTGGTATCAGTCGAAATCGACGCCAGAATAATTGAAATATCCAAACAATATTTCCATATCCCATCAAGCCATACAGTTTTTCAGTTGCCGGCAGAAAAATATCTCGAGATAAATCAGGGTGGTTTCGACATTCTGGTATCCGATATATGTACCAGACAGGGAACCGCCAATTCACAGCTCTCCACTGAATTTGTCATGCATGCAGCTCGCGCATTGAATACAGGTGGGGTGTTTGCAGTCAATATTCTGCCCAGATCGGAATCCGAGATCATTGAGGTTCTGATCACTCTACGCAGTGCATTCCCCTGGATCTTACTATACGATGTGGCCGATATGGACAACATTGTACTGTTTTGTACTGTCACGCCATCACCCTCACTTGTCTCACTGATGCAGCGGGCCAAGACAATGTACCAGTCGACAGGACTGAACCTGTCGCCTATTTGCAGACAAATGATGGCGCTACCGGCCAAAAAGTAGTGCACATACAATCGGGCACTTGAAGTTAGGGCCTGTTAACACTAATCCAATGCGCCCTGTTGTGTCTGAAAAAGCGCCAATCAAGGCGCACCCCAAGGGCACTTCCTTCGGGGCGCGAGGAGAGAGGTTTGGTTATTCCAAATGAGCGACGAGTAACGCCGAGTGGCGCTTTTTCAGGCACAACCCGAAGGGCTGGGGCTGTTTTCGCCCCCAGCGGCGTTATCATTCGCTCATGTAGAATAACTACACTACGCTCATTCTGCCTTGCTGGGCACAAAAACAGCCCCAGCAGGGCGTATTGGATTAGTGTTAACAGGCCCTAGGACGACTAAGCATGAAATCCATGCGATTTCCGCAGTATTCATTACACGATATGATAGAAAGACCCCCACTCTTCATCAGACTGGCCGGGTATCAGCAGCGCCACAAAAAGGCTACACATGAATGCGAAATTGTATTTATCCCCCGAAATTGTTGGCTATGTGTCTAAACAATTCTATTCAGACAACTTTGAATGATCCTCAGACGAGTCGGATTAATCGGAAATAGCATGAATGCCATATGAAATAGTTATAAGATTGGCGTTAAATATGCGGTGATTTACGTTTATTTGCAGTTACATCATATTTTTCTCTTATGATTGATTGGACAGATTACTTACCCAATTCAGACAATCTGATAAACGCCCGCAAGCCTCGTTTTCATATGAGTAGAAACAAGAAATGAAGCTGATAGAAGTCATTGCCAACGCCAGCAGCCACCCCACTATTTCCATTATCGCCGAGAAGTACAAGGCCAGGGATTTCAGGCTGGGGCAGGAGGGAGAGGATGGCAGGCAACCTATGCGCATGCTGGTCACTGACGAAAATGTGCAACCGGCTCTCGATGCGTTGCAGAATATACTCGGTGCTCAATCGACCGCCCGCATCATCGTCTTTCCTGTCGACGCCACCCTGCCACGTGCAAGGACCGAGCAGGAAAGAGAAGAGGATTCCGCCAGTTCGACACGGGAAGCAATGTATGCAGCCGTGGATAAGAACGCGCGTCTGGACAGCAATTTTATCTTCCTGGTCATCTTATCGACCATCGTAGCGGCGATCGGGCTGGTGAAGGACAATGTCGCAGTCATCATCGGAGCCATGGTTATCGCTCCCCTGCTGGGTCCCAATCTTGCCTTCGGTCTCGGCACTGCATTGGGTGATGTTCATCTGATGAAGAACTCCCTCAAATCCCTGCTTACAGGTATCGTCATTGCTATCGGCCTCTCCTATATCATCGGGTTACTATGGCCTTTCGGTTTAGATAGTCCTGAACTGCTGGCACGGACAGATGTCGGCATGGATTCTCTAGCCCTTGCTCTTGCCTCTGGAGCGGCTGCCGCACTCTCACTCACCACGGGTCTGCCAAGTGTATTGGTCGGTGTCATGGTTGCGGTTGCCCTGCTGCCACCTGCCGCTGCGGTAGGCCTGACACTGGGTCACTGGCGGGTGGATTTGGCGATGGGTGCGGCACTACTGCTTGCAGCAAATATCGTTTGCGTCAACCTTGCGGCCAAGCTTGTGTTTCTGGTAAAAGGCATCCAGCCACGCACCTGGGCCGAGAAAACCAAGGCAAAACGGGCAATGAGGATCTATATTGCGGTTTGGATTGCCACCTTGGTACTGGTAGTCCTGGCAATCGTCATGCGCACGCAGCTGGTCGGCTGATGAAAGCTAATTACTGTATATTTATGGCCAATGATTGACCTTGTCAGGCAGTAACCATATTGCACCAGTGCCTGTTTGCACTAAATCATATTGCTACAGAGTGCCTTCATCTCTCTTACTGCCTGGTCAAGACCATGGAAAAGCGCACGACTGATTATGGCGTGTCCGATATTCAACTCGGTGATCCCTGCTATGGCGACAATGGCTTTAACATTATGGTAATCCAATCCATGCCCCGCATTGACCTGTAATCCAAGGCTGTTTCCATATTCTACTGCATTGATTATACGTTCTAGTTCGGAACGCTTAATTCTGTCTGATGCCGCATCTGCATAGTGACCGGTATGTATTTCAACTACAGGCGCACCACTTTCCTTAGCGGCCTCCAACTGCTTGGAATCTGCATCGATAAAGAGTGACACACGGATTCCGGCATCATTAAGCTCAGCACAGAAATCAGTCATGTAGTCCAAATTACCTGCCACGTCCAGACCACCCTCGGTGGTCAACTCCTCTCGTTTTTCCGGCACCAAACAACAGTCGTGGGGGCTAAAGCGTTTCGCAATGGCAGCCATTTCCGATGTTGCAGCCATCTCAAGATTCATTCGCGTTTGCAACAGGTCGCTTAAGATTTCAACATCTCTATCCTGGATGTGTCTGCGATCCTCCCTCAAATGCAGGGTAATAGCATCTGCGCCTGCCTGTTCTGCAACCAGGGCGGCCTGTACCGGTTCGGGATATCGGGTTCCGCGCGCCTGACGCAAGGTAGCCACGTGGTCAATGTTGACACCAAGTAAAATCTCTTTTCCGTCCATCTATTTAGCGCCTTCAAAAAAATGGATAGTTTGAAAAAATCAAAACGTAAAATAAGTCTGGCCGCAAAATCAAAGCTAGTCGCACGATAATTTTTTGCACATCAATCATATTTAAATATTGATAATGTATACGATTCACAATCTGCGATTATTTGCGGTGATTGGCGTTATTTCACGGCCTGCGGTATTCATAGTATCATTCACCTTGGTTGGAAATAAGCGCCTTTCATTACTTATTTTAGGGATTGGAAGAGTTCCCTGCTTTTAAGAGGCTTGTCACCAAGATAATAGCTGATGACCCGACGCATGAGTTGTTTCGCTTCCACTCTGCCCCGCTCATCCAGTCTCTCTCCACGGTGCAGACTGATTAGTGTCTGGCCATGAATGCCACTGCCCGTGCCACTACCTGTTGTGACAACAGGGCCATGCTCGATGTGATATTCATATAGCTGCCCTTGCGAAATCGGCTCATTGGTATCCGCGGTGCGATCCAACAATAACCCATATCCCAACTCTCTTACCAGGGAGACTTCGAAGTCCCTTAAACACTGGTTGGCGGATTCCCCAAAGGCAAGCCTGGCAAGTGTTTGCTGATAATGGACATAGAGGGATGGGTAGGGGTCTCCTCGCTGTAGTAGACGCATCAACAGCTCATTCAGATAGATTCCACAATAGATCATCTCTTGTTTCAGACGATAGGGATGACCATCCGGTTCTACCTGTGTAAGGTTTTTAACCTCACCTCTGCCGCTCAAAGTAACACCTAGGGGGGAAAAGGGTTGTAACAACAGGGCACGGGAGGAATGACCGGATTTCGCACCACGGGCTATCGCTGGGATCCGTCCCTGATTGGCAAGAAAAAGCTCCAACAGGAGGCTGGTATTACGATAGTCTCTTCGGTGTATTACAAATGCCGGACTTAATTCATTCATTAGGGCCTGTTAAGTTTCGCCGTAGCCCAACCGGATCAATGCCGCCTCATCACTGGACCAGCTTTTTTTCACTTTAACCCAAAGCTCCAAGTGTACCTTGCAATCAAAGAACTGCAGCATGGCTTTTCTCGCCTGTGTAGCCACTTCCTTCAGGGCCTGTCCGTCCTTACCGATCAGGATCCCCTTCTGTCCCGCTTTCTCAACCCAAATGACTGCATGGATACGATAAAGCCCTGACAACTCCTCAAAACGCTCTATTTCAACAGATACCGCATAGGGCAGCTCCTTGGCATACCTTCTGGTAATCTGTTCCCGAATCATCTCGGCGGCAAAGAATTTTTCAGGCCGGTCGGTCAACTGGTCGTCCGGATAGAAATTCTCAGCCTCCGGCAATGTCCGGAGCACCAGTTCCTGAAGTGTATCCAGATTCCTTCCGTTTTTTGCCGATACCGGTACGATCTCAACGAAGTGATGGCGAGAAGAGAGCTCGGAAAGATAGGGCAATAGCCTCTCTTTCTGTTTAATTCGATCGACTTTGTTGACAGCAAGTATAGTGGGTGTTTCGACTTGCTTGATCAGAGTCAACACCTTTTCATCCTCACTGTTCCAACTCAACGCATCAACCACGAATATCAGCAGATCCACATCTGCCAGCGCTGTTTTAGCGGTGCGGTTGAGATAGCGGTTCATGGCATTGTCGCTACGCTGATGAATTCCCGGTGTATCCACATAGATCACCTGGCCTCCGGCAAGCGTGTTGATGCCAAGAATTGTATGGCGCGTAGTTTGCGCCTTATGTGAAGTAATGGCCAACCTGAAACCCAGCAGGTGGTTCAGAAGTGTCGATTTACCAACATTCGGACGTCCGACGATCGCCGCATATCCGCAATGGTTATTTGAATTGGTCATCTTCTAAAAGCGTCAGCATTTTCGATGCAGCATCCTGTTCAGCCTTTCTTCTGCTTGAGCCTTCTCCTGTAGCCTTCTTTCCCAAACCTATAACAGCGCAGTTTACGGTAAAGCGCTGGTTGTGGGGATCACCTTTGATATCCACAATCTCATAACTGGGCAAATCGATCTTATTCGCCTGCAGATACTCCTGTAATCCTGTCTTGGGATCTTTCTGCTGATTCTCCAGGCTCATTCTACTCAGTCGAGGCAGAAAAATAGCCTGAATCACATGACGACACGCCTCATAACTCCCATCCAGATAGATCGATGCAAAGATCGCCTCCAATCCATCCGCCAGAATTGAGTCTCTGCTTTGCCCGCCACTGCGTAACTCACCCTGCCCCAAGTGGAGGTAGTCACCGAGATTGAAGTCGCGGGCTACTGCGGCCAGGGTATCGCGCTTGACCAGGCTAGAACGTAAACGGCTCAACTGGCCTTCGGTCGCTTCTCGAAAATGCTTGAACAATTCATCGGCGATGACAAATCCTAGAATGGCGTCACCGAGATATTCCAGGCGTTCATTGTTTTTACCACCAACGCTGCGATGTGTCAGCGCCTGTTCCATCAACTGCGGATCTGTAAAGCGATAGCCGAGTTCCCGGCACAACTTATCGACATCAGTTTTCAATTGGCTGTTAGCTCAACGCTTTCATCAAAAGTCAAAATCAAAGAAACGTTATGCGCAATGTGTCGGCGCTCTTCATATGCGACATTGATTGTAGTGATTTTACCACTGCGCTTTATATTTATGTGATCCTGATTAACATGGCGGATACTATTTATATCCAATCTCCTGAGAATCATATTGCGAATTTCCCTTTTTGACTTACGTGCGGACAATGGTTCGTTTTTCACCGATTCAAGAGCTGCTTTAACTGCATAATGGTCGATATAGACAGGGGTAATCTTGATACCGACATAAACCAAAAAACCCGCTACGATCAGGATCACCAACCAGCTGATAAACGTGAGTCCTTTTTGCTTTTGTAGTGATTGCATATGAGATACCTCGATATTTCATGAAGAAACAGCACAAATAGCTGATAGCAGACTATTCAGCAAGTGAATTTTGTTTAAAACGACTATTCAATACCCTTTCCGATGCGTTCCCATGCTATTGGCGGGAATGAATCGATTTCGGAATCCCAATTCATCCAAATACCGAAGGCCTTACCGACAAGATTCTCATCGGGAACCAGCCCCCAACAACGGCTATCGTTACTGTTGTCCCGATTGTCGCCCATCACAAAATATTGTCCTTGTGGAATGGTGATCGGTCCCTGGCTCAAAACCCTGCATCCGGTGGGCAGATCAGGTGCAAGCGGATTGATCAGAACCGAATGTTCAGTCCCATCAAGATCTTCCATGGCCATTATGGCACCGGTCATGCGTACTCCACTGCCGGTACCTGTATACCGACCCACAGGAGTTTGCGGCATCGCCTCTCCATTCACATACAGGGTCTTGCTTCGGTAATAGACCGTGTCCCCCGGTATTGCGATGACACGCTTGATGTAATCCACCCAAGGCTGTTTTGGATAACGGAAGACGACGGGGTCACCCCGCTGTGGATCACCCAGTTCTATTATTTTCTTATTCAAGACGGGCAAGCGTATTCCGTAGCTGAACTTGTTCACCAGAATAAAATCCCCAACCAGCAGCGTTGGCATCATCGACCCGGAAGGAATACGAAATGGTTCCACCAGAAAGGAACGGAGTATCAATACGGCGAATATTACAGGAAAGAAAGAACGTGAGTACTCAACGATCAGAGGCTCTTTTCCTGCGGCTGAAACCTCATCCGTATCTACACTTTGATCAGTTGCCAGCTGACGTCGTTTCGGTGCCAGAAAGATGCTGTCCAACAACCAGATGCCGCCTGTCAGGGCACTGGCGACAACAAGAAATGTAGGAAAATCAAAATTCATTGTTTTTTGGTATCCTCTCCTGGAGAGCTAATTATCCTTACCCACTTGCAGCACGGCAAGAAAGGCATCCTGTGGGATTTCTACCTTACCAACCTGTTTCATACGCTTTTTCCCCGCTTTCTGCTTCTCAAGCAGCTTGCGCTTGCGTGTGATATCGCCCCCGTAACATTTGGCCGTTACATTCTTACGTAAAGCCTTAACCGTCGTTCGGGCAATGATTTTATTGCCGATCGCCGCTTGGATGGCAACTTCAAACATCTGTCGCGGAATGATCTCCTTCATTTTCGTTGTCAGTTCACGACCACGGCTTTGAGACTGATCTTTGTGAACGATCAAAGTGAGGGCATCCACCCGGTCACCGTTGATCAACACATCCAGCTTCACCAGTGGGGCCACTTGAAAATGGGTGAACTCATATTCAAACGATGCATACCCACGACTCACCGACTTGAGCCGATCGAAGAAATCGAGCACCACTTCGTTCATCGGCAGTTCGTAGCTCAACTGTACCTGCCCGGCCAGGTACTGCATGTTTTTCTGTACACCACGCTTTTCAATGCAAAGCGTGATCACATTACCCAGGTAGTCCTGGGGCACAAGGATCGTTGCATTGATCACAGGTTCGCGGACTTCTTCGATCTTGCTGGGGTCGGGTAATGCAGCCGGATTCTCAATATGAATCAGTTCACCACTGTTTTTCAACACCTCATACACCACGGAGGGCGCGGTAGTGATCAGATCGAGATCGTACTCGCGCTCCAGGCGCTCCTGGACGATCTCCATGTGCAGCATGCCCAGGAAACCGCAACGAAAACCAAATCCCAGGGCTTGTGAGGTCTCCGGCTCATAGTGCAGTGCAGCATCATTGAGGCGCAGTTTCTGTAGTGCATCCCGCAGGGCCTCATAGTCATCTGAGTTGACCGGATAGAGGCCGGAGAAGACCCGTGGGCGCATCTCTTCGAATCCGGGCAGAGGTACAGATGCCTGGCGATTTTCAAGCGTGATGGTGTCACCCACCGGAGCACCGTCTATCTCCTTGATGCCTGCAATGACAAAACCCACCTCTCCGGTCCCCAGTTGTGATTTGTTGAGTTGTTTAGGGGTGAAAACACCCACCTTCTCCACCTGGAAAACCCGCCCTGTGGACATTATCCGCATCTTGTCCTTTGGCCTGATTACTCCATTCATGACACGTATCAGCGAAATCACTCCCACATAGGAATCAAACCAGGAATCGATGATAAGCGCCTGCAAAGGCTCATCTGCATCCCCGGAAGGGGGTGGAATGGTTGCCACCAGCTGCTCCAGCAGTTCATCGATACCAAGACCTGTTTTGGCACTGACCCGAATTGCATTCCCGGCATCCAGCCCGATAATCTCTTCGATCTCATTGATGACCCGTTCGGGATCCGCCGACGGCAGATCAATTTTATTCAGCACAGGCATCACTTCGAGTCCCTGCTCGATAGCGGTATAACAGTTGGCTACACTCTGTGCTTCGACACCCTGTGCAGCGTCGACTACCAGCAACGCTCCTTCACAGGCCGAGAGGGAACGGGACACTTCATAGGAAAAATCCACATGGCCGGGGGTATCGATAAAGTTGAGTTGATATGTCTCGCCGTTTTCAGCCCGATAATCGAGCGTTACACTCTGTGCCTTGATCGTAATGCCCCGCTCGCGCTCCAGATCCATGGAGTCACACACCTGATCCGCCATTTCACGATCAGTCAATCCTCCACAATTCTGGATAAATCGATCCGCAATTGTCGATTTTCCATGATCGATGTGCGCAATGATTGAAAAATTACGGATATGTTGCAAATCTGCCATAGAGCCCTGAAGATCTCGTCGAAAAACAGAAACGCCCCGTCTCGGGGCGTTTCAATCGTTGTTTGATGCCGCAAACCTGCAATGATACCAAATCAAGCGCCCTGCAAATAGCGTAGAAGCGTCACCTGGTCGAGAAAATATTCACTCAGACACCTTCCCTGGTGATCTTCCAGTATCGGTATCCGAGTCTGGTACTTCTCCCGGATGGCGGGATTGCGGTCTATATCGACCTCGATAAGCTCAAAGCCCCACTCCGCTTGCAGCCGTTCAAGCTCCATCAGCATGTCATCGCAAAGATGGCAACCCTCTCTGTAATAGAAATACAGAGCGGTCACTCTTCAGGAACGCGCAATGCGAGAAAAATTGGCCCCGTATTGCGATGAACCAGTAGGGGCACTGTTTTGTCTGCCGCTAACTCCTTGACCAATCGATTAAAATGTTCTACTCCCTCAATCTCTTGCTGATTGATCATAATGATAATGTCACCTTGCTGGATACCGGCTTCCCGCGCGGCTTGCCCCGTTACCGAGTCCACCACTACACCGCGCTGACTGGGTAGGCGCAACTGTTTTTGCAATTGCGGACTGACCGATGAGACCATCAGACCGAGTCGGTTCTCCGAGACTTTCGGTGCCTGACTACCGGCCAGCGCCATTTCATCTTCCGCCGGCAGCTCTCCGATATTGACATTGATCTCTTTGATTTTGCCGTTGCGCAAAATTCTCAGCAGCGCAGGCTTATCCACATTACTCCTGCCCACCAGTGGCGGTAACTCAGAAGAGGTGGCAATCTTGGCGCCGTTAAACTCCAAAATGACATCACCTACCTGCAATCCCGCCTCTTCGGAAGGGCTGTCCGGCAGTACGCGTGCGATCAGTGCACCACGAGGATGCTCCATGCCAAAGCTGTCGGCAAGATCATTGGTTACATCCTGAATCAATACACCAAGCCAGCCACGGGTGACGCGCCCCCGGGTCTTCAGCTGTTCGGCAACATCGATCGCCATTTCAATGGGTATGGCGAATGAGAGTCCCATAAAACCGCCCGAACGGCTGTAGATTTGAGAATTGATGCCAACGACCTTGCCATCAAGATTAAACAGCGGACCCCCGGAATTACCGGGATTGATAGCCACATCGGTCTGGATGAAAGGGACATAATTCTCGCTTGGTAGATTACGGCCTTTGGCACTCACGATACCCGCGGTAACTGAATGATCGAAACCAAACGGCGATCCGATCGCCAACACCCATTCGCCCACTCTAAGCCGTTTGGAGTCCCCTATTTCCACCACAGGAAGATCCTCGGCATCGATTTTTATCAGGGCGATATCGCTGCGCTCATCCTTTCCAACCACCTCGGCCACGAACTCTCTGCGGTCATTCATGCGTACCAGAATCTGATCCGCCTCATCGACAACATGGTTGTTGGTCAATATGTACCCATCCGCGGAAATAATGAATCCGGAGCCGAGCGAGCGCTTTTCAGGTCCCTCGTCCGGCATTGGGAATCCATGATTTCCAAAGAACTTTTTCATCAGTTCCCCAAGTGGACTGCCCTCAGGGAAGTCTTCCAACTCAGGAATATTGAAACGCTGCAGGTTTTGACTCAGAGACTTCTGTTTGGTGCTGATATTCACCACTGAAGGGGCGTTTTCTTCTGCTAAATCCGCAAAATTCGGCAGCTCCCTGGCATTTAGCGGAACAGTAAAGATTAATCCCAGTATGACTACTGTAAAAATGTATGCGGGGATTTTAATTAGTCTCATGTTACAGCTCCTGGAGGAAACTTGAAAATAGCGCAAGGAATATGTCATGGAAATAAGGTTTCGGTCAGCAGCGGGTAGGCATCTAGCCAATATACTCTTTTGAAAACTCAACGTTCACAGTGCCGGCCAGACGCAATATGACTGCTTGATAACCTGGTTCATTCTGCTTCTGCCCGGCAAGCTGCCTGAGTAGAATAAATCCGCCAATCAGGCCCAATAGACCACCGACCACTTGCGGGAGTTCCCCAATCTGCCATATAAAAAGCGTTGCCGCAGCCTGCATCAGGATCGCCATCAATATCATACATACGAGCGGTAGCAGATAGGCAAGAAAAGAGACTTTCAGAAGCGCATTCTCCTGCAATCCGATAATAACCCGTTGGCCCGGCCTGGCATGAATGGGATTGAAAACTCTGAGCCTGTTGTGTCGTCGTTTGAAGAGCCCGCTGAGTACTGAGGTACTGCATCCGCCGGCATTGGCACAAGCGCCACAGGCTGGGCGTTGTTCTGTCTCT
The DNA here is from genome assembly GCA_003058525.1 of gamma proteobacterium symbiont of Ctena orbiculata. Classification (GTDB taxonomy): domain Bacteria; phylum Pseudomonadota; class Gammaproteobacteria; order Chromatiales; family Chromatiaceae; genus Thiodiazotropha. Next base: position 50,400 of record QBVD01000028.1, on the reverse strand, counting down.
ACGACTGCGTGTTCATCATCAATGCTGATGACGGTTGCAGGCTCCTCAATCATGAGTTTGCTTGAGCTGCATGCCTTGCACAATACCCAGAATAGTAACCGCTGGCACCTCGCCCACTGCAGTCACCTGAAAACCTTCAACCTGGCCTCCCCAGGCATTGATGGCACCAAGTCGTGATACCCCCCTGAATGCCTCTTCCCTGGTTTCCGGTTCGACAAAGACGGAAAGTGAACTCAAACCATCACTGAATACATACTGATCTATGGGATCACTGCCCTGTGGGTCGATCAATTGATGTTGCATTCTTAGTCTGAATCCGCTGGGCAAGCCAATGAAATCCCATTTGTTGGGATTCAACAGGGGTATTTTGTTTGTTTCATCGGGATGACTTTTCAACCGGTAGGTAAACAGAGACTCCCTGTTGTGGAGTTCACTGATTTCCGCGACGCCTATCTGTAGGTCAGTGAACATCGTCTGTTCGACCAATTCGCCATGTTCATTCAGCAAATCGGATTTCAGCGGCAGACCGCTTTCGATATCGAGTGCGAATCGGTAGCCATAACGCAGGCGATCATTCGGAACAATCAACACAACCTGAGCCTGACGATTGGCGATCCGGCTCTTGCCGACATTTTGAAAGCTGTAGTGGTTATCGAGTTGGTCCAGGTCTTGCGGTAGAATATTGAGGAATTTGGTGCTGGGAGTTCGCCTATCAATAGAAACCTCGTTTGAATCAGGCAATACGCAGGTCACCGACTCCTCGTCGCGAATCACCTCGCGTGGGGTTCCGTTAAGGGACATCAGGCTCTCTCTTACACGATCGCCCTGCACCGCATGTACGATTTTCATGCTCTCAAGCTGATTGTCGTGCAGATAGATGAAGGTACCCTGATAGTTCAGCTGTTGTACCGCCCGCATCATACGCTCAAGCCAATCCTTGGGCGAGGGATCATCCGCAGCGGATGTGGACTGGGAAATCACCAAGAACAGGCACAGGAGCATACAGGCCTGGCTGAGGCGGTTACTGATATGAGGCACTGAACTCATTCCGTATGCATCTCGGCTGGCACCATTCACTGCTTGTTTTCATCGTAACTGACGAATGTGGCGTAGGGCATGATGCCCTTGATATTGCTCGATGGCGAAAGGTCCTGGTGATTCAGCAGATAGTCATTCAGACGCGATTCGACCTTGGGCTTTTTCAGCAGTTTCCAACGGGTACCGTTTTCAGCCACATAGACTGTATTACTCTCCGGTCTCTGATTCTGATTGCTAATCGGGAGTTGATCGCTCGATGCGAGCTGATTCGGTGTTTCTGAGCTGCCCGGATTGATCAGCTGGGGAGCCATAACGACTGCCGCCGCTGTCAGTGATGCCGCTACCGCAAGTCCCGTGATGGCCCGTTTCTTATTTGCCGAACGGGGCTTCAAAGCGGCGGGAGCCAGTACAATCGGTTCATTTTCAATGTGCCGGCAGATGGAGCGGGCCATCTCCGGGTCATGGATTTGGCCAAGTTCGTTACGCATCGCATCCCCTATCAGATGGTAGCGTGACCAGATATCCTGACTCTCTTGAGTATTCTTCAGCTTATTGATTTCACCCGAAATTTCATGTTCTGAAATTTCATCGTCCACCAGTGCGGATAATCTTTCGAACTCTTGCTCAGTCATCTTTATATGCCTGATATTAAGGTTTTAACAAAGGTCTCAGTTTTTTGTCGATCGCTTCACGGGCCCTGAATATGCGCGAACGAACCGTCCCGACCGGGCAGGACATGGCGTTGGCGATCTCCTCGTAGCTCATACCCTCGAGCTCTCTCAGAACGATGGCTGTACGCAGATCCTCGGGCAGATCGTCGATCGCCTTTTGTACAGTCATGCTGATCTCTTCCGTCAATACATGATTCTCCGGTGTACCTGTCTCCTTTAGACGCGTACCGACGTCCATTTGTTCAGCCACTTCTGCCTCGACATCATCCGAAGGTGGGCGACGTCCCTGAGCCACAAGGTAGTTCTTGGCCGTGTTGATGGCGATCCGGTAGAGCCACGTGTAAAAAGCACTGTCGCCACGAAATTTTGGCATGGCCCTGTATGCCTTGATAAAGGCCTCCTGGGTCACATCCAGCACCTCATGCGGATCCCGGATATAGCGTGAGATCAGATTGGTGATCTTCTGCTGGTATTTGAGCACCAACAGATCAAATGCTTTTTTATCACCCTGCTGAACCCGTGCGACGAGTTCCTGATCGATTAACCGCTCGCCCATCCGGGCCGATACCTCCTCGTGACGGGCACATCCTGTGCACAGTCCCATTGACAGTCTTGGTGTTGATTAGTTCTCGCAATCCCCGCTTGAATTGATCTGGTTCAATGACATGTCAAATTAAGCTAGGATGCATTACATCTGGATGCGCATTATCACCATAACGACTCAACCCCGCAAATATGACAACCGATAATCAGTATGACGTCCTCATCATCGGCAGCGGTGCTGCCGGCTTGAGCCTGGCCCTGCACCTGGACAGGCACCTGAAAATAGCCGTAATCTCCAAGCGTGAGCTTAAAGAGACCAATACCTATTATGCACAGGGCGGGATCTCCGTCGTTCTGGATGAGGAGGACAGCGTTGCGTCACATGTGAAAGACACCCTTAACGCCGGTGTAGGACTGTGCGATGAAAAAATAGTTCAGCTGGTAGTGGAACATGGACCGATGAACATCGACTGGCTGCTCAAGGGAGGTGTCAATTTCACCCGGGATGACACTTCATCGTCCAGCAGCGGCTATCACCTGACCCGGGAGGGGGGACACTCCCACCGCCGTGTGATCCATGCTGCCGATGCGACAGGCAAAGAGGTGGAAACCACGCTTCAGGCTCAAGTTTTGGCTCAATCCAATATAGACGTATTCGAACATCATATCGCTATTGACCTGATCACCAGCGAACGCAGTCAGATTAAGCAGCAAAAACGCTGTTATGGCGCCTATATCCTCGACCACAAAAACAACCAGGTCGAAACCTTCCGGGCTCGATTCGTCGTCCTGGCAACAGGCGGTGCGAGCAAAGTCTATCAATACACAAGCAATCCCGATGTCTCTACGGGTGATGGCATCGCCATGGCCTGGCGGGCCGGTTGTCGGGTCGCAAATATGGAGTTTATCCAGTTTCACCCCACCTGCCTCTACCATCCGGAGGCCAAAAGCTTTCTCATTTCAGAGGCAGTCCGGGGTGAAGGCGGTCAGTTGAAACTCCCCGATGGCAGCCGTTTCATGCATCGTTTCGACGAGCGTGAAGAGTTGGCGCCCCGTGATATCGTCGCCCGCGCCATCGACCATGAGATGAAACGCATCGGTGCTGACTGCCTCTATCTGGATATCAGCCATAAATCCGCCGATTTCATACAGGAGCACTTTCCCACCATCCATCAGCGCTGTCTCGACTTCGGCATCGATATCACCCGGCAACCGATACCGGTCGTTCCGGCCGCCCACTATACCTGCGGTGGCGTGGTGGCTGACGAGCAGGCACGGACTGATATCGCCGGACTCTACGTGATCGGCGAAAGCGCCTACTCCGGTCTGCACGGGGCGAATCGCATGGCCAGCAACTCCTTGTTGGAATGTCTGGTTTTCGCCAACCTCGCCGCCCAGGATATCCATGCCCTGGATGCCGAGACCCCTGAGCCTCCCAAACTGACGCCCTGGGATGAAAGCCGGGTTACCGAACCCGATGAAGAGGTCGTGGTCTCACATAACTGGGATGAACTGCGCCATTTCATGTGGGACTATGTCGGTATCGTACGCAGCAATAAGCGTATGATGAGGGCATGCCGGCGAATCGATCTGTTACGCCGGGAGATCGTCGAGTACTACAGCAATTTCCGGGTCACTATCGATCTGCTGGAACTGCGTAACCTGGTCGATGTCGCGGATATGATCATCCGCTCGGCCCAATCACGCCGGGAGAGCCGGGGCCTCCACTATACAATCGACTTTCCCTACCTGGATGACCGGGTTCAGAAGAAAGCCACGATACTGATACCCGATAACTACTTCCCCTATTGATGCGCGGTATAATCGTGCATTGATCGCCTGTTTGAAAGAGACCCTCTTCATAATGTGAGGATCAAGCTGAGAATAACAGGCCGCAAATTAACGCCCGCAAAAAAATGACCTTGAAGATATTGGCGTTAAATTTACAGTGATTGGCGTTCATTTGCGGCTAGTCAGTCATGATAAGACTTCCCAGCTCACAATATCGATAAGGGTCGTGACCGCTGATTGCCAGCACCACCGGCAACCGGGGTTCGGTGATACTTTTTCTGCGCCAGAATCCGGGCAGTTGCATCGACTGATTCAGGACCTGTACACGGGTATCGCCCTGGTACTCTTTGGCCAGCCGTTGCTGATAGGAGGAGAAATGTCGTAACGGAAGGCCCTGCACCAGCCAATAGTAGTGGTGATGACCAGGTGATGTCTCTACCTGGATATGGGGCTCAAGAGGAAATCTTCCCGGATCGCCTCCCCTGTCATCATCCACAAACAAGGCCCTGACCTGATGAATATCGGTCAATCCCCTACCCACCCCATTGGTCCGATTGATGGTGACAGAGACTACCGCCCCTTGACGGTTTAGTGTCACAAGTCGATCCCAGCATGCGTCAAGGGTGCCGTGGACCGCTTTTTCCAAGGGATCATACCCGGGCGAACGGCTGTATTCGGTATCAGAAAAGGTCCGAAATGAGAAAAAACCGGCCGCGGAATCCAATCGCTCGAGAAAACGCATCGCCTGGCCCTTATCGGGCGGATATCGACGCCCTTGGGATGCTATCCAGTGAGCAACGTGGGAGAGACAAGGGTCCCGCCTGTATCGACGCTTCACGCAGCCTCGGATCCGGTAAAGATATAGGCGCCGTAACCTACCACCTTGTCCTTACTGCCTGCGGTGTCACCGGAATTTCTTAAATCAACCAGCTTTCCATGCAGGCCCAGACGTTTTGCCTCCAACAACAGGCCTTGAACCGGTATGCGACCACAGGCGTCCTCATAATCGAGACGTTCCGGATGGAGTGTAACGATGGCGTCACTGGTCGCCTTGTCCATACGTTGCGCGGTCATATAGTCATGATAGTGGCTGAGATCGGAACTGATCACGATCAGAGTCTCCTCTCCCCCCCAGGCTCTTGCCAACACCTCTGCCACCTGATCACCCGAGGCATCGCCCACTACCAGTGGAACCAGGGAGAACTCGTGCAACACGACCTGCAGGAAAGGCAACTGCACTTCCAATGAGTGTTCCTGGGCATGGGCCGCCTCAAGACAAGTCACCTGCGGTAACGCCTCCAGTGTTTGGATTGCCTGCCGGTCGATTGGGATATCTCCCAGTGGAGTCCGAAAATAGTCTGCCCCACTGGTTGCCAATCCGTAGAACGGTACCCGGTGAGAGGGACCGATAAGCACTACCCGGCTGATACGATTCGCCGCACTGGAGAGTCCGGCATAAGCGCTGGCGGCAATCGGCCCCGAATAGATATAACCGGCATGTGGGGCAATCAGCGCTTTTGGCGACTGCCCGTCTTGCATCGCCGAATCAAGGTAACCTGTTACCATCTGCTGCAAATTATCCGCATCGTCAGGATAGAAAAGATCGGATACCGCGGGCTTTCTGATCATACTCATATTGACCACCTTGAAGCTCAATTTCCCATTGAAATCACTGCATCGCCCACTTCTTTCACAACTGAACCGCAGGCAAGCCACATAAGTTGTCTGATGCTCAATAGTTCATCCTCACTGCCTGCCGCCGACTTCCCCACACACCTGGGGTCGAATCAAACAGCCCCGCCAATCGGCTGCCGCAATGAACACAACAGCCATGATCATCGAGATGCCATTCTCCCAGTTCATACCAATCCCTCTGAATCAACAGTTTCCCGCAATGGTGGCACCAGGTGCTCGACTCGCGGCTATCGTGAACGTTACCCACATAGGCATAGTGCGCCCCATTATCGATAGCGATCCTACGCGCCCTGCTGAGGGTGGCATGGGGGGTGGGAGGATAGTCTCTCATCCTCCAATCGGGATGGAAGGCTGTGAAATGGAGCGGTATCTCAGGCCCCAGGTTTTCCACCACCCATTGACTCAGATCGTTCAATTCCTGATCTGAATCATTCTCTCCAGGTATCAACAGGGTGGTTATTTCAACCCATACATCGGTCTCGCGCCTAAGATATTTCAAGGTCTCGAGAACCGGTTCCAGGTGAGCGCCCGTCAATTTATGGTAGAAGGTCTCGTTGAAAGACTTCAAATCCACGTTTGCGGCGTCCATATAACGATAGAACTCTGCTCTCGGTTCGGCGCATACATAGCCTGCCGTCACCGCCACCGACTTGATATCATATTCGGCGCAGGCCTTTGCCACATCGATGGCGTATTCGTGGAAAATAACCGGATCATTGTAGGTGTAGGCGACACTCCTGCATCCCAGCCGCCGGGCCGTTTGCGCGATCGCTTCGGGCGAGGCCTCATCCGCCAGGGTATCCATCTCCCGGGATTTGCTGATATCCCAGTTTTGACAAAATTTACAGGCCAGATTGCAACCGGCTGTGCCGAAAGAAAAAACGGGGGTGCCTGGTAAAAAGTGATTGAGGGGCTTTTTCTCAATGGGATCGATGCAGAATCCGCTCGAGCGACCATAGGTATTCAGCACCACGGCACCCCGTTGATTTTCTCTGACGTAGCAAAACCCCTGCTTCCCCTCTTTTATACGGCAATAGCGTGGGCAGAGATCACATTGAATCCGCTTATCATCAACACTGTGCCAATACTTGGTGGGGAAATGGGTCTTCATGGCGACCTCTGAAACAGTACTCTCCTCACATACCTCATTAGAGCTTCCCTAATAGTAAATTTAGTCTGATATCAAACTTCTTGCAGCTCCGATTGCTGCCTGTCCGAGTGCCAGACCACCGTCATTGGCGGGGACCTGCCGTTGTGACAACAGTCTGAGACCAGCCTGCTGAAGTCGATTTGAGACGAGTTCGAACAGGGTCTTGTTCTGAAAAACGCCCCCCGTGAGCACGACGGTATCCAGTTGATGGAGTCGCGCCATTTTAACTGCCGCTTGACACAGACTGTGTGCCAAACCCAGGTGAAAACGCCATGCGATCTCACCCCTGTCCCGCCCGGCATGCAGATCCTCAAGCATACTCGGCCAGAGTGTTGCACTATCGAGGCGAAAACTCCCCTGCTCCTCATGGATCTGCAGACTATAGGGTGCCAGATCGTCATTCCGATAGTGTGATGCAGCAGCTTCGAGCTCGATCGCCGCCTGGCCTTCGTAGCTGATCGATTGCCGGCAGATACCCAACAGAGCCGCCACGGCATCGAACAGACGCCCGCAGGAGCTGCTCATTGGCGAATTGACACCGGCTTCTATCATTCTGCCGAGCACCTTCACCGATTGACGGTTGAGCCAGTCGATCGGTTCCAAATCCCCCCACTGGGCCACCACCTGCCGCCAACCCAGATAGTGACTCAATTGACTGAAGGTGTTTCTCCAGGGCTGCAGGATCGCCTGAGTTCCACCCGGCAGTGGAATGGGAGTGAATTTACCCAGGCGTTGATACCCGAGATAATCGGCGATCATAAACTCCCCACCCCAGATGGTCCCATCATCACCATAACCCGATCCGTCCAGAGCAATCCCAAGCACCTTTCCGCCGTGGAGTGGCCAGTCGTTTTCGGCCAGGACACTGGCGATGTGTGCATGATGATGCTGTACCAGTATCAACGGCAGCCCCAGCTCCTCTGCGAGCTGCCCGGCATATTGGGTGGAACGATAGTTGGGGTGCAGATCGGCGACCAACCGTTGCGGACGATGGTCGAACAGTTTCCCGTAGAGTTCAAGATTCTTCAGATAATCCTGATAGGAGATCAGGTTTTCCAGATCCCCGATATGCTGGGAGAGAATCGCCTCCCCATCCCGTGTCAGACAGAAAGTGTTTTTCAGCTCTCCTCCCAGAGCAAGCAACGGCGGGGCCTGATCAAAACCATCAGGCAGACGCATGGGTTGAGGCGCATAGCCTCGAGCACGTCGTAATACTCTTGAGCTTCCATCCATAACTCGGACCACGGAATCGTCGACCCGGTTGGTGATCTCTCTGTCATGCAAGAGAAACAGATCGGCAAGGGGCTGAAGCCGCTCCGTCGCTTCACGATTGCCGATACACTGAGGCTCTTCGACCCGATTGCCGCTGGTCATCACCAATGGCGTCACCATTTCGGCCAGCAGCAGGTGATGCAGCGGTGAATAGGGCAACATAAATCCGAGTGTGGTCTGTCGGGGCGCAACGTTTTCCGCCAGCGCAGCAGGGATACGGGAAAGAAGTACAATGGGTGCGGCCGCACCCTGCAGAAGGCGCTCCTCCTCATCGCTGACACGGCAATACTCCCGCACAATGCGGCTGTCCTTCGCCATTAAGGCGAAGGGTTTGTGATAGCGACCCTTTCGCTCACGCAGACGCGCCACCACATCATCATTGGTTGCGTCACAGGCAAGATGAAAACCGCCTATTCCCTTGATCGCCACAATCTTACCTGCCGCCAGCTGGCGTTGCGCCTCCTGAATCGCATCCTCCCCTGTGGCGCTTGCTTCGATTATCCCGCCCGATGGGTCGCTGAGCCAGATCCTGGGCCCGCATACCGGACAGGCATTGGGTTGGGCATGAAAGCGCCGATCCCCTGGATTCCGGTACTCTGTCTCACAGGCATCACACATGGGAAAATGGCGCATGCTGGTGTTGATCCGGTCATAGGGTATCCCATCAACAATGGTCAATCGCGGACCACAGTGAGTACAGTTGGTAAATGGGTAACGATAGCGCCGGTTTTCCTGATCGGCGATATCCTTGAGGCAGGCATCGCAGGTCGCGGCATCAGGTACAACGCCGGTCTGCGCCTCTCCCGACCGGCTTTCGGTGATAATAAACTCATCCTGATGCGGCAGCTGATCCGAAGGATGCCGATTCAGGGAATCGATTTTCGCCAAGGGCGGAGGCTGTGACAGCAGTTGTTCGCAAAAGCGATCGATCTGCGATTTTTCACCGCAGATATGTATCTCCACACCCTGGTTGTCATTCCATACTGCACCGCGCAGTCCATTTGCCCGCGCCAGGCGCCAAACAGTCGGACGGAAGCCTACGCCCTGTACCAGGCCGCGGACCCGGATCTGTTCGGCCACCTCGACATCAGACATAAAAATTACACCTTTACGCTGTTACTATTGGAAGCAATGCAGGCCGTTACCGTATAACAGCTATGCCGGATATGAGTTTGACGACCATTTAAACGGTTAACCCGCTGAAACAGTCAAGGTTATCTCCCTTCTCTACTTTGAAAGCGGAGGAATGTAAAGCTCATATATAATGTAAAATATTATAAAGATATAGTAAGTTTTTTATTATTAACACTAATTCATCATTTATAACCTTACTTCAACAGCTCCGCGCCAATGCAAGTCAGCGGCGTCACAGAGCTCTATTGGTAATCGCGGGAGATCCTGCCTGGTGTAAAAACCGGGCAACGGCCGCCCTGCGGCAGTTGAAGCGTGCTGATTCCATTTGGATCGGCGATGCAAACACCGATGAGATCGCAACCCTGAACAATGAGCAGGCGCTTGCCCAGCTGGGGCGGGAGTGTGAAATTCTCATCTATGACGCCCATAGCGGATTCGATCCGGACGCTTTCGGTGCATTGAGCGGCACCCTGCGCGGTGGGGGTCTGTTGTTGCTGTTGACACCACCTCTCTCGGAGTGGCACAGCCACCCGGATCCAGTCGCCGAGCGAATCAGGGTCGCCGGTTACGATACGACTGATCTGACAGGAAGATTCCTGCAAAGGATCGCCAATATTCTGGAAAGCGACCCGGACGCTTTAATCATTACACCGGAGGCCACACCCTCAACGCCGGTCAATCCGGAAGCTTTTCCACCTCAAATACCACTGTTTAATCATCCACAATGCCGCACCAGGGATCAGCTCCAGGCTGTGGATGCCATCATCCGCGTAGTGAAGGGTCATAGAAAACGACCCCTGGTGCTTACATCCGACCGGGGGCGAGGCAAGTCATCCGCACTGGGTATCGCCGCTGCCAGACTGATTGGGGAGGGATACCGGGATATCCTAGTGACGGCCCCCAGACAGGCTGCGGTCAGTTCGCTCTTCGAGCAGGCGATCAACGCACTACCAGAGGCTAAAAGTTCACCATTCTCTATCGATAGCGAGGGTTTATCCATCCGTTTCCATGCACCGGACCATCTCTTGTCCAATCCCCAGCGCGCAGATCTTCTGCTTGTGGATGAAGCGGCCGCTATCCCGACGAAACTCCTCGAGGGACTGCTGGCCCACTATCCCCGCATCGTCTTCGCAACTACGGTGCACGGTTATGAAGGCACAGGCCTGGGATTCAACATCCGCTTCAAGGGCCACCTCGATCGTCATACACCTCAGTGGCGGGAGGTCATCCTCACCGAGCCGATACGCTGGTCCCGGAACGACCCTCTCGAGGCACTGGTCTTCAGGCTTCTCGCCCTGGATGCCTCGCCTGCACCAGACACCGCGGTTGCGGATGTGAACCTACAGGAAGTCATAGTGGAGTATCCAACACAGCAACAGTTGTTGGAAAATGAGGGCGATCTCAACCAGCTGTTCGGTCTATTGGTCATCGCCCATTATCGAACCACACCCCTGGATCTCAGGCATCTCCTGGACGGACCGAACTTGCGCATCGCTCTGTTGCGACATCGAGGGCTGATTGTCGCTGTGGCATTACTGGCCGCCGAAGGCGGTTTCGATGAAGCGATGGCCGAACGGATCTGGTCCGGCCGACGCAGACCCCGTGGGCATCTGTTGGCTCAATCCCTCAGCGCTCATCTGGGGCTCCCCTTAGCGGCCACTCTTAAAGGCATGCGTATCATGCGCATTGCAGTCCATCCAACCGTACAGAACAGAGGGCTTGGCCGACTGCTGGTAGACTCGGTTCGAGATGAGGCGGAAAAAACGGGATTCGACTACCTTGGCACCAGCTTCGGCGCCACGCCAGAATTGATCGAATTCTGGCTGCGATGCGGTCTGCAAGCGGTGCGAATCGGTCTGCGGACCGGCGCCAGCAGCAGCAATCAATCGGTGATGTTTCTGCAACCACTTGGCCCCCATGGCGTGAAGATGGCGACCGAGGCCAGACAGCGCTTCGCCAGACAGCTTCCCGCCTTGTTGGGTGACAGTCTGGCACATCTCTCCAGCAGCCTGGCCGCATCGCTACTGGAGAACATAGAGCACCCGTCCACTACAACCCTCGATTTCCAGGATTGGCTCGACTTGCTCGCCTTCGCCTTCGCCCGGCGGGGATATGAACTCAGTCTGCATGCTATTCAAGTGATCACCCTTGCCGCCCTGGCCGATGGCATACTCACCGATGCAGACGCCAAGCTTTTGATTAAACGCGTGCTGCAAAAACAGTCCTGGCAGGTATGTGCCTCGGCATTGAACCTGAGCGGTCGTGGCGCGACAGTGCAGCATATTCGTCAAGTGGTTGGCCGTTTGGTGTTTCACTACGCAGACAAGGAGATCCGCGAACGCGCATCTCGTATGCAAACAGGCAATAACTGCGGTGCCCGCTAACACAGCATTTGATTTCCGCTGTTGTACAGAATAAACGCCGATTTCAGTACCGGAATGTCCTGGCTTTGCTCAGGCGTCAAGCGCTACAATCTCAACCGGCTTGCCTTTCTTATACTGTTTCGGCCAAACCGCATATCGCCCGGCGGTTAGCGTCTGTTTGTGATGCCGCTGAATCAGCTCGACACCCGACTCAGTCAAGGTGAGGACAGGCAGTCGCCTCGGTCTATCATCGATTATAAGTCGCACTCTCTCTCTTAACCGCGATGCGATCCAGACAGGCGTTTTACCGGTCACCAGGCTAAATTGGCAATAGTCCCACAACAAGAACTCCTCCAACTCCGGATGTTGATCCAGGTAGGGTTGGATAAATGCCGTCATATGGTCAAACAACCTATCCGGCTGAAGGTTGTCACGCGCCAGACCCACACCACACACCCGTAACAGTTGGTCAAAACAGTGACTCACCGAACCACGAAAACAACCTGCCACCAACCCCGCCAGAACAGCGCGCAGATAACCACTGTTCCATAAACGCTCAAGCAACTCTGCATGGCGTTTGAATCGCGCGATCTCGCTGAATGAAAGCTGCGGGTGTGAAAGCACCTCATAGGGTGGATCCGGATCCCATCGATATCCAAGATGTTGGGCCTGATCCCTCAATGGTGTGCCGGGAAGGAGCTTCAGCGTGCCCAGCTGCAGATGATCCGGATAGAGGGAAAAAGTTCGGTCAAGTGATGTGGCGCACTGATCTGCCGTCTCTCCCGGCAATCCCACGATCAGATCGAGATGGACCGGATGGCGCCTCATCTCAACCAGCTGCCTGATATTCTCCAGCGCCTTGGCGATATCCATATGGCGCTCAATCGTATTCAGAACATCCTCGTCAAGGGTTTGCAAACCTATCTCGAACTGAAATTTTCCCGCTTCCGCCTGTTGAAAGATCTCCATTGCCTGCGGCGATATTCGATCGGGATTCAGCTCAAGATGGAATCGTAATCCCGATCCCGTCCCGGCAAAACGTTTTAACAGTTGGCAGCTTCTCTGCTGACCGAGATAAAAGCTGCGATCGAGGAGCTTAATGGTCTTGTTTTCAAGCCTCTCCAGTTGCTGCAGATCGGCCTCTATCCGTTCCAATGGAAACAGTCTCAAACGTTCTGTGGCGCTGCTGCAGAAGGTACATTTGTAGGGGCACCCTCTGGAGGTTTCCCAATAGACAAGCGGCCGACTTGTATCCACCATACCTTCGGCGATCGGCGCCGGCAGTTTATCAACGGGGATCAGCTCAACGGCATTACTTGTTATCCCGCCTTTATCCCGATAGATCAGTCCGGAAATACGCTGCAACTCTCCTTCATCGTACAGCACGAATTTAACCAGATCATTGAATGCCGCCTCTCCTTCACCCTGAATGATAAAATCTACGCTAGACGACTGGGCCAACAACGACTTGCCCCTTGGACCGGCCTCCGGGCCACCAAATACAACAACAATATCAGGCATGAGCTGCTTGAGCAGTCCTGACAGATGAATAGCCGCAGCGATATTCCACAGATAGGTGGAGAAGCCGACTATTCTGGGCTGCAAATCCACCAATGCCTCCAACAACGGCTGGTGATTGCTGTTAACCAATACTTCAAACAAACGCAACCTGTCGTAATAAGTCTCGGATTTAGCGTAGGCGGCGATAGATTGCAGTGCCAGAGAACTGTGGCTATAACCGGCGTGCAATGCAACCAGGGCAATCATTTCAGCTTTATTTCCATGGTTGATCGATCAGATAAAGCGAATGCAGATAGCCGCTCAACATCCAGTATTCTCATTCGTACCGGCCCGGAATATGACTGTTTGACATGGATGGATATTCACAGATCGCCAGGGCGGTATCAGGTCGATGCTAACGGCGTGTGCGATATAAATGATAGCGCTTATGTTCAATAGCCGGCCAGAAGTTCTTATGTCGCTAAAAACCCCTCGATTTCGCCGACATGCCAAGTTATCATCTGTCAGCGCTACAGGCTACTGATACTCATGATCTTTAGTCAGAATATACTCATTGGCCTGATCTCAACGGCTCAGGTTCATTTTAACAAGGATAACGTATGTTTGATCTTGGGAAAGTGCACATCGGTGTGCTCGGCCTTGGTTACGTGGGACTGCCATTGGCAGTGGAATTCGGTAAAAAGTACCCGACAATCGGGCTGGATATCAACGATGCGCGGGTTGCGGAGCTCAAATCGGGGCAAGACAGCTCTCTTGAGGTCGATCCTGAAGAGCTGCAGAAGGTACCCTACCTGAGCTATACCAGCAATCTCGACGATCTAAAGCCCTGCAATATCTATATCGTCACAGTTCCCACACCGATCAACGAGCATAAACAACCGGATCTATCTCCCTTGATCGGCGCCAGTCATGCCCTGGGAAAGGTACTTAAAAAGGGCGATATCGCTATTTTCGAATCCACCGTCTATCCGGGTGCGACTGAGGAGGTTTGTGTTCCCATCATGGAGGCCGACTCCGGATTGAAGTTCAATCAGGATTTTTATGTCGGCTACAGTCCCGAACGCATCAATCCAGGCGATAAGGAACACCGCCTGCCGACAATTAAAAAGGTGACCTCAGGATCCACACCCGCGGTCACTGATTTCGTGGATGAACTCTACCGCTCGATCATCACTGCCGGCACGCATAAGGCGAGCAGTATCAAGATCGCGGAGGCTGCCAAGGTCATCGAAAACACCCAACGTGATGTCAACATCGCACTGATCAATGAATTGGCATTGATTTTCAACCGCCTCGGCATCGATACCCTGGAAGTACTGGAAGCTGCCGGCAGCAAATGGAATTTCCTTCCCTTCAGACCCGGATTGGTAGGCGGTCATTGTATCGGTGTCGATCCCTATTACCTCACCCACAAGGCACAATCGATCGGTTACCAACCGGAAATCATCCTTGCAGGAAGGCGGCTCAACGACGGTATGGGCGCCTATGTAGTGCACAGTGTGGTGAAAATGATGATGAAACGGGGGATCGCATCCAACAATAGCAGGGTGCTGGTATTGGGTTTGACCTTCAAGGAAAACTGTCCTGATCTCAGAAATACGCGGGTAGTGGACATCGTGTCCGAATTCGAGGATTACGGGGCCCAGGTGGATGTCTATGATCCCTGGGTTTCCCTGGTTGAAGCTGAAGAAGAGTATGGCCTTCGTCCTATCAGCGAAATCAAAGAGGGCGAGTACGATGCCGTAATATTGGCTGTCGCGCACCGTGAATTCCGGCAAATGGGGGTGGAAAAAATCCGTACTCTCTGTAAAGAAAACGGGGTTCTATTCGACGTCAAGAATGTCCTCCCTGCCGACGCGGTCGATGCAAGACTATGACACCCTATGAGGATCTGAAGAATAGGCTGCAAATTGAGCAATCGACCTGGCTCATCACCGGCGTTGCTGGTTTTATCGGCTCAAACCTACTGGAAACCCTGTTGTCCCTTGGACAAAAAGTCGTTGGTCTCGACAACTTCGCTACAGGTCATGCCTACAATTTCGATAAGGTGAAAAACAGCGTCAATGCCGAACAGTGGGACCAGTTCAGATTCATCGAAGGCGATATCAGGAGTCTGGATACCTGTCGTCAGGCATGTCAGGGTGTCGATTACGTATTGCACCAGGCTGCACTGGGATCCGTGCCACGCTCGCTGGCCGATCCCATCACCACCAATGAAAGCAATATCACAGGCTATTTGAACATCTTGGTGGCAGCCCGAGATGCGCAAGTCAGCCGTTTCGTCTATGCGGCATCGAGTTCAACCTATGGCGACCACCCCGGCCTGCCCAAGGTGGAAGACCGAATCGGTAATCCGCTTTCACCCTATGCGGTGACGAAATTGGTCAACGAACATTATGCCCAGGTTTTCGCCCGCTGCTATGACTTCAAGACCATTGGCTTAAGGTATTTCAACATCTTCGGCAGACGCCAGGATCCCAACGGTGCCTATGCCGCTGTCATACCGAAGTGGGTCGCCGCCATGATTGACAGGGACGAGGTCTTCATCAACGGCGATGGCGAGACCAGCCGTGACTTCTGTTATATCGACAACGCCGTGCAGGCAAATCTCCTGGCCGCGACCAGCGACAATCCGGATGCTGCCGATCAGGTTTATAATATTGCCGTGGGTGACCGTACCACGCTGAATCAACTGTTTACTAAAATCAGGGATATCTTGGCGGATAGCTTTCCATACCTGAAAGGGATCTCCCCCACTTACAGGGATTTTCGACCGGGCGATGTGCGACATTCATTGGCTGATATTGATAAAGCCAGGCACCTGCTCGGTTATGAACCGTCGCATAACATCGATCAGGGCCTGACGGAGGCCATGAGTTGGTATATCGATGACCTGACCGGCTGACAGAGTGCATCTTCTAAAAAGGCGTAGGGATCAATCACAGGCGATCCCTTAATCGGGTCGCTTTGGCCGCTGGAAACGATCACGAATAAATAACTAGGACTCTTAACCATGCGAGTACTCATCACCGGTGGAGCCGGTTTCATTGGCTCAGCTTTAGCGATACGTCTGCTTGATCGTGGGGATGAGGTGATCAGTATTGACTGCCTTAATGATTATTACGATGTCAATTTAAAAAAAGCTCGCCTGGCGCGCACTCAAGATCATCCGCATTTCACCGATTTACGACTGGAACTCGAGGATCGCGGGGGCATTTCAGATGCCTTCTCCCACTACAAACCGGAGAGGGTGGTAAACCTTGCCGCTCAGGCCGGGGTTCGCTATTCGATCGAAAATCCGTTGGCCTATATCGATTCCAACCTGGTGGGATTTGGCCACATTCTGGAGGGATGCCGAAATCATGGCGTACAACACCTCGTCTACGCTTCGAGCAGTTCGGTGTATGGCGCCAATACCTCGATGCCCTTCTCTGTGCATGACAATGTGGATCATCCCGTCAGCCTATATGCAGCCACCAAGAAGGCCAACGAACTGATGGCGCATACTTACAGCCATCTCTATCGTATACCCACCACCGGATTGCGCTTCTTTACCGTCTATGGACCCTGGAGCAGGCCCGATATGGCGATGCTCAAGTTCGCCCACAAGATCATGCGTGGTGAAGCCATCGACGTCTACAACTATGGCAAGCATCGCCGCGACTTCACCTACATCGATGACATTGTTGAAGGTGTCATTCGGGTGCTGGACCGTATTCCCCAGCCTAATCCGGACTGGGACAGTGATCATCCCGACTCGGCAACCAGCACAGCACCCTACAGACTCTATAATATCGGCAACAACCAGCCTGTTGAGTTGATGCGCTACATAGAGCTACTGGAGGAGAGTCTTGGCAGGAAGGCTGAGATCAACATGCTGCCTCTGCAGGATGGCGATGTGGTTGCCACTTATGCGGACGTCTCCGATCTGATAGCCGACACAGGCTACAAACCCGATACCAGACTTGAGGATGGCGTGGCAAGTTTCGCGCGGTGGTTTCTGGATTATTACGACTACTGATCAGAAAAAAACAGGCGGGGAAGGACCCTGGAGGCAGATGGGTCTCAGTCCCCGCCAGACTAGCGCTTAACACGGAAACGACCAACCGTGAGCGTAGGGAGAGGTTAAAGACTCTTGTCGTGACAAACATTGACTTAAATCAATAAACCATGATTAAATCCTGGTTATTAATCGTGTATGCGCCACAGGTTTGATTCTCAGTCAGACCCTTCCATTGTGCGCTCTGTCTGAAGATCCCCGGACTTCAGGCACAACAGGGCCTAAGACTCCGCTATCCCCCCGAAGAGTTCGAATAAACGGGGTAAAAAGCGACGAAACTCCAGACTCATCAGCGTGAATTGGCCATCGAAGGCATCGGCCTCGCTCTCAACCTGGTAATCTGCGGCTTGCTCCTGGATAAGGTCGAGAAACTTAAGTCGTTTTATCGACATATCCTCATCAATAGTGCAGGAGAGACGTTCATCCCACTCTACAGCGAGTTTAACCACCTGCTTGCCGGCATCGATATGCGCCAATATCTCATCCGCAGAAAGATCCTGTCCCTTACACCGAAGGATGCTCGCCTCATCGCTACGGTCCTGCAGTTCGCAGCTATCCAGAAGGGTAAAGTCCGCATATTGGCTGGGGCGCTTCAACCACTCTGTCATGACATAGGATGGGGACGTCGCAACCTCCAGTGGTTTTACCGGTAGACTGCCCAGGGTGTCGCGCAGCAGGGATATCAAAGCTTCCGCCTTGTTGGCGCTGGCAGCATCCACCACTATCCAGCCCTGCTGTTTGTCGATCATGGCGAATTGCCGGGTATGCCGGCTGAACGCCTTCGGTAATAATTGATGAAACACCTCATCCTTCAATTCACTTCGCTCTCTGCGCGCTACCTTTCGCCCCTCCTCCTGCTGGATCTGATCGATCTTCTCTTCCACGATCTCATTGACAACCGCTGTAGGCAACAGCTTGTCTTCCTGACGGGCACAGATCATCTGACACCCACTGGCCTCATGTACCAGCGCCTCCGATTGACGGCCCAGCGGGCTATCCCATCCCATACCGATCAGGTCATGGCTGCCACAAGCCTGAAACCGCTTAGCCTCAAGCTTATCGGCCAGTGCTTCCTGACTGAGATTGAGGGGATGCTGTAGCAGATAGATACGAAGATTTTTAAACCACATCACATTTACCATTCTGTAAAACGAGGAGCGGATTATGGCGAACCGGAGGTGAGTAATCCAGGCTTTCATAAGTGAAACAGTGATTCAGCCACAGATAATTATGCCGGCCATCATCCTGTCATGCCTACCAGCCAGGTTACAGGTTGCTATTTATCCGATTTCGATACATGGTTATCAACATCCCTTTTCTAAAAAGCAGCGTCTATCCGGAAGCAGGCTGGGATGAAACAGCTATTGGGAACTCGGTACAAAACAGAATAAGCGGGAGCAGATGGCAGCGCTGCTCCAGATAGTGGAACGAACCAAAGTAATACATATGAGTATATCGGGTGAATAGCATGAACCATACCGCGCATTCACAATTTTCTGCAGAGGAAAGAACAACCTTGCTTGAGGTTGCTGTACATTCCATCAAGCATGGTCTCGAGCAGGGTGTGCCGCTGCCAGTTGCAGCCAATGACTATCCAGCGGGGCTAAGAGAAATTCGGGCATGCTTCGTTACCCTGCTGCTGGGTGGAGACCTGAGAGGATGTATCGGGCATCTTGAAGCTCATTTGCCGATCGTTGAGGATGTCGCTGAGAATGCCTATGCTGCCGCCTTCCGAGATCCAAGATTCCCACCGTTAACCTCCCATGATAGGAATAACCTTGAAATTCACATCTCAGTTTTGACCCCCGCTGAGGTCATCGACTTCGAATCCGAGCAGGAGCTTGTATCAAAAATCAGACCATCTGTAGACGGCTTGATTCTACTGGATGGACACCATCGGGGTACCTTTCTCCCTTCAGTGTGGGAATCTATTCCTGATACCCGCAATTTTCTCAGCCATCTCAAACAGAAGGCTGGCCTGCCCGCCAACTATTGGTCCAGTACGCTTGAGGTTTATCGTTATGAGACTGAGTCATTCAGTGGCGCACCATAGCCGTGGATCGCCGGATGTTGCGGGTCAGTCACCCAGGCTACTGTTGTTCGCATTTCCCGATGGAGTTTTCCCCGCAATTTCTACCATCTAGCCAGAGTGCGTTATCGAGTCTCGCGTTTTCAAGGTTGGCATCATCAATCCGGCTATTGGAGAGATCGGCAAAGCGCAGGTCGGCATGACTCAAATCGGCACTCCTAAGATCGGCAAACTGGAGATTTATCCCCACCATAGCGTTACCGCGCATCTGCGCATGACGTAGATCCGCATGACTCAGGTTGGCATATCGAAGATCGGCGTTGCTCAAATCCGTGGCACTCAATTTTGCACGACGAAGTACGGCACTGTTCAGGTTCGCCCCTGCAAGGCTGGCCGCCCCCGCATCAAGATCTTTGATGAGACAGTTACGCCAATTCACACCTGGGGCTGGTGGCGCTTCGCACACAGACTCTTCGACCTTTTCCGGCATTCCATACCTTAATGAATAGAAGACGACGGCACCGATGAGTAACAGGAAGATCGACAAAGAGAGTATGGGAAAACGGTTCTCCTGCTTAATATCTCTTGCGTCAGCAATTTCACGGGCAGCAACCTTGGCCTTCGCCTCACTATCCCCTTCCGCCGCCCTCAATTGGAGTGGAACCACACTGGGGATTTGACTGATAGCCTGCCATCTATTTTTGTCGGGACTTATCTGATCCCGTAACTCAAGCTCTCCATCAAGTAACAGGTGACGAATTTTGGCGCTGGTGAGCGGCCCCATGACCAGATCATCATGCTTGACGAACCAACTTTTTGGTTTTTCATCGTCCTGCTTTTGCATCGCTTCGTTATCCGCCAATGTGACACCTACCCTATCGGCCAAATGGGAAAGAAATGAACACCATCGAGTCCGCTCGCATATAATGTTAGCAAGCCCCGGCCCAAAACAAGGTATGATCCGTCAATAGCTATTGGATCTCCGCTGAGGGGCTGGGTCAGGCCTGTTGATGCTGACTCAGGCGATGAAAAAAGAGCCGCTGTTTTACCGCAAATAGGCGCTAATCACCGCAAATGAGCACAAATTATCTGAATTCCTACACAGACTGCCTACATCAGGAGCTGAATTGAGCGGTAACCATACACATTGTCAAACATTAGCGATCGCTTACGGTGATTGGCGTTCATTTGCGGCCGTTTCCTCATCATCTGCAAACTCCCATCACCAAGGCAAAGAACATCAACTTATGCCTGGATGCCACCAGTTCTGCGCTATGAATGGATTTTAATATGGAGATATCCGGTAGCAAAATCGTACTGCCACTACCGACAATCGAGCCTGGCAAGTCCCTTTTTGAGCAACTTCAGCCTGGGCAGATATTGCGGGGTACTGCGCTCAGTGAAAACATCAACGGTACGATTCGGCTTCAGATCGGGGTCACACGGCTGATCGCCCAAACCACCCTGAGAGTACCTACCGGCCAGGCCTTGACCCTTCAGGTAGAGAAAACAGGTAATCTCCCTGAGTTACGGGTGCTCACTCGCCCCAGTCTGGAACAGATGAAGTCAGCCGCGCTGAAACAGGTGATGCCCCGACAACAGCCATTGCCCCAGTTGTTTAAGCACCTCACCCAGGTAACATCCGACTCAACCCGCGCCAGTCCGCTACCACCGGCAGTCAAACAGGCTGTGCAGAGCATTTTGGCCAGAGTCATACCGATAGAAGACCCTGGCTTCAAGACCCAATTGGTGCAAGCAATGCAACTGAGCGGGACACAAACAGAGGCCCGCTTGATCAACCATCAGATAAACGGCAAAGATCTCAAACTAAACCTGCTGCGTCTTATCGGACTGATAAAACCATTGATCAGTAATCCTGGGAGCCAGATCAATCAAGCGCTGACATTTCAACAGCCAATATTAAACCCGGCGCAGTCACCCCCTGTGACTCTACCACCCGCAGCGCAGGAGACAAACCCAACCACCAGGCTGTTACTCGATCTGTTCAAGCATTTGGATGGCGCAATTGCGCGAATACAGACAAATCAACTTAGTTCCCTGCCAACCGAGGATACGACAAGACAGGTTTGGCAATTTGAACTCCCCATTCGCCAGGAAGGTGGTTTCGATCTGTTTCATTTCAGAATCAGTCGCGACGCTGTAAGGAAAGGCACTGAAACAGCGTTCATGTGGAGTCTCACGCTACATATGAATCTGCCATCCCTTGGCCCTATGAGGGTAAAGCTGTCACTTTTCGGAGAGAAACTATCGACCACCATCTGGTCTGAAAAGCCGAATACGGCGAGTTTGGTCAATCATCACCTCGGCAGACTTCGCGCCAGCCTGGAGTCAACCGGTCTGGAAGTCGATAAGCTGGAGGCCTTTCAAGGAATCGCCGGGATTGAAAACGAACTACCCAGCGAGCAGACGCTGTTGAGCGAAAAAGTATGACCGATTATCAAACCAGAGACCCGGACCTTGCCATCGCCTTGAAATATGACGGGGAGAATGCACCCCGCCTGACCGCCAAAGGACGTGGAGAGTTGGCGGATCGAATTCTTGCCTTGGCGGATGATCATGCCATTCCCCTGCATGAAGATGCAGAGTTGGCTGCTCTGCTGGCTCAAATTCCACTGGGCGATGAGATACCCGAATCACTCTACCGGGCAGTGGCAGAGGTAATTGCCTTTGCCTACCTGCTCTCAGGTAAACTGCCACCGGGCTATGATGATGGCTTATGATCAACTAGGGCCTGATAACACTAATATGGAATCCGTCATTTCCGAAAAACAGAGGAAGTCAAAAATGAGAAGTGTGATACTACGAATATCAGTTATGCTGCTATTGCTATCGTCCCTGCATCTGTATGCGGAAGATGGTACTGCACAACAACAAAAGCAGGCCACTACATCGTCCTCACAGATAAAGCAATACAGCAGTCATCCTGCAAATAACAATCAACGCAGCCGTAAATGCGCCATCTATTCCGGTGTCTGTCCCATGGGTCGTGCCGCCAATGTTGGTGACTACTGTGTCTGCCACACGCCATCCGGCCCGATCCACGGCGTCGTCATACCTTAAATTTTTATTCGAAATATCTATCCTGATCGGCAGGACAAGGTAAGGCATGAAACATTATCAGCCGGACATTCTGAGCTGTATATTTACATACGGAATGGTCAGCGCTCGCTATGCAAACTCCCCACGTATCATCTCGACACGTTCCAAAGCCTTTACGTACAAGCTATTCAAACGCTCAACCGACATGGATTGTGCCGCTTCAGTCAGCCAGTGGCACTCCTCCAGGTCAATGGCGCACTGTAGACTCATTGCATAGGGGCCGCTACGTTCCTTGAGTGCCTCGATCATCTGTTCAGGAAGTGGAAGTTCATTGACGAGTTCTTGCATGGACAGGGGAAGCATGGCATCCAATGTGGACAACAGACCGACCGTATATGCACTTTCAGGGTCTCCCAACTTCAATTCAGTGACATGTGATTTACATACCTCCGCCCGTACCAGACTTGTGGTTATCAACTTCGGAGAGAAATTATCCATACCGGCCATAATAAACAGTGTCGACCATGCACGTAACCTGTGCATACCGACATAGATTACGGCCTGATGTATGGAGGTCACCTTTTTGGGGAAACTGATCGCGGCGGAGTTGATGAAGCGCAGTACCTTGAAACTCAGGTTTGCATCGAGTTCTATCAACGATGCTATCTCATCGAGATCGGAATTCTGGTCATTGATTTTTGCAATCATCTGCAACACGATATTCTTGTTGCTGGACAACCTCGAGGTTGTCACTATTTGCGGTTTGGCGAAAAAGTAGCCTTGGAAAAGGTCGAATCCGAGTATCTTCACACGATCGAAATCTTCCCGTGTTTCAACCTTGACGATGCTGCAATGGGGCAAAAGAGGATTCCAGCGTGATTCAAATCTAAAGTCATCCAATGCGATGGTATACCCTTCAGCATGCAGTCTGCTCACTCCGCTTATAACTTCTGCTGTAGGCTCTATATCCTCAAGAACCTCAATGACAAGACGAGACTTGTCAATAGGCAATGGCTGCAGTTCGGTAAAGAAGGCACGGGTCATATTGATAAAAACCTGATGTGGGCCCACCAGGCGATGCAAGCCAAATTCCAAAAAGCTGTCCAATACGGTACGCGCAGTTGCGAGATCGCCATCGAAGCCTGTTTCATTAAAGGCCTCATCAGAGCGATAGAGGAGTTCATAACCATAAATGTTAAGATTTCGATCCAGAATCGGTTGACGGCCAACCCGGCTTATCCCTACTGGTAATACTGGTTGTGATGTGCCGGTAATTTCGTTCATCAGACCTGTAACCCTAAGTAAGTGCCGGAAAACCCCACAGACACCGGTTAATCATATTTATAAATCCCATTCCCTGAATGCTCTTACCTCATTTCCTGCCGATAAAAACAGATTTCTGAGAGTATGCCTCTATAGGATTCTAACAGACCTTCTGATGGCCAAATGATTAGTATTGTCGGAACAGTGTCTCATTGAGGATCTGCAGGGGACAAATTAGAATTTACTATTGACTGAATCCATGCACGGCACCTGGATCGTACCTGCTGTTTTTCCTAAGCAGGTAAGTAACTACTTTTCCCTTTGTGAATGATCATCATTCTCTTTTTGTTCCAGTCTGTCAGCAATCTTTCGTTCCTGTTTTCGAAAATTATCAACGGCTTTGTTTAAAGCCTGAGTGCGGCTATGCTTTTTCTTCCAGAAATTCTTTGTACTGCTATGGTTGATGACGCTCGCCGCCACCACCTCTTGCTGCTGGTTGATCGCCTCATCCAACTTGGTGAGAAAGGCTCGATACTCCTGTAATTGAGTCGCGTTCATGCCCTCACCGGCCATTTTCTTAAAGCGTTCCATATACTCCTGATGGTATTGTTTGAGCTGTTCCAGCTTTGCTTCTTCCTGTTGCAGACTCTTCTTAGCCTGTCCCATCATACGCGCGGCTTTCTGCTCTTTTGAGTGAGCGAAGCGCTGAACCGGCTTGAGTCGTTTTGATGGTGACATGTTCTAAATATCCAATTATTGTTCGATGGTTTGAGGTAGATTGAGCCCTTCAGGTATCTCTATATCCTCGACATCTTCAGCGGGAAACAGGGATTCCAGATCCTGCATGCTCTGCTCGAGTGTAACCCTGGTATTCATATCCTGACGAAGAAACTGGCTTAATGCCGGCATTGCAGAAATAGCAATATCGATCTGCTCATCGCTACCAGCCTCATAGGCGCCAACACTGATCAAATCTCTGTTTTGTTGATATATAGAGTATAGATGCTTAAACGAACGCGCGGCATCCTGATGACTATAGCTAGTGACATCGTTCATTGCACGGCTGATTGAGGCCTCGATATCAATTGCGGGATAGTGGCCTGCATCGGCCAAACGACGGGATAATACGATATGTCCATCGAGTATCGCCCGGGCTGCATCCGCAATCGGATCGTTTTGGTCGTCACCTTCAGTGAGGACTGTATAAAAGGCAGTAATCGATCCGCCGCCTTTATCCCCGTTCCCGGCCCTTTCCACCAACTGAGGCATTTTGGCAAATACAGAGGGTGGATAACCCTTTGTCGCCGGAGGTTCATGGATTGCGAGCGCAATCTCCCGTTGTGCCTGAGCAAAGCGCGTCAAGGAGTCCATCAGCAACAAAACATGCTTGCCCTGCTCGCGAAAGCTTTCTGCAATACTGGTCGCCAACATTGCACCATGCATACGCCGCAGGGGTGGATTGTCGGCAGGCACTGCGACCACCACTGCCCGTTTCAGGCCCTCCTTGCCGAGAATATTCTCTACAAACTCCTTTACTTCACGGCCACGTTCACCGATCAATGCCACTACCGTGACATCCGCATTGGTATAGCGTGTCATCATACCCAGCAAAACACTCTTACCGACACCGGATCCGGCGAACAGTCCCAAACGCTGGCCGCGTCCGACACTGAGAAGGGCATTGATGGCACGGACACCAACATCCAGGGGTTCGCGGATTGGGGTTCTCGCCAGGGGATTGAATGAAGTCCCGGTCAGCGGGCGACGTTCATCGTTGTGAATGGGACCGAGTCCGTCCAAGGGCTTGCCGGTGCCATCGATGACACGTCCGAGGAGTTGTTCTCCGACAACAGCTTCACATACCCGCCCTGTGGGGATAACTCTGGCGCCCTGCTCCAGGCCCTGGATGTCACCGGTCGGCATCAGATAGAGACTCTCCTCACCAAATCCGACAACCTCCGCTTCGATATGAGTTCCGTTGCTGCTCACCACGTCACACTGTCCGCCGATGGCTGCCCGGCAACCGATTGCTTCCAGTGTCAAACCGACCATGCGGGTCAGGCGGCCCTCTACCACCAAGCCGCGGTCGTCCCCCAAACGGTCCTGGTACTGACGCAGTCTTTCTGCCAGGTTCGCCTGACGCTGGGTTACGATGGAATCTGTTGTCATTGATGATTACTCATTTTGACTGTCTACGGCCCGGGTGCTCGCCAGCAACGGGGCAATGAGCGTGGTAAGGCGGGATTCGAGGGTACCGTCGATCTGCGAAGTGTCGGTGACCACTTTGCAGCCGCCACGATTGATGACCGGGTCCTCGATCAGACTCCAACCCACTTCGTTGTCCCCCAATGCGTAGACTTCACGAATCAGCTCTGCATCCTCCGGATGGAGCAGCAATCGCACATTATTGGAAGAGACAGGTAAAACCGAGAGCGCTTCACGGACCACGCCGACGATCAGATTCGGATCACTCTTCACCTCACGTCGCAGGAGCTGCTTGACGATTGCGATAACCAGACTCAGCAACTCCTTCTCGACTTGGTCATCCAAATCCCGCAATGGCTGTTCGAAATGGGAAAGCAGCTTGGTGAGATGAGCGGTGTAGTGTTGGATATCGCGTTTGGCTTGTGCCAACCCCTCCTTGTGACCGAATTCAAACCCCTCTTGTTTACCCTTCTCGAAGCCCTCCTCATAGGCCTGTTTTTGAAGTTGTTCCAGTTCACCTGCTGTAGGAGGCGCACCAGGTGGCTGTAGGGTTCGCGGCGTCCCCACCTTGCCGTCACTCATTTCCGGCGGCAGCCACTGCATGACCTGATCGAGGTCGGAATCCTTGTCTGATCTAGACGAACTCTTCACCACCGCCTCCGAGCATTATCTCACCGGCATCCGCCAGACGGCGTGCCACCACCAGTATCTCTTTCTGGGCGGATTCGACATCGCTCAGCTTAGCGGGCGCGGCTGCCTCGAGATCATCCTTCAACATTTCAGCCGCACGTTTGGACATATTCTTGAATATCTTCTCTTTCAGCGCTTCATCTGCGCCACGCAGGGCCAATAGCAGTTGTTCCGTACTGACTTCTCGCAACAGGCTCTGGATGCCGCGATCATCCACATCGATGAGATTCTCGAAGACGAACATATTGTCCTGAAGCTCTTGTCCCAGGTCACTATCGACTTCAATGATCTCTTCCATCAATTTGCTTTCCACCGCACCATCCAGCATGTTGAGTATCTCCGCGGCTGTTTTAACACCGCCTAAACTGGAGGATTTGACATTGGTAGCGCCGGAAAACTGTTTTTCAAGAATCTCGTCGAGTTCCTGCAGTGCAGCAGGCTGAATGCCGTCCAAGGTCGCAATCCGCATGATCACGTCCGTGCGCACCCGCTCAGGAAACTGGCTGACAACCTGGGCTGCCTGATCCGATTCCAGAAATGAGAGTACGATAGCGATGATTTGCGGATGCTCGAGACGGATAAGTTCTGCGATTCCCCTGGGATCCATCCACTTCAGTTGTTCGAGTCCCTTGCTGTTACGTCCGAGCAGTATCCTGTCTATCACCCCACCGGCCTTGTCTTCGCCCAATGCGCTGTTGAGCATGGTGCGGATATATTCGTCAGAGCCAAGCCCCAATGCCGTCTGCTTCTCCAGGGTCGAGACAAAGTGGCGCATCACGCCTTCCATCTGATCGGTGGAGACATCGGTCAAAGTCGCCATGGCGAGGCCGACGTCCTGCACCTCTTTCGGACCCATATGCCGCAATAGCTCAGCGGCATCCTTCTCCCCGAGCGCCAGTAACAAAATAGCGGCACGTGAGACGCCGCCAATCTTAGCGACTTCGCTGTTTTCTTCGGTTGCTACCGCTTTGTTATCTGCTACCTGATTATCTGCCATCTTCTGCAATCCACTTTCGAACGACCTGCGCCACTCGTTTCGGATCTTCCTCGATCATGTTTCGGGCTTGATCCAGGGTCTTCTCATAACTGCGAGGCCCCGGAAGATGCAGGGAAGCATCATCCTCGGCCAGGGCGCCCATCATACCGCCAGGTTCGCCTACAGCACCTCCTTCAAGGCTTCCTGTGGCGCCACCTGCAGCCGCAGCCGCACCTTCAGGCATGGGGCTGATCGCCACCTGTTTGGTGAGACGGGTCATTGTCGGTTTCAACACTCCAAAGATTAGTAGCAGGAACAGCAGAACGCCACCAACCTGTCGTACGATATCCCAAAACCATGCCTCTTCCCACATCGGGGCTTCCGGTAGCGGTTCCGGCGGCGCCGGCACGTAGAAGGCTTCATCGACGACCTGTACACTATCACCGCGCTGGAGATCGTAACCGATCGCCTCCTTCACCAGCGTGGAGATCCGGGTAATCTCTTCAGCGGTACGTTCTATCACTTCGACCGTTCCATCCTCTGCGGTCCGGTAGCGATGATTGACAACCACCGCTACGGATAGCCGACGCAGGCGACTGGTGGGCAGTCGGGTATGACTGATCGTCTTATCCAGCTCATAATTTCGGGTTGACCGTTTACTGGAGTTGATGGGTGTGCCGCCGGCTTCGGCATTAGCGCCACCAGCCGCGACTTGAGGCGAGGTCGCGGCAGCCGGCGGTTGATTGGATAAGGCGCCAGGTACTCCTTGCACCTCATTCAACACAGATGACTGCTCATTGAGCTGCTCGGAACGCAGCGCAGTGGCATCCGGATTGAAATACTCTTGGGTTTTTTCGATATAGGTGAAATCAACGTCCGCGGTGACTTCCGCACGCAGGTTTTCCCGACCCACCATGGGCGATAGGATATCCTCGATACGCTGTTTGTAGTGACTCTCCAGTTCCCGGGTATACTCAAACTGACTTGTGGTCAACCCCATTTCCCGTGAGTCGTCTTTGCTGCTCAAGAGACGGCCCTTATGATCGACCACCGTAACCTTGGAGACATCCAGTTCCGGCACACTTGAGGCGACCAGGTGAGTGATGGCATCAACCTGTCCCTTCTCAAGGTTTCGTCCGGAATAGAGTTTCAGCACCACCGATGCAC
Source organism: gamma proteobacterium symbiont of Ctena orbiculata (assembly GCA_003058525.1). Lineage (GTDB taxonomy): Bacteria > Pseudomonadota > Gammaproteobacteria > Chromatiales > Chromatiaceae > Thiodiazotropha. The sequence continues at coordinate 21,772 of QBVD01000028.1, read as the reverse complement.
TGGGGAATTTACGCTTGCGGACAAACACCGACTGCTTCGGATTCGCTAAGTGAACCCTGGCGCTCTCGACACTGGTCAGGGTCATAATGGTGCGGGCCAGTTCACCTTCTATGGCGCGTTGATAGCGAGCCGATTCGACCAGACGACTGGTGGAAAACCCCGTATCCTCCTGCATCAACTCAAAGCCGGCGGCACCCGATTGCGGCAATCCCTGGCCGGCAAGTTTCATCCGCGCTTCCTGCAGGTCACTGCTGGGCACCATGATGATGCCGTTGCTCTGATCGATCTCATACTTGATGCCGGCCTGCTGTAAGGCCTGAGCTATCTCGACAGCATCCTTGTGGGCGAGGTTGCCGTAAAGCGGGCTGTAACTGGGCTTCTGGGTCCAAAGCACCATTGCCACTCCCAAGGCGACGCTTGCGGCAAATCCCACCATTACAGCAATCACACGTAAAGTGGGATTATTCTGAAGTCGATGCTTTACCTGAATCTCAGTATTTGTCTCGGTTGCTGTCGTTGCCATTTTTTGCCTTCTTAATTAGAAACTTAGATCGGCATATTCATTACGTCTTTGTACGCTTCGACGAGTTTGTTGCGTACCTGAACCATGGCCTCGAAAGAGAGGCTCGACTTCTGGGCCGCAATCATCACCTGGGCCAGATCCATATCACCCTCGCCACTCTCAAACGCGGTGCGCAATGCACTGGCCTCCTGTTGCGCGGAATTGACGTGGTCGATTGACTGTTTCAGGAGTTCACCGAAATCCGCCCCGCCGCTCTCCGATGCCTGGGATGAATTATTGGTTGCCTGGGCCGCCATCACCCGCATCTGAGCCAGGACTTGATCAATGTTCATACTGTTACTCATCGTACCCTTCCCATTAAATCAGCTACTCAACTTTGCCACGCAGTTTTCATACCATTTCAACCCGGTATGGTGACGCCGGCATCCCGCATGCGCGCAATCTTGTAACGCAGTGTCCGTTCACTGATGCCAAGGCGGCTGGCAACCGCCTTGCGGCTGCCTCGCCCCTCTTCCAGCGCATCCAGAATCATCTGCTCCTCCACTGAGCGAAGATCTTCCGGCAGGCGGCCCGGATGAGAACGCTGTGAGGCCTGTACAGGCGTGGATTCCGCTGCCTCGCTCTCGAAACAGAGCTCATCGGCATCTATCAAACCATCGCTATCGAGGATGAGGGCCCTTTGCATCAGGTTGTCGAGTTCCCTCACATTACCCGGCCATGGGTGAACAAGCAGGCGTTGTTTCGCCTCATCGCTCAGGTTCGGCAGTGTCTGCCCGGTTCTGAGATTCTGCTGCAGAAGATAAAGCGCCAAAGGCAGAATATCCCGCTGACGTTCCCGCAACGGCGGCAGACTCAGGGGAAAAACATTCAAGCGATAGAAAAGGTCCTCCCTGAATCGGCCGGCTGAAACCTCTTCACGCAATTTGCGGTTGGTGGTTGCCAGCACTCTGACATCCAACTCAATCAGCTTGCGACCACCCAGACGTTCAAGCTCCTTCTCCTGCAAGACGCGCAGCAGTTTTGCCTGCAGAGCCAAGCTCATTTCGGAAATTTCATCCAGCAGCAGTGTACCGCCCTGTGCCTGTTCGAATTTGCCGGCGGTTGCTTGATAGGCACCGGTAAAGGCGCCCTTCTCGTAACCGAAAAGGACTGCTTCAAGCATATTTTCCGGAATCGCGGCACAGTTGATGGCTACGAAAGGTCCCTCGGTACGGGTCGAGTGCTGGTGGATATAGCGGGCATATACCTCTTTACCGGTACCACTCTCACCATGCAGCAATACTGTGGCATCACTGCCGGCAACGCGAAGCGCCAGATCGAGCACTTCACGACTTCGCAAATCCTCCGCAACTGGGCCATCTAACACAGGTCCGACAGCTGTTCGGATGTGACTGGCGACCTTACTGACCAACACTTCCGCCTCAAATGGCTTTGTCAGGTAATCAACGGCGCCATCATGCATTGCCATGACAGCCTTCTCGATAGTGCCGTAAGCCGTCATCAGCAACACCGGTAAATCAGGGTACCGCTCCCTGATCTTGCGCAGGAGAGTGTGCCCATCCATGGGATGCATCTGTACGTCGCTTACAACCATACCGACAGATCTCTGCTGCAGTAGATTGATTGCCGCACCGCCCTCTTCAGCAACACAGATCGGGTAACCTGCAAGCTCCAATGTGTCACTCAAGGCTTCCCTAAGTGCGGGATCATCCTCAACAATCAGCACCGTCGCTAAACTCATGACAGGCTCCTCATCGCATCATAATGTTCTGAAACAGACCTTCGTTCACCCGCCATCTCTGATTCCAGATCGCTCTTTCTCAAGGCCAGCGGGAAACGAAGATGAAACAGGGCACCTCCGCTATCCGAATGCCCACTTGTGATCTCTCCTCCATGATTCAGCACCAGATTCTGGACGACTGCCAATCCCAGGCCTGTGCCGGCATTGCGCGTAGTGAAAAACGGATCGAAGATACGTTGATGCAGATCATCCGGTATACCATGACCATTATCGGCCACATCCAACTCGATTTCGGATCCTACACGCAGAATAAGCCGGACCTCACTGGCACCCTGTTGAACAGCATTTTCGAGCAGATTGTTGAGCAATCCCTGAAGTGCATCCGGGCGACCGATCATAATGGCCCGTTCCTGACTCTGGTCGTCAATCAACAACTTCACCTTGGCATCGGCCAAATCCTGTTCGACAGAAGCAGCAAATGCCGTCAGTAATTTACCCAGGGAAAGACGGGATTCACCAGCGTCTCCCCCCCGTGCGAACAGCAGAATGTCATGTATTTGACGTTCCATGTGCTGCAACCTGTTACGGAGCTTGGCGGTAAACTGATGGCGCTTCTGAGGAACCAGGTGATCACTGGCCAGATGGGAGACATAAAGTAGCGCAGTACTCAATGGAGTGCGCATCTGGTGAGCCAGTTGAGCCGACATCTCACCCATCGCGGTCAACCGCTCATGTCGATTCAGCCGTTCTTGAAGACGACGGGTTTCAGTGATGTCGAGCAGGACAAGGATACGCCCTGGGGTCTGTTCCAACCGGCTGGAAGAGAGGGTAAGCAGGCGACCGTTACGCAGTTTTAATTCGCTACCTGAGATATCACCGGTCAAAACAGCGGCACGCATGACTTCCGGCCATGCATCATACTCATTGAGGGTACCGAGCAGCTTGAGAGCAGCCGGATTGAACTCACGAACACGCTCTTCGCCATCCAGCACAATGACTGCTGCAGGCAAGGTTTCAAGCAGTCTCTCAAGACGATCCGCCAATCTCTCCTTCTCTGCAAGCTGTACCATACGCTCACTGCGGGCGGCAGCAAGTTCCTGGTTCAACTCAAGAACTTGTTGCTGTAGTTGCTGGTAGGAACCGGTCAGCTCTTCAGAGAGCTGATTAAACAGCTTGAACGCAGATTCCAAGGCGTGCTGTCTATCGGCAAGAGATGGCTTGGGTGACACGTATATTGGCCTCTGTAGTCAATTGAGCTTACTCACTGACCAAGCTGCAATATGTGTGCCTAATTTACTTTTTGTTATATATCAATCAGTTATAAAGATAGATTTGACAGTGCGTCAAATTCCTGGCGACTCAGTTTGACGTTGTAGGCCATATTTACGTAACTTTTCCACCAGTGTGGTACGCCGCATGTGTAGCCGCTTGGCGGCATGAGCGACAATTCCATCCGATTCATCCAAGGCCTGTTGGATCAGACTCTGTTCGAGTGAATTCAGATGCGCCTTTAGATCAAGACCATCATTGGGCAGACGCGGAGCATTCATGGTGGTGCCAGGTTCCTCGCCCTCGAGGGTAACCTGTGGGAGTTGGGTAATCTCATGCAGATCGCCCGTGGGGCGAAACTTCTCCGGCAGATCGACCACATCGACAACCCCATAGGGATGTAGTATTGCCAGACGTTCAATAAGATTGGCCAGTTCCCTGACATTACCGGGCCAGCGGTAGTGACTCAGGGCGGCAATCGCTGCAGGAGTCAATCTGACCGATCCCCTTTTTTCGTTTTCTATGCGGTGAATCAGATCGTTAACCAATACGGGAATATCTTCAACACGATCCCTCAAAGGTGGCATTTCAATTGGAAACACATTCAATCGATAGAATAGATCTTCGCGGAAGTCCCCATTCTTGATGGCCTCTTCGAGATTTCGATGGGTTGCGGCGATGATACGGACATTACAAGCCATGGTTTTGTTACTGCCAACCCGCTCAAAGGTTCTCTCCTGTAAAACCCGAAGCAACTTAACCTGCATCGGCATGCTCATGTCGCCGATTTCATCAAGAAACAGAGTACCGCCTTCGGCCATTTCGAAACGCCCCTGGCGGGCACTGATGGCACCGGTAAAGGCCCCTTTTTCATGACCAAATAACTCACTTTCCAGCAGATCGGCGGGGATCGCTCCGCAATTCACAGGGACAAAGGGCTTGCCGCGCCTCACCGAGTGAAAGTGGAGTTTGCGGGCCACCACCTCTTTGCCCGTCCCGGATTCCCCCAGTATCAATACCGTTGCCTCGGAATCAGCAACCTGCTCAATCATTTTATTGACCCGTCTGGTAGCCCTGCTGCTGCCCGATAAGCTACGGAAGAGTTCAACCGGTCGGGCGGTCTGAACGTCTGAAGTCTTTAACTCTTGATAGACCTGGGCCTTATGGATCAAAGCCATCAGATCATCGTAGACACTAGGCAGCTTGATACTGCCGATCACATTGTCACAACCTTCGAGTTTATCCGGTAGACCGCTGTGCTCATCATAGAGCTGAAAGGCCGGCATACCGGGAAACTCCTGCTGCAGCTTCTGCGCAATCTCCAGTTGCCGTTCCAATTCCAGATCAATGCCGAGAAAAACAGCCACACACGCGACTGCCTCATCTATTGAAGGCAACTCAATTTCAGACAGTTCCGAGACAATACGCAGATCGCCCTCGACAAACCTGATGACATTCTTCAGGTAACTCTGACGCTCAGAATTCTGATCGATTAAATAGACGCAAAGATTTGGAAACACTGGACCATCTGTAGCTATTGTTTGACCCATTAGTCAAATCCGTTTGACATGGCAGAAATACAACGTGATTTCAGTGAAGTTAAGCAGTAATCATGCGAAATGTCAAAATTACGTCGATCCAATATTTTCAATTAATAATTTTCAGTAACACATTGTAATTATTATAGGTTAGTTTAAACTTCTAACATAATCACAGGAGAGCACTGGTTAACCTTAGATTGTCTAACCAATATAACTTTACCTTTTGGTGAGCCGTATCATATAGACAACTTCACAGTGACGCTGACCCGGTAATCGGATCATTGCCATCAGATTTATCTATATTTTCCGATAAAATTCCTATTGGAAGAAGAGTGATCATGATATGGTTTTCCCAATAAATCTGGGTATATACTCTACTTTGTACAGGTTGAATCTAAGACTTTTCCATGGCTAAACTCACCCTCTCCTTCAAAGGTCGCGTTATAGATGTCTTTCACATTGAGCGTGACAAGACCGAAATCGGGCGCAACGATGACTGCACCATCCCGATCGACAGTCTCGCCATAGCCCCTGTACAGGCGGTTATCACGCGCAATGACGACCAAAGCTACCTGCTCCAGGCTCAGGAGGAAGCTTTTCCTGTCCTGGTCAACCATGAAAAGACAGAGCAGACCACCCTCAACCATGGTGATGTGATACAAGTAGGGAAACATACATTGTCTTTCGCGGAAGATGTTATGGACCTGAGTGCCGATCTAGGTCCAATCCCTGCCAACGATCAGTTGACCGACGAAAATGAGCCGATCGAAAGCGATGAGTCGAAATCCAAGTCAGGTGTACTTCAAATTATGAATGGTGATAACTTCGGAAGAATTATCCCACTTAACAGGAATATGACCCGGATAGGCCATGCAGGCGGTGATTGTGCGATGATCGCGCGGAGGGAGAACGGCTATTTCATCACCTTCCTCGAAGGCCCCAACCCTCCCCGCATCAACCGTAAACCGATCGGCAACCAGGCCCAGCTATTGACGGATGGAGATATTATCGATGTGGGCGGCACGCAAATGCAGTTTCATGATTAGGAAACGATATGAATGAACCAGATTCGAAAGAGCGTCGACGTTTCCACCGTGTACTCTTCGATGCCCCCGCGACAATCATCAGGAAAAAAAACGCCTATCCAACCACACTGATAGATATCTCACTCAAAGGTGCACTACTCAAAACACCTGCCGACTGGTCCGGGGAGTTGGGGGATGAGGTTACTATTGAGGTAATGCTCAACCACGTTGATGCCGTAATTACCATGCATGCGGTCTGCGCACACGAAGAGAATCAACATCTCGGTGTATTGTGTGAAAAGATCGATATGGAGAGCATCATGCTGTTGCGCCGCCTGATCGAACTGAATATCGCTGATGAAGATCAGTTGCAGCGGGACCTGGAAGCGCTGGGTTAATCAGAAAAGAGACAAGATTCTTACCGTCCCGGACACCACCAGGTTCACAAACCGTAACACCTACTCGTCCTCTGAATCCTTCTTTTCCCTTTTACGCTGCAGAAACGCCGTCAACGCCACAGCGCCAAACAGCGCATAGTAAATAGCATCACTACGCTCAACACCAAACAAGAGCGCGCCATAGCCGCCAATGGCCGCACCTATGCCGCCAAAAGCCAGGCCTCGCATGACCCGACATAAGGTACAGTTTCGGTTATCTGTGTATGCCATCAATTCAACAGTGTCCTGATACACTCCAGATAGGCTTGTTCATCCGGCATCCTGTTTGTGGACTGCGCCTCCCATAGCATCCGGCCAAGACACTCCATCAGCTGATGCTCAGCCTCATGCGCCTCTCCCATGCGTTGACAAAGATGTTGGTAAAACTCGCTGATGCCTGCCGGTCGATCCGTTGAGATCTGCTCCAACAGGCTGATATGCATAGCCATGTGCAGAAACGGATTACTTTGCCCGTCGTCAGCGTGAAATTCCCGCGATAGGAATCGCTCACTGTCGCTCAACATCTCATGGTATTCAGGATGCTCAACAATCACACTGACCACCATCTTCTCCAGTGGTTCTGTCTCTTCACCTGTCAGATGCTTTCGCCATGCCTCAAAAAAGACCTGACGTAATTGGTTCCTGTCACCGCTGATCATACTGAGTAGTTACGGGTGGTGCCTAGGGTTGTGTGGCATGCCTTGCGAACTTATCCAGCGCTCCGGTGACCTTGCCCTTGACCTTGGGCCTGTCATCGATGGCGAATCTATTGAAAATGTGGTCAGGACTATTGTAGCTCAGCCAGACCTTACCTTCCGCATCCTGCCAGACCAAAGCCTTCAACGGCAGATCGATACCGACACGCTGATCGCTTGTCATCAGAGCCGTACCAACCTTGGGACTGCCGAAGATAATCAGTTGGGTGGGACGCAGAGACTTTCCCACCTTTGCCGCCCCGGCAGCATGATCGATTCGGTTGAAAACCTTCAAACCAGCCTCTGTCGCTGCCGCTGCAAATCGGTCGGCTGTCTTATCGACACCAAACTGACTCTGTACATTGATCAGTCCCGTGTCAGCCTGTGCCATGGAAGCAATCAGCAACAACAGAAAAACCATAAATAGAGGGGTTGATTTTTTCATCGTCATCTCCGTTGATAAGCCTGAATGATCTGGAAAGCTGCAATTCAGGCGGGTTTTTATATGCACTTATCCCGATTTTCACACAAGTCTTCAATGACACAGCTCCCACATCGAGGCTTGCGTGCTATACAAGTATATCGCCCGTGTAATATCAGCCAATGATGCGCATCTTGCAAGAATGGCTGAGGTATATAACGCAAAAGCTTTCTTTCAACTTCCAATGGCGTCTTGCCCGGCGCCAGACGGGTTCGATTGGCAACCCGAAAAATATGGGTATCCACCGCCATGGTGGGTTGGCCGAAAGCAGTATTCAATACGACGTTGGCCGTCTTTCGACCCACACCCGGCAATCTCTCCAGCGCTTTACGCGTATCCGGCACTTCGCTCCCGTACTCTTCGATCAAAATAAGGCATGTTTCGACGATATTCTTGGCTTTACTGTTGAACAGCCCTATGGTTCTGATATAACGCTTTAACCCTTCCACGCCGAGTGCGAGAATCTTCTCAGGTGTATTTGCCAGGGGAAAAAGCTGTTGTGTCGCCTTATTCACGCTCTTGTCTGTTGCCTGTGCCGACAAGATCACCGCCACCAGCAGTTCGAAAGGGGTATTGTAGCTGAGTTCGGTAGTGGGATCGGGATTATCCGCCTGCAAGCGCTCGAAGATTGCCTGGCGTTTCGGTTTATTCATATAAAAATTGTTGCAAGCGTTACTGTCTAGTCTGAATTACGGGTGTCTGGCTTCAAGTGAGAGATATCGCATTATGCATAAGATTGCCGGGTCAATGTCATCCCATTATTTAAAAAAAATGACAGGCTAACCAGCCTTTGGCGCTGCATCCTTGATATCCTGGCTCACCTGAAGGGAAAACTTCTTGAAATTATCCCTGAACATACCCGCAAGCTTCATCGCCTGGGCATCGTAAGCCCCCTGATCCTTCCATGTATCCCTTGGAAAAAGCACATCAACCGGAACATCCGGTACCTGAGTGGGTATTTCAACCCCGAAAATCGGGTCCTTACGCATGGGTATGTCGTCTAACTTTCCATCCAGCACAGCATTTACCATGGCACGGGTATGAGGAATCGCCATCCGACTACCGACACCATAGGGCCCACCTGTCCAGCCGGTATTGATCAACCAGACCTTCGACTTGTGCTCATCGATCCGTTTACCGAGAAGTTCTGCATAGCGCTGGGGGTGGAGCGGCATGAAAGGTGCGCCATAACAGGCGCTGAAGACAGGTGAAGGTTCGGTAACCCCTTTCTCTGTTCCAGCCACCCTGGCTGTATAGCCCGAGATAAAGTGGTACATCGCCTGAGCCGAATTGAGCCTGGAAACAGGCGGCAATACACCAAAGGCATCTGCTGTAAGCATGATCACCGTATCCGGATGGCCACCCACACCGTCCAGGGTAGCGTTTGGAATCGCACTGATGTGATAGGCGCCACGAGTATTTTCCGTCAAGGTACCATCGTCGAGATCAAGACGACGGGAATCTGCCATCATGGTGACATTTTCCAATATCGTGCCGAAACGCATGGTTGTTGAGAAGATCTCAGGCTCATTCTCCGCCGACAGATTGATCAACTTTGCGTAGCAGCCACCCTCGAAGTTGAAAATGCCATTATCGCTCCAGCCATGTTCGTCATCACCGATCAAAGTACGACTTGCATCAGCAGACAGGGTGGTCTTACCGGTTCCGCTAAGACCGAAAAAGAGTGCGGTTTTACCGTTTGGGCCGATATTCGCCGAACAATGCATCGGTAGCACGTCCCGCTGCGGCATCAGGTAGTTCATCACGCTGAATATCGATTTTTTAATCTCTCCCGCATAGCTGGTACCGCCGATCAAGACCAGTTTCTTGGAGAAATTAACAATAATGAATGTTTCGCTAACGGTGCCGTCCACTTCGGGAATGGCGTGAAACCGGGGTACGTCAATCACGGTAAAGCCCGGTACGTGATCCGCAAGCTCTTCACGTTCTGCCTGAATGAAGACATTTCTGGCAAAGATGTTATGCCATGCGTTCTCTGTAATAATCCTCACCGGCAAGCGGTAGTCGGAATCCGCCCCCGCATAGCAATCCTGCACATAGACATCCTTGTTTTGCAGATAGGACGCCAGGCGTTTGTGCAGATTGTCGAAGGCCTCCTCCGAAATGGGCTTATTGATATCACCCCACCAGATATCCTTGCTCACTGACGGTTCATCGACAATGAATTTGTCGTTCGCCGAACGTCCGGTGTGGTGCCCTGTCCTGACTACCAGGGGACCGAGATGTGATAACTGACCCTCGCGACGAAAAATCGCCTGTTCCATCAGACTCGGGGTTGGCAAGTTCCAGTAGATGTCATTCAGGTTGTACAGACCGTGGTTATCAAGACCGTATGAACTATGGTTCACTCCTGCTGATTCACGCATTATCCTTAACTCCCCTATTGCGTCTTAATACAGGTTATCGACTATAGCAAGCGGGAACTCGCTTGTTCCAGTCTCCTGATGTAGTCTCCCCTCATGGTCAGTCAGAAAATCAGTGCATTCAGTATACGACGACTCAATCCGTTCAATGGCGTACTGCAGGTATTCAGCACTGAAAATGCCCGTGCATTAAGCAGCAATGGTGTTGTCTGGGAGATCCAGGTTCTGAGTGACACACCGCAGGGCCTTTGGGCCAATATGCCATTCAACGGGAAGGAGTTTTATACCTTCGGACGCTGGACAATAGACTCAGGTCTGCAGCAAGTGCCTGTTAATCCGTTATTTAATGTCCGTGATATGATCGCCTCTGCGGAACAACTGATCACTGCACTGTCTCAAGTCATCGACGATCTCCCCTTCCCCATGGCGGATATCTACGAGCTGTGGCTACTGGATGAACAGAGTCTCGCACCTGTTGCGCTTTTGACCTCCTGTCGCAAAGCGGTTGAGATGAGTCGATGCGATAGCACCAAGTGGATCGCCGCTGAACGGGGTGATTTCTCATTCATCTCTGCGCGATTGGTGGAAAGAGAGCAGCCTAACGATGATGGTTATAATCCCCGGGTGCATGCCTCGATCCTGGAGGCATTGATCAGGCACCGCGGCGGACAACACCACAGACGAGCCTGGTTCAAACACAGCCCGGACGGAACACTCAGCCCTTATCATGAGAGTGCCCCCGTGTTGGTTCCATGGACTTTTCCGGAGCTGCCCGTCACGGAGGATTGGGAGGATGAGGAGGCTCGCCGTTTGGTCGCCGACTATATCGCCTGGAGGGCGCCGCAACTATTGCAGTTGCACGGGCTCGGCCCGGTGACCCGTGAACGACTTGAGCGTATTGCCGTAACGCAGGCTGAAGCAGTTGAGCGCCTGTGGCGACTCTATCCGGAAATACACAATAAAGACCTGTTGAATAGTGCGCGGGTTGAAGCAAAAATCCGATCTTCAAACCGGAAATAAGTCTATGAAGTACATCAATCAGTCAGATCAGCTCAATCAACCAGACGGCGGTCTTGGAATACTACTGGTCAACCTCGGTACACCCGATGCCCCGACAACTGTTGCGGTACGTCGCTATCTGGCGGAATTCCTGAGTGATCCACGCGTAGTGGCGATCCCGAAACTGATCTGGCAGATAATCCTCCACGGTATCGTATTGCGGGTCAGGCCGAAAAGAAAGGCCGAGGATTACAAGCGCATCTGGACAGAGGATGGCGCACCGTTGTTGGCCATTTCCAGAAGACAACAGGCAGCCATGACGGAAATATTGAATTCACGTATGCAGGGAAATGTCCACGTAACCTTGGCGATGCGCTATGGCAACCCTTCAATCGCCAGCGTGTTGCAGGAGTTGCGTCGGAAGAATGTGCAGCGCCTGCTGGTGTTTCCCCTCTACCCGCAGTATTCAGCCACCACCACTGCATCCATATTCGATGCCGTGACAGGAGAACTCCAGGGCTGGCGATGGATACCTGAAGTGCGCTTCATACAACGTTACCATGACCATCCCGACTATATCCGGGTATTGAGTGAGAGCATACGCAAATACCGTCAACAGGCTGGTGAGGCAAGAAAGCTGCTGTTCTCTTTTCACGGTATCCCCGAGGACTACTACCAGGCTGGCGATCCCTATCCTGATGAATGCCATGCCACGGCGAACCGGGTTGTGGAGCAGTTGGGGCTGGACAGGGAACAATGGCAGCTGGCCTTTCAATCGCGCTTCGGCGCCCAGGAATGGGTCAAACCCTACACTATGGAGACCTTGAAGCAGTGGGGCGCCGAAGGTATAGAGAGTGTCCAGGTGGTATGCCCCGCCTTCTCCGCCGACTGTCTGGAGACTCTTGAAGAGATCGCCGAGGATAACCGGGATGCCTTCCTCCATGCCGGGGGTAAAAGCTATGCTTACATACCGGCGCTGAATGACACACCAGAGCATATGAAGATGCTTGCTGATCTGATCTGCAGACATGCCTCGGGATGGCCTGAAGCAGAACCGAATCCAGAGGATAGGCATTGATGGCGGATTATCCACACCCGGTTGATATCAAGGTACATCAGAAGAGTCGTTTCCTGGATATCGCCTTTGACGATGGCAGCCATTTCTCGCTCCCATGCGAATACCTGCGGGTCTATTCGCCCTCCGCCGAGACGCGGGGCCATAGCCCTGCGACGGCAAAACTGGAGCGTGGCAAAGAGATGGTAAGCATCACCCAGATTGAACCTGTCGGCCAGTACGCAATCAAGATCCACTTTGATGACGGCCATAACTCAGGACTCTACGATTGGCGCTATCTCTTTAATCTGGGCAAACACCATGATGAGCTCTGGCAGGCCTATCTGGATAAGCTCAAGACCGTTGGCTATCAGCGCAAGGATCCTGAGCTGGCGCCTCCGGATACCGATGTCTGATTCAGCCGGTCGGATTAGATGTCTGATTAATGATCTGGCTCAATCGACGATCAAATGAAGTCGTACACTCCACAGCTAAATTAGCTACACTATTCATGTACTGCAGGGTCGCAGATCGATGCCCTGCCATTGATCCTCAGATACAACAAACGGCCCAACATAATACTGGGGGGATTTGTATTAATGGAAGAATCACTTCAGCGCTTGCTCGATGCTGAAACCAAAGCGCAACAAATTCATAACAAAGCCGAGGAGATGCGAGAACGCATGATCCAGGAGGCTTTGCAAGAGGCAAAGACTAAAGAGGAACATTTCGAGGCGCGGATTCCCGAATTGCACCATAGTTTCATGGAAAAGGCGGAAAGCCGCGCTGAACAGACCATCGCGGAACTAAAAAAGCGCTTCAATGAACGCCATGCCCAACTGCGCGAATATGCCGAAGCACGTGAGGATGACGCATTGGAAGCAGCCTTCACCGTACTGATCGATCCCACGGCAGATGAAGATTGAACCGTTCCGATGAGTTCGAATAGGGATCAGGCCTACCTAAAAACCCGTGTCGGTGTACTCTCGGCGCGTCTGCTCGACGCCGATGAGATCGAACGCTTGAAACAGATGTCACTCAGACAGCTTGGCGATGCCTTCGATCTTCAGCCGATTTTTGAAGAATCCATAGACAACCGGCAAAGGATCCGTTTGGTTGAGCAGGCTCTGTTACAGCGACTGATGAGTGAACTGTCGGTTCTATTGCGCCCTCTCAGCGGTCGTTCCCGCGGACTGATGCTCTATTGGCCGAGAAAGTTCGAACTCTATAACCTGAAAACACTGATCCGGGGTAAATTGAACAGCCTTGGGATGGAGGAGATCCGGGATAACCTGTTTGAGATGCCGGAGAATATCCGCCTGCCTCACGAATCCCTGCTGCAGGCGGAAAATGTGCTTGAGATGTTGCGCCAGCTCGACCAGGGACCCTACGCCCTGATTGCCAGGCAGGCGCGTAATGTGTTTGAGGAGCAGCACGAAAACTTCTCTCTTGACGCGGCCATCGATCGTCTCTACTACACCGGTATGCTGCGCCATGCCAATATTACGGACAGTATCGATAAACGCGGCCTGAAAAAGGTGATCGGCATCATGGTCGATCGGCAAAACATACTATGGCTGCTGCGCTACCGGCTGGTCTATCGCTTCGCCCCCAGTGAAGCCTACTACCTGCTGATCCCCTACGGCGGGCGGCTCCAGCGTGAAAAACTGATGGAACTGGCCAACCTGGATGGGCTGGAAACCATCATCGAACACCTGCCCGCCCCTTTTAAGGCAATCCTCTCGAATGCCAACAGCATCACCCAGGTACGCCAGCGTCTCGATCAAACCGTCTCGGACGAACTACGCAAATTGATGCACCACAGCCCCGACGCGGTGGTCTCTGCGCTCAGCTACTTGATTATTCGCGATATGGACCTGATGAAGCTCTACGCCATTATTCAGAGCAAGTTGCTGCAGATGGATGGGACAATTCTGAATGAGGCGGTACCCGGCAATCCCTTGCAGATGGATGCAACGGAGGCGAGTCATGTTTAGCCCGTTGCCGATGAAGCATATCAGCCTGCAAGTGCTCACGGAGGATCTGCCAAATGCCTCGATGATCCTGGCCGGTCTCAACAGTTTCAGTCCGGACAATCGCCCCTATGCCGAGCAGGCACTACCCGATATTCCCGGTCAACGTTTTCGCGAGTGTTATGCGCAAGCCAGGGCGCGAATGGATAAGATCGCCTCTCAAGTCGGATTCACACCCAAGGCGCTTACCGGTGAGGTCACACCAATCTCCGAACAGGAGCTCGAAGCGGTGAACCAATGGCTGGGGAAGGCGTGGGAGAGCTGCTCCGACTTTGACGAGACCCGCCGCCGGCAGCTGGAAGAACGGCGCAGTATCGATCAACTGGAGACCACCCTGGCCAATTTCCGTAATCTGCATATCGATCTGGGCCAGCTTCAGGGCGACAATCAGTTTCTCAAAACCACCATCGGCATGGTCCCCCGTACCCAGGTGAATCAACTGAAAGACGCCCTTGGACTCGATAACTACCTACTCTTTCCCTTCCACGAAAGTGATAACGAGAGCCATGTAATTATCGCCGGCACGGGTGGCCGTGAAGGCTCTAAACTGAAATCGGTGCTTGATACCGCCGGTTTCAGACCACTCGATATTCCTCCGGAGCTGCACGCTCAGCCTGAAACCGCCAAGACCCGTCTCATGCAACGCAGGTCATCAGTAGAAGAAGCAGCCGAATCGCTTGAACAAATTATTGCGGCCTGGGGAGAATCCTCCGGGCAGGAACTACAGAAGGCAGCACGTGTTCTCCATCTGGCAGCACCCTATGTGGCCCTCGGGGAGGCCGCCCGCCATCGGGGCAATCTGTCCCGGCTACAGGGTTGGATTCCCGCCGAGGATATAAGCCTGGTGGAAATCGCTTTACGGGACAAGCTTCCCAATGCCTTTGTGCTGGAGACCCGCGATCCCAAACCAGAGGAACGCGGACTGGTACCTTCGGTGATGCGGCATAACCGGTTGTTGAGGCCCTTTTCATCACTGGTGATGCAATACGGTGTACCCCGCTATGGCGAGGTCAACCCAACCCAGCTGTTCGCCCTCACCTATATCCTGATGTTCGGCATGATGTTCGGCGATGTAGGGCATGGCGCGGTGATCATCGCAGTCACCCTGCTGCTGCGGCGCAAACTCGGAAGCTTCACCCCATTTGGCATCGCCGCCGGTCTTGCATCTATCCTGTTCGGTTTTCTCTACGGCAGTATCTTCGGCTATGAACATATCATGCATGCGCTCTGGATCGCGCCACTCACCGATCCACTCTACATGCTCACCGTGGCGCTGCTATGGGGCGTCGGTTTCATTATCCTGGTAACCCTGATCAATATCTTCAACCACATGATGATAGGCGACCGTATCGGCGCCTTGTTCGGCGACAATGGCCTGCTCTCGTTGCTACTCTATACCGGCCTGTTGGGAACCGGTTACAGCTTTTACAACACCGGCAGCATCTCTCCGTACTGGGGCACCCTTGCCATCCTTACCCTGATCGGCATCTTCGCCCACAAACTGGTCGAACAGGAAGCTGCGATCGGAGAGCGCATACTGGTTGCCTTCATAGAGACCTTCGAGACGATTACCGGTTATGCATCAAATACCCTCTCATTCCTGCGTGTTGCGGCCTTCAGCCTGAACCATGTGGCGTTGGCGATTGCAGTCTTCACCCTGGCCAACATGATGGGTGATATGGGTCATTGGATTACAGTAATCCTGGGTAATATCTTTATCCTGGTCCTGGAAGGGCTGATTGTCGCCATCCAGGTATTGCGACTCGAATTCTATGAAGGTTTCTCCCGCTTCTATTCGGGAGATGGGAAGGCGTTTAAGCCGCTAACACTTTAACTTAAGCGTTTTGAGTTATGGGTTTTTAGTTATAGGTTTTCAACAGGCAGCAATGTCGCACGTTACTGCATGTGAGTTAATTCAAACAAGCGTGAGCGAAGCGAACACATCAACTCATAACTCATAAATAAAAAACTAAAAACTCAACATAATAGGAGATCAATATGTACTGGCTTATTGCAGTAATGACCCTGGGTATCGCCGGCCTCATCATCACCGGCGTTATCATGGAGATGCAGCCTGCCAAGGTCAGCAGACCGTGGTTCAAACCGACTATCGGTATCAATCTGCTGGTCTTTGTCGTCGCTCAGGCGGCACTGATCTTCTTGGGAGCCAACGAGGTCATGGCGGCCACCGAGGTTGCCGAAGCGGGTGGCGAGATATCGATTGGCCTCGGTCTTGGCATCATCGGTGTCGGTATACCAACTGCCCTCAGCACCATCGGTGCAGGTATCGCGGTGGGACCCATCGGCGCCGCGTCACTGGCCGTGCTGGCGGAAAAACCGGAGATCTTCGGACGCACGCTGATCTATCTCGGCCTGGCTGAGGGTATTGCCATCTACGGTCTGGTAATGAGTATTCTGTTGTTGGATAAGATCTGAAAGTGCCGGAAACAGCAATACACAAAGTCAGAAAGATCTTCGTCGGCAGCCATGCCCTGACGGACGGCTTCCGGCTGATCGGATTTGAAACCCTCACAGAACCCGACAGCAGCAGGCTGGACGTATTATTGAACCAGCTATTACAGGAACGACAGCGGGCATTGCTGATCATCGAGCAGTCTGTCAATCATGTCGGTTCCAAGCTGCTGGATCAGATCCGCAATGAAGGCGGTCGTATCATCCTGTCCGAGGTCCCGTCGTTGCAGGATCCCGAGGAGTTTCATTCCGACCTGGACATTCAACTGAAAAAACTCACCGGTGGTTAACAGAGGAGAACGACATTGAATCAGGTTGAAGCGCTTGAAAAAGCGATCCTTGAAAGGGCCGAAATGATGGCCAATGAGTGTCACAGCCGGGCCGAAGCGGGACGCAAGAATATCCTGCGTGAAGCCAGCGAGCGTCTTCATCTACGCGAGGAGAAAGAGACTCTGCTGGCCAAATCACTGGCTGACAGGGCCTATTTACGCAAGGTTCAGGCGGATGAACTGAAGCTGCACAGTAAAATGGATCATATGCGCTGGAACCTGGTACAGGTGGTAGTCGACCGTTTGCAACAACGCATGCAGGCCTTGGCCCAGGACGAGGCAAAATATATCGAATTGTTGAAGGCCTTTCTGCAGCAGGCCGCAAAACAGATCGAGGAACAGCGGCTGCTGGTCTCGGTAAATACCGAAGATCTGCGACGCCTGAAACCCCAATGGGAGACCCTGACCTCCAGTCTGGCGGCAGGCAAGATATTCGAACTGAAGGAGCAGAGTATCGAAACCATAGGCGGCTGCCTGATCACCACAGCCGACAAACGCGTACAGATCGATCACACCTTCGAGGGCCGACTCACCCGACTGGAGCGCAAAGTGCACCAGGCGTTGGTCGAAAGGTTGTTACCCCCTATCGGTGATGGACAGGCACTTTAACGATGAAACACGAAAACAAGAAAGGCACCATTCAGGATATCAACGGTCCCATCGTCACCATCAGGCTACCGGGCGTGCAAAACGGTGAGCAGGTGCGCATCGGCAGTCTCGGCCTGTATGGTGAGGTGATCTCCCTGGAGGGTGACGAAGCCCTGGCCCAGATCTACGAATCCACTGAAATGGTACGACCCGGCGAACCGGTAGAGGGCCTGGGCCATCCTCTCTCGGTGGAACTCGGTCCTGGCCTCATCGGCGGTATATTCGATGGTGTGCAGCGCCCCCTGGAGGAGATGTTCATCAAGGCAGGTGACCAGATCCCCCGTGGCCTCAGCCCCCTACCCCTCGATCGGGAGAAACTGTGGCACTTCGTACCCAGCGACAATCTTGAACCCAATATGCCGATCATCGGTGGCGCCCGTCTTGGCTTAGTACAGGAGACTGAGACAGTCGAACACCGCATCGTCGTTCCCCCTAACATCGAAGGTGAATTGATCGAACTCGCGCCCGAGGGCGACTACAACCTGGAAGAGACCATCGCACAGGTGCGTGACCCTCGGGGTCAGGTGCATCATCTCAAGCTCTACCACAGGTGGCCGGTACGCAAGCCCCGCCCCTATCAGGGTCGTGACAACGGGGTCGAACCCCTGATCACCGGGCAACGTATTCTCGATACCTTCTTCCCCCTGCTCAAAGGGAGTAAATGCGCCGTACCCGGCCCTTTCGGCGCGGGCAAGACCGTGGTGCAGCATCAGGTCGCACGCTGGGCCAATGCCGATATCGTCATCTATGTCGGATGCGGTGAGCGCGGCAATGAGTTGGTGGATGTACTCGACAGCTTTCCCAAATTGAAAGACCCCTACAGCGGCAGACCCTTGATGGATCGCACTCTGCTCATCGCTAACACCTCCAACATGCCGGTGGTGGCCCGCGAGGCCTCGATCTATGTCGGCATCACCATTGCCGAGTACTACCGGGATCAGGGCTACGACGTGGTGATGCTGGCCGACTCCACCAGTCGTTGGGCCGAGGCCCTGCGCGAGGTCTCCGGCCGCCTGGGCCAGATGCCCGTGGAAGAGGGATATCCCGCCTATCTTGCCTCCCGGCTGGCTGCCTTCTATGAACGGGCGGGACGGGTCGAGACCATGGATTGCGGCAAGGGCTCGGTCACCCTGATCGGCGCCGTCTCTCCACCAGGCGGCGATTTCTCAGAGCCGGTCACCAGCCATACCAAGGAGATCATCCAGACCTTCTGGGCCCTCTCCAAGGAACTGGCGGATGCCCGCCACTACCCGGCTATCGACTGGGTCGACAGCTTCTCTGCCGACGTCGGCACCGCCGCCGAATGGTGGCACGAAAACATCGATCGTGGTTGGGAGAAACGCCGTGCCCAGGCGCTGGCGATGCTGGCGAGGGATGCGGAACTGTCACGTATCGTCAATCTGGTAGGGCCCGAGGCCCTCTCCTCCGCCCAGCGCTGGATATTGGAGGGTGCCGCACTGATCAAGGAGGGTGTGCTGCAACAGAGCGCCCTCGACCCGGTGGATACCTTCTCCTCACCGCATAAGCAGTTCATGTTGCTCGACCTGATCCTCACGGTGTATGACGAAGGCGCCACCCTGATCGAACTCGGCGTGCCTGTCCAGGAACTTGCCGAGATGCCGATACTGGCACGCCTGCGCCGCTGCAAGGAACTTTACGATTCGTCCCAAACCGATCAGCTGAAGGCATTTCGGATTGAGGCATTGAATGACTTCAAGGCAATCCATTCCGAATATGCACAACGGGGGGAACAGACAGCATGAGCGCCAAGGAGTATCGTACCGCTTCCTCCGCCCGGGGCGGGTTGTTGACGGTAGCCGATGTCCCCGATATCGCCTTTGGCGACCGGGTCCATATCCGCGACCAGCAGGGTAATACACGCAACGGCCAAGTGATCCGCAGTTCCAACGAAGAAGTGCTGATTCAGGTGTTCGAGGGCACCGCCGAAATCGACCTGGAGAGCACCTGGGTGCGCTTCCTCGACGAACCGGTGGAAATCGCCCTCTCTCCGGAGATCCTCGGTCGCGTCTTCAGTGGCCTGGGCGAACCGCGGGATTATCGTCCCCCCATTGTCTCAAACCTGCGCCGCAGCATCAGCGCCGCAGCGTTCAACCCGGCAGCCCGCACCTATCCGAAAGAGTTCATACAGACAGGCATCTCCACCATAGATGGTCTCAATTCTCTGGTGCGCGGACAGAAGCTGCCGATCTTCTCCGCCTCGGGCCTGCCCCATAACCGGCTGGCGGCTCAAATCGTGCGTCAGGCCAAACTCCCTGACGACGACAGCCGCTTCTCGGTGGTCTTCGCTGCCATGGGTGTCTCCTACGCGGACGCCCGCTTCTTCCAGGAGGAGTTCGCCTCCTCCGGTGTGCTGGGCAATGTGGTGATGTTCGTCAACATGGCCGACGATCCACCGGTGGAACGCCTCACGCTCCCACGCATGGCCCTGACCGCGGCGGAGTACCTCGCCTTCGATCTCGACCGCCATGTCCTGGTGGTGATGACCGATATGACCCACTACGCCGAAGCGCTGCGCGAAGTTGCTACCGCCAAGGGCGATGTGCCGGCGCGTAAGGGTTACCCCGGCTATCTCTACTCCGATCTGGCGGAGATCTATGAACGCTCCGGACGCATCAAGGATCGACACGGCTCCATCACCCTGGTGCCGGTGCTGAGTATGCCCAGCGACGACATCACCCACCCGATACCGGACCTGACAGGTTATATCACCGAGGGACAGATCGTCCTCAGCCGCGAACTGCACAACCAGGGCATCTATCCCCCGGTGCACATATCCCCTTCACTGTCACGTCTTATGAAGGACGGTATCGGCAAGGATTTCACCCGAGAGGACCATCCCCACGTCTCCAACCAACTCTATGCCCTCTACGCCCGAGCCCTGGAGACGCGCAATCTGGCCTCCATCATCGGCGCCGATGAGCTATCCGCCCGTGACCGCCGCTATCTGGAGTTTGCCGATGCGTTCGAACAGCGTTTTGTACAACAAGGGGAGGATGAAGACCGCAGTATCGAGGAGACCCTCAACCTAGCCTGGGATCTGCTTTCCACCTTCCCGCCACAGGCGCTGACCCGGGTCAATGAAACCGAGATCGCCAAGTACCATCGGCAGAGCACATGACCGGTAAACGCATCAAAGCGGCCCCGACCAAGAACACCCTGCTGAATCTGAAACGGCAGCTCAATTTTCTTGAGGAGGGCCACAGCCTGCTGGAACGCAAACGGGAGCTGCTCACGCGACTGGTCTATCAACGCATCGGTGAATACCGCAAGATCAGAGATCAAGCCCACGAAGCCACTAAACTGGCTTATCACTGGCTCAGCATGCTGCAATTGCGCATGGGCAGCCGTGCCGTCAATCAGGCGGCCCTCGGGGTGGAACCCGTGCTGGATCTGAAAATCCTGCCGCGGCGAAACCTCGGTGTGGAATACCCATCTGTCAGCGGACAACTGCTGCCACTCAACCCGGTCGGCCTGCTCGGCACCGATCCCAGCTTCGATGAAACCCGCCTGCACTTTGCCGAAGCCTCGCTTCAGCTGGCAAAGATGGGCGAAGTCTCGATGAGTCTCAACCGTCTGATTGCCGAACAACGCAAGGCGCAGAAGCGGGTGAATGCGTTGCGCTATAACATCATCCCCCAGTATCGCAATACGATTCGTTTCATTGAAAATGCGCTGGAGGAAGAAGAAAGGAATGCCTTGTTTCAGGTAAAAGTGCTGAGGGATCAGGAAAGAATATAACGAAAAATCATCGGTCAATACATTCAACCCGGATTTCCATACTGGGGAAGTGCTCAGCTTATTGATGTAAAACAATTGTTACAAATTGATTTTCCAATATTCTTAAGTTCCACCAGTTTGTGGTTTTATAGTACTTAGGGCCTGTTAACACTAATCCAATCGGCTCTGTTGTGTCTGAAAATGCGCCAATCAAGGCGCAAGGAGTGAGGTTTGGTGATTCCAAATGAGCGACGAGCAACGCCGAGTGGCGCATTTTCAGGCACAACCCGAAGGGCTGGGGCTGTTTTTCCACCCAGCGGCGTTATCATTCACTCATTTAGCACGGCTAAACCTCGCTCATTCTGCCTTGCTGGGTAAAAAAACAGCTCCAGCAGAGTCGATT
>QBVD01000030.1 GCA_003058525.1 gamma proteobacterium symbiont of Ctena orbiculata | reverse complement strand
TCATTCACGGCCCCCACAGTCACGGTGACGGTCGCGGTATCGGTTCCACCGTTGCCATCGTCGATGGTATAGGTAAAGGTATCGGTGCCATTGAAGTCCGCATTCGGGGTATAGACCGGGTTTCCAGATACCGGATCGATGGCAACTGTGCCATTGGTTCCTTGAGTCACAGCAGTAACCGTCAGGGTGTCGCCGTCCGGGTCACTGTCGTTCGGTAAAACATCGACCGTAACTGGAACATCCTCATCCGTACCTATGCTGTCATCCACAGCCACAGGAGCGTCATTGACTGCACCCACAGTTACGGTCACAGTGGCGGTATCGGTGCCGCCATTGCCATCGTCGATGGTATAGGTGAAGGTGTCGGTGCCATTGAAGTCCGCATTCGGAGTATAGACCGGGTTACCAGATACCGGATCGATGGCAACACTACCGTTGGTGCCCTGAGTGACCGCGGTGACCGTCAGGCTGTCACCGTCCGGGTCACTGTCGTTTGGTAAGACATTGACCGTAACTGGAACATCCTCATCCGTACCTATGCTGTCATCCACAGCAACCGGGGCGTCATTGACTGCACCCACAGTTACGGTCACAGTGGCGGTATCGGTGCCGCCATTGCCATCGTCGATGGTATAGGTGAAGGTGTCGGTGCCATTGAAGTCCGCATTCGGGGTGTAGACCGGGTTACCAGATACCGGATCGATGGCAACTGTGCCATTGGTTCCTTGGGTCACAGCAGTAACAGTGAGGGTGTCACCATCCGGATCATTGTCGTTTGGTAAGACATCCACTGTAACAGGTGTATCTTCGTTGGTGCCGACCGCATCATCGGTAGCGATCGGTGCGTCATTCACGGCACCCACAGTCACGGTGACAGTCGCGGTATCGGTCCCGCCATTGCCATCATCAATCGTGTAGGTAAAAGTGTCGGTGCCGTTGAAGTCTGGGTTCGGTGTGTAAACAGGATTGCCTGATACCGGATCAATAGCAACCGAGCCATTAGTTCCCTGGGTTACAGCGGTGACTGTCAGGGTGTCGCCGTCCGGATCGCTATCATTCGGTAAGACATTGACCGTAACAGGAACATCCTCATCCGTACCTATGCTGTCATCCACAGCAACCGGGGCGTCATTCACTGCACCCACAGTTACGGTGACTGTGGCAGTATCGGTGCCGCCATTGCCATCATCAATCGTGTAGGTAAAAGTGTCGGTGCCGTTGAAGTCTGGGTTCGGTGTGTAAACAGGATTGCCTGATACCGGATCAATAGCAACCAAGCCATTAGTTCCCTGGGTTACAGCGGTGACTGTCAGGGTGTCGCCATCCGGATCGCTGTCATTCGGCAGTACATCAACGGTAACTGGGGTGTCTTCGTTGGTGCCGACCGCATCGTC
Source organism: gamma proteobacterium symbiont of Ctena orbiculata (assembly GCA_003058525.1). Classification (GTDB taxonomy): domain Bacteria; phylum Pseudomonadota; class Gammaproteobacteria; order Chromatiales; family Chromatiaceae; genus Thiodiazotropha. Next base: position 78,272 of record QBVD01000030.1, on the reverse strand, counting down.
GGTAGCGATTGGTGCATCGTTCACAGCGCCAACTGTTACGGTTACAGTGGCGGTATCGGTCCCACCGTTGCCATCATCAATCGTGTAGGTAAAAGTGTCGGTACCGTTGAAATCTGGGTCAGGGGTATAAACAGGGTTGCCTGTTACAGGATCGATTGTGACAGAACCATTGGTACCTTGAGTGACCGCTGTCACGGTCAGGGTATCACCGTCTGGATCGCTGTCATTCGGCAAGACATCCACTGTAACAGGTGTATCTTCGTTGGTGCCGACCGCATCATCGGTAGCGATCGGTGCGTCATTCACGGCACCCACAGTCACGGTGACAGTCGCGGTATCCGTCCCACCGTTGCCATCGTCGATGGTGTAGGTAAAGGTATCGGTGCCATTGAAGTCCGCATTCGGGGTATAGACCGGGTTACCAGATACCGGATCGATGGCAACTGTGCCATTGGTTCCTTGAGTCACAGCAGTAACCGTCAGGGTGTCGCCGTCCGGGTCACTGTCATTCGGCAGTACATTGACTGTGACTGGAACATCTTCATCCGTACCTATGCTGTCATCCACAGCCACAGGGGCGTCATTCACTGCACCTACAGTCACGGTGACGGTCGCGGTATCGGTCCCACCGTTGCCATCATCAATCGTGTAGGTAAAAGTGTCGGTACCGTTGAAATCTGCATTCGGGGTATAGACCGGGTTACCTGAAACAGGATCGATGGATACTGATCCGTTTGTTCCTTGGGTAACCGCAGTGACCGTCAGGGTGTCACCGTCTGGGTCACTGTCATTCGGTAAGACATTGACCGTAACAGGAACATCCTCATCCGTACCTATGCTGTCATCCACAGCCACTGGAGCGTCATTCACCACACCCACAGTCACGGTGACAGTCGCGGTATCCGTCCCACCGTTGCCATCGTCGATGGTATAGGTGAAGGTGTCGGTGCCGTTGAAGTCTGGGTTCGGTGTGTAAACAGGATTGCCTGATACCGGATCAATAGCAACCGAGCCATTAGTTCCCTGGGTTACAGCAGTGACAGTGAGGGTATCACCGTCCGGATCGCTGTCATTCGGCAGTACATCAACGGTGACTGGGGTGTCTTCATTGGTGCCGACCGCATCATCGGTAGCGATCGGTGCGTCATTCACCGCACCTACAGTCACTGTAACGGTCGCGGTATCAGTGCCACCATTGCCATCATCGATGGTATAGGTAAAGGTATCCGTGCCGATAAAATTCGTGTTTGGTGTATAAACCGGGTTACCACTGATTGGATCTATAGTAACCGAACCATTTGAGCCCTGGGTTATGGCGATAACTGCCAGCGCATCACCATCTGGATCACTGTCGTTTGGCAAGACATCTACCGTCACCGGGGTGTCTTCGTTAGTACCCACCGCATCATCAGTGGCAATCGGTGCGTCATTCACGGCACCCACAGTTACGGTCACACTGGCAGTGTCAGTCCCACCGTTGCCATCATCAATCGTGTAGGTAAAAGTGTCGGTACCGTTGAAATCTGCATTCGGGGTATAGACCGGGTTACCTGAAACAGGATCGATGGATACTGATCCGTTTGTTCCTTGGGTAACCGCAGTGACCGTCAGGGTGTCACCGTCTGGGTCACTGTCATTCGGCAGTACGTCAACGGTGATCGGGGTATCCTCGTTAGTCCCCACGGCGTCGTCGATTGCGACAGGCGCATCGTTTACACCACCTACAGTAACAGTCACCGTCGCTGTATCAGTGCCACCATTGCCATCTGTAATTGTATAGGAAAAAGTATCGGTTCCTGTAAAAGCCGGGGCTGGAGTATAAACAGGATTACCGGTAACCGGATCAATAGTGACTGATCCGTTTGTCCCTTGGGTGACCGAGGTGATGCTCAGCGCATCTCCTTCTGGATCTGAATCGTTTGTAAGTACATCAATAGTGATCGGAGTATTCTCACTTGTACTCGCGCTGTCGCCAATGGCAACAGGCCCATCATTTACACCTGCCACTGCAATCATTACTGTGGCTGTATCAAACCCCCCATTTCCGTCACTGACTGTATATGTAAAAGAATCTGTCCCAGTAAAACCGGCATTAGGTGTATATTGATATGAGCCATTCGAATTTTGGACCAGAGTACCATTGGATGGCTGCGTGTTGCCGGTAACTAAGAGCCGATCTCCCTCTGGATCTGAATCATTCCCAAGCACAAAAATACCTACCGGGGTATTCTCCTGAGTTGCGACTATGTCATTTTCAGCATCGGGTGGATCATTAACGGGGATAACGTGAATTATGGAGACTGCGGTATCGCTATTGCCATCACCGTCATTCACTGTAATGTTGATGATACGATCAACAGTTTGTGGATAGTCACTGGTATTAACAAAATGAATTGCTTGAAGGGCTTGTTCATAATCCGCAAGACTTGCTGTGCCCGTTAATGTTACAGAGATTTCATCAACTGTTGCTGTAATGCCATTCGGCAGACCACGCACAATCAAGTGATCAAATGACTGATGATTGGTTAATACTATGGTTGCACTCTCAATATTTGCATCATCGACATCCGTAATAACGACATCTTCGTCCACAATCGATACTGCCGATCCATCCTCAATAAAGGTTGTTTCATAACCGTTTCCGGCCGCACTGCTGTCATCAGCATCCAGATCGATTGTCGCAACATCGTTTACACCAATGACTTCAATACGGGCAACCGCAATATCACTATTGAGCTCTCCGTCATTTACCGTAACCTGTATCAGACGAGTCTCAGCAGACGGATTTTGGCTTGTATTCTCAAAGGTAATAGCTTGTATGGCGCTCTGATAGTCTGCCAAAGAAGCTTCACCACTGATTGTGATGGTATGGCCATCGATCACTGCTGACAGGCCCGCCGGCATATTACCAACTGCCAGAACATCGCCCGATTGGGGATTGGTCAGTGTTACTGTTGCACTCTGTAATGTCTCATTATCAACATCCGATACTGAAGCATCAAAATCTGCAATCGAGATTGCAGCATCACCTTCGGTGAAGGTTGTCAGGTAATCATAACCACTGTCAGTCGAATCATTACTATCGAGGTCTACAACTGGGGGATCATTGACTGCTTGAACTGTGATAGTTGTGACAGCCGTGTTACTGTCGAACTCACCATCATTGACTGTCACTTCTATAATTCGAGGTGTTTCGTCAGGGTTTTCTGTGGTATTGATAAACCCAATAGCACGTATCGCCTGGGCATACACTTGCGGTGTTGCAGTTCCACTCAACAATACAGTGATGACTCCGGGCACACTGCTGTCCACCTCAACATTCAAACCGGTAATCGCTGAAACATCCAACTGATCACCAAACTGAGCATTCGTCAATACGATTCTTGCACTTTCCAGTATCGTGCCATCCGGATTGGAGACCTGGATATCCGCATCTGCGATGGGCAAAGGATCGCCATTCTCCGTAAAGTGGCTGAGATAGCCGACACCTACCTGTGAATTGTCGTCACCATCCAGGTCAATGGTGGGCAGAAGGTTAATAATCGTTGACGACTCTTCGGATTGGGCAAAACTGATTGCCAATCCTTCAGTTTCAAATCCGCTTTCGGGTGTTGTCTGTGCACCTGTCCGTTCAATGGTGACAAAACTTGATCCTTCGTTGCCTGTTGGGGATTCACCAGGACCGGCAGCCGGTGCTTCTTGAATGGCTGTTGGGTCTTCACCCAACAAGATTGCCTGTTGAATTGCATCGATTGACGCTGCATATTCAGATCCATCCTCGGGAGTGGTTGTCTGGTAGACGTCGGCATCGAGTAGGCCCTGTGAATTACGGCCCAAGGTCAGGTTGCCACCGTCATTGAAAACAATCTCGATACTCCCGAGCTCGCCTGTCGCGATCTGCTCATCGGCAAAGACAAGGTCGCCAACCTGGAGATTTCTGGTAACGCCATCACTGCCGGTTGCCTTCACTTCACCAATTACCTGGCGAACGAAACCAATAACCTGTCCGGTTGTCTGGGTTGCTTGAGTAGCCATCTTTGCCTCTACGATTCAGATCAATTTAGTATGCTATGAGGATCAGGCAGATACACCTGGTCACCCTATCAGGGATAATTTTCGTTAAAAAACAGCAGCTCGCCTATTGTACCTTGGTACAATATGTATCTTTTTGATTTAATTGATAATATTTTGAGTATTATGGAAACCGTGATCAACTGTTGATCAACAGGCCAAGCTGGAGGCGATCTTTAGTCGATGTTTTCCTAAAAATAGAGCTGAGATGGGCTTTTACAGTTCTTTCAGTGATGTCGAGTTTTTTGGCAATCACCTTGTTACTATCTCCGGAACCTACAAGTTGCGCTATCTCACGCTCTCGATTAGTTAGCTTTGACAGTGTTGATTCTATATCCGATTCCCTTGCCTGAACTTCACCCTTGGGCGGACTCACCGAGCTTAACCTGCTCATCAGTTTGAATAACAGGCTTCGTCCCACCCATACTTCCCCCATCCGCACCAACTCAACAGCCTTGACCAGAAGCGCCTTGGAGATATAGCGATTGCAGTACCCTTTGACACCATGTGAGATCAGGTAGAGCCCTTCCTCATCATTTGGTGTGGCTGAGAAAATGATAAAGGCGACATCTGTAAATCGCTGGCAGAGCGACTGTGGAATTTCCCGGTAGTCCTTGTTGAACAGCTCCAGATCAACGAGTACTACACCGGTCTGGTAAGTTTTCAGCTTGCTGATCAGCATTTCGCGGGATGATACTGCCGTCAATTCTCCCACCTCACTCAGTGATTCATGCCAGCGTTTCGCGATACCTTCATCCGAGCTGCAAAGCAGGATCTTATTGGTGATGGGAATGACCTTTTGTTGTAAATCGCCGCTCTCATCAGCATTGCGATTTTCATTCCCATCTGAACCAATACCTGAAATCTCGTCAGTATTAGGATTGATCGATAACTGCATCACCTTATCGTTCTCTCAGTGCCCTGCCTTTCGCGCGCAATAATGGTTTGAAAAGATATTCGAGAACACTCTTTTTCCCGGTAAGAATATCTACCTCTGCCTGCATTCCGGGGATGATCGGCAATGCCTTCTCCTGGGTACCCAGGTCTGTTTTATCGGTTCTTACCCGTACAAGATAAAAACTCTCCTGTTCGTGCTCCTCCTTGATAGTATCGGCACTGATATGCTCAACTTTACCCGTAAGCGCTCCATAGATGGCAAAGTCATAGGCTGTCAGTTTTACAATCGCTTTCTGGCCTGGGTGTAAAAATGCAATGTCTTTTGGACCAACCTTCGCCTCAACGAGCAAGGAATCGTCCAATGGCACAATTTCCATCAATTCCATACCAGGCTGTATGACGCCACCCAGGGTGTTGATCATGACCTGTTTGACCGTACCCTTCACAGGTGAACGGACTGCGGTACGGGTTACCCTGTCTTCCAGCGCTACGCTGGTCTCCTTAAGCTTAGAGAGTTCCGCAAGTACATCATTCAGTTCAGCGTGCGCTTCATTTTTAAAACGAATTAAAATCTCAGAGACCTTCTGTTCCGCCTCTTCGAGGCGGGATTTCATACGAGGAATAGTTAATTTAGTTGTCTCGAGTTCCCCTTCCAGTTCGCTGACCTCCCTTTCAAGCCGCAGGATTTCAACTTCAGAAATGGCACCTGCTTCCAGGAGCGGTTTTGACAAGTCCAACTCTCTGGTTACTAATGACAGATTCCGTTTCAATCTCACACTTTTTACCTCAAGCCCTCTTATCTCCTGGCTAATCTGTTCAACCTGCTTGGACAGAATTGAACGGTTGGTCTGCAACTCTTTCTGCCGTGAATTGAACAGGCCCTGCTCCTGATCTACCAAAGCTGGATACTTTTCAGCCATACCCGGCGGCACCTCGAATGCCTTACTGTCGGTCTCCGCCTGTAGCCTGGCAGCTTTGGCTTTCAGCGCCCAGAACTGTAATTGTGTTTCCCTCAAGGAAGAGGAGAATCGTGTGTCATCTATCTGTAGTAGAACCTGCCCCTGCTCAACAGTATCTCCATCCTGTACGTATAATGCAGAAAGTATTCCCCCCTCTAGATTCTGAATAACCTGTATCTGACTGGAGGGTATTACTTTTCCAACTCCCCTTGTCACCTCGTCCAACTCGGCCCAACTGGCCCAAACGATAGCCAGAATGACTATTAAAAACACCACCCATAGAATAGTCCGCCCACCCCGGGGGGCCTGCACCAACAGTGCGGCAGTCTTATCGTCCATGAAATCGTTGTCGCCATTACCTGGTTTTTCAGACTTAAACGACAATGGATCTGCCTGTCTTTCGACTTCTATTGTTTGGGACTCAGTATCCATCATTCAATTCAAGTGTCTCAGCATCTGAACTTACGCCATTCATTTAGATACCTCTGCCGGCTTGGCGGAATTGTCACCCCGGCTCTGTTTCAAGGCCTCAAGCACTTGTGCTTTAGGACCGTCGGCAATCACCCTGCCCCCATCGATAACGATCAATCGATCCACCAGTTCGAGCAATGATGAACGATGGGTCACCAGAATCAAGGTCTTATCCTCTGCATATTTGGAAAGCTGACGTTTCAGGATCGCCTCGGTGCTGTTGTCCATTGAATTGCTGGGCTCATCCAACATCAGTACAGGAGGATCGAGTAAAAGAGCTCGTGCTATGGCTATGGCCTGACGCTGTCCTCCTGAAAGATGTTCGCCCCGTTCTCCCACTTGCATATCAAAACCATGTGGGTGCTGATTGACAAAATCCATCACACCGGCAATTTGTGCCACTTGTAGAATAGCGTTGTCATCCGCGTAGGGTGCCCCTAGAACAATATTGTCCCTGACACTGCCATAAAAGAGCATGATGTCCTGAGGCACGTAACCGATACTGCGCCGGAGATCTGCAGGATCTACCTGTCTTAGATCAGCCCCATCAATACGCACTGCGCCGGAATCAGGATCGTAAAGCCCCTGCATAAGCTTTTCGATTGTGGTCTTCCCGGAACCCACCTTACCGATAATGGCGACCTTCTCACCGGACGAAATCGACATGGAGACATTTCTCAATGTCACCTTTTCCTCACCAGGATAGGCGAATGTGACATCATCCAGTTCAATATCACCCTGGAATTGCTCACGGCTGAGAAATGATTTTCCTTCCGGTCGCTCAACTGGCAGTTCCATCACACTGTTGAGACTTCCGAGCGCAGTCTTCGCCTGGTAGTAACGCACAGCAAGATTAGCCACCTGAGCCATTGGAGCCAAGGCTCGTCCCACCAAAATGACTCCGGCTATCAAGGCCCCCATACTGAGTTCTCCTTCAGCAATCAGATAGACCCCGAGGACCACAATTCCCACCTGTGACATCTGTTGAAAGAAAGTTGCCACATTGGAAACCGAAGCAGACAGCAAACGTGAACGAACCCCCCACTGTGCGATGTGACCAGTCAGCTGTTCCCACTTTCGCTGCACTTCACTCTCGGCACCAAGATGCTTAATGGTTTCGACTGCGGTCAAGGATTCGATCAATGTCGCTCCCTTTTGTGCCGATGCACGATACGTGGCTTCAACCGATCGCCTGAGTGGAGACTGGATCAGTATCCCATAAAGAATCACGATTGGAATACAGACTACAGGCACATATACCAATGGCCCGCCAATAAACCAAATAACCAGGATAAACAATAATACAAAGGGCAGATCGACCAGGGTCACAACTGTCGCCGACGTAATGAAATCCCGGATACTCTCAAATTCACGCAGATTGTTGGCGAATGCACCAACAGAAGGTGGACGCGCCGCCATTTTAATACCGAGAACACGCTCGAACAGCATGGAAGAAAGCAATATATCCGACTTTTTACCGGCAACGTCAATAAAGTAACCACGGAGACTCCGCATAATCACATCAAATGAATAGACTATGAAGATACCAATCGCCAACACCCATAGAGTCTCAATTGCATTATTCGGCACCACCCGGTCATAGACGTTCATGATAAATAGTGGACTTGCCAAGGCGAACAAATTGATAAGTAGTGACGAGACAAGCACGTCTCTGTAGATTCGCCATGATTTTACCAGTGTTCCCCAAAACCAATGGCGGGTGTTTAGTCTCAAAACCTCGGGAGTCCGGTCATCAAAGCGATGTTCCAAGCGGATAAAGATTGCATACCCCGAGTACTGTTGCTCAAGGTCATCGATGGCTATTTGATGTGTACCCTCCCCACTCTCAGGTTGCATAATGGTCAATTGATTGCCATCTGCACTACGCTCCATCAAGACACAACTCTGCCTGTTCTTGAGCAACAATACGGCGGGGAGCACCAGGGAATTGATTTTTTGTATGGAACGCCGAACAATCCTTGCACTGAGTTGAGCACGTTCAGCCGCACGCAGAAAAAGCTCAGGTGTCAGGCGATGATTCTCCAGCGGCAATCCGGCACGCAAGGCATCATGTGAGTGAACACGTCCATAATAGCGGGTTAGAAAAACCAGACAATCCAGTAGCGGATCATCAAATGCAGATCCATCTGTGGGGTGTTTCCACTCCTCTATCACATCCTGTTGCTGTTGTTGTGCTTTAATATCTGACATGGATTGTATCGTGACACTTGCTTTTCAATAGATGACTACCAGGATCTAAAGAATTACTTGTCGAGGAATCTCTATGTTGTATGCGAAACGTGATAATGATGGCAATATCATCAATCTCTCGGACACCCCTTCTTCTGGCGCCGATGAGGAGGTAAGTGCCACAGATGACGAGGTTATCGGATTTATATTCAACAACAGTTCCACCACTCTTTCGAAAAAGTTACTCTCTGAGACCGATACAGGGATGATCCGCATCGTCGAGGATCTGATCGAATTGCTTATTCAGAAAAACCTGATTATGTTCACTGATCTGCCTAATGCCGCCCAGCAAAAAATCTTGATGCGAAACCAGATTCGATCAGTATTTCAACCCGGTGACCCACTTCTCGTCGACGATGACGAACTCCTTTAATTCCTTAGCGTCACATGAAGTAAATTCTTTAAGTTTCTTGGTGTTGCAGAACAGAGAGAGTAATACCTGGTTGCGACGACTACACTGGCTTGCCTAAAAAGTAGCCCTGCCCACCCACTAGATTGAGTCGTTGCAGAATTTCCCAAGTCTGTTCCGCCTCCACGTTCTCTCCAACCACTTTTATCTCCAGTCCGTGCGCAATATAGACCAACGCCTCAATAAAAAACTGGTTCTCGGCACTTGCCTGGAGTTCCCTGAGATAACTGCCATCGATCTTCAGAAAATCAACTTTTATTGTCTTTAAATAGCCGAATGCACTTTGGCTGCGGCCAAAATGATCAAGGGAAAAGGCCGCTCCATAGCGTTTGATCAATTGAATAAACCGGCTGACATCATCCAGCTGCGCTACAGCGCCATATTCCGGCATCTCAAAGATCAAGCGCTGTGAAAGCTCCGAATTATGTTCCAGCTGCCGCTCAAGCCAGGCAAAAAATGAACTGTTTTTCAAACATATAGGAGAGATATTAATGGCATAACGGGTATTGCCGTCAACCTCTTCCCGCAATCGTTCAAGAATTTTCACGATCACCATCTTATCGATCTCAGACGTCAAGCCGAGTCTATCCGCATGGGGAATAAACAGGCCTGCGGACAAGAGTTGAGCTTCACCCTGCTTATTCTCCTCCCTGATTCGCACATAGACCTCCTGATGGAGGATTGTATTGTCGCAACAAGCAAAAACCGGCTGGAATTGCAGCACAAATTTGTCGGATGCCAATGCGCTTTTTATCGTTGTATGCCAATCAGTCGCCCCCTTGATCCTGGTGTTATCCAATTCACCGGGCATATAGAGATGCCATGAATTTGGCCCCTCGCTTTGCGCGGTACGGAGTGACATATCCGCTTGCGAGAACAATTCCGAAAGATCCTGAGAGCCGTTGAAAGCGGCCAATCCGATATGCCCCACATCTTGACTGAGCGCATGGCCGGTATCGGCAAGTCCGGACAGCGCGCTAGACAAGGCCTGGCCCAGTTTGGCTGCCTCGACCACGTCCATGTCTTCGACAAACAGCGCAAAATCACCGCCATTCAAGTGTGCCAGATAACTTTTGTTTAGCGACTTGCTTACCGACCGCAGCACCTCTGCGGTCTGTTTCAGCAGTTCATCACCGGCCTGATAACCGTGATTCTCATTTATTTCCTTGAGATTCTTGAGTTCTATCAGTGCCAGTAAACCACTGGAGCACTCCTCTGGCGATGCCAGAAGATTTTTAATGGTGTTGTTGAAAAAACGTTTATTGGTAAGATTGGTAACCGGATTGCGGGATGCCTGGCGGTGCAGGCCCTCGGTCAACCGTTCCAGCCTTTCGATCATCCCCTTGACCTTTGTGGACATCCGATTCATTGCCAGGACGATGCGGCGTAGGTCTAAGGTCCTGGGTAGCCTCTCAATTATCGGAAACTCCCGATTGACGATGGCATTCGCCTGCTGTTCCACCTCTCTCAACGGCTTGAGCACCAATTGCAGTGAGAGTAAACCCAAAAGCAGGATCACCAATGCACTGACCAGAAACCACCTGAAGATTTCGACACTATTCTGCCACAATTGTCGATGGGCAAAACCGGGATGACTCTGCACGACCACTTTTCCGGCCTGTACCCAACCTGACATTACGATAGCCTCACCTATCGGCGTGCTGAGAGGAAATTGCTCTATAAACCACGAAGGCACGCCTTCAAGTGTGACTGCCAGTTTGCGTTCAACCAGTGGTGCCCCTTGCATATCCTGTACTACGACAAGACGGTAGTATCCCCGATCGAAGATCGCATCGGTCATGGATGTGACCGTGGCAAGATCCTTTTCGGCCATATGCTTTGAAATCGACAAACCCAGAGATGTTGCCGTGTCCTGTGCGTGGGACTCCAATTGTGATTCAAGATAGGCACGTGTGTTTTGCACACTGATGTAGAAGGTACCGGCGAAGACCAGAACCAGCAGTACAGTGATCAAAATTATCAATTGTCGCGACAACGTCATGAGCTTTTCATCCTATACCCATCGATGATGACAGCATCGATGGCCTATTGGAACCATAAATTCGTAATCAACCATGTATGTTGCATTTTTTCCTATCAACGCTTCGCCTCCTGCTGCATTCTTTGTTTTAGCTCCTGCCATAGGCTAAGCCGGGTTGAAGAACCGACCTTCTTTCCCCTGCCCAGGCTTTTCGCCAACCATAAACCATCCGCATTAAAGCTATATACCGGTGTGAGATCGAGGCGGTTGCTGGCTGACAGCAACTGAGGATTGAGGTTATCCAACACCTTGGGTATGGAGGAGGGCTCAGGATAGTAGGTCAGCACCATGTGGGATTGATTCAACTTGACCGATTTCACATACATAATGCGCAACTTCTCTTCCGCGACGCCCATCTCCTTCAAGGTGAAATACTTGGCGATGGAGTAATCCTCACAGTCCCCTCCCTTTCGCACCAGCAGTTCCAATGGGGTTGCCCAATAATCTTCCTTGCCCCACAGGTCGGCATCGGACTGGTAGGGGATTTGATTAAAGAAGTCGTTGACACGCCGTAACTTCTCGATTTCATCGATATGATTGCTTTCCAGCATCAATCGGCGCCAGGATGCGACTCGATCCCCCGCCTGATCACCAAAATTCTGTTTCGCCCAGGTAACTGCCTCATCCGTCAGATCGATGCTTTCAGCAAAGGCAATCGCTACTCCCAGCCAGAGTATCGCAGAGATCAGAAAGGCTGGAATCGACCGTTGTCTATGTTCCTTAAAACGCAAATAACCCGTCACCAATACACCTGCATTCCAGCGGTTGGCGGTAGGGTGGCTGTATTCAATCCATTTGAAGGCCACCTCATCCCGGTATTTCCCGAGATGCAAGACCTGTTAACAGGCCCCTGGGAAGACTAGTGAATGACCGGAATTTATCAGGAAGGCTTGTAGAGGTTCTCTCTGAGCCACGACATGAATGGCCAAGAATCTCCCTTGGGTACACTCCGGTACTTCTTTATCTTCCATAGGATTATGTCGACTGTTTGGCCGATATCTTGACCAGGTGGGCCGGAGATTACCCCGGCCCACAGAATGCAAAACTACTGCTGTTGGAGACTGGCATGGGCCGCCGCCAATCTGGCGACCGGCACCCTGGGTGCGGAGCAGGAGACGTAATTGAGCCCGGCACGATGACAAAATGCGATCGAGCTGGGATGGCCGCCGTGCTCGCCACAGATGCCGACGCTGAGGCTGTTGTTTTTTTGGCGTCCCCAGTCCACAGCCAGTTGCATGAGCTTGCCTACACCCTTCTCATCCAGTACTTCGAAGGGATTGTCCTTGAGAATGTCGTTCTGGTTATACATCGGTAGGAATTTGTTCTCGGCATCCTCGCGGGAGAAAGAGAAGGTTGCCTGGGTCAGATCATTGGTGCCGAAGGAGAAGAATTCCGCCTCCTCCACCAGCGAATCGGCCCGCATGCAGGCGCGCACCACTTCAATCATGGTGCCGAAACGGAAGTTGATCTTCTGCCCATATTTCGCCTCAACATCTGCGCGAATCTCATCCACCATGGCCTTGACACGCTTCAACTCCTCGGCGGTACAAACCTGTGGCACCATCATCTGGGGATGCACCTCAAGGTCTTTGGCGGCACACTCCGCAGCCGCTTCAAGGATGGCACGGATCTGCATGCTATAGATCTCGGGGAATGTGATGCCGAGACGGACACCGCGATGGCCCAGCATGGGATTGGTCTCTGTCAGTGTCCGCACCTTGCGCAGCATCGTCTCTTTCTTCTCGATAGCCTGCTCCACCAGACTCTCATCAACCATATGGCGCAGTGAATCGGCCTCCTGCCTGGCAAGTTCCGGATCCTGCAGCAGCATCATGCTGCCGGCAAGCACATTCATGCCACGCACCGAATTGCGCAGATGATGCAATTCGCTCAAATCGCTCAACAGCTGTTGCTCAGTGGGCAAGAACTCATGGATGGGAGGATCGAGAAGCCGGATGGTCACCGGCTTGGGCGACATCACCTCAAGAATCTCCTTGAAGTCGCTGCGTTGCATCGGCAGCAGTTTATCCAGGGCGGCCTGGCGCTGAGCAGGTGTCTCAGCAACGATCATTTCTATCACCACCGGCAGGCGGTCGACCGCATTGAACATCCGTTCAGTTCGACACAGACCGATCCCCATGGCGCCATACTTCAATGCCCGGCTTGCATCTGTCGCCGTATCCGCATTCGCCATGACACGCAGATAGGCGGCCTCATCGGCCCATCTCAACAACCGGTTCAGCTCTTCGGTGAAATCGGGTTCGACCATGGGAATCTGTCCCAGAAAGACGTTACCGCTGCTACCGTCGATGGTGATCATATCGCCCTCGCGGATCACAGTGCCCTTGGCCACAGCCTCCCGGCGCTGTACATCGACACTTATTCCCTCTGCACCGGCCACACAGGGCTTACCCATGCCCCGTGCCACCACTGCCGCATGGGAGGTCTTACCGCCACGACTGGTGAGTATCCCTTCCGAGGCGAAGAAACCGTGGATATCCTCTGGCTTGGTCTCTTCCCGCAACAAAATCACTTTCTGTCCCTGCTCTTTGCCCATCAACTCCGCCCGGTCGGCGTCGAACACCGCCAATCCGCTGGCTGCACCCGGCGATGCAGGCAGACCCTGAGCCACTGGTTCAGCCTTGTTTTCATTGTTCAACCGGGGATAGAGCATCTGTTCAAGATAGATGGGGTCGATCCGCAGTAACGCCTGCTCCTTGCTGATCAAACCCTCCTCAACCATCTCCACGGAGGTGCGCACCATGGCCGTGGCGTTCATCTTGCCGTTCCGTGTCTGCAGGCAGTACAGGGTGCCGCGTTCGATCGTGAACTCGAAATCCTGCACCTCTTTGTAGTGACTCTCCAGTTTCTGACGCAGCTCCTCGAGCTGTTCTGCCATTTCCGGCATCTCTTCCGCCAGACGGGCAATCGGCTTGGGGGTACGGATACCGGCTACTACATCCTCTCCCTGGGCATTCACCAGATACTCGCCGAACAGCTTGTTCTCACCGGTACCCGGGTTCCGGGTGAAGGCCACCCCGGTGGCGGAATCATTCCCCCTATTGCCAAACACCATGGTACAGACATTTACTGCCGTGCCGTTGGCCATCTCCGGGGTGATATTAAATTGACGCCGGTAGTCGACGGCACGCTTGCCCATCCAAGAGCCGAATACTGCCTTGATAGCGATCTCCAGCTGATCATAGGGGTCTTCCGGAAACGGCCGGCCGGTATGCTTTTCGAAGACCGTGAGAAAACGATCACAGATCTCCTTCAGGTCATCCGCAGAGAGTCCTACGTCCTCGGTGACATGGGCATTCTGTTTGACCGCCTCAAACTCCTCGTCAAAGGCCTCATCCGGAACACCGAGTGCAACCTTACCGAACAGCTGGATGAATCGGCGATAGGCATCATAGCCGAAACGTTGATCCCCGGTCTGTTCGATTACACCCTCGAGGGTATTACTGTTGAGCCCCAGATTGAGAATGGTATCCATCATGCCGGGCATGGACATTGCCGAACCGGAACGTACAGAAACCAACAGGGGATTCTCCGCATCGCCGAACCCTTTGCCGGTGGCTGCTTCCACCTGCTCCATGTGGCTGCGCACATCTTTCATCAGATTATCGGGCAGGGTCTTGGACTCATTGGCCAGGTAATCGAGACACGCCTCCGTACTGATCACAAATCCGGGTGGCACATTCAACCCAAACTGTGTCATTTCACAAAGGTTTGCCCCTTTCCCCCCCAACAGTTTCTTATTCTTGCCATCTCCCTCGTGAAATGCATAGACATGTCGTTTTTGACTCATTTTCTTAGATATCCTCTATTTATTATCTGAACTGACCCGTACCGAATTCATTCTGAAAATACCGACTACCTTGCCTGCCGCATGATTAATACACTGGATAACTACCCACATTCGTACCAAGCAGTATAATACTCCCTTTTTGTTGCCGAACCATTAACGAGATCCATGGAAAAAACCTACGACCCCCACGCCATTGAGCAACGCTGGTACCAGACCTGGGAAGAACGCGGCTATTTCGCCCCAGGCCAGACCGGCAGTGACAGCTACTGCATCATGATTCCACCACCCAATGTCACCGGCAGCCTGCACATGGGACATGGTTTCAACAACACAATCATGGATACGCTGATCCGCTACCACCGTATGAAGGGCGACAAAACCCTGTGGCAGGCGGGTTCCGATCATGCCGGAATCGCCACCCAGATGGTGGTCGAACGCCAGCTGGAGGCGGAGAACAAAAAACGCCACGATCTGGGAAGGGAACAATTCATCGAACGGATCTGGGGGTGGAAGGGAGAGTCTGGCGGCAATATTTCCCGCCAACTGCGCAGGCTCGGCTCATCACTGGATTGGCAGCACGAACGCTTTACCATGGACGAGGGACTCTCCGATGCAGTCAGGGAGGTCTTTATCCGGCTCTATGAGGAGGGCTTGATCTATCGCGGAAAGCGTCTGGTCAACTGGGACCCCAAGTTACACACCGCAGTCTCCGACCTGGAGGTCCTGTCGGAAGAAGAGTATGGCCACATGTGGCATATGCGCTATCCCCTGACAAACGGCCAGGGCCATCTAGTCGTCGCTACAACCCGTCCCGAGACCATGCTCGGCGACTGTGCAGTGGCGGTAAACCCCAGTGACGAACGCTATAAACACCTGATCGGTGAACTGCTCGAACTGCCCCTTACCGGACGCCGTATCCCAATCATCGCCGACGAAGAACATGTGGATCCGGAGTTCGGTACTGGCTGCGTCAAAATCACCCCCGCCCACGACTTCAATGACTACGCGGTCTGGCAGCGCCACCGGGATGAGATCACCATCAGTGAACAGATCCACGGCGGTCTGATCAATATCTTCACCGTGGATGCCTCAATACGTGAAAATGGCGAGACTGAAGGCAGCCTGATCCCGGAAAAATATATCGGCATGGATCGCTATGATGCACGGAAGCAGATCGTTGCCGATCTTGAGGAACAGGGGTTACTGGAGAAGATCGATGATCACAAACTGGTGGTGCCCAGAGGAGACCGCTCCGGGGCAGTCATCGAACCCTTCCTGACGGATCAGTGGTACGTCAAGATCGCCCCCCTGGCCAAGCCCGCCATCGAAGCGGTGGAGAGCGGCAAGATCCGCTTCGTCCCCGATAACTGGAAAAACACCTATTACGAATGGATGCGCAACATCCAGGACTGGTGTATCAGCCGCCAGATCTGGTGGGGACACCGCATTCCTGCCTGGTATGACGATCAGGGCAACGTCTATGTCGGTCGTTCTGAGGCGGAGGTCCGCGCTCGTCACAATCTTGATGACGACTACCCCCTACAACAGGACGAGGATGTCCTAGACACCTGGTTCAGCTCCGCACTCTGGCCCTTCTCCACGCTGGGTTGGCCGCAACAGACCGATCGTCTCAAAGATTTCTACCCCACCAGCGTCCTGGTCACGGCCTTTGACATCATCTTCTTCTGGGTCGCACGCATGATCATGATGGGCATCAAATTCATGGGAGATGTCCCCTTCCATGAGGTCTATATCCATGGTCTGATCCGCGATGGTCACGGGGACAAGATGTCAAAATCCAAAGGCAATGTACTCGATCCCATCGACCTTATCGACGGCATCGAACTGGAAAAGCTGGTGGAGAAGCGCACCAGCGGCATGATGCAGCCACAACTGGCTAAAAAGATTGAAAAGCAGACCCGCAAGGAGTTTCCCGACGGCATACCCAGCTTCGGCACAGACGCCCTGCGTTTCACCTTTGCCGCTCTGGCCGCCACAGGTCGTGATATCAAGTTCGACCTGGGCCGTATCGAGGGTTACCGCAACTTCTGCAACAAACTGTGGAACGCCACCCGCTATGTGATGATGAATGTGGAAGGGCAGGATTGCGGTGTGCAGGGGGTAACAACCGGTCACTCCGAGCCGTCTGCCAAACTGGAACGATCGGTCGCCGACCGCTGGATCATGTCGCGCCTGCAAAAAACCAAGCAGACAGTAACGGAAGCCATCGAGGGTTACCGCTTCGACCATGCCGCCCAGGCAATCTACGAGTTCACCTGGAACGAGTATTGCGATTGGTACCTGGAACTGAGTAAACCGGTACTCAATGACGAGAATGCATCTGCCGAAGCGAAGCGCGGAACACGACGCACCCTGGTCAGGGTACTGGAGAATCTGTTGCGCCTGACTCATCCGATCATGCCATTCATCACTGAAGAGATCTGGCAGCGTATTGCCCCCATCGCCGGTGTCATCGGAGAAGAACAGGAGGGGGCCACGATCATGCAACAACCCTTTCCCACTCAACGTAAATCCTTGATCGATGATGAAGCGGAGATTGAAATGGCCTGGGTGATGCAGTTCATCCTGGGCATTCGAAAGATCAAGGGTGAACAGAACATCTCGCCGGGAAAACCGGTACCGGTACTCCTGGCCGATGCCAGTGAGCATGACAGGGCCCTGGCAGAGCAGCATCGACATTATCTCGACTTCCTTGCCAAAACCGAATCTATCGAAGTGTTGGCTGATGACGAACAAGGACCTGAATCGGCCACCGCTTTGGTGGGTGAGATGAAGGTATTGATTCCTCTGGCGGGCTTGATCGACAAGGAAGCCGAAATCAAGCGTCTGGAAAAGGAGACCGGACGTCTGCAATCCGATGTGGACCGCATCGAAAGGAAACTGGCCAATGCCAGCTTTGTCGATAAAGCACCGCAAGCCGTGGTAGAGAAGGAGCGCGAAAAACTGGCGGAGGCCAAAGGCGCCCTCGAAACCCTGCGCGTGCAGCTGGAAAAAATCAGAAACCTGTAGCAACTCCCCCATCCTCCTTATGGGGGGTATTGTGTAAGCAAGCCGCAAATGCTCGAGAATGTTTTATCCGCGAATAAACGCAAATCTTAATTAATAACTCTGCAACACGGTACAACTTGGGCCTTACCCTGTCGCATTGACTATACCCTCTAATGAAGGAGGGTAGGCAACCAAACCCTCCTAGGTCTTGTTGCCACATTGCCACTTTCCCCTTCTCTTCCTATATTCAAATATTCACCAAAACCGGATGTTTAGCATTTAAGACTACTGAGATGAGGTGAGTTAATGCCGCATTTACAATTTGAAATAAACAAAGAGATTACAGACATAGAGAAGCAGGCAATC
This sequence comes from gamma proteobacterium symbiont of Ctena orbiculata, assembly GCA_003058525.1. Lineage (GTDB taxonomy): Bacteria > Pseudomonadota > Gammaproteobacteria > Chromatiales > Chromatiaceae > Thiodiazotropha. Next base: position 59,988 of record QBVD01000030.1, on the reverse strand, counting down.
GCTTCCCAGGTGTGCTCGCTTTTTGCCGAGGTTATGGATACAGGCACAGATCATATTGCAGTTTCGATTCGTGAGCTCGGCACTCACAATCTCTCAATTGGACGCGTTAAAGAACCGGAAAAAGGCGTTGCCGTTATCAATGCAGATATCAGAGACGGTCGCAATATTGAGCAACGAAGAACCCTGGCGTTAGGCTTTATGGAGATATTGCATAAAACCCTTGATATTCCGAAACAGCATATTTACGTCACCTTTACCGAGCATAAAGGAGAGGATTTCCATCTTCTCGAAAAATACCTGGCCAATTGGAGACAGGGAGAAAATCCCCTGGCGGAATAGACATATTGTTCTCTGGATTCATGCCGTCTTCCCATGGCAGAGCATCATGGGTGATTGGGAACCATTATCCCTGGAAAAATATAACGCTTACCGATCAGACGCCATATTGCAGCACTATATAAAATCATTTGGTGGTGAATGGGGAGAGCAGAGACTGCAGGCGTACGGTCAACTTGTCGAAAACGAGCTGCAAGAAGCGGGGTTTGACGCCAATGCCTGTAAACCCGAGTTTCATAGCCATGATCGCTTCGGTCATCGGCTCGATTTTATAAAATACCATCCCGCCTATCACCGCCTGATGGCAGCGGCAATCGATGCGGGACACCATAACCTGCCATGGGTTGTGCAAAAAACCGGTGCGCATGTGGTCAGGGCCGGGATCGAATATCTACACACACAAGCGGACCCGGGCAGCGGATGCCCACTGACCATGACCTTCTCTTCCATACCCACCATCAGACATCAACCCGATATCGCACAAGGGTGGATACCGAAGATCACAGCAGCTCTCTATGATCCGAGAAACCTGCCCTATTATGAAAAACAGGGCTTGACCATCGGCATGGCGATGACGGAGAAACAGGGAGGTTCGGATGTCCGCGCCAACACCACCAGAGCCTTCCCCATTGGCGCACCCGGTCCGGGTGAAAGCTATGAACTTGTGGGTCACAAGTGGTTCTGCTCGGCACCGATGTCAGACGCCTTTCTCACGCTCGCCAATACGGATAGCGGTCTGACCTGCTTTCTGTTGCCGCGCTGGCGCCCGGACGGTACGAAAAACGCCATCCACATTCAACGATTGAAAAACAAGATGGGTAATGTATCGAACGCATCGGCTGAAATCGAGTATGGTGGCGCCTTTGCCTGGATGATCGGTGAGGAGGGCCGGGGTGTCAGGACCATTCTGGAAATGGTCGCCATGACACGCTTTGATTGTATGATCGGATCATCGGCGATAATGGGGCATGCGGCCGCGCAAGCGCTGCATTACACTGGTGCACGCACAGCCTTTGGAAAAAATCTCCAAGACCACCCCCTGATGCAAAACGTCCTGGCCGATCTGGCAATTGAAGCGGAGGCCGCACTGGCCATCGGCATGCGGCTGGCCCACGCGCTGGACAAAGATAGTGATGATAAACGCCTGCTGTTTCGCATCGGGACTGCAATCGGCAAGTATTGGATATGCAAGCGTGCTGCTCAGCACACCTATGAAGCCATGGAATCGGTAGGCGGTGTGGCCGTAGTGGAAGACAATGTTCTCGCTCGTCTCTATAGGGAGTCACCCATTAATGCCATATGGGAGGGTTCGGGAAACATCCAATGCCTGGATGTCGTCCGTGCCTTGGAGAAGAACCCGGATACACTCGATATTTTTCTTATCGAACTCGAGAAAGCGAAAAATCATCTTGATCTCTATGACGAAGCACTGGGTGAATTCAAACAACAGCTGTTGATGAAAAGCCAGAATGAATACGCACTGCGCCGATTTGTCGAAAGCATGGCACTGCTCTGGCAGGCTGCTACGCTGATTCAGTTTTCGGATCCAACCATCGCAGAGTCATTTGTACTCAGCCGATTAGCCCATAACCATAGTTATATGTACGGCACGCTACCCGAACATATCCCCTTCAGAACCATCATACAACGCGCCAAACCCAAGATTTGAGACAGTATAGATATTGATATCCAATGAGTTATGATTTCCTATTTGCGAATATTTGCAATTATTCGCGTTCATTTGCGGCTAAAAATCTGTACCAAAAACGCTGTTTATCATGCTACATGGAGGGATGAAGCCCTAACACGATATCAAAGCGGCCGGCCAGGGCACCCGACTCGATTTCCGGTGCCGGTTCGAGCGGTACGATTAGGGAGGCGCGGGACTGTGGATTCCGCACTCTGTTGAGAATGAAGTCAGTGTCGTTTCCCGGCTCATTCGCCACATACATCTGCGTGGTGAAACCCTCTATACCGTCACCGATCACACGAAAGTGGATATGCGGCGTCCGCCCCGGATAGGAGACGGGACGGATGGTACGGAACCGATAGCCACCGTTACCGTCAACGACAGTACGGCCGAATCCCTGAAAATCCGGATCAGCAAGTCCTCCCCGATCACGTGCATGGTGGTAATAACCAAAAGCATCACACTGCCAGATTTCGACTTGGGCATCAGTTAACGGTTGACCGCTGGAATCAAGCAGGCGGCCGAAAATGTGCGTGACATGCCCCCTGGCGGGACGGCTCCTACCCTCGACATCGACCAGGTTGTTATCGCTGTCCAACGGGATACGGGTAGGGTAGAAAGGCCCGGCGGTCTGATAGGGTGTGGGTATTAGCGCAGCAGCGATAGCCGCACCCGGCAGGACCGATAGTGAGGCAAGCGAAATAGTGTCCAGTAGCAGTTCGCGCCGATTGCAGTTGTCATTCAGCTTCATGTTGTCTATCTCCCGAGATGCAATGAGTCACACTGAATCAGAATGACCCTGAGAAATCCTCTAATACCTTATGATTTCGATTTCTCAGCCGGGAAAGAATTCATCACCGATCAAGATCCACTGAGCTGTTTGCAGAAGATATTCAGCGAATCTGTAGGCCACCAGCACTGCCAAACCCTAGCGAAGCCCATTTAAATTCATGTCTTTCAATAACTTATTTACGGCCTGTCAGCACAAAACCAATCAACTCCGTGGCGGCAGCAGAAGTGAGGTTGTTTTTTTGCCCGGCGGCGCTCTCATTCGCTCATTTAGAATAACCATAGTGAATCACTCTTCCTTGCCTGACGGAAAAAACACAACAGTACCGACTGTATTTGTGTCGACCGGCCCCAGCTGCCTCACATGGACACACCAGATTGTGCCGCAAAAAGACAGGGCAACGATCCGTTGTCGGGTGATGAAGCGATGCCAGCCAGATCCCGGATCCGGATATCGCCATCGAACACCCTGCATCAGGGCGGAAAAGCGGAACTACTTGCTATATGCGCAAATATACTGATAATGGCGGATTTTTATCTTGGGCGCTGTGCTATAATCCGCCCGGTTTTTTTAAAATGATTGAGCATTAGTATGGCGAAAGAAGACTTTATTGAGATGGAAGGCACTGTAATCGAGACGTTGCCGAACACCATGTTCCGCGTGGAACTGGAGAACGGTCACGTAGTGACAGCCCATATCTCAGGCAAGATGCGCAAGCACTACATCCGTATCCTCACCGGGGACAAGGTCACTGTACAGTTGACCCCTTACGATCTGACCAAAGGACGTATCACCTATCGCGCCCGTTGAGAACAATCAGTTATCGTCCAGGGTGGCATCGGGTACCTGCTCCCCGACTATATCAAACTGCAGCTTGTCATTCGCGACATCGACCTTAACCACCCCTCCACCGGCCAGCTTACCAAACAGCAGTTCTTCCGCCAGGGGCTTTTTGATCTCATCCTGAATCAACCTTGCCATCGGCCGGGCGCCCATCTTCGGATCATAGCCATGTTCTGCCAGCCATACCCTGGCTTCCGGTTCGACCACCAGGTTGACATGTTTCTCCTGTAGCTGCCCTTCCAATTCGAAAATGAATTTATCGACCACCTTAGCGATATGCTCTGGTGAGAGGCCGGCGAACTGAATGATTGCATCAAGACGATTTCTGAACTCGGGGGTGAACATTTTCTTGATCACTTCCATACCGTCGCTGCTATGATCCTGCTTGGTGAAACCGATGGACGAGCGGCTCATCTCCTGGGCACCGGCATTGGTGGTCATGATGATCACAACATTGCGGAAGTCCGCCTTGCGGCCATTGTTGTCGGTCAGGGTGCCGTGATCCATCACCTGCAGCAGTAAATTGAAGACATCCGGGTGCGCCTTCTCGATCTCATCGAGCAACAACACACAATGAGGATGCTTTGCAATCTCCTCAGTCAGCAATCCCCCCTGGTCAAAACCGACATACCCTGGCGGTGCACCGATCAACCTGGATACTGTGTGGCGTTCCATATACTCGGACATATCGAAGCGGATCAGCTCCATACACAAGATCCTCGCCAGCTGACGACTGATCTCAGTCTTGCCGACACCGGTGGGACCGGTGAATAGAAAGGAGCCGACCGGCCTGCCTTCATTGACCAGTCCGGATCGATTCATGCGTATGGCCGCTGTCAAGGCATCGATGGCCGGATCCTGGCCAAATACGACCAGCTTCAGGTCACGTGTAAGGTTGCGCAGGGCCTCGGTATCGGAAGTGGAGACCTTCTTTGGCGGGATCCGCGCAATCTTCGCCACAATAGCCTCGACCTCATCCACGTCGATGACCTTCTTACGCTGTTCCAGCGGTTGCAGTTGTACATTCGCACCCGCCTCATCGATGACATCGATGGCCTTATCCGGCAGATGGCGGTCGTTGATGTATTTGTCAGAGAGTTCTGCGGCGCTGTTCAAGGCATCCTGTGTGTACTCGATATGGTGATGCTCCTCGAATCGGGACTTCAGGCCCTTCAGGATCTCCACCGTCTCTGCCACGGTGGGCTCTTCCACATCGATCTTCTGGAAGCGCCGTGCCAGGGCGCGGTCTTTTTCAAAAATCCCCCTGAACTCCTGGTAGGTTGTGGAACCGATACAGCGCAGCTCCCCTGATGCGAGCACAGGCTTGATCAGGTTCGAGGCATCCATAACCCCACCGGATGCAGCCCCTGCTCCGATAATGGTATGTATCTCGTCGATGAACAAAACCACATCCTTTTCCCGTTTCAGCTCGGCAAGAACCGCCTTCAGGCGTTTCTCGAAGTCACCACGGTATTTCGTACCCGCAACCAGCGTCCCAAGATCAAGGGCATAGATTGTTGCATTGGCAAGTACGTTAGGTACCTCTTTGTCAACGATTTTCTTGGCCAATCCCTCTGCGATAGCAGTTTTGCCTACACCGGCCTCTCCCACCAGCAGCGGGTTGTTTTTGCGCCGCCGGCAGAGTATCTGAACGGTACGTTCAACCTCTTGCAAACGACCGATCAGGGGATCGATCTTACCCTGTTCCGCCAGTTGATTGAGATTCGTGGCATAGCTCTCCAACGGACTTGTCTGACCATCCCCTTTGGATTCACTGGACAGTTCGGCTGGCGCCTCATCCTGAATCGTGCCGTCAACCTTGGAGATGCCGTGAGAGATATAGTTGACCACATCCAGCCGACTTACATTTTGCTCATTCAGAAAAAAGACCGCCTGTGAGTCCTGTTCATTGAATATCGCCACCAACACATTGGCACCGGTAACCTCATTTTTCCCCGAGGATTGGACATGAAAAACTGCCCTTTGCAGCACCCGTTGAAATCCTAAGGTGGGTTGAATCTCCCTCTCATCACCATCCGGAATTAGTGGTGTTGTCTCTTCAACAAAGCTGCTGATATTCTTACGCATGCTCTCGATATCCGCCCCACAGGCACGCAGTACCGCGACGGCGGTGGGATTGTCCAACAAGGCAAGCAAGAGATGATCCACCGTCATGAACTCATGATGTCGTTCTTTGGCATTCTTGAATGCTTGGTTCAGGGTAAATTCCAACTCTTTATTCAACATCTCAGGAACTCCATATAGCGCCGCTTATGTCTCCTCCATGGTGCACATCAGCGGGTGCTGGTTGCTGCGAGAGTAATCATTGACTTGTGACACCTTTGTCTCAGCCACGTCTTTAGTAAACACGCCACACACACCCACACCACGGGTATGAACATGTAGCATCACTCGGGTCGCCTTTTCCCTGTCCATGTCAAAAAAGGTTTCCAAAACCAAAACTACAAATTCCATCGGTGTATAGTCATCATTCAGAATAATAACCTTATACAAAGGAGGTTTTTTGAGTTTTGGCACTGCCTCCTTTAATGCTAGACCGTCTTCGTGTGATGTTTGTTCTCGATTACTCATAATGGCTGATTCTAGCAGGCCTAAACGGCCTGAAAAGCGGAATTATATTCGGGATATTTGTTTAGCTCAGAAGGATAGTGAAAGCAGATTACAAGTTTCCATTTTACCTAAATTGAGGACCTGATTTGAATACCAAACCGTCAAAAGTCGCTAGTTCCAACAAACGACACACTCACATTTTCATCAGGCAGAAAATCTCTGACTATCTCGTAATGGGTATAAGCTGACTAGGGATTCTTCGTATTAATAGACACCCATTATTAGGGTAATTACCAATACAAGCGTGGAAAGTTTGTGAAAATTTACATATTTGTTGACCGACAACGATAGAGCACTATACTTTCTCCTACAGTGTTGATAATGGTTCCCATTTTAGAAGGAACAGGAACACTGGAATTCGGGCTGTTATGTTGACGCCCACTGTTTTTTTCTAATGGCTGGTACTTGGGCAGGTGGACAGAGCAGTTTTGAGCCTCTCTGCAGAATAAAAGGTAGCGGTAAACGTTGAGTGTATGGACTAAAGTGAGGCAATGCGTGGAGATTCTCGAATATCCCGTACAGAACCGATCTTCATGTCGGTTTTTGATCTCTCCAATCCTCCAAATCTCAACCATTTCGTTACTACCACTCCACCCTCCCGGGTCATCGATAGTGAGGAGTAATAGCTATGGCGACTGGAGTCGTAAAGTGGTTTAACAACGCCAAGGGCTACGGTTTTGTAACCCCGGAAGATGGAGACCAGGACGTTTTCGTCCATTTTTCATCCATTGAGATGGATGGATACAAAACCCTGAAGGAGGGTCAAAAGGTCCAGTTTGAGATCAGTCAAGGACCTAAAGGACTTCATGCAACCAATATCCAACGGGTTGCAGCAAGCGAATAAAGCTGGTCCCTGAATCAGTAAACGCAAAAGCCGGTTCGGTGATCCCGATCCGGCTTTTCTATTTCCAATACACTGATACCTCTGCAAAGCGGTAAACAAGGGAGGTTTGACCCGGCCCTTGGATTCAACATGTGTATCCTGTCTATTACGGGGTAGCGTGCCGATATGCCTGCCATGTTTCCAAACAGCGAAAATCGTCAGGTTCCAGTTTAACCGCCGGGATACTATCATAGCGCCTTTTATCAGAACGAATTGGAATCCAACGCGGTCATCCTTGAATGCTGATTCTTTTCAACAAGCCTTATGGCGTTCTCACTCAATTTTCAGATAGCGAGGGGCGTGAGACCCTCGCCGACTACATCACCATGAAAGGGATCTATGCCGCTGGACGGCTTGACCGGGACAGTGAGGGCCTGCTGCTGCTCACCGATGACGGTAAACTGCAGCACCGTCTTACGGAACCCGGTCGCAAGCGTTGGAAACGATACTGGGTCCAGGTGGAGGGTATACCGGATGCCAACGCCCTGGCACGACTTCGACAAGGTGTTCAGCTAAAGGACGGACTGACACTGCCGGCAAAAGTCAGGCAGCTCGAGGAACCGAAACTTTGGCCCAGAAATCCGCCCGTTCGCTATCGGGCGTCAATCCCCACATCCTGGCTCGAGATTCAGCTTCGGGAGGGGCGTAATCGTCAGATTCGCCGTATGACGGCAGCTGTCGGATACCCTACTCTGCGCCTGATCCGTGTAGCCGTGGACCGCTGGCGTCTGAAGAATATCCAACCTGGAGAATGGCTCATCGTCGATGGTGCCCGTGAAGAACCGGATCAAGGAAGAAAGAGGCCCCATCATGGCAGATAAAGGCAGAGTCATCGTCGGTTTGTCAGGTGGTGTGGACTCATCCGTCGCAGCCTTACTGTTGCAACAGCAGGGCTATCAGGTCGAAGGCTTGTTCATGAAGAACTGGGAGGAAGATGACAGCCAAGATTACTGTTCCGCAGCCGAAGACCTGGCAGATGCCCAGGCGGTAGCTGAATGTTTAAAGATTCCACTCTATACAGTCAACTTTTCTACCGAGTACTGGGACCGCGTATTTGCCTATTTCCTCGAAGAGTATGGTGCAGGCAGAACGCCCAATCCCGATGTGTTATGTAACCGTGAAATCAAGTTCAAGGCCTTTCTCGACCATGCAATCGATCAGTTGCAGGCATCCATAATCGCCACCGGGCACTACGCCGCAGTGGAAAAGGATGACGAGGGCTATCATCTGCAAAGAGCCAAGGATGAGGATAAGGATCAAACCTATTTTCTCTATATGTTGGGACAGAGAGCCTTGAGTCACAGCCTGTTTCCCTTGGCACAGCTGAATAAGCACCAGGTCAGGGAGATTGCACATAAGGCGGGATTTCCAAACCACAAAAAGAAGGACAGTACAGGGATCTGCTTTATTGGGGAGCGTAAGTTTCGAGACTTTCTGCAACGCTTTCTCCCGGCTCAGCCAGGCGACATCGAGGATCCCCAGGGTAATCTACTGGGCCGGCACCACGGTTTGATCTACTACACTCTCGGCCAGCGGCAGGGATTGGGCATAGGCGGCCGACGCGACTCAATCGAGGCGCCCTGGTTCGTGGCAGCAAAGGATCTTCGTCGAAACGTCCTGATTGCAGTACAGGGTCATGATCACCCCATGTTGATGTGTCAGGAACTGACCGCCAATCAGATGCACTGGGTGGCGGGTCGTCCACCATCCGGTCCCTTGCAGTGCCTGGCAAGAATTCGTCACCGTCAGCCCCTCCAGTCCTGTCGCATCCTTCCCCGGGACGATCGACGCTATCAGGTAGTATTCGATTCGGCTCAACGGGCGGCAACCCCCGGGCAGTCCATTGTGTTCTATCACAACAATAGATGTCTTGGTGGGGGTATCATTGTAGATAGCGAGAGTATCAGGAATCAATAAACTAGGGCCTGTTAACAGGCCCTAGGCTCAGCAATTCAGCCCCAGTAGTGTGAAAAGAGATGCAATATAGAGACAGCGATCGCGCAATAGCCCTATCGGGCATATATCAGGCAGCCAATCTGGTACAACAGGTTGCGCGTCGCGGATTGGTCGATGCAGACAGCATTGCGGCGAATATCCATAGCCTGTTTCAGATCGATGCCGAGAGTGTGCAGGATGTGTATGGAGGCCTGGATGGAATCGCACCCGGCCTTCGACTGGCCTATCGGCAATTGAGCGGTGAAGAGGCGCGTGACGATGAGCTGACACGCTATCTGCTTGGCCTGGTACAACTGGAAAGAAAACTCAGTCGTCATCTGGACCGACTGGAAAGGATAAAGCAGGGTATCACTACAATTGCCCAAAGACTGGCCCACTTTCCCGCCACACACAGCAATATCCTCGGTGCCCTGGCGGAGATCTATGCAGACAATATCAGCCAGCTCTCACCTAGAATCATGGTAAGCGGTGAGCCCGTTTACCTGCAGAACAACGACAATGTAAATAAAATCCGTGCCCTGCTGTTGTCAGGCATCAGAGCGGCTACCCTTTGGCGGCAGACAGGGGGCAGAAGAAGACAATTGCTGTTTGTGCGCAAGCGTTACATCCAAGCATGTAGAGCTCTTCTAGACGATCTGCATCAAGACATTTAATCAAATATTCAATCAGATTGATTGAATGAGTCACACCTGATCGATTCCTTTCACCAAACCAATGTGAAAAAACGTTAACTCGGCATACTAAGTGACAGAAAACAGACAGCATTTCAATGTATAAAGAGTAACCGCTGCAGAGCCGCAGTGGAATATATAACTTACAACACATTGAGAGGATACGAATATGAGCAATACCAAGCTTGTCATTGCCCTGAGTGGACTGTTCACCCTGGCAGCCTGCAGCCAATCCGACAACCAGCAAAGCGCCACCACATCTCAGGAGACCCAAGGTTCTTCAACCAGCATGGTTGACAAAGTCTCTGAGGCCGGCAGTAAGGCGGCGGATACCATCGCCACCACAAGCAAGGAGGCTTACGAGGGAGCAAAACAGATGGGGAGTGATGCTGCCGATGCCGTTGTCGATACCAGCAAAGAGATCTATGAAAATACGAAACAGGCCGCCAGCGAAGCGGGTAGCACGATAAAGGAAGAGACAGAAGAGATCGTTTCTGCTGTGGGTGAAAAGAGTGCTGAGGTCTATGATGCGGCAAAGACCAAAACAGGTGAGATGGTAGACGCTACGAAAGAGACAGGGACTGAAGTCATGGATAATATGAAAAACGAATAGTAACAGATTGATAATCCAATGGCGGGAGAACACTGCCAATCTCTTTACGGGAACGCAGACCGGTCGTGAAGCCCGGATATCGGCCTGGTCTGCCAATGGCATTCACTCTAGGGCCTGTTAACAGGCCCTAACACAGCGGACGCGCTTTTCTGTGCAACTGTCACCCGCGATCGGGTATAATCCACGCTTTTTTCAGCAACCAGGTGGACTGACTCAATGGAACTCTCCTCGCTTACAGCTGTATCCCCCATCGACGGCCGATACGGCAGCAAAAGTGCCGACCTGCGACCCATATTCAGCGAATTCGGCCTGATCCGTCATCGAGTTTCGGTAGAGGTGCGCTGGCTGCAGGCCCTGGCAACGCATAATGACATTCTGGAGATCCCCACTCTCAGCGAGCATGCCGTCAACATCCTCGATGCCATCGTAGATAACTTCAGTGAAGAGGATGCCAGAAGGGTAAAGAACATCGAGCGCACCACCAATCACGACGTCAAGGCGGTGGAGTATTTCCTCAAGGAAAAGATTGCCGGTAACGAAGAACTGGAAGGCATCAGTGAATTCTTTCACTTTGCCTGCACCTCTGAGGATATCAATAACCTGTCGCATGCACTGATGCTGCGCGAAGGACGCGGCCAGGTACTGTTACCGCAAATCGACGAACTGATCGGCAGCATCAGACAACTGGCCCACCAGCTGGCCGATCAACCCATGCTCAGCCGCACCCATGGACAACCGGCTTCACCAACCACCATGGGAAAGGAGCTGGCGAATGTGGTCTACCGGCTACGTCGTCAACGCGAGCAGATCGCATCAACCCCGTTGCTGGGAAAAATCAATGGTGCAGTCGGCAACTATAACGCCCACCTCGCCGCATACCCCGAAGTCGACTGGCAGCATTTTGCCAGACAGTTCGTTGAGAGCCTGGGTATCGGCTGGAATCCCTATACGATCCAGATCGAACCCCATGATTATATCGCTGAGCTGTTCGATGCCATTGGGCGCATGAACACCATTTTGATCGATTTCTGCCGTGACACCTGGAGTTATATTTCACTGGGTTATTTCAAACAAAAGACCGTTGCGGGCGAGGTCGGATCATCAACCATGCCGCATAAAGTCAACCCGATCGATTTTGAAAATGGCGAAGGAAATCTGGGCATCGCGAATGCCATCTTCGATCACCTTGCAGCAAAGCTTCCGATCTCCCGCTGGCAAAGAGACCTGACAGACTCCACCGTATTGCGCAATCTCGGAGTCGGCCTTGCCCACACCAGCATTGCCCTGCAATCGATCCAACGAGGTCTGGACAAACTCGAAGCCGACGGCCGGATCATGCTGGAGGACCTGGAGCAAAACTGGGAAGTGCTTGCTGAGCCGATTCAGACGGTCATGCGGCGTTACGGCATCGAAAAACCCTATGAAAAGCTGAAAGAGCTGACGCGTGGCCAACGCATCACAGCCGACCAGTTGCAGGCCTTTGTCGATCAACTGGATATGCCCGACCATGCCAAGGAGTCGCTGAAACGCATGACCCCGATGAACTACATCGGCAACGCCAAGGAACAAACCGCAGAGATCTAAATCTCCGGTGGGCGCTTCATTTGGATTATGAAAATCGATCAGCCGCAAATGGACGCAAATCACCGCTAATTTACACAAATGACTTGATCAGCAAAGTCACTACTAAATAACAGGGATCATAAATAACCCGGACATGTGAAACCTTTCTGGCCAAATCACAATATGTAGATTCATTGCCTAATCTATATATATTTAATGCGCAATCATAGAACTTAAATATTTGCGAACATTCGCGGTGATTTGCGTCCATTTGCGGCATAAAATAAGCCTTATAAAATAGTGTATTGAACGGACAGAGCGTGATTCGATGCAAAACCTGCATTTTCCCAATGGCTTGAATGCGGAAAAGTTTCTTGCTGAATACTGGCAACGGAAACCCCTGCTGTTTCGCAATCCGCTGGCCGAATTTCAATGCGGCCTCGAAGCGGATGAACTGGCCGATATGGCCTGTGAAGAAGCGATTGAATCTCGCCTGGTGCTTGAGAAACATGGTGCCACACCCTGGGAGGCGCGCTATGGACCTTTCGATGAGGATGACTTCTCAGATCTGCCCGACAGTCACTGGACGCTTCTGGTACAGGATGTAGACAAGCATCTGCCCGAGATAGCCAAGCTGCTGGACTATTTTCGTTTTATTCCGGACTGGCGGCTCGATGACGTGATGGTGAGCTACGCCGTTGACCAAGGCTCTGTCGGACCCCATATCGATGACTATGATGTATTTCTCTTCCAGGCTAAAGGCAAACGCCGCTGGAAAATCCACTCACGCCCCGTATCAGAGGACGAGTTCATACCCGACCTCGATCTGCGCATCCTTCCTGAGTTCAAAGCGGAACAGGAGTGGCTGCTCGAGCCGGGGGACATGCTCTACCTCCCCCCCAATGTCGCCCACTGGGGGATAGCCGAAGGTGAGTGCATAACCTGTTCAGTCGGTTTCCGCGCACCCACGCTGCATGAGATGGCGACCGCCTGGTTCGAGACTGCGCTTGAATCTCGCATGCCTCGACAGCGCTACCGGGATCCCCCTCTGAAACCCCAGTCCGCACCGGGAGAGATACTCCCCCCCTCGTTGAATGAGTTCAAGGCCATGCTTGAAGAGTGCATCAGGCATGGGCAGGAAAACGATCGTTGGTTTGGCCGTTTCTTGACTGAAGCAAAGGAGCATCTGCAGATCTACCCGCGCTCTGAGCAGCTGACTGATAAAGAGTTTCACAACCGTTTTCGGGAACAGGCCGTTATCCATCGTCACAGTTATGCCCGCATGGCCTTCAGCCGCAATGAACATGACGGTTATGACACCTTGTTCGTGAACGGACAACACTATACGCTGCCCAGCGACTCCGGTGATTTCCTACCGGTTGTTACCCACTATCGAGTGCTCCATTTCGGCTATCTGCAGGAGTGGCTCGAACAGCCGGTCTATCTCTCCCTGCTGTGCCGGCTCTACAACGACGGACATATACAATTTAAAGATGACACAGAGTGACTACACGATCAGAAAGGCGAAATGGCCTGAAGAACGGGAGTTGCTGCGTCAGGTCAGAGAGCCTGTCTTCGTTGAGGAACAGGGCGTCCCGCTTGCCATGGAGTGGGATGATGATGACCTCATGGCCCATCACCTGCTTGCACTGGACCAGCACCAAAGACCCATCGCAACCGCACGCTTGCTGGGTAACGGACAGATAGGGCGCATGGCGGTAGTCCCCGAGTGGCGCAATCAGGGTATTGGTACGGCGCTGCTGTTAAACCTGATTCAACATGCTGACTCAATCGGCTTGCAGACCCTCTCCCTACATGCCCAGAGCAGCGCTGAACCCTTCTACGCCAAAGCAGGTTTCACAGCCAGCGGCGAGCCTTTTATGGAGGCCGGAATCGAACATCAGATGATGGTCTTATCTCTCAACAAGGACTTAGCCGAGGAACTCTTTCTGGCTCAGCTTGGTATGACCACTGAGCTCTATCATCTACATACCATCGAAGATCACCAGATACATGCCACAAGCATGGTGAGACAGGCCAAACGCCACCTGGCAATCTTCAGTCAGACACTCGATCCACAGATTTTCGATACCCCTCCCTTTATCGACGCCACCAAACAGCTGGCAATGCGTTCCCGTTTCAGCCGCATCCGCATCTTACTGCAAGACAACACTCTGGTGGTGCAACAGGGCCATCGGTTGGTCGAATTGGCGCAGCGCCTGTCCACAACCATCGAAATCCGTATACCCGGAGAAGAATATCTGGAGTATGCGGAAAATTTCATACTGGTCGATGAACTGGGCTACCTGCATAGAAAACAGGCCGAAAATCTACTTGGCACCGCTTGCTACAACGACCGCCATAGAGTCAATAGAATGCAAACCATCTTTGATGAAGCCTGGGAATTCGGTATACCGGACCGTGAATTGGCCAGACTTCACCTCTGAGGATGGTATTTTTTAACACTGTAGAGTATGGCAACAGGTTAGAATAACGACTATAAATGGGATTCTGATCAATCCAGGAATGATCTGGAGGAACTCTGAAATAGTCAGAGCATTTCAAGAAAATTTGCCCCGAATGAATATTGTGGCATGATACTTTTTCATGCTGCTTACAACCATTTCAAAAGGACTTGCATTCTCATAACGCTTGCATTGGTATAATAATGAAAAATCTGCCGACTGTAGCAAAAGTCCTGATAACACTTGCAGTAGTACTCTTCAGTGCCGAAGCCCTGTTGCGTTCAGTTGAAGGCTCCCTGTCCGGTAATATCTCCCATGTTATCGAGATACCTGAACTCTCAGAAAGATTTGATCAAACAAACGAGCCTGGCCTGCTCGTTCTTGGAAACTCCTTAACCAATAATGGAATTGATGCCTCTCTATTAAAATCCGGCCTGGAAGCCCAGGGTCTTGCCTACCCAACCGTCGAGAAGATGGTACCGGATGCAACGACGATTTGGTCCTGGTCGTGCATCCTGCGCAATCGTATCTATGATCTCAAGAACAAGCCGAATACAGTGTTTATTGGGTTTGCCTGGAACCAGCTTGCAGATCAATCAAGATTGCTACCCACTCGCCTTGGCGGTTATTTCTGCTCATATAAAGATCTGATACATATCACTAAACAAACGACAATGGACAGTGCAGAAATCGGAGAGTTTCTAACTGCCTCGACTTTCCGTCTGTTTACGCATCGTGAAGCTATACGTAATAAAATGCTGGGCATCCTGATTCCTCACTACATGAGTGCCACGCAGGAGATCAACCGAAGGATGCGAAATGCAGGCAATTCGGCAAGTGGTCCTGATTTGACATACCGCGAGCTAAGCCAGGTCATCGAAAAAATGGAATCCTACAATAAGCATGTTGTATTGATGGCCATGCCGATCCGCGAAAACACCTATGAACTTGACCCGGAATTACTCAATCTTGTCAAAAGCGAGGGCATTTCCTTACTGGATTATCGAAGCCTGGATTTTATTACAGACAATCTGTTTCTGGATGAAATGCATTTGAATGAAAATGGCAGTGCCTTATTGACACAAAAACTCGTTGTCGATTTCGCAAAGGTACACTCAACTTTGCCGCAGTGATTAATAAGGCTTCAACGCATGTTATTCAATAGTTATATTTTTTGGGCTTTTTTCGCTACTGTCATATTGATCTATTGGCGCCTTGGGCATCGCGGGCAGAATTTTTTGTTACTCGTCGCCAGTTATGTATTTTACGGCTACTGGGATTGGCGATTTCTAAGCCTGATCGCCTTCTCAACAATCGTTGATTTTATCGTTGCCCAGAAACTGGAAAAGGAGACGAGACAACCCATACGGCAACGCTGGCTTCTACTTTCGCTATGCAGCAATCTGGGACTACTGGGTTTCTTCAAGTACTTCGGATTCTTTTCGAAAGAATTTGCTGTATTACTCGAATCATTGGGATTCCAGGCATCCATGCCGACTCTGAATATCATTCTTCCAGTCGGCATATCTTTCTATACCTTTCAGACATTGGCCTATACCATCGATGTCTATCGGGGTAAAACCAAACCGACGAACAATCTGCTGGATTTCGCTGTTTACGTATCGTTCTTTCCCCAATTGGTTGCCGGACCGATCGAACGCTCCAAGGATCTGTTACCGCAGATCGTAAACCCACGGAGTTTTACAAAAGGAAATTTTTCCGAAGGTCTCTATCACATCCTGATCGGCATGTTCAAGAAAGTCGTGATTGCCGACAATATGGCCCCGATTGTCAACCAGGTTTTTTCCACCCCCGTCAGCGACCTGAACGGCACCGAAATTCTGATTGGCGTATATGCATTCGCGTTCCAGATCTATGGTGATTTCTCCGGTTATTCGTCTATTGCCCAAGGCATAGCCAAATGGTTGGGAATCAATCTGTCATGGAACTTCCGCATGCCCTATTTCTCCACAACGCCAAGCGAATTCTGGCGGCGCTGGCATATCACCCTCTCCTCCTGGCTCAGAGACTATCTCTATATAACCTTGGGCGGTAATCGTCACGGTCACTTCAACACATTCAGGAATCTTGTACTGACAATGTTTCTCGGTGGTTTATGGCATGGAGCCAACTGGACTTTCGCCGTGTGGGGGCTGGCGCATGGCTTCATCCTGGTTGTTTATCACGCATTGGAAGGTGTAACCAAAAAAATCCTGATTCCCGGCCTTGTCGGCAAGGTTATCGGTGCAATCATATTCTTCCACCTGGTATGTATTACATGGCTGTTGTTCCGCGCTGAAAACCTGACTCAGGCGGTATCCATGTTCGCTCAATTGTTCCACAACTTTTCGATGACCGAATTCTCTCTCTATTCGCTCGGGATGCTGGGCTTTTTCGCACTGCCGATTGTGATATTGGAATTGGTTATCGAACGCTCCGGCGATATGCTGTATGTGTTGCGCACCCACTGGCTGGTGCAGGCGATGATATATAGCTACTTCATCTTTATGCTGATTGTATTCCCGCCACTTACACCCCAGGTGTTTATCTATTTTCAATTCTAGGAAAACTCTGATTAATTCAGCGTTACCCTATTATTCCTTCAGAAGGATCAGCAAATTCACATACCTGTGAGCATACAAGGCATCATTCGTCTAGATGCAGGCTAGGGCCTGTCGACAATAATCCGATTAACGATAACAGGCCCTAGGGCCTGTTAACACTAATCCAATCGACTCTGCTGGAGCTGTTTTTTTACCCAGCAAGGCAGAATGAGCGAGGTTTAGACGTGCTAAATGAGCGAATGATAACGCCGCTGGGTGGAAAAACAGCCCCAGCCCTTCGGGTTGTGCCTGAAAATGCGCCACTCGGCGTTGCTCGTCGCTCATTTGGAATCACCAAACCTCACTCCTCGCGCCTTGATTGGCGCATTTTCAGACACAACAGAGCCGATTGGATTAGTGTTAACAGGCCCTAAGTCAGCCACATCTTCCTGATCCTCTCACGGTTCAATGCCAGCCACTGCAAGGCAATGATAATACTGGTCGAATTGGCGCGTCCGGTATACAGTTCCGCAGCAGCCTTTTCTGCATCCATCACTACCACGCGGATATCCTCTCCCTCATGGTCGAGACCATGCACGCCCGCTGCATTGGATGCATCGACCTCACCGCAATAGAGAGATATACGGTCCACGGATATGCCCGGGCTGACCATGAATTCACAGATATGCTCGATACGGCCAATCTCGCAATTAGCTTCCTCCTGCGCTTCTCGTCTGGCCACCGACTCATCGCTCTCCCCAGTTGGTGTAAAACCACCCACCGTTTCCAGTATCCAGGGTATCTTCTCCTTACCCACCGCGCCGATTCTGAACTGTTCAACAAGCACCACCCGATCCAGATTCGGATCATAGAGCAGGACCGATACCGCACGCAGCTGTTCGAGCCGTTCACGTATCAGCTCTTCACTCTTACCCCCCAGATAGAGATCGTGCTGCAGACGATAGCGGTTGACCTTGAGAAATCCCCGATAGACCGGGTCAGACTCGATCAGTTCATATTGGTATTGCATCGAATATCTACTCTTCATCATGGAGTGTCTTGTGTAGCTGCCAGGTTTGGATTGTATCAGCAATCCGCAAAGACAATCCCTTTCAACAGCCGCTCGGCGGTTTCTGAACGATCAATGGGGCAAACGGCAAATACCTAAAGCGGTAATAAATAAAATATACCAATGTCTGCAATGGCGCAGTGCAATACCTTATGATTCCTATGTTGATTCAGTAGAGTGCTTGGTTGAAAAATCAGCGTTAAGAACAATCAGGTCTCTTGACTCGATTAACTACGCATCAGATCAATCGGAGAAAGAACATGAGCGAGGTCCAACATTTCACCCATGCACCCGAAACGTTGAAACAGGAGTACGTGAAGTTTTTGGATAAGACCGCTATCGAGATGGGACGCACCAACAGCCCCTCCGACCGGGTGGACTGGAACGCCGTCAATGACAAGATGGTCGAGTGGTGGAAGGAGAAGGGTTACGTTTTTCCTTAACTAGTGCACCGTACAGACCATACAGGGGTCGAATGACCTGACGATATGCTGTACAGATACCGGGTCCTTCTCCCCCGGTCTGAGCGGCGCATCCACCAGTGCGAGTTCCAGGACGCCAGGCTGACCCTGGTGATCTCGGGGGGAGAAGTTCCAGGTTGTCGGGGCGATAATCTGGTAGTTGAGTATGTGACCGTTTTTAACCTTGATCCAATGTCCCAGGCTACCCCGGGCCGCCTCCACCAGGCCGTATCCCTGGGCCACCTGCGGGAAGGGTTTGTGATTGCAAAAGGCCTCGCCCGGCTTGAGCTCTGTGACCCAGGTCTCCATAAGCATAACCACCCTGGCAATCTCCAGCAGACGTGCGATGACCCGGTTGCGCACATTACCGCCGCTCTCTGCGACCAGCGCTCTGACCAGTGACTGACCGTCCACCTGCTGTCGCGCCAAGGCGCCAACCTCGACCACCCGCCCGTCCAGCCTCGGCGCCTTGCACCAGCTATAGGCATTTGCCACATCCGCATCGGGCAAGGTTATGCCGTCGAACGGGTGCCTTGGGCTCTTCTGATGCACCATCCAGCTGTGGCTGAGATCTTCGGTGATGAGCGCTGTCTCCAACGGCTGCTCGGCATCATCCCAGAGACCTTGACGGAATCTGGGCTCTCCCTGCTGCCGATAGACACCATAGCTCATAAAACGGTCATTACCGCGACCCAGCATGTGGAGGTCGAGCGCCCTGGCTACTTCGAGAAAACGCCTGAAATCGCTGCTACCTGGATCGTGTGCTTCGATCCATTTATCGAGTGCGGCAATCGAATTCAGGCTTGCGATATTCTCCAGGGTGTCGCCATAGAGGGTGGTTTCGAGAAAGCGCCGAAAGCCAAACAGGATCGCCTGCAGCCGTGTCCGCTCCTGCATCTCGACGGCCCGGGTGGTGCCCCCCGGCTGGATGGCCAGGCTGTGCGGCCACTTACCCGCCATCAATCCCATCAGGTGCATGAACTGCGCCCGGGCCGGCAGCATCTCCCTTGCGGCACTGCCGCTCTGCGCCCTGAAGCGCGACTCGATCATGGGATACCAGGGCTCGTCGCGATAGGTCTCACGGGCGAAATCGGGCATGAAGAAGAGGTAAAAGTGGGTCAGATGATCGGCCACGTTCTCATTGGCCAGGATCAGGTTGATGGCCAGCTCACCATTCAGCGGTGGCGTCACACCCTGCAGGGCCGCCAGCGCCTGGGCCGCAGCGACCGATTGGGAGACGGAGCAGATACCGCAGATTCTCGGTGTATAGACCAGGGCATCCCCCGGCTCCTTGCCCTGAAGCATCTGCTCGAAACCGCGAAACAGGGACGAGGAGACCCGGGCCGACCTCACCCTCTCCTGCTCAATCTCCAACTCGACTTCCAGATCGCCCTCTACCCGGTTGAAGGGCCCAACGATGCGACGGCTCATGACTTACTACCTGGTCGTCGCCGGGGTGGCACCCGGATATGATCCGCTACGGCGTTCTCTTTCAAGCGTGTGGGTGTCGCCGCCTTCGCCAAGGATGCCAGTGCCACGAACCATGCCTTGGGCATATCGGTGGGCAGACCCACCGGGATACCGGCAATCTTCGGTGTTTCGGTGAAGGGGTGGCCCGGCTCCTCAAAGCCTGGGGCAGTACAGTTGATACAGGCATAGCCGCCACGCAGGCAGGAGCCTTCCCCGTTCCAGAGCCGGGTGTTGCAATCGGCATGGGCCTGAGTGCCGAGGCAACCCATGTGCTCCATCATGCAGCCCAGGTCGGATGGCTTTTCCGCGCTCGCCTTGTACTCATAGAACTCGTTTCGGGGACAGCCGTGGTGGACCAGATGATCGGCATAATTGCGCGGTCTACCCCATTCATCGAGATGCTCCCGTTGCAATTCACCGGAGGCGACCTGCAACAAGGTCTCGGTCACCCAGTTGGGATGCACGGGACAACCGGCGATATTGATCACCGGCAAGCCATGCTGCGCCAGGAACTCCTTGCCCAGAAGCCCGCCGATGACCGTTTCGTCATACTGCAGCCCGCAGGATTCACTGGGATTGCCACCGGCGGCCGTGATACCGCCAAAGGCGGCGCAGCTTCCCACCGCGATGACATGACCGGCCACAGAGGCAAGCTGCGCCAGCCACTTCATCATCGGCTCTCCCGTACCGGCAAGTCGGTGAAACTTTCCACTACCGTTGGGTCCACATACCACGGAACCCTCAAGGCAGAGCAGGTCGAGACGTTGTTCGCCATGAATGATGCTTTCCAGCAGTTCGATGAACTCAGATCCCGAAGCCTCGCTGATGGAGGGATGCCAGAGGATATGAATACCGGCACTCTCCAATGCGGTAAACAGGTCGGGCCCCTCTGCACAGAGCATCGATAGTGAACAACCGCCGCAACCGCCTGATTGCAGCCATAGCAGATTCAGGGGTTGCCGATCCACATCAGCCATCGGCTTCCACCTTCAACGGCAGGGTTAAGGTGAATATGGCACCGCCATCGGCACTGTTTTCAGCCGACAGGTCACCCCCCATATCCCGGGCCAGTCCATAACTGATATAGAGTCCCAAACCCGTTCCCTTTCCCACCTCCTTAGTGGTATAGAAGGGATCGAAGAGTTTATTCATGTCACCCTCGGCGACACCC
This sequence comes from gamma proteobacterium symbiont of Ctena orbiculata, assembly GCA_003058525.1. GTDB lineage: Bacteria > Pseudomonadota > Gammaproteobacteria > Chromatiales > Chromatiaceae > Thiodiazotropha. The sequence goes on along the minus strand of QBVD01000030.1, from coordinate 38,833 downwards.
GGTCCGCTGTCGTGAATACGAATCCGGACATCCTTGTCGTCTCTGTCGCAACCTATAGTGATCAGTTTCTCTGCCTGACGCTCCATCACATCGATGGCGTTCTGTATCAGATTGATCAGAATCTGATGCACCTGGCCCTGGCGCCCCCTGATTACACAGCTGTCAAGCAGTTCATAACGCACCTCGGGTTTCTCCCTTGAGGCCTTAATCACCCACTCGGTTGCCGTCATCACCACATGCTTCAGCTCGAAGGGTTCCGGTTGCTCTTTCTGGATACCTGAGTAACGACGCAGATCGAGCACGATATTACTGATGCGCTCCGCGCCCTCCATGGTCCCCTCGATCAACGGCCCCATATCGGATTCGATCTTGTCTATCCGATATTTTTCTCTCAGCTCCTTATGCAGATCCGGGTCGAGATGTTTATTCACATCCGCAATGTAGTTGTTGATACGCTCACCGTAGCGCTTCAGGGCGTGCATATTCCCGAACACCACACTGATGGGATTATTAAGCTCATGCGCCACCCCGGCCACCAAGCGGCCAAGCGAGGCCATCTTTTCGGAGTGCACCAGGTGTTCCTGGGTCTGTTTCAGATCGATATGAGCCTTGTTCAGAGCCTCATAGGCACGACGCAGCTCGCCTACCGGCCGGCCGATCAGCACCATACCCAAGAGTTTTCCCTTGATGTCGTAACGGGAGGAGCAGTTCATCGCCAACGGCATGAACCCACCTCCCTGGGTAAGCAGATTGACCTCGCAATCGACAACGTCATCATTGCCCAGTTTTTCCGAGAACTGTTCAACCAGCGGCTGTGATTCGAGGCCGAACAGTTCATTGAACGGAAAATTCAACAGTTCCCTCTCCAGCCTCCCGCTAAGGTCTTCCAGCGCCTGATTCACTTGTAAAATCCGGCCGCCGGTATCGCAGACAATCAATACCTCCCTCATCGATTCGAGTACGCTTCGAATAAACTGCTGCGCCTCTTCCAATTCGGCGTTCTTCTGTTCCAACTCCACCTGGTAGTGAACCAGATCGGCATAAACCTTATCCATCTTCTGGATAACGTCGATCCATGCACTCTCGGTGGTCTCATTCAACTGCAACGATTCATCCATGACAACCTTATCTATCAGGCTGTTTTTGAGGCGTGTTTTGGTTTCAGCCATGACTACTCCCTGTATTGTGAGTCCGCGAATGAACGCGAATAAACGTAAATGTCCAAATTTCTCGTTCCCACGTGCCTACGTGGGAATGCAGAATGAAAACATTTGCGTTCATTTGCGGACTGAAAAAACTCATTCAACTACCCACCACGTCCTGGCTCTCGTGCAACTGCTCGATTTTTTCAAGCCCGTATCGTTCCAGTTTGCTGCGCAGTCCGACCCGGGACAAGCCCAGCTCTTTCGCCGCCTGGCTCTTGTTCCAACGATTGCGGATAAGGCACTCCTTGAGGATGCGCGCCTCCAGTGATTCGACCCGCTCCTTAAGTGTGCCGTCCAGTCCGTTCATAACTTTCAAGTCGGCTTCGTCCTCTTCCGGCGCCGCCTGCAGCACCCGAGGCGAGAGCATGTCCGCACTCAGCAGTTCACTATCGCTCATAACCAGCATATGCCGAATCTCGTTTTGCAACTCACGGACATTGCCTGGCCAATGGTAGGCCTGCATACAGGCCAAGGCTTCTTCTGTGAATCCCTTTACATGCTTATCCAACTGCCCCATCGAGACCTCCAGGATGGACTGGGCGATCAACGGGATGTCCATCCTGCGTTCACGCAATGCGGGCAGATGTATGGTGACGGTGGCAAGCCGGTAATAGAGATCCTCACGAAAACGCCCCTCGCGCACCTCCTGCTCAAGATCCCGGTTGGTGGCGGCGATGATCCGAATATCCACCTGCCGTGTCTGGCTGCTGCCCAAAGGGCGTATCTCACCCTCCTGCAATACCCGCAACAGTTTCACCTGAAAGGCCGGCGAGACCTCGCCGATTTCATCGAGGAATACCGTACCGCCGTTGGCCCGTTCGAAGATTCCCGCCCGGTCCTCCACCGCACCTGTAAAGGCCCCCTTCTTATAGCCGAAGAGTTCGCTTTCCAACAACTCATCCGGCAGCGCGCCGCAGTTCTCCACAACAAAGGGCTGGTCCCAACGCTGACTGTTGTAGTGCAACGCCCTTGCCGCCAGCTCCTTGCCAGTGCCCGATTCACCGGTGAGCAGTACCGAGACATCATATGGCGAAACCCTGCGGATCTTTTCACACACATGATTCATCCCGCTCTCGGGGCTGCGCACGATCTGATCGTCACAACGGTAGTCGTCCCGCAGACGCTTGCGTTTCTGATCCATGGCGGACTGCAAGCGGCTCGGCGACATCTTCAGCTCAACCGAGAGGATTTCATTCTTTCGCTGCAGTTCGAACAGTTGGGCCGCATTCTTCAACAACAGAATCAGACTGTCAGGATGCCAGGGTTTGGTAACGAACTGGTAGATGCCTGCTTCGTTGACGGCGCTGATGATATCTTCGGAGTCGGTATAACCTGAGATGATCATCCGAATCACCTCGGGCCACTGCTCACGCACCTGTTTGAGAAACTTCACACCGGTGATCTCCGGCATCCGCTGATCGCAGAGGATAATCTGCACCCAGTCGGTCTCGAGGATTTTTCGCGCTTCAGTGACATTCTCCGCCGTCTTCACGTCAAACTCATCTTCCAGGATACGCTGCAGTGTCTCCAGACTGCGCACCTCATCATCCACGATCAGGACTGTGGGCAGCGTGTTCATGACACCCTCCTGACCGCTTTGGTCCAACGATGATTGGCGAGGGTCAGGGGTGTGCGAGACTTCGGAACTTTATAGACGAAGTTATAGCGGGCCACATGATAGCTCGGGTCGAATCCGTAGAAGTTGCGTTTCATCTGTTCCAATTCCTCCTCACGATAGCGGGCCAGCGGCTTGATCGCCTCATCGGCCTGCCTTCGTGCATTCTTGTAATGTAGACGTTCAGTAAATGCCGGAGTGCGGATCATGCTGGTTGCCAGTTGGCGAACAGATGAAACGAAACCGGCATCCGGTTCATCAATTACTTTGTCGATCAGGTTCAACGCCTTTGCTTCATCGGCCCCGATAGGCAGGCGACTCTCGACAATTTGTGTCGCATTCTCATCGCCGCTATAGCGGGGCAACAGATAGGTCCAATATTCTGAACCGAAGAGATTGCCCATATCCTTGTAGTGAGGATTGAGTATCACTCCGCGACGTGCCCATACTTCATCGGCGGCCCTGGCCAGAAACACGCCACCGGCCCCGGCGTTACCCTGCAACGCGGCCACTGTAAGATGGTTTTCTGTCTGTATGATTTCACGGGCGAGATCATCGATGGCATTGATATTGCGCCAAGACTCATCGGCAGCACTTGAGGCCGCCTCGATCATATTCAGGTGCATGCCATTGGACCAGTAATCCGCTCCGCCCATCAACACTATCGCCCTTGTGTCCCGGCATTTCGCATCGCGCAAGGCCGACAACAACGCTTTACATTGGGCGCTACCCATGGCGCCGTTATAGAAGGGAAAATGGAGCAGCCCCACACCCTCCACCTCTTCATACCAGATTTCCCGGTAGCCGGAATCAGCATCGGCTTCGATCTCCGGCAGATCAGCGACCTCCTGTGCCAACAGATGGGTGGCGGGCAGCTTGAAAGGATGCTCGCCCTCCCTCTCCCGCAGATGCCCGATCCAGACTGCGCCATCAACTGAACCGCGGCAGATTGCCGGCCCGCAACGGGCGATCGGTTCGCCGGGTTTACCCCTCAGGGTCGTCTCCGGCCAGGCATCGTAGAGATAGAACTGTCGCTTAAAGAGCTCATCCAGGACACCTGGGACTCCATCACCGCTACGTATCTTGCGTAACACCTCCGCGGTAGTGTCACGTTGCCAATCGATGGCCCTGTCTGTCTGCCTGACCAGTGGTCGCCATCCACCCCGCTGTGTTGCATCAACCTGCTCCAGGGGTTGGGGTTGGTAGTCACCTGCCTGAAAACGCTCCACTGCCAATATGACAGCCTCAACGGCTGCCTCGGTTACTTCGTTGCGATAGAGACTCCCTTTAGCCGTCTCGCGCATCTCGAACTCCACACTGGCCCAGATATCGCCCGCATCCATCTCCCCATTGGCCTGGAGTACCGTAACCCCCCAACGTCTCTCACCCTTGAGGATTGCCCAGTCGAGTGATGTGGGCCCCCGGTCGCCCCTGATACCGGGGTGGACTACAAGACAGACATGATTACGCCATATCGATTCGGGTATTGCCCGCTTGAGAAAGGGTGCGATGATCAGATCGGGCCGATGCAGACCAACTGCCTCCAACGCCACGGCATCGTTGATGTCGAACTCAACCGACACCTCGTGCCCCATGGCCCGCAACTCCACGTGGAGCCGTTGACTGAGGCTGTTGAATGCGTGGGTGAGAAACAGAATGCGCATGATTATATCCGACCGTTCATTGCCGCAACGTAATTGACAGAATGTGCCGCTTGCAACTTCTTTTGTTAGTCCGCAAATGAACGCTAATAAACGCTAATGTTTTCATTTTCCCCGGTTCCCATGCTCCTGCGTGGGAACGAGAAATCCCGATCGGTGCGGCAAGCCGCACCCAACATCACGCATTAAACATTTGCGTTCATTTGCGTTCATTTGCGGACTTTTTACTCTTAACCATTCATCTCATATCGGTGTCAGCAGATTCGTGGCAACTGCTCGCCGGAGAGCCAATCGACCACCCGGCTGCCGCCGAACATGGTCTCCATCTGGACAAAGTGGTGTTCATCCTCGACCACCTCACCGATGATCCGGCTGTCACGCCCCAAGGGATCCTCCTGCATGACCGGCAACAACCGGTCAGCATCCTCGGCTGAACAGATACAGATCAGTTTGCCTTCATTGGCCACATAGAGGGGATCGAGCCCCAGTAATTCGCAGGCGGAAGTAACCGCCGCTTTCATGGGTATCTCCGCTTCCACCAGATGCATGCCGACCGCAGACTGCATGGCCAACTCGTTGAGCGTGGTGGCGAGACCGCCGCGGGTCGGATCCCGCAGGCAGTGGATATCCGGGACAGTCTCTACCATTTTTTGTACCAATCCGTGGAGTGCTGCGGAGTCGGATTCGATCGTAGTCTCGAACTCCAGATTCTCACGGCTCGACATGATCGCCACCCCATGATCACCGATGCTGCCGCTGACGATGATCTTGTCGCCGGGTTGGGCGCGATCTCCCGATATATTGATACCCACCGGTACCACGCCGATGCCGGTGGTGGTGATAAAGACGCCGTCACCCTTGCCCTTCTCCACCACCTTGGTATCGCCGGTGACCACCGGCACGCCGGCCTCGCCGGCTGCGCTTCCCATACTGGCGACGATCCGATCCAGGTCGGCCAGGGGAAAACCCTCTTCCAGGATAAATCCTGCCGACAGATATAGCGGCCGCGCACCGGACATGGCAACATCATTCAGCGTACCGTGTATCGCCAATGAACCGATATCGCCACCGGGGAAAAAGAGCGGTGAGATGACATGGCCATCCACGCTCATGACCATGCGTCCTGCAGAGACATCGAAGGCTGCCTGGTCGTTGCCTTGCCTCAGCAGCTCGTTATCGAAGTGTTTGAGAAACAGCTCTTCGATCAGCTGTGCCATGGCCCGACCACCGCTGCCATGAGTCATATCGATCCTGGCACCGCGCGTGTCGAGGCGAAGGGGAAAGCGTTTTACCACAGCATTCATCGTTCCACTCCGTAGTAAGTCGGTATAAATGCAGTCCGCAAATGAACGCTAATAAACGCTAATGTTTTCATTTTCCCCGGTTCCCATGCTCCTGCGTGGGAACGAGAAATCCCGATCGGTGCGGCAAGCCGCACCCTACATCTCTTTTTAAACATTTGCGTTGATTTGCGTTCATTTTCCTGGTTCCCATGCTCCTGGGTAGGAACGAGAAACCCCGGGCGGTGCGGCAAGCCGCACCCTACATCTCTTTTTAAGTATTTGCGTTTATTAGCGTTCATTCGCGGACTGATAACGCCTATTGGCATATTCAACATCATGCGCTCTTTTTATTGGATTGACGGAAACGGCCGTAACTCCAATAGGCGGCGCAGGCACCCTCGGAGGAGACCATACAGGAGCCCATGGGGTTGTCCGGGGTACAGACCGTACCGAACAGTTTGCAGTCGGTAGGTCGCTTGGCACCGCGCAGGATCGCCGGACATTCACAACCCTTGGCATCCTTAGCCTGGGAGACGGGTATGGAGAAGCGCCGCTCAGCATCGAGCGAGGCATAGTCCTGTTTGATCTTCAGGGCGCTGTAGGGCACCTGACCCAACCCCCGCCACTCGAAGCTTCTGCGCAGCTCGAATGTCTCCGCCACCAGTTGTTGCGCCTTGCAATTGCCCTCGCGACTGACCACTCTTGTGTATTCGTTCTCCACCACATAACGTCCCTCGTTAAGCTGGCGGATCAGCATCAGGGCCGACTGCATGACATCCAGCGGCTCGAAGCCGGCGATCACCACCGGACGCTGGAACTCCTGGGCGAAATACTCGTAGGGTCGGCTACCGATGATGGAGCTGACATGGGAGGGCCCGAAGAAGCCGTGGATGGAGACCGATCCCAACTCCCGCACTTCGGGGGATTCGAGGATATTCTGGATGGCTGCGGGGGTCAGTACATGATTGCAGAACAGGCTGAAGTTACCCAGACCCTCCGCCTTTGCCTGACGCAGCGCCACCGCGCTGGGAGGCGTGGTAGTCTCGAAGCCGATGGCGAAGAAGACCACCTCCCGGTGCGGATTCTCACGGGCGATTCTAAGTGCGTCCTGGGTGGAATAGACCATCCGCACATCACCCCCCGCCGCCTTGACCCGGATCAGGCTCTTACGCCCACTGGCCGGAACCCGCAGCAGATCGCCATAGGTACATAGAATCACATCATGGGCCTCCACCAGATGGATGGCCTCATCGATACGACCGATCGGCAACACACAGACCGGACATCCCGGACCATGGACAAACCTCACATTGTCGGGCATCAGATCCTGCACACCATAACGAAAAATGGCATGGGTATGGCCGCCGCAAAACTCCATCAGATGATATTCGCGCCCCTTGTCCGCTTCGTGGCGTATCGCATCGGCCAGCTGCCTGGCCAGTTTTTGCTGGCGGAATTCGTCAACATATTTCATGGCGTCACTCCCGCTTGAGCAAATAGCCGGAGGGTCTTCTCGGCCTCCTCTTCGCTCACCTTGTTGAGTGCATAACCCACATGGATCAGTACAAAGTCATCCACTGAGACATCTTCGACCAGCGCCAGAGAGACCTCTTTTTTCACCTCACCCAACACCACGGTGGCGTTCTCGCCCAGCTCGTCGATGGCGACCACTTTTGCGGGTATAGCCAAGCACATGTTCGGTCACTCCTCAGTCGGTTCAATATCACGCAGTGGTATCCACAACACGCGATCTATTTTCTTTCTGTGTAGGGTGCGGCTTGCCGCACCATTCTTTTTTCTCGGGTTTCAGCCATTGCTTGGTACATGCCGCAAATGGAAGCGACTCTCCACAATAGTTGACCTGCCATTCCATCTACCTATTGAGATTGGTGCGGTAAACCGCACCCTACGCATTTTTTTTGAATCTATGCGCGATTTACTGACACCTCAAGAACACTTGCATACCTCGACGTTGATCCATGTCCATATGCGGCTAAATACCTAAGCCGGCACCGCCGGATTCCCGACCTGCGCCATCTGCCGACTGGCGGCAATCCACTGATACCAGTTCTGCATCCCCTCACCGGTGGTGGCGGAAAGCTGCAATACCTTAATCTTGGGATTGATGCGTTTGGCATACTCGATACAGCGCTGCACATCGAAATCGAGATAGGGCAGCAGATCAATCTTGTTCAGCAACATCAGATCGGCGGCATGAAACATGTCGGGATATTTGATCGGCTTGTCCTCACCCTCGGTCACGGAGAGAATCGCCACCTTATGCGCCTCTCCCAGATCGAAAGCGGCCGGACAGACCAGGTTACCCACATTCTCGATAAACAGCAGACTCCCCCGATCCGGTTTCAGCGTCTCCAGGGCATGGCCTACCATGTGACCATCCAGGTGGCACCCTTTACCGGTATTGATCTGTATTGCCTTCGCCCCGGTAGCGCGTATCCGCTCCGCATCATTCGCCGTCTGTTGATCACCCTCGATGACACTGATGGCGTACTCCGCCTGCAGATCGCCGATGGTACGTGCCAATAGGGTCGTCTTGCCCGATCCCGGACTTGAGACCAGATTGAGACTCAATATGCCGTGCTGCTGAAAGTAGTTCCGGTTGGCAGCGGCATACTGGTTGTTCTTACTGAGTATGTCCTGCTCGATCTGCACCATTCTCGACTGGGAGAGTCCCGGCGCATGGGCATGGGCCGGTCCCTGACCGTAGTCATGGGTATGCCCCTGCCTTCCATTCTCGTCATGATGATGGTGGTGGTGATCATGATCGTGTTGATGATCCTGAGCCTCGATCTTTGTCTCACCTTCACCACAACCGCAAACCGTACACATAACAAACACCTCGAATAATGAGTTTTGAGTTTTGAGTTCTTGGTTTTTAGTTATGTGCACGCACCAAACCCTGATACCTTCCAACTAAAAACTAAAAACTAAAAACTAAAAACTAAAAACTAGTAACTCTATGAGTTACTCGACCTCCAGCTCCTTGATCCGCATCTCGTCACCACCGGTCACCTGCAACTGATAACTGCCGCACTCCGGACAGGCCTCATAGCGGGCCGTTACCTGAACCGGCTTACTGCACTGCATACACCAGGCCTCGCCAGGCAGATGGATTATCTCCAGTCGGGCACTGTCGGCGAGAGTGCCTTTCATCACCGCTTCGAAACCGAAACGCATCGCCTCGGGCTCCACACCCGATAGCGCACCGATCTCCAGCCATAACCGCTTGACCATGCTGTATCCTTGCGTCACGGCTTGCTCCTCCAGCACCTGCAGCACACCCTCACACAGGGACATCTCGTGCATCAGACGATCTCAAGCCGATAACCAACACAGGGATCGACTGCGTTGATGAAAAGGTCGGCATGCCGTTTCAATGCATCGATCTCTTGTGCAGGGAGACTCAGCAATCCCCTGGCGACCACCCCTCGGGGATGAAAATTCCACTCCGTGGGCGCCACTATCTGATAACCGGAAATCATACCCTTATCCAGTACGGCACGGTGTATCAAACGCCCGCGTGCCGCTTCCACCTGGCCCAAACCCTCATCCACTCCCGATCCGGCCATCGGGGTGCCGCCATTAATTCGATCTTCGATCAATGCCTGCATCTGTCCGTTCAGCCTTGCCGGTATGGAAGCCAACTCCAATAACCTGGCCACCAGGCGTGTCATCAGGCCAAAGCCATACAGCTTCGTCAGTTGTCGCAACAGTGGATGGGAGGCCATTCGGGTCATTGGTGTCGTCTCGAAGACAGCGCCTTTCCACTCGGGGGTAGCGATAAATTGGTCGGCATCTTCCTCGGACAGACGCTGACATATCGCCTGCGGATCGATAGTGGGTAAAGGGTAGGAGCCACCATCCGCCAGTTGTGCCGATTGTTCGTCCCTTATCCGCCGCAACAGTTTTGATGCGGGTGTCGCTGTCTGTTCGAGCCAAACATCGAAATCCCCGATATCAGCATATGCATACCAGTCGGCAGGCGCTAGTGCAAAGATCGAATCGGCAGCTGTTTTCGCGATCTGTTCAATGACTGTGGAGAACCTTTCCTGATCCACCACCAGACGTGGCTGCAGAGTGAACAGGTCACTGTCATTGAAGCACGCATGTTTTGCCATCGGCAGCAGATTTGAGAGGGATGCGACCAAGGCACGGTCGACCGCTGTATCGACAAAATTGGACCAGTCGATGAGGATACGCCACAAATGTTCCCGGGCGGTCTCCACCGTGACTAGCATACTCTCCGCCAACTCGATCCGGGCATTCCCATGCATACCCATCGCCTGGCGGCATGCCTGAGCCGCGGCCGATGCCTGGGCGGTGGCACAGACACTGTAGAGCATGGGAAGCATGCTCAGCAGCTCCTTCACCGATTTTCCTTCGAACAGATGGGTTAACTGCAATGGACGAGTCGAGCAAATGGCGATTTTTTCTATTCGCGCCTGCCGGCGATATAGCTTAATGTGGATTTCACCCTCAACGTTCATGCATCTGCATCCAGGTTCTGTTTCGCCCCGCCGCGCAACAATTCACGACGACTCAGCGGTTGATCCAGGCGCTGGCTGATCGTCGGTCTTTCCTCTTGTACTGAACCGTCTTGCCCGTCGACCGCCTGCTCATCGGGCTCACCCTTCCAGATTCGTTCGATTTCACTTTCACGTGTTGAAACCGAATCACGATGTTCAACCCGCATAAGGGCATCCATTACAGCCTCTGCCGTGGCCACCGCCGTGGCGTGGTCGGCAAACTCGAAGACGGGCGAAAAGAGAGAACACATCTGGTAGCGGCCGATCCCCTCCTCTTCGCAAAGAATGAACTCGTAGGGACCGGAGGGCATTTGGTAGAGCTGTTTATCGCCAACCTTCGTGGCTTTCCAGCTATCCCCTTCCGGCGGCAACAACATCAGGTTCATGAACCAAGGGGTGACCAAGACACCGAGACAGAGGCCGTTCCATTCACGAAATCCCACTGCCTCCACGCGCAGGGCCGGATTGAGCAACGGCAGTCCTTCCATTCGTTCCTGCTGAATCCGCCGAAACTGTTTCTCGAGGCCTTGAATGAGATAGTCTGGACAGATCACGATACATCCCTCACTACCATGAAGTCACGCTTTTTGCCGTCGCAATTCGGACAGCTCCAGTGTGACGGCAACTGAGAGAAGGGTGTCCCGGGTGGTATTTGCCAATAGGTATCGCCCTCGGCGGGATCGTAGATATACCAACAGATCTTGCACTCCAACCGGCTGTCATCATGGAGCTTTTGGGCATTTCCACCGTAGGAACCGGCAAAGAAGGCATCGCTCACCGGTAGGCCTCCATAATCTCGTTCAGACGCCGGGCACTCTCCTGAATGTCTTCGTTGGCGGCGGCAGCGACTGCCGGCACATCACCAATCTCCAGGGTATTGAGAATGTTTTTATCCTGAGAGTTGAAATATTGCACCCACCAGACGTTTTGTACTGCTGTGCTGGTGATGCGGCAGTTGCCGTAACCACGAGAGAGTATGGTGAGCGGTCCCTCGCCCAAACGATCAATCAGGAATGCCAGATCCTGTTCTGTCTGCGGCAACAACGTAAGATTTATGACATGACTCTCCTTACCGGGTCGATACTCAGAGACCTTGTCATTGATCTCAGCAAGCAGCGGGGGCGCATTCAAGACCCCCTCGGGTATCGACTTGAGTTGGCTATCGGCCCGATGCGCTGCCTGACTGAAGACATGACGTCGACACAACCTGGGTACCCGTGCCACTTCAATCGTGTCTACAGTGGTTTCTTCCTGCTGATTGAAATATCTGATGCGCCAGATTCCCGCCATGACCGATTCCTGTATTCTGGCGCTGGTATCAGCACTCCGGTAGACCATGCTTACCTCACCCTCACCGAGAACCTGATCGACCAGGCTGCTGTTCTCCCTGTCCAGGTGTGTGATATCGACAACCTCAGGCTTGATATCCCTCACTTTTGCCTGGTGTTGCAATACCGCATCCAGCTCGGTCAATGCCGACATGCCGCTATCGAGATCCTGCACCTGATCGGGTTCCGGCATCTCAGGCATGGAGAAGCTAGACATCTCATCGGGGAGTTGCAGGATGTCGAGTGAAGCCCCATCATCTTCCGCCGGCTGCGAACCCGGACCGGTGACACTTATAGGTATGTCGATTTCATTCATGTTGAATGTCACTCCAGTTAATGGCAATGCCCAACGGCACTAACGACAGGAACTTTGAAACCCGGTGTGGCAGAGGGTTGGGTATTCAGCAGGCGTTCGATCTCAGTGAGGTAGACATCCCAGTCCTGCATGCGGGAAATCGCACCGACATAAGCACCCTCACGCAACATTACCAACGCAGGCCAGCCATCGAAGGGAAAGCGCGCATGCAATTGATGTTCACTGTCACGTTCGACGATGGCCACCTGAAAACGGCCACCGAATGTCTCCATCAGCAACGGCAACACCACTGCCACATCATTGCTTTCGGGAAACTGCACCGGATTCTCGGTGAAGAAGAGCAGACACTGTTTATGCGCTTTGACAAAATCCCCAAGCGAACGCTCATTGACCGTAGCGATACCTTTTTGCTCGATGAGGTCGTTGATCAGCGGTGAAGGCATATTTCTCTCCTGCTATTTATCCAGCCGAAGATGTTCCGGCAGTTGCGGTTCACGATTCACCAGATCATCAAACAGATAATCAATCTCCGTTTCACCCTGGATTGCCAGCTCAAGGGCCTGTAATGCCTGTTTTATCTCCCTTGCCCTGGCCGGACTCAACACCTCGCGGGCGGTATCGAGAAATACCAATAACCAGGTACCAACCTGTTGCTCACCTACCAGCAGGGTATCCACCCTGCGCCGCTCACCCAACCCCTCGCATACCGCCTGACCCGGGAACGTGGAGAGGACCCGCATCGGTATGCCGATACACATCACAGATTCCCCTTGCTACGGTATTTATCGAGATGCGTATCCACATCCACATGAATGGCGTGTTGTTCAAGCTGAACAGGACGAAAGGCCAGGTCAAATCGCGGTGATGTCAGAACCCTTGCATCACCAACCCGGCAGGCATGCTGCGCGGAGGGTCGTTCACTCTCATAGCGCCGGATGTCGGAAATCGCACCCTGTAAACCTGTGTCCGGTGATAATGGCTTTTCTCGTCGTTGAGCCTCGATGCCAAATCCCTGAAGATAGTCCAGAACCATTGCGATCGCCGGTTCTATCTGTGCACGTACAGGTTCCCGTAAACTGCCGCCATAGTCCTCCAGTTCAACAGGCTGTACACCCATCAGGAGAAGATGCCGGGGATAATCGCCGAGCATCTCCGCCATGGCGAGCACCTCTTGAAAGCCGGTCTGATGCAGGCTCACCTTCTTGGCGCCCATAAATTTGGGTACCTCATCATCCTCCACTCGCTTGAGGCTGCCGCCAGGCAGACCGTAGTCCACCGCATCGAAGACCACCAGTATCTCAGCCTCGCGGATATGTTGAACCAGATAGATACCTTGGGTGCCCCCGTCCAGGAGACGAACATTGTCAGAAAATCGGTAATGACGCTGAAGTGATTCCAATGCACGAACACCGAAGCCCTCATCGGCCCACAGCAGATTTCCTATACCGAGGATCAGCACATTGGGAGGATTGGACATGTCAGACTCCAACAGGGATCAGTGAAACCACTATCTGCAAACCACGCGCCAAACTCTTCCGCATGGATTACCTATTGTTTTCGTTGAGAATTTACCGGATGTGGAGGTAATATGGTCTATAGCAATGGATAATTGCTTATCAGTTTAGATGATTTTTGAAATATAACTATCCAATCTTCAGGTGCAGCAAACTGAAGTCAGTGTATATTTACACATAATAATTGAGGGTAATCTGCCAATCCGCCCCGCTATAGGTAAGCAGCTTTACACATCACATACACCCGTTCGGTGTTTGGAATTCGACTGTACCGGATCGATAAACCCGGACCACTACAGAATTTCGCGGGAAATTAAGGTGATTTCTTTCAGAATGTCCCATAATTTGGCAGAGTTGTTGATGCATTTAAACAAGTTTGTGGAAATAGCATCGGTGAACAGGCCCTAGCACAAAAAATCATGCAATAGAGAGAACAATATGCCGATCGTTACTTGGAGCGAAGAATTCAGTGTCAACGTCAGAATAATAGACGACCAACATCAGGAAATGCTCAATATCGTTAATAGCCTCCACACCGCTGTGGAAAAGTGTGCTGATAAAGAGAGTTTGCAAAAACTGCTGGTTGAGCTGTATGAACATACGCAAACTCACTTCTCCACCGAAGATGAGTTGATGAAAAAGCATAACTATCCGGAGTATGAGCAGCATCTACACGAGCACCATGTATTACTGCAGCATCTGAACAATCTGGTTGCGGGTGTCACAGACGGAAAAAGCCCGACCTTTCGCTCTGATTACGATGTCTCATCCGATTGGGTGCTTATCCACATTTTCAAAAGCGATAAAGAACTCGGCACCTTTCTCAATGCACAAGGCGTCTACTGATTTTACCAGATGCTTCAACGACGGGACGATCGCTCGTTATGACCCGGAACATCAGCCTGAAACCAAAGTATACAATTGGCATATCGGCGGCTTTTGAATCCGATCCGGGATCAAGCGGAAATTAAAAAGGCGGGAGAGCAACGCTCCCCCGCCCCATCATCTTCTACGCAAGACCGAAGTTATCGTACTTTCACATACAGATTGATTTCGAATCCAAATCGCATGTTTTGATACATCGGTTTTGACCATTTATGCATCGTTGTTCTCACTCCTATCTGTTTTTTGAGGTTTATGAAAGTGTCACCCTGAATACCACCAGAGGCAACAATGATCGACTATCAAGATACATACCAATATAACACCCGCAACATCCAACCATATTTTCTACAGTGATTTACCTATAAATGCCTAAATTACAGATATATATATCTGCGGTTATCGCCGATTAAAAAAAACCGTCAAAGCAACACCCACCTAAAGATGTGCAGTTTCTGAACAGAAACGCGTGAAATCCGTACACTCAGGGAATCAATATCGATTTTTCTGCCGTTGAGTGCATATCCAACAGTAGTCGTTCGGATGGCGCGTCTGTGGTAACAGGTCACTGGCTTGACGAACCCATGCCCGCAGGTGGCTCCATGTGCCTAGGTACCCCTTTGGTATCGAGAGAGAGTATCCACTCTATCAGCCTGACACCATCCTCTCTTTTCAAGGCCACATTCGGTGGCATGTAGAGCATATTGACGTTTTGCCATATTTTTTGGTTACCCTGGGTACCCTGCAGTATTGATTCCAGCAATCTGTCCTTATTGCCCGGTCGATCCTGATAGTGCGCGGCCACCTCCCTGAATGATGGCGCGAGAGGAATAACACGCGACACTTTGACCGGATCTATTCGATGACAGATCGTACAACCGCTTACGGTGGAGAGTGTAAGCATTCTGTCGTGATGCATAAGCCTCTCCGCCACTTGTGGATCAATATCCAGCATAAGTATCCAGTGAACAAGCGAGGATGCATCTTCTCGCGTGACATTCACATTCGGCGGCATGAACCGCATCCCGATTTCACCCTCCCATACCTGATCCTGATAGACCGTGCCATGCAGCACTCGATCCAGCAAACGGCTGAATGCATCTTTATCACCTCTGTAGCGTAACGCGATCTCCTGATAACTCGGTGCGAGCGGCAGTTCATCGCTACCTGCGTCAGGCGCTATCTTGTGACAGATAAAACAACCGGAAGCATTGGCCAGAGCCAACATTTGCTGATCCTTTGCATGCGCGGCAGAAACCGGAAAAATCACTATGAGCGCAAATAGTGTGGCTAAAGAGAACTTCAACCTTGCCATTGTTCGAATCTCCCCTGGTTGGTATGACACCGATATTTAATGAATTTGAATGAGTTAGGGCCTGTTAACACTAATCCAATCGGCCCTGCTGGGACTATTTTTTTGTCCAGCAAGGCAGAATGAGCGAGGTGTAGCTATGCTACATGAGCGAATGATAACGCCGCTGGGCGGAAAAATAGCCCCAGCCCTTCGGGTTGCGCCTGAAAAAGCGCCACTCGGCGTTGCTTGTCGTTCATTTGGAATCACCAAACCTCTCTCCTCGCGCCTTGATTGGCGCTTTTTCAGGCACAACAGGGCCAATTGGATTAGTGTTAACAGGCCCTAAGTAATAGCAACATTTGTGCCTGCTCTCGATAGTCATCGACATACAAGGCATCGGCTGAAAAGCCAACATCGGCAACACTTCCATATCTACCGAGGCCTTACAACCACGATTGTTCAAAAAATGTCGACAATGCTCAATATATGAACACCTTTATCAGCCACATACATGTGACAATTGACGGTGAGTGATATGGCTGCATTACAGGGAAATGGCACGGAGCATGCTTTTCATCTATACAACATGAAGCAGGATTCGATTCACCAGTGAGTACCTTGAAGTGCGAAATGCCAAAACACCCTATACCTTAGTTTTACAATGGCTACTGTTGTTCGGCATCTTGTCGTTCATCAGTTGGTTGTTCTGGGATCAAGGTCTGCTGCAATCCGCTTTGCTGTCAGATCCCAGCCACATCACACTGATCATCCTGCTGCTCTTTATACTGGCTACCACTCATTGTGCTGCAAGGGCACTGTTCTTATCGCATGAAAACAGTGCACTCGACCGGATCATTCGGTTCACGACCGCAAATCCACCCGGCCCAGGCAGCAATCGTTGGTGGATAGAAAACCAGCTACCCGTAAAAGATTCCCTCTCAGGTCAGTTTATTGCCGGGATAGCCGCAATGCGCGGTTCGTTGCAAGCGCATCATCGACCAAACCAGGATAGCCACCTGCTGGCGCAGGTGATGGCAGAGCGTATGAGAGGTCAGCACGAAGTTGGCTGGTTCATCTGCGGACTGCTCGTAAAACTCGGCCTGCTCGGTACTGTGATCGGATTTGTCATGATGCTGGCGCCAGTGGCTGAATTGAAATCATTTGACCTGTCCGACATACAGGGCCTTCTGCAACGGATGACGACCGGTATGGGGGTGGCTCTGAACACCACACTGATGGGACTCAGCTGCAGCATGTTGCTCGGGATGCAGTACCTGATGCTGGATCGAGCCGCTGATCGCCTGGTGGCAGAGGCCGTAGAGTTCAGCGAAACACGCTTGCTCAAAGTGGCTGACAAGGAGCAGTGATTCAGTGGCGATGTTTCGCAACAGCCGTCAGTTCGATGCGGATCCATTCACCGATCTGCTGTTCAACGCACTGCTTGCATTCACCTTTCTTTTTCTTGTCGCCTTGATGTTTTTAAATCCGCCGGCCAAGACCGGTACCATCAATCCCAAGGCCGACTTTCTGATCTCGGTAACCTGGACCGATAACAGTCCGGACGATATCGACACCTGGGTTGAGGGGCCAAACGGTGATCTGGTCTGGTTCAAGAATCCCCAGGCCAGTCTTATGCACCTGGATAGAGATGACCGAGGGATGGCCAATGATACGCTGCTGATTGACGGCAAAACGATAATCAATCCCCTTAACCAGGAGATAGTGACCATACGCGGCCGTCCACCTGGGGAGTATGTCATCAATATTCACTACTACAACAGCAAATCCCTGCAACCTGTTCCGGTAACCGTCTATCTTGCTGAGGTCAATCCCGCGCTTAAAGTTTTGCACTACGCAACCCTGATACTTGAACGGGTTGGCGAAGAGAAGACAGCGATACGCTTCACTATCGGCACCGACGGTCAAGTCAGTAATATCAACACCCTTGAAAAATCGATTGTCCAGGTAGGTAAGATATGAGTGAATCGGTACTATTGATACTGCTCGCTTACGTTGCATTGGCCGCGCTTGTGGCCGCGGCGCTGATTGCAAGCAGTTTCCACTCCCTGATAAGACTGTTTATCGTTGTATTTGCAACGGCACTCTATTTCGTCAGTTATCAGGCATGGCAATCAGTGCAGGGCTGGCCTGCATGGATTGAGGTTCCGGAACGGTTTCTGCTGCATGCATCGGTGGTTGATGAACCCGATAAAACGACAGGATCGCCCGGAACCATCACCATCTGGGCCACCGACCTCAGCAGTGGTGAGCCGGCGCATGATCCGCGTGCCTACAAGCTGGAGTACAGTAAGGCACTTCACACCGACCTGGAAGAAGCGCTACGCAATATGCGCAACGGCATTATGCAGCTTGGCAGAAGAGCCGCAGTCACCAGGAAACCGGGACAACCACTCGACTTCACCCGTATAGGTGAACAGCGGGATAAGATTGAAATCTACTCCCTTCCCGATCCGGCGCTACCGGAAAAATGAGATACATCCCCATTCTTGGCCTGTTCGTCCTGGCTCTTCAATCCTGCTCGAATCAATCGCTGGACAGCTCGAGCTATTTTCCCTTGCAGGAGGGACTGCAATGGAATTATCTGGTTACCACCAGCGTCGGGAACTCGGTCCGACACACCGATTTTTCCATCCGCATGGGAGAGCGGGAGTCGATCAACAGTCTACTCCATGCAGTACGCATAACCAGTGACGGCACCCGCTATTATATCGCCGAGAACAGCGGCGGCATCTACCGCACTGCAAAGCGCACCCTGATCGAAAGTAAACCTGCTATCGATAACTCACCACACTGGGTACTCAAATATCCGCTCAGGAACGGTACTCAATGGAGCAATCCAACATACCCGTTCGTACTGCGTCGCGTCTATCCCTATGAAGAGGGTCTGACCCGTGGGATGAATCTTAAAATGACCTTCCAGATCATGGCCGATGATGAAACGGTGGAGGTACCTGCCGGCCGTTTCGACAACTGTATCCGGGTTCAAGGCGAGGCAAATCTCACCCTCTACGCAGACGCCCGCAGCGGATACCAGGAGATACTGATCAACACCACAGAATGGTACGCACCCGGTGTTGGCCTGGTGAAGTTGCTACGGGAAGAGCCTTTGTCGAATGATGTGTTTGCCGGTGGCGAGGTGGTTTACGAATTGAAATCTCTGCGACGCTGAATCAACGGCTGCTGCAAAAAAGCGTTTGCAGCATTGGCCCTTGTCAGCGGAAGTTTTCGGCTAAAAGATGGGCACCAGCTTATGTCCCTGTGTCTGCCAGCCGATGAGCGAGATGAAGCCATCCCCTACCACATCCATTTCCGGCAGAACAGTAGCGTTATCCACCTCGAAGACACGGTTGGCGATGGCACAGACCTCCATTCGCACCCCTTTTGCCTTCAGTGCCTTGGCGGTATCTGCAATTGAATCAAGCTGCTTGCCATATTCCATGGCCAGGACGTCGTCAGGTTCGGTTGAAAGATAACGCACCGTCTCACCGATGAAGACCAGTACCATGTTGGGTTTCACGCCCTGTCTCACCAGACCCTCATGGGTTCCACGGATGATGTCGAGATAGAATGCTGTCTTCTGGGGATTGGTGAAATCGATAAGAAAGACACTGCGGGTCTCCTTCACCCCATTCAGTGCCATTGCATCGTTGATCTTTTCCGCTGCATTGGCCGAGTCCATGCTGAACAGCAGGAGACCCACCAGCAAACCCCGCCACCCTCTTTTTTGTATCGACTTATTTATCATCATATGCACCTGTGATTTGATCGAAATGAACTCTGACACTGTTCAGCCAAAGATTGGAATCCAAAAAAAATCAGTCAAGCTTTGTTGATTCAGGCTGCAGGGTCTGTAGCTGATGCAGCAGTGCTGCATCGTCCCACTCCCGCTCGCCGACTGCCCGGTAGACGATTTCACCTCGACGATTCAGCACCAAGGTCGTTGGCAATCCCCGAACCTGCCAGCGCTGACTGATCCGTCCCCGGTGATCCAGCAACACGGGAAAATCGATGGGGAAGTCATTCAGGAATTCCTTGACCGCCTCCGCATCATCCCCCAGGTTGATCGCCAGCATGACGATCCCTTTGGGCTTCAACACTGTCCAGGCCCGGTTCATCGACGGCAGCTCGCGACGGCAGGGCACACACCAGCTGGCCCAGAAATTGACTATCAACACCCTGCCCCTGTAATCATGAAGTTGATGGTTTCTCCCTTCCAGATCCTGCAGGCGGAAAGCAGGCGCGGGTAGCGGCCTGACTGCAGCAAGCAGACCCTCAGTGGCCGATGCCTTCAATACAACTGACATGAATAGCGCAAACGACAGGATCGACCAGGTTAAACCGGTCAGACTGTGCCCGAGGTAGCTGAAGGGACTCGAAACCTGTGCAGCTTGCCCACAGCCATCGACCGGCCAACCCGTATGGTCGAACCGGGATAAAGAATAGAATGAACGTTCATTTCTGTCAACCATTTCACCCGACGTTTTTCTGGCCTGGGAAATCATATCAGCCACTTTCAGCCAATAACCCTCGTACCAGATCGAGAATATGCTTTGGTGGCATACCGTAGGGCACTACCGCAGTGAGCTTTCCCTGGCCGTCAATCAGGTAGAGGTTGGCCGAATGGTCGATGCTATAGCCGCCATCCTCTCTTTCGTGTCTTTTGTAATTGACACGGTATTGCCGGGCCACCTGCGCCACTTCATCCTCGCTTCCGGTCAGCCCGACCAGCCCTTTGTTGAAATAGTGGACATAGTCCCGCATCACTTCAGGGGAGTCGCGCCCGGGATCCAGGGATACAAACAGCCCCTGCACCCGATCCCCCTGATCATCCAGCTCATTGAGTACCGCAGCCACATTCGCCAGCTCGGTGGGGCAGATATCGGGGCAGTAGGTGTAGCCGAAGAAGAGCAGCACCAGCTTGCCCTGAAGCTGGCGCAATTCAAAGGGATTGTTGTTGTGATCGGTCAGACTGAATTCGCCACCCAGCTCCTCGGTGTTGGCCCAGGTCACGGTGACCGAGAGTGCGCTGAAGATCAGTAGAAACAGCAAGTGTTTAGCGGGTATCACCATTCAGCGCACCTCCACATCTGTACCGTGCACCCAACTCGGATCACCCTTTCCCACATCACCAACAGGCGCGGCAAAGGCATCGGCCACCAGGGTGTCCACATTGCCGCCGGTGAGGGATCGCATGAAGGCGACCAGATCCTGTTTCTCAGATTCATTTAATCCCAACGGCCTGATCAAGGGATCGAGCAGCTCGTTTGCGACGCCCCCCCTGTCATAAAACTCAACGACTTCACGCAGGGTACTGAAGGAACCGTTATGCATGTATGGTGCTGTGAGCGCTACATTGCGCAAACTGGGTGTCTTGTACTTCCAGCGGTCGTTGGGATTTTGCGTCACCTCATACAGACCCACGTCAGTGGGTGCCGGTTCGCCCACCTGTTCGATGACCGATCGATCGATCTGCAGGGTCACACCCGGCGCCACCGTCACCGGCTGCGTCTCGGGCACTATTCCCATCGATTCCCTGTACCCTATACCGGTATTGTGCAGGCCATCGTCACTGAAGAGGGCATGCTTGTCGCCTATGTGGTGGCAGGCCACACATCCTGCCTTGCCGACAAAGAGCTCAAAACCCCGCTGCCCTGAAGCTGAGAGTGCCTGTTTATCACCCCCATAGTACCAATGATCGAAGGGTGAGCCTGCGGAAACGAGGGCGCGTTCATAGCTGGCGATGGCCATGCCGAGCGTCTCCATACTCACTCCCCTGCCATCGAAAGCAGCCTCGAAGCTACCCTCATAGTCATCGATCTTGCGGATCTTCTCCAGAACATAGCCGATCGATGGATTGGCCATCTCGTTCCTGGCCAGCAACGGACCCCAGACCTGCTGTTCCAGGGTCTGCTCGCGCCCGTCGTGAAACAGCAGGGCGGCATAGGCCGAGTTGTAGATGGTGGGCGAGTTGCGCCGCACGCTGCGCCCCTCTATGCCTACCGCCATGGCCAGCTCGTTGCTGGTGAATCCCTGCTCAGGGACATGGCACATGGCACATGAGAAAGTGTCGTTGAGCGAGAGCCTGCGGTCATAGAAAAGCTTTCTGCCGAGTTCGATCTTTTCCCGGGTTATGGAATTGTTCTCCGGTACCGGTACCGGGGGCAGCCCCAGTGGCGGCTGTTCGATATAGGTCATCAGATTCGCAGCCTGGCCTTTCCTCAACTCCAGATCGAGGGATCGAGTAACATAGCTCTCCTGCTCGTAACCCTGTTTATCATCCCCCGGTTTGGATAATTTTGAAGGCTCGGGGAGGCTCAGAGCAGCCTTTAACAACCGACCTTGATTCTCTTCCTGCATCAGCAGCGTCTTCACATCGTTGATGATCAGATCGTGATGGAGAAAATCGACACTGTAGATATTGCGTATACGCTTTTGCGGATCGATGAGGAAGACCCGCAGCACATGGCTGTAGCCCACACTTGCCTTTCCGCTGCTGTCGACCTCCCGCTGAATCACCTGATTATAGGATTGCAATATGGGTTGTAGCGCCCGATGCGAAGCGGTGGTAATGAACTGCCACTCCCCTGAACTTCCGGCATAACGAAAATTATTGGCATAGAGTTTCATCACCTCCGGCGTGTCGACTTCGGGATCGAAACTCAGACTGATCAGCTTCAGCCTGTCGGCCAACATCGCATCCCTTTTCATCGCCGATTTGATCTTATAGAAGACATGGGAAGAGAGCGGGCATCCGTTAACGTCACTGCAAGTACTGTAGATAAACGCCAACAGGACATAGCGGTCATTGAAGAGGTCGTGCAGACGCTGCTGTTTCCCTTCGCTGTTGAGCACCAACCCATTCCCTGCCTCACCTAGCGGTGGCAGGGAATAACCGCCTATCGCCGGCAGTGTGTAGCCCAACTCACCATAGCCCGGCGCTGAATCGGATAACGGATCGGCTGACGCTGTTGAAATCAGGATGGCGGCAAGCCAGACAGATCGTATAAATAGATTATGCATAGGTGCTCCCAGACAGCGGCAACCCTGACAGAGATCCATCCGACAGGGTTGCCTCCCTCCGGATGCCTGTCAGACATCCGGAACTGCCTGTATCACTTGACGATGGACTCCAGGCTGGCTACGGAGACCTCCTTTTCCTCAGGCCTGACTGCACCATAGAGGGAGTAAGCACCGAAACGCATCTGGTGGGCGCGGCCGAGTTTCTCTTTATTGAAGTCGATAGCGAATTTCTCCACCAGCTTTTTGCCGTCCCAGACATAGCTCTTGAAGAACTGTTCGTTATCCTCGCCCTTCTTATCCCAATTGGCCAGCAGCGAAGAGGTGTAATAGATACGGGTACTGTCCCAGCTGGAGGAGGCCATATTGACCTGGCGGCCGATCTTCTTTTCGTAGACCTGCTTGGGATTGTGCGGATCTGTCATGTCGAAGAGCCGGGTCTTGCCGTCCATAAAGGTGTTGACCCAGAGCCGGCTATCGTCGGAACTGATGGAGATATCCACCGGCAACGGCACCTTGGAGGGATCGCCGATATCGGCCACTGCCTTGGCCTGCCACTCGCCGTTCTCATCCTCATAGATCAGGTGCAGCTTGGAGGTGAGTGCCGTGGAGGTGATGCACCAGTTATGGTTCGGCTGCCAGGCACAACGGATCTCCAGTGGCGCACCGGGTACGTCGAAGACTTTTTTCGGCTTCTTGCTGTGCAGGTCCCACAACACCACGGTGTTACCGAAGCGTTTCATCGCCTCCTTGTCCTGCAGCATCTTGCCGAAGTCCATCATGTAGTTGGACCAACCTGTGAACGAGGAGGTGAGCATGATGTTACGTCGCGGCAATACACGCACGTCATAGTTGTAGCCGTCGGCGTACTTGCCGGTCTTCTCCGCGCCGCGCAGGTTCTGATCCGTGGGCATCCAGTGGTTTGCCACATACTCTCCCTCGTTGGTGTATTCAACCAGGGCGGTGCGGCCGCCGTGATCCTTGTTGTTGGAGAGACCGGTTATCATGATGCGTCCCGGCAAGGCATAGGTAGTGTGGGGCCCGACCACGCCGCCGCTTTTCTCCACAAAATCGGTAACGACCTTGTGCAGCTTGGGCTTGGCCGGATCGCTGTGGACGTCGAAGATGAAGAGTTTGTTGGTATCGAGACCGCCTGCCCAGAGATAGTGCCGGTCATCGGTGAAGCCGGAGTGATGGGCCTCGTTGCGACCGCCTACCGACAGGCTGTGGACCACCTTGCCGTAGTTGGATGATTTCGGATTGACGTCAATGGTCACCAGCTTGTCCTGACCGTCTCCCAATCCCTCGATGCCGAGGGTCCAGACATAGACGAAGTCTTCCTGGCCGACAATCTTGGCCATGTAGGGTGACTGGCAGGTTTCATCGGCCTGCAGGGGCAGAACCGCACCGAAAAGGGTGGTCCCGAGAGCCAGGGCGGATGCCAAGGCAATGGACTTGGCGGGCTTTTTCTTGAATAGCCTCATAGTTTCAACCTCCGTTGGTATTAATTTTTACTGCTATCGTGCGTTACCTCAGCCCTCCTCCTGCAGTTGGCCTATTTTGACTGCACGCTGCTCTGCACAGTCTGGAAATACTACTCGTTACGCTTATTTGCCGATGATCCTTCGGCATGAAAACCGTCTTCACTCTCTCAGTCCCGCTGCGGAACAGCAGGCAGTGAGGTACGCGGCTAAAAGGAAAAATAGAATGAATATTCATTCTTGTCAAATTTTTTACTATGCTGGTTATAATTGCCGACAAAACTAAGCCTATAGGAACCCGCATGCCGCATCTTAAAAAAATCACCCCGGCCAACGCCCCTGTGGACTCCCGTATTCTGAGCACAGCCCTCGATCTCTTTGTCGAAAAGGGCTTTCACAACGTCTCGATACACGACATCCAGAAACAGGCCAACGTCAGCATCGGCTCTATCTACAACCATTTCGGCGGTAAAGAGGGTGTTGCCAAGGCGCTCTTCTACCATCTGATCAGGGAGATGGAGGAGTTGGTGGAGGATGTCATCACCGAGGATCTGAGTTTTCGGGAGAGCTGCAACCGCATCATCTACCTGCTCTTTGAATACACTGAAACAAAGCGCAATATCATCTCCTACGTACTGCATGCCAAACACCATGAGTTTCTGCCCGATGAGCCCCCGATCTGCAGCTCCACCCCTTTCAAGACAATGCGTAACATCGTGCAGAAGGGGATAGAGTCGGGCGAGATCCGGCAAGGTGACCCCTGGGTCGTCGCCTCCAACATCTTCGGCGGCGCCATCCGCTTGATCCACCTGCGTCTGGACGGCGTGCTTAACGAGCCTCTGCCCAATCTGTACGAAGAACTGATCGACTGTATGTGGCATGGCATGATGCCGACTTCGGTGAGCGAGGTAGTGGCAATAAGACCTACCGGTTGAGCCTGAAAAATCGCCACAAGTCATTGCTCGTCGTTCATTTGGCACAATCGAATCCCTCTACTTGCGCCTTGATTGGCGTTTTTTCAGAGACAAAAGGGCCAATTGGATGAGCGTTAACTGGCTCTGGATCGTGAACGCGATAGTGCGACAGTTTGTGATCGGAAATACCCGTCATTTTTCACTCAATTTGAAAGGGACCGGAACGCCGGGGACGAGCTCCAACCCCGCCTCATACCATCCGTCACTGCCTTCCGGATACCAATAGAGATTTCTATAGCCCAGCGCATCTGCCCGCTTTACGGCGTTCCAGGACATCCAACAATCGACCACACAATAGAAGACCAGCGCTCTATCCCTGTCACCCAGGGTGAGGCGTTCAAGGTTGGTTTGCATATAGGCATGCATGCGTGAATCGAGATAGCCATATCCCACATTCGGCAACCAGGTGCTTCCCGGAATATGCCATCTCTGTCTGCTCGGCAGCCAGGCGATACCGAACTCCTCCGTCTCCGGACGCAGGGTGATTGCCTGGACATCCAATAACAACGGATTCTGCCGACGTATCAGTTCGACAAGCAACCTGGTATCGAGGCGTTTTCCAGCGGGTGGCATCTCGGGCAGAGGTGCGCGATAACGGGCAATGCGGTAACCCTCCGGTGAAAAGAGCGGACTATCGGTCGCAAGCGTGACGGTAGGCTGTAGCGAAAGAATGGCGCATAGGATTGTCTCGGCAAAGGTGCGCATTCTCATGCCGGGTCACTCTTGCACCACCCTGCCCCGGTCCAGCACCTTCGCCTCAATCTCCGGAAACAGATGGACGACTGAGCGCTGATACTCCTCGAGAAAGACAGCCAGTTCCATGATCGATGGGGGTGCATCAGGTTGCAGTACTTCGGCCATGCTCATCCCCTGTTCCGCAGCCTTGTTCAGACGGGTTGTCAACCATTGCAGGTAATTTCGCGTCTGAGCGATTGCCACGCTATCCGTGACCACACTGCCGTGCCCAGGTACCAGCAGCTTGAAATCAAGCTCGGCTATCGTATCAAGTGCCTGTAACCATTGTCCTACATCGGCATGGGGGGTGGTGGGTGTACGCCCATGAAACACAACATCCGCAGCAAACAACACCCCGGTCGCATGATCGAGAATCACCAGGTCGGCATGGGAGTGACCATCAAGCTCTATCAATTCAAGACGGTGACCTCCGATCTCTACAAAACCCGGTTTAACGGTTTCGGTCGGCACCACTACCCGGGTACCCGCCATCCAGGCACCCGCCAGACGGTACATACTGTCGTTGAACAGTTCACCCTGTTCACGGATACCTTCAACGGTACCCGCCAGGGCGGCTATGGGGATATCCTCGAAGGCCTGATTACCGAGGATGTGATCCGGGTGCAGGTGAGTATTGAAGAGCTTCAGAATCGGTCGGTCGGTAATCCTGCCAATGGCTGCGCGCAACTGTTCACCATAGAAGCGGGATGGCCCGCTATCGATCACGATCACGCCATCGTCCGTCACGATAAAACCGACATTGACGATATTACCCCCGTTGCTGAAATTGAAATGTTCATTTTCACCCAGCAGCACGTAGGTATCGGGTGCGATCTTAAGTGGTTTCAAGCCATAGTCCTTGGCGCCCCATACCGGTGTGAGGAAACACAGGCAGAATAGGAATATCACAATTCGCCGTGACGACATTACATTTCCGCCTCATTCATGCCAGTCATAAACCGCGCTTTGACTGGATTACCATTATTATCCGCCCCCACAACGGTTACGGAATCACGCCTCGGCAGATCGAGTGTGAGAACGGGATTTTCAGAGACCGGTTCATGCAGGAACAGGCGGGAGAGTATCTCCCCGTTCGCATCGTGAAACTCCAGATGGTCGATGTAGAATGCCGGTATACCCGGCACTAAACCGGTGTCCATGGGATGCATGACGCGCATTCGCAGGCGGGTGGAATCTTGATTTGACCAGAGTCTGCCGGCAACCTCTCCCATGCGGCTGGCCCAATCACTGTTTTCACTGCCGATACTGGGCAGAGTGCAACCACCGCCAGCCGCATCGACAATCCGTCCACCCACATGCCATCGGCCGTCACCTGCAAGTGCCGCTGCCCGAACCGGCGTGGCCTGCTGCACCTTGATGCGAAAGCCGATAATGGGCTTGGCATGAAGCGGTTCCAATTCAAGCACTTTATGGATGGGATTGAGTTCCGCGAACACCACGATCTTCGAAACCTCACCCAGTGCCGTTGCGTCCACCAGGACCGGTACATTCATCGAATCTTCCGCATCGACGGGTGCCAATACCTGAACCCTGTCATCAAACACCACCGAGGCGCCGCCCAACAGGGATCGGTGCATATCCTCCCACATCGGCGAGTTCAATGGATCGGTTTGGTCCTGTTGTGCGTAGCTTGGATTTACAAGGCAGCATAGGAGGATGCAGGAAAGAAATAACTGTCGGTCTATCGACTTCACACTTTGGCTCCTTAGGATCCGACCGGTTCGATAATGATACGACGCAACCAATGCTTATCGGACGGTTCGTACAAGGCATCCGGATCGATGGGACGGAGATCACCCTCATCCGGGGGAGCCTGGAGCACATTCAAATCGGTCTCTCTCAGCTCCCCGGAGAATCCATTCCGGTCGCGCTGAAATTTAAAATAGAGACCGTTCCAGGCATTGATGCCGTATTCCTGGGGGGTCTTATGCAGAAACAGCATGTCATATTCCAGGTCGGTCAGATCATCATGGTCTATCTTGCGCTTGATTTCATAGGGATATGGCAGATGGCAGATTAACTGGACCGGGTGCGGGAGACATTTGAATGGACGCATGGAGAGGAAGTGATTTTCAAACTGCGCCTCATCCCATTCGATGCGATAGCCTTGACCATTTGCGCTATTCACCAATATTAACGTTCCAAGCGATATCAACTCCTGCTGCTGATTTTCGGCACGTATACGATAGCGCTCATCGACGGCCTCCACCGTCCCTGCTTCTGCGATCCCAGACAGTAGAATGATAACGAACCAGTTGCACCAACCCCGTCTGTTAATCACGCTGACTGATGCGCCCATCAGATTCAACCCTTACCAGCCTGGTTCGGCTTGGTAATTGATAGGTGGAGCGATACTGCGTAAATATCTTACTTAATGAACTACTCTGGCGTAGCTGGGATATTGCCTGTTCCACTGCTTCAGCCAAGGCACCGTTACCCTGTTTCACCGCTGCACCCAGATCCCATCCGGAAGTACTCAAGCCAGGCATCCGTATCGGTCCCACAGCATAATTGGCCAGCTGATCCCCCAGTGCGAACTCAATCTCACTGCGTGGACCGGCAACACCGGCAACCTCACCTTTTTTCAGGGCGTTAACCGCTTTACCGATATTCGAAAAGTGGACAACCTGATTGCGGATTTTGCCATTGTAGGCAGACAAGAGATAGAAATCCGTCAGGGTATCCAGCTCAACGCCCACCTTTTCGCGACTGAAATAGTCCAATGGATCGAGATTGGCCCCGACTCCCTTCTCAACCGTCACCACGACCTGTTCCCGGTAATAGGGCGCAACGAAGATGACACGATCATTCTCTTCGGCAAACGCGGCATCATAGGGAACATGCAGCATTACATCGGCTACGCCTCCACCCAGGTAATGCCCCTTCCAAACGTTATTACGCAGGTCGTCTTCCATCGATTCGTCGGCACCCACCGCTCTGATTGCCGCCGCCACACCCAATGACTTGGCAAGTGCATGGGCGATATCCGCATCTATTCCGACAATCCTGCCCCGTTCGTCACGATAGGAAAAAGGTGGAAAGTCGTTGTATACCGCAACCTCCAGGACGCCACGCTCTCTGATGCGATCCAATGCAGTGGGTTCATCCTCGGCTGTTGCCGGACTCGCCAGCATAAGAGAGGCAACTGCAGCCGCAAAGATTAAAATGTCTTTGATCCTATACATATCACTCTCTCACTGTTATGTCTCGATGACTACTCTTCAACAGGCAGGGTCACCAGCCAGGCCCTGATCGACCAGAGCGCCTCCTGTGAAAGGATGCCCTCAAACTTCGGCATGTAGGTAATTCCGTTACGTACAGCACCGTTGCGGGCACGATACATAAACCACTCATCTCCCTCATCTTCGGGTGGCAGCAAACGCAGATCAGGGGCGATGCCACCGGAGACGGCACCCAGGCCATGACATCGCGCGCAGTTTTGATTGTAGGCGGAAGCCCCAGTCTTTACGGCATCCGCATTGTCTCTGTATGGATTAACCTCGAGCCAATCCTCACCCAACGGAGGCAGGTGTTTGGTATCAACGGCCTGAGGCACCACATCGCCGTGCGCTAAAGCCTTACCCGCAATGATAGCCGATAATATCAGACCGAGCCCGACTTTAATTGATGTTGAGATTTGCATGTGGAGATACTCCAGGTAATCAAACAGAAAGCCTGAGAATGATCGTCATGCCTGATAACCATCCGGCAGATTTCTCTTTCGCTATGTATCTGTCAGTGTTGGGTTGTAAGATGTTTGGTCAGCACTGCTGAGCGCGGATCAGGATCGGATATCAAACTCAATATCCGATCCATCACGCTAATCAGACATCAGACAACTTGAAGACCCAGAGTGATCCACCCTGGTTCAGGTATTTGACCTTCTTGGCAACATCACCACCCCACAGTGGGACTGCGCCACCCCAGCCTGAGGGTACAGCGATGTATTGCTCACCATCCTGCTCCCAGGTAACCGGACAACCGACCACACCGGAACCGGTCTGAAAATTCCACAACTCATCTCCGGTCTTGGCATCGAACGCCTTCAGGTAACCTTCCGGCGTGCCGGTAAACACCAATCCGCCGGCTGTCGTCATCACGCCACCCCATAGAGGTGCGTTGTTTTTGTATTCCCATACGATTTTTCCAGTCTTTGGATTGACCGCACGCAATGCACCGATGTAGTCATCATTGAGGGGCTTGATGGTAAATCCGGCACCCAGGTAGGCCGCGCCCTTTTTATAGGTAATGGGCTCATTCCAGATATCCATGCCCCACTCATTGGCCGGTACATAGAAGAGTTCGGTATCCGGACTGTAAGCCATAGGCATCCAGTTTTTCGCGCCGAGGAAAGAGGGCGCGACGAATACAACATCACCCTTTTTACCATCTTTGCTCTTGGTGGGATCACCAGGACGCACACCGGTTTCGAGTGGACGGCCGGTCTTCAGGTCAACGCCTTTCGCCCAATCGATCCTGTTGACAAAAGGAAAAGCGTTTTTCAATTTACCGTTGGTACGGTCCAGGACATAGAAAAAGCCGTTCCTGTCAGCGTGACCTGCCAGCTTCTCGCCGCCGCTATTGAACGAAACGAGTTCGTTGACACCATCATAATCCCAACCGTCATTAGGCGTGTATTGATAATGCCATGCGATCTTCCCGGTATCGGGATCGATGGCCAGAGTCGATGTCGAATAGAGGTTGTCGCCAGGCCTCAGATGCGCATTCCACGGTGCGGGATTACCTGTACCGTAAAAGATCAGATCGGTTTCATGATCATAGGTACCGCCCTGCCAGGTTGCGGCGCCACCGGTTTTCCACATATCGCCGGGCCAACTGGCATTGGTCTTACCGGTGACACCATTCTCCATCTTTTTGTCACCTTTCCAGATATGACCCATATGCCCTTCGACCGACGGACGGATCCAACGCAGTTTACCGGTCTTTGCATCACGCGCCTCAACACGCCCGATGACACCAAATTCACCACCGGAGACACCTGTGATAACCATGTCCTTGACAATCAGAGGCGCTGCCGTGAAAGAGTAGCCCGCCTTATAGTCATCGATCTTGGCACGCCAGACGACCTTTCCGGTATCCTGATGGAGAGCGATAATCCGTGCATCCAAGGTTCCAAAAATCACCAGATCGTCATACAGCGCCGCACCTCGGTTGACCACGTCACAACATGGCAGGATGCCATCAGGCAGGCGGTGATCATATTGCCAAAGCTCCTGACCTGCCTTTGTGTCAATTGCATAAAGTCGGGAATATGATGCCGTGACAAACATCTTACCATCCTTGATAACCGGCTGTGCCTCCTGTCCACGCTGCTTCTCTCCACCAAATGAGAAACTCCATGCGGGTACCAGTTTCTTAACATTGCCTGTATTGATCTTCTTAAGCGGGCTGTAACGCTGGCCTTGCTGGCCCATACCCCAGCTCAGAACATCTTGTGTACTGGCTGCATCACCATCTATTTCAGCCTGTGTCGTGCGTGCATTAACCGTACCGGTAAAGGTAACAGCGGCACTGATGCTGGATATTGCAACCACTTTGAGCAAAACCCTTTTTCGATGCAGGGAAATCATCATTTCTTCTCCTCCAAGTTCAATGGATTGTTCTGTTCCCGTAACAGTTCGTTGGATACATCCCATTCCTCGTTACAGGTTTTCAGCAAGAATCAGGCCAAACATTGCGTTTAACGATTGGTTATTGATAAACGTTTATTTTTATTAAAAAAACTTAAGATACTTCGGTAGTCAAAAGAAATAATCATCGATTATGATCACCCACCCTGAGTTGTCATGTTTTGAGACAGTGGTTCAAGACTCAACACATTTGTTGTATTCGGTAGGCGATCAATTAAGAATAGATTAGGTTCAGAACAGCACCTAGTTGTTACTGATGTTCACTTGAGAAAGTGCATGATACGCCTCGCCAAGCCGGCATGGATCATCCATGAGCCTTTTTTTCCATTCTTTAAGTGGAGTATGCGCATGAATCAACCTGGGTAATTGCTGCAGGCACTCGGCATTCCCGATGCAAGATCCGCCGACAAGTTTATCCTCACTAAACTGAAGGTTAAGATATGTGTAGTTGCCGGACAGGGAATAGGTGACACTCTCCCCGCCTTCAACACCGTTCCAGGCACCGAAGGAACTGGATACCAACCCCAGCGTATCAAGCACATTCATGGTGATGCTTCCTGAATATCTGGCTTTAAATCCACACATATTTGCAGCCGCTATGCGCCCATGTTCACTGGCGGTTAGTTGCACAGCCTGCACTCTTCGACCGCCGGTGGAAAAACCAAGACCTTGACAGGCATCGCCAGCAGCAAAGACATTCGGCATATTGGTATTGAGACGCTCATCCACTAATACACCATGATCAAATGCAATCTCCGATCCTTCGAGAAATTTTGTATTGATCTTAGTACCTGTTGTAAAAATCACCATGTCTGCATTGAGACTATCACCATTGTCCAATAAAACACTGAGATGCGAACCCGATCCCGCATTACCACTGGTTACGCTTCTTCTTTCAATCGCCTCGATATCAACACATGTTTTCACCTCGATGCCTTTCTTATCACACCACGATTGGATTAAACGACTTGATTCATCGTTCATTAAATGAGGGAGGATACGGTTTCCCTTTTCAATCACATCGATGTGCGCGCCGGTACGTGCTAGCGCATCGATAATAACGAAGCCGATAAAACCTCCGCCAACCACAATCAATCGACTGTTGATGCCTAGATTACACACAATCTTTCTTGCATCCTCGAGAGTCCAACAGTTCACAACACCAGGAAGCTCTTTACCGGGAATCGCCGGCTTTTCAGGCCGACAGCCGGTGGCAATCAACAAACGGTCATATTCCAAGCGCGTGCCATCCGCCAGATTCACCGAATCGTTACGGCTATCCACCTTGACAACACATCCCCTGCGAACGTCAATGGACTGGGAGGCGAAATAGTCCTGCCCGCATCTGAGATAAGTATCCTTTTCAGCAATAGTACCTTGCAGAAACCGCGGTATCGCAAGGCGTGAATAGGGTCTTTCAGATTCATTACTGACTAATGTGACAGTACTGGATTTATCGAACTTTCTGATTGATTCGGCTGCAACCACACCTGCCGGGCCTGCACCGATAATCACATGCTGCATAGTGTCTCTCTCCACTCCCTGTATGTTGAACATTGGGGGATCCGCGCAGATCCTGGTTGTTCAACAACTGCTCCGAACCCTTCCCGGACCGGGCATGAAGCCTCTGTTCCAGGTATTCCTGTTGTGTCTGAAATGTTCAAAATTCGAGGAACTCCCCACATACAATCATCCACCTGAACCTGCGTCAACAACCCGGAATCCAGCCATCTCGTCCATTCAAACCAGGTCTGTTTCCGAACCCTCTGCAGTGTCTCGATCGAGAAATGCATATCTGAATTAAGCGCTCGCAAAAAACGCGCCATCATGTTGGTACAGAAATTGATGTTATTTAATAACGATATCGGCTGATACCCATGCTGTTGCAGTTGCACAGCGTCTGAATGGTTTCAAAAGGCCTGGATGTCTTAGGCGGTCAAATCGCAGCCCGCAGGCGACAAGCAAATGTGTAGACGAATATTATCTACTTGAAATCCGGGGTATTTTATCGATTCAACAAGCTGGCGGATTTGAGCTGTAAGCCGATCTTTTTACTTGTAAATCACGCTTACAGCTTATGGGAGCGGTAAAACAGGCCTGACTGCCTGGCACATTTTTAAACAGTCCACTGTATCGTTTCTGAACAGTTCGCATATAAAAATGGTTGAATAGAGACTACAGTTTGTTGTTGTAAATAATAATTAAAGCAGACTCACTGCAACTTTGACCGGATGGAGTGGCAATGACCCATAATCAGAAGTTTCGGCAACATGCCGAACGAATCTCTTCTGTGGCTTCATTGAATGATGGAGTTGAGTTTCTCGGTATTGAACGTGAGATTATCAGATCCTGGCAGCGTTGTCTGAGCGATGATCACCTTGACCCGTTCAAGCCGCGCAGTCCCAATGTTCTCGAACCGCAATCACTGCATGAACTCAGATCCCGTTTCGAAGCCTTCATCAGATTATCCGAACCCGAACTGGCCAACCTGGCGTCGGCCCTGTCCGGTAGCGGGTATGCGGTTATCCTGACCGATAACAAGGGTCTCATACTCCACCATCAAGTCGAGGACAACCTGACTGACGAGTTCAGAAAGGCCGGCCTGTGGCAAGGCGCGGATTGGGGAGAAGAACATGTCGGCACCAATGGAATAGGTACTTGTATATCGGAAATGCGGCCTGTCACTGTACATAGGGATGAACATTTTCTCAGACAGAATATCGACCTCTCATGCTCGGCTTCACCGATACTCGATCCTCACGGCAATCTACTCACAGTGCTGGACGCCTCCTGTTGCGGAACTGAAGACTCCCGTGCTTCTCAGATTCATACGCGTGCATTGGTGGTCAGTTATGCACGATTGATCGAGGGCCGTTATTTTCTCCGCGAATTCCGCAACCAGCGGGTATTGCGCTTCCACAGTCGTGTCGAATGTGTTGCACTGCCCAATGAAGCGATGCTGGCCCTCAGCGAGGATAACCGCATACTTGCAGCCAACATCGTTGCACTGCAGCTGTTGGGTATTCAGGACCGAAACATGCTGGTTGGCATGAGCCTCTCCGACCTTGTGGGTAATGATCTCGACAGTCTGCTCTTCGCTTCCAAGTCTAATGAGGGTACTGTACTACCGTTCCGCCATCAGGAGAGCGGTGCGCGCTTTTTCGGCTTTATTTACAAGTACAAGGAACCTGCACCACTACGCGGTCTTACGATTAAGCCCGCTACCCAGAGCCCGGATGAGTGTCGCGGTGAACTCTGCAACCTGAACAAGCTTGCCGGTGAAGACCCTCAGATGCTTGAAGCGGCCAAACGCGCTCTACGGGTTGTTGATAAGCGCATCCCTATTCTATTGCAGGGAGAAACCGGAACCGGTAAGGATCTCTTCTCTCAAGCAATGCATAAGGCAAGCAAACGCAAGGATAAACCCTTCGTTGCCTTAAACTGCGCCTCGATCCCGGAATCGCTCATCGAAAGTGAACTATTCGGTTACAAGCATGGTGCTTTTACCGGTGCACGCAAGGAAGGACGCCGCGGAAAACTGATAGAGTCAAGCGGTGGAACTCTTTTCCTGGATGAAATTGGCGATATGCCGCTCAACATGCAATCAAGACTGCTGCGGGTGCTCGAGACTGAGGAAGTGGTCCCTCTTGGTGCGGAACAACTCATCAAGGTTGATCT
Organism: gamma proteobacterium symbiont of Ctena orbiculata; assembly: GCA_003058525.1. GTDB lineage: Bacteria > Pseudomonadota > Gammaproteobacteria > Chromatiales > Chromatiaceae > Thiodiazotropha. Next base: position 3,610 of record QBVD01000030.1, on the reverse strand, counting down.
CAATATCGTGGCTGCGACTCATCGCGATCTTATACAACTGATCAATGAGGGCGCTTTTCGCGAGGATCTCTACTATCGGCTCAACGGTATTACACTCTACTTACCGCCCCTCAGAGAGCGCCAGGATCTGCGCAATATCATTCTCAAAGTCCTTGAAGCGGAAAACGACACCGGTAAAAAGCTGCAAATCACACCGGAAGCCATTTCGCATCTATTGAAATACCCCTGGCCAGGCAATCTGCGTCAACTGCGCAATGTTATAAGAACAGCTGTTGCCTTATGTGATGGAGATGTCATCGATGTTTCCCATATCAATCTGCCAACCCTGGTTGGGCGCAACCAGAATCATGCCCATGCCTATTCCCAGGACAGCATCGCTTCCACGCCGAAAAACGAAGACCTGCCCCCTGTAGATGCGGTCTCGGACAATCCCCTCAGGTCTGCTGAGCATACGGTTATTCTGAATGCGTTGAAAACCTACAACTGGAATATAACACGCACTGCAGAAGCACTTGACATGAGCAGAAACACGCTCTATCGGAAGATACAAAAGCACAACATTAAGCAAGACAATTAGGATATGATCAGGTTAAGCCTGCATGCCGCGTCTTCGAACCGGCACTCGTGCAGCAGCAATTAATTGTCGGCGCTGCACTCTTTATTGATCTGGCGCCAAAATAGGCAGTTCGATCTTCTTCAATATACAAGCCACACCGAACATCAAGAAATATTTGCGCTTATTTGCGGTGTATAGCGATCATTTTCAGCTTACGCTTGTTCGACTTGATCTACAGCAACACCGGACAGAATCCCTGGTTGACGTTTCAGCAGGGCTTTAGCCAGATTATCCGAGTCGCGCTCAACAGTGGGATCGATACGTGACGGTTGCAACGCTTCCTGATGGATAATACTGGCCGGTCCCTTTGACAGGAAAAGTACTCGGTCAGCCAGTTCCAGCGCCTCATTGAGATTGTGCGTCACGAGTATCACCGCACTGGAGTGATCACGCCAGAGATCGAGCACCATCTCCCGTAGCGATGCCGCGGTGGGTGCATCCAGTGACGAAAAGGGTTCATCCAACAGCAATATATCCGGTTTTATGGCCATCGCTCTCGCAAGTGCCACGCGCCTCTGCATGCCGCCTGAGAGTTGGCCTGGAAATGCATCTGCCCTTTCGTTGAGCTCGACCAAATGCAACAGGTGATCAACCCATGAACTATCCTTTTTGGCATCGTGCATGACCAGTTCGACGTTTTCTCTTACCGTCAGCCAGGGCATCAAACGGGGATCCTGAAAAACGTAACTGACACACCCGGGACCGCCATCCACCCACTCCAGGCTGCCATCAAAGTTACCATCCAGACCGCTGAGTATATTCAACAGGGTGCTCTTTCCAGCGCCTGAAGGACCCACCAGGCTGATAAAAGCGTCGGTTACAATCTCGAACTCGAGATTCTTAATCACCGACATCTCGCCAAATGATTTGTGGTTTATTCTCACCCGGCAACCGTTCACGATCGCCACCGACTTAAATAGTTCTCCAAGGGACGCATCAGCAGCGACTCGATACTATAGATCACCAAGACAAATGCCAGTGTATAGGCAAGGATGCTTGTGATGTCGAAAAACTGAAAAAATGTACTTAGCTGAAAACCAACGCCATCACTGCGTCCAAGCAGCTCGACCACCAGTACGATCTTCCATATCAAGGAAAGGCCGGAACGGGCGGCTGTTATAAGGTAGGGATAGAGTTGCGGCATGTAGATACGAAACAGTGATCGTAGAAGAGGCACTCGAAACACCTCGCCTACCTGAAGCAGTTGGTGGTCAATCGCCCGTACGCCTTCGCGCACGGTCACCGCCACCAAAGGCATTTTATTGATTGCAACCGCAGCTACCGCCGCAGCTTCGACCAGCCCGAACCAGACATAGCAGAGAATGATGATGACCAGGGCCGGTATGTTTAATCCCATGATCAAGACACCATCCAGAATCGTATCGACCAGAGGATAACGCCCCATCAGAAATCCCACCACGATCCCCGCCAACATGGCCAGGGTAAAGGCCAGCACAACGCGTCGCAGTGTGACAATAATACTGATCAGCAGATCACCTTCGGTCAGGTGATACCAGAGTGACTGCATGACCTCCCATGGACCTGGCAGCTGATCACTCTCAAGCAAATGCGCAGCGATCTGCCAGATAAGCAGGAAAACAGAGAGAAAAAGCCACCTTCCCCAGTTACTGCCTTGCAACATTGTTTTTGATCAACTCCTCGCTGTCCAGAACCTGCCAGAAGGTTCCGTCCTGTATCTGCATCGCCTCACCGACCAGTTTTTTCCCCCCTTCCCTGGCCAACATTTCAAATACTCGGGATGCAACGTTCATTCCATTTTTCTTCAAACCATGGGGTATGCCTTTTCTGTAACCTTCTTTCAGATTATTGAGTGTGGTTGTATCCTTTGCCTTGGTCAATGGCGCGACAATCTCCCACTCCTCATCACTTTCGCCCAATATCCGTTTCGCGGCATAAGAGGCATTTAACAACCCCTCAATCAAATGCTGATGTTTCTCCGCCCATTGGGACGAGAAAACCCAACCCAGCATGGGAACGGGTTCCACGATATCCAAACCATCAAGCATCGATCTGACATCGACCAGCGGTAACATACCTGCAGCCTCAAGGCGTGCACCGTAATGCCAGAAATTCAATACGGCGGACAGATCACCCTTGAGCATCAGTTGATTAAGTAGCGGTGGGGCGGCAAAAGCGGGTTCGACAGAAGTGGATATATCCAATCCCCGGTTACGACTATAGGCTTGCAACAACAGCCAGCTTTTATCGACCGGACCTCCGGCAACACCCAGTTTACGGTCCTTTAAATCCGATATCTGCCGAATACCGGAATCGGGGCGAACATACAATCCGCCGACTGTGAGTGAGTATGGGAAGAAGGTATAGTCTTTTCCTGCCGCTCTCTGTCTGTTGACCCATATCCAATCACTGACAATCACATCGACTGCACCTCCCTGCAAGGCAACGCTGTTCGCATTCTTGGAACTCAATGGGACGATCTTGATAGCAAAGCCGTTTTTATTATCAAGTTGATGGCGGATTATTACATCCATTTCCCAATTCACTGTGCCAAACTGAAGCACGCCGACCCGCAACTGCTCCACAGCCATTACAGGGAAGCAAACAATGAGGAAAAGCAAATAAGTTATGATTCTAAACATGTGCCTCTCTTTCAGGATAACTGTTAGCGGGGGAGCATATTCATAGCAAGTGAGAATTGTGCAGTTCGCCAAGAGAATAACAGACTGGGCTGGACAGACAAACTTCTAGCAATATATATCAATTTACACTGCTGTCCCGCTAAAGAGTAAATAAGAAGGCCTGAAAACCTGCTTGTTTTGTTACAATGAGTTCACGACAAACCATTGAAAAACAAATAGGAAATCAGGCCTTGAGTCACCATAATACTGTGTTTTCACAACTTCTGAAACTGATACCGAGACATGAATTCGAGTCCCTTGCAAAACAGCACCATACAGGCCGTTCCTTCCGAACAGCTTCAAGATGGTCGCAGTTTGTGACCCTGGCAATGGC
>QBVD01000076.1 GCA_003058525.1 gamma proteobacterium symbiont of Ctena orbiculata | reverse complement strand
CCGCTTCGCCACACCCGTATACGATGGGTACGGCGAGAAACGCGGGGTTCTGATCACGAATTTTACCCCGGCTGCGTTACTCGATAAGATTGAGGATATCTTTAATACCCTGTCAGGTGACACAGTCATGCTCAACAGTGATGGATATTGGTTGATGGGTGCGGATGATGCAAAGCTATGGGGTTTTATGTACGGTAGCAAAGAGACCTTTGCTTCAGAACAACCCGAAGTTTGGAGGGCGATAATAAGCAGTAAAAACGGCGGTTCCGTCGTCACTGAAACCGGAATGTACATTTTCCAGAGAGCCTACCCGTTGAATCGTGCGATTCTCGGAACGGTGGAGAATATTCAGTTACGCCCTGATGCAGATCAACCAATATCCATCACTGTTGAGCATGACTGTGTCACCTGACAGGGTATTAAAGATATCCTCAATCTTATCGAGTAACGCAGCCGGGGTAAAATTCGTGATCAGAACCCCGCGTTTCTCGCCGTACCCATCGTATACGGGTGTGGCGAAGCGGATGGTGGGTACAAGCGGTTCTTCAATAACCCCTTGTTCTACATTTAAGTCCAACGGTGATATATAAATATCACCCTGATTGAGTCTGATTGCCTCTTTAAAATAGTAACGTTCACTCTTGTCCTGAAGCTCGGACTTGGGCACTATCTCCGGCTCTCCATTTTTTTTGTTGACCCTGATAATCTCCTTGCCATCTGTATCTATTAACCGGATCTGAGCGTACTTTGGTTTGCGCCTGGTATACAGAGAAAATTCCCGGATTATCTGGGTCAAGGTCCGCGTACTGTTATTGTGAAGGAACTCCCTCAATACCTCGCCTTCAGCCAGTACCAACAAGTCTGACAACTTCTGCTTAAACAACGTAGAGGTCAGATCGCTGGCGTTCCTCAAGGCGGATTCTTCGCGGATTTTTATTGCCTGCAATTCATATTTTTGTGTTTGGTTCGAGAAGAAGTAGAAGATACCGCCCAACAGTAACGAGGCTGGAATGAAAATTTTCATGAAATTGATGAGCAGCGCTCTTTTCACAGCGCGCTCACCACTCAATTCTGACTTGGAATCATCATCTGGGTCCATGCCTATATCCTGCTTCAAATGATTCTCTACGGGCTTTCCATGTCAAACGGAATCGTATTTCCGCACAGTTGAAAATGGCTAAAAAGTTTCGGGTTGGGCATGGTAGTTTTCACAATGGCAATCAAGTCAAAATAGTTATGGTTAACACCTCCGTGTAGTTATGCTTTGAGTACATATCACTCAGGTTATATTTCAACCTCGTAGTGGCTGCTAAAGATCTTCATATCTTTGCCTGCAAGGGGGAAGAGAATAAGAACCGGAGTCGCGCTTGTTGGAATTAGATCTACATGTCTGCAATTATCCGGGCAATAATCAAGCAGCCATGTTTCCACTAAGCCCGCTTTCGCGTAGTTGGTGCCAAGATCATATCCATGGTTTTGAGTGACATTCTGAGCATTTCATCAATATGCGGAGACACATTATCCGGATTTAATCCGGTAGCATCCCAAACGTATGGTTCTATGGCCCAGAGCATCTCCTCCATTGACAGCCCTGACATCTCGCCACGAGCGATGGCTAGTGCAATATGGACTATGGCTACATCGATTTTGGCTTCAGTCGCATGGGTTGGACGATGATGGTTTTTGGCGACGGATATCAAGCTCTCCGGCAGGTGCCAGGACTTCATCAGTGCAGCTCCCACATCCATGTGATTGAATCCCAAAACTTGCTGTTCCACCTCAGCGAGGATCCACTCATCGCCGCTTGTAATCTCCATGATTTCAATGGCTTGGTCGGGCAAGGTAAGATAGATAACCAATCGTCCTACATCATGGAGCATACCGGCGACGAAAAGCCGTTCACTGTGTAACGCATTGCTCTGCCTGGCTAACATCTGCGACATAACACCGGTTGTGACCGCATGGCGCCAATAATCATCCATATTGACCAAGCTCTCGGGAATCCCGGTAAAAGACCTGACGGCGGTTGTTGCCAATACCAGGTTCTGCAGTTCATGAGTACCTGCGATGGTGACGGCCCTGGATATGGTATCCACTTGCGATC
>QBVD01000031.1 GCA_003058525.1 gamma proteobacterium symbiont of Ctena orbiculata | reverse complement strand
CCAAAACGCTAGCATAGACATGGTGCGAGTGTACTTAGGTTTACGGTGCGGCAAGCCGCACCCTACACGTAAAAATAAGATTTGCGTTTAACTAGTTCCCACGCTCCAGCGTGGGAACTCATACCGCGTTCTATTGTGTTCCTGGATCTATGCATTCCCACGCGGAGCGTGGGAACGAGCGTGTAACATCGTCAGCAAGTTCACGCATTGGATCTGTATTTGGACAAATGTAGGGTGCTGCTTGCCGTACCGAAACGCTAGCATAGACATGGTGCGAGTGTACTTAGGTTTACGGTGCGGCAAGCCGCACATTACACGTAAAAATAAGATTTGCGTTTAACTAGTTCCCACGCTCCAGCGTGGGAACTCATACCGCGTTCTATTGTGTTCCTGGATCTATGCATTCCCACGCGGAGCGTGGGAACGAGCGTGTAACATCGTCAGCAAGTTCACGCATTGGATCTGTATTTGGATAAATGTAGGGTGCGGCTTGCCGTACCGAAACGCTAGCATAGACATGGTGCGAGTGTACTTAGGTTTACGGTGCGGCAAGCCGCACATTACACGTAAAAATAAGATTTGCATTTATTAGCGTTCATTTGCGGACCAATCAAAACTATTCGCTGACCGGGTCGATGATCCCATGTCGAATGGCAAGGTGTACCAGTTCTGTGGAGGTCTTTACATTGAGTTTGAGTTTGATCTGGGTGGTGTAGTTGGCCACGGTCTTATAACTCAGCGCCAGTTCGCTGGCGGTCTCTGACGGTGTCTTACCGTGGGCCAGGAGGTTGAAAATCTGGAATTCACGGGTGGTCAGGCAATCGAATATCTCCCCACCTCCGCCAGCCCGGCGCAGGGCCAGATTCTGTGCCAGTTCATGATCGATGAAGGCCTGGCCCGAGGCCACCGCGCGGATTGCATCGACCATGATCTCGGCGGCGCTGTTCTTGGTGATATAACCCCGCGCACCGGCGGCCAGCGCCTTTTCCACGAAGGCTGTGTCGTCGTGCATGCTGAATACCAGTATGGCCGCTTCGCTGTCACGGGCGATGATACGGCGGGTCGCTTCAAGCCCGCCGATGCCGGGTAACGATAGATCCATCACCACCACATTCGGAAGTAGCTCGGCGAAACGCTGACAGGCTTCTTCACCCCGCTCCGCTTCGGCGACGACCTTGATGTCGGGTATGCCGTCGAGCAGGGTGCGGTAGCCTGCCCGCACCACAGCATGATCGTCGACCAACAGTACCCGGATTGGATTCATCTGCAATTGCCTCTGTCAGCCGGTCTTCTGGGTGAAGGGTAGATGGATATCAATTGATACACCCTGATCAGGCTCACTGGCAAGGGAGATTTTCCCATTCAGTGCCTCGACCCGCTCACGCATGCCCAGCAATCCCATGCCCTTGTGTCTGCTGCTTTGGTCGAAGCCATGTCCATCGTCCCGTATATACAAAGTAATCAAATCTTCTGCATTCCGCTCGAGTCGAATCTCGATCTTTTCCGCGGCGGCATGCTTGGCCACATTGGTCAGTGCCTCCTGCACGATGCGGTAAAGGGTGATCGCCGTATCCTCGTCTACCCCATCGAAGTTGCCGCTGATTGTGAGGGCGCAGAAACACTCCTCCTGGCGGTCGTTCCAGCCGTCCACCAACCGCTCGATTGCCGTTACCATCCCCAGCTCCTCCAGGGCTACCGGTCGCAGGCGGTTCATCATGTCCCGTACCACGCCGTACATATGGTTGCAGACACCGATGATGGCATCGGCACTCTCCGGTTTTTCGTCGGCTTGCAGCTTGAGGGTCACCGCCATCGCTTTGATGGCGCTGATGGATTGTCCCAGTTCGTCATGCAATTCCCGCGACAGGTGGCGACGCTCCGACTCCTGTACCGACAGCAGCCGCTTGTTCAGCTGTCGGTTTTCTCTCTGCTGTTCATCCAGCACCTGCGCCATGTGGTTGAACTGCTGAGACAGGCGATTGAGTTCTGGCAGGTTGAAATGGGGCAGACGGGCGGCAAAGTCCCCCGACTGAATAATTCCAAGACCGGTGCTGATCTCGTTTACCGGTTGCAGCGAGCGGCGGATGATGATGGCCATCAGAATGATGCAGAGAATGGTGAAGGAGACGATGAGCAGAACGATCGAGCGCGCTTCCCGCCATGCATCTTGGATCTCATCGGTGGGATCGGCCAGGATAACGATCTCGCTGGTGCCGATCAGAGGGCTGGCGATACGCTTGCGATACTCCGCCGGCGGCGGTTTCACCAGATCGATGAACCATCTGGGCACACTCAGTTGGCGTGCCTGTTGGCGTTCGCTGAATGGATAGATGATCGTGCCGTCACCACGAACCACTGCGATGTTGAGGTGGCGGATATCGTTCAGCCGCTGAAGATGGCTGATCAGGATCTGCTGCTCCGCCGGTTGGTTCTCGGCAGTGCCGCTGATCAGGGCTGCGCTCATCAGTTGCATGGTCAGGCGGGCACTCGACTTGATCTCGTCTGAAATATTGTCGCGCGTGGCGTCAATCGCATAGTAGGCGCCACTGGCGAGCATACTCATGACGATTACGATCACCAGCAATATCAGGCGATGTGTCAGGGTCATGGGAACCCCCGGTCGGTAGTTGTCGGGAAAATATCCCTTGGCACCACTAAGACAACTGGATTATTTATAAGGATATACAAGCCGTCCATTCTATCGGAGTCAAACACGATGCCTGATGTTCGTCAAACTCTAATACCCGCCGTATTAATATTCATTGCCTTCCGATCCAGCGTCGCCATTGCCGATGAAGCCGGTAGAGCGACCGCCCTGGACGATATCTCGGTCACCGCCACGCGGGTCGAAAAATCACTGGAGACCGTGCCCGCCGCTATCGGTATCGTGCAGCAGGAGGAGATCCAGTTTGCCGAGCCGCAGCTGGGTCTGGACGAATCCCTTGCCAAGGTACCGGGTATCTTCATGCAGAATCGCTATAACTTCGCCCAGGATCTGCGTGTCTCCATCCGCGGCTTCGGCGCCCGCTCCGCCTTCGGTATTCGCGGCATCAAGGTATTGGTGGACGGTATCCCCGAAACCCTGCCGGACGGCCAGGCCAATGTGGATAGTATCGATATCGGCTCAATCGGTAACATGCAGGTGATCCGCGGGCCCGTCTCCGCCCTCTATGGCAACGCTTCGGGAGGTGCGTTGCTGATCGAGTCCGAGCAGCCGCCCGATACCCCCTTCATCTCCTTTCGCCCAACCTTTGGCGAAGATGGATTTCAGAAGCACCAACTCAAGTTTGGCGGCAAGCATGAACGCTTCGACTATCTGCTCAACATCTCCGATCTGAGTTATGACGGCTATCGGGAACACAGCGCCACCGAGCTCAGCGCCCTCAACAGTAAATTCGGCTTCGATTTCGCCGGTGGCGGCCGCCTCACCACCGTACTCAACTACACCGACTCGCCCCAGGCCGACGATCCCGGCGGCCTGACAGAGGCCCTGGTCGACGAGGATCCGACCCAGGCATGGACCCGCAACCTCAGCCTCGATTCCGGCGAGAAGCTGGAGCAGACAAGGCTCGGTTTTGTCTACGACAGGCCGCTGGGTGAGCGTGGTGAGCTGCGCGTGCGCAACTACTATGTCTCCCGCGACCTTGCCAACCGTCTGCCTATCGGGGCGACCGGTCATGGCATTCTGTTGGATCGTTTTGCGTTTGGCGGTGGAGCACAGTATACCCATACCGCTCCCTTCTCGGGACACGCCAACCGGCTTACGTTGGGAGTCGATCTTGATCGTCAGGAGGATGAGCGCAAGCGATTTCTGCTGGCGGGCGACAGGCTGGGCACGAAGATTCAGGACCAGGACGAACAGGTCGACAGTATCGGCGTCTACATACAGAACGAATACAGCATCAGCGAACAGATGGAGCTCACATTGGGTGGGCGTTACGACCGCCTTGACTTCGATGTGGATGACAACTTTCTCAGTAATGGCGACGACTCCGGCGATCGCAGCTTCCGTAAGTTCAGCCCGACCCTGGGACTGCGCTACACACCCAGGTCCGGACTCAATCTATATGCCAATATTTCCCGCTCCTTCGAATCGCCCACGGCTGTCGAGCTGCGTGACCCCGACGGTGCCGGCTTCAACCAGGAGCTCGATCCACAGGTTGCCACCAGTTACGAAATCGGCGTCAAGGGTGTGCTGGGGGGCGAGGTCCGTTATGACCTGGCTCTGTTCACTATGGATGTCACAGACGAGTTGGTTCCTTTTGAGATTGATGATACCGAATTCTATGAGAACGCGGGTGAATCGAGACGCAACGGATTGGAGGCTCAGTTGGTGTTTGAACCGATTAAATATCTGATCGCTACCCTGGCCTATACCTATTCTGACTTTGAGTTTGATGAGTTCATCGATGACAACGGCAACGATTTCAGCGGCAATGTCATTCCCGGTGTCCCCGAAAATCTACTCAGCGCCGATTTCACCTATACCCATCCCAACGGTATATACAGCCAGTTTACCGCCCTCTATGTGGATGAGATCTACGCCAATAACGCGAATACGGTCACCAATGATTCCTATACCGTGGCCGACCTGCGTCTCGGCTATAGTAAATTTATCGGTCCCTGGGAAATTTCACCCTTCGTCGGTGTGAATAATATGTTCGATAAGCAATACAACGGGAATGTGCGCATCAACGCTTTTGGCGGACGCTATTTCGAACCGGCGCCTGACCGGGATGTCTATGCCGGCTTGACCCTGCGTTACGACTTTGAAGGATAAGTCACCTAGGGTGCGGCTTGCCGCACCGAATTGATGAGACATTGCGGATAATCAGGGCCTGTTGACAGGCATAAGCAGACGACAACCATCTAAGGAGAACAACCATGGCACTGAGCGACCCCTGCTGTACCTTGGTCCCGTACTTCAAGATCCACGAAGGAAAACTTGATGAGTTTCGTGACCTTGGTGAGCAGTTTGTGGAAAAAACCGGGACAGAGCCCAGATGTATGCACTACGGTTTCAGTTTCAATGGCATGCAGGCACACTGCCGCGAAGGTTACATCGATGCGGAGGGGATACTTGCACATCTCGATAACGTGAGCGCACTGCTGGATCAGGCCTTGAAGATCGCTGATATCACCCGGTTGGAGATTCATGCGCCTGCCTCCGAGATCGAAAAACTGCGCGAACCCCTGAGTGCATTGAATCCGGATTTCTTTACGATGGAAATCGGTTTTCGGCGTTAATGCCTCAGGGCCTGGTAACAGGCTCTGATTTATGCTGCATGATTTGGAAGTGATATCTACGCTTTCGGTATGACTCCATATCTAATTGCGAGTCGAACAAGTTCGACAGGGGAGTTAATGCCGAGCTTTTGTTTGATGCTCGTTTGATAATTGGCGACGGTCTTGTGTCCAATATCCAGGTGACTGGCTATCTCCTCAACAGTGTTGCCTTTTGCCAACAGACGGAACACTTCAAATTCCCTTGTTGTCAGTCTTCGCGTGGGATCATGATCGCCGGTCTCACTATGCAGGGCTACTTTCTGAGCCATATCCGTGCTCAAAAAACTTTTCCCAATACTCGCTTGCCGCACGGCATTTATCAGATCGTTTGTAGACCCTGATTTTGCGACATATCCCATGGCGCCGGCTGCCATTGACTGGATTGCGTAGGTGATGTTTTCATGCATGCTGTACATGATAATCTTCGCGTCGGGCCAACGTCCTATAATTCGTCTCAAAGCCTCGAGACCTCCCATGCCGGGCATCGACACATCCATAACCAATACATCAGGCATGGATTCACTGTATAACCGGTAGGCTTGCTCACCATTCTCAGCTTTACCTATCACGACCATGTCGCTGTTTTGTTCCAGTAGTCTGGTCAGGCCGGACCTGACAACGACGTGATCGTCCGCCAGCAGGACGTTGATGGTCTGACTCACATGACTTCTCCTTGCTTAGGGATGCTTACCCGGATGATCACACCCTCTCCAGGTCTGCTGTTGATATCGATCAGACCATTCACACTGTTGACCCGTTGCTGCATTCCTGACAGGCCGAAACCGGGTCTCTGCTCCGACATGTCAAAACCCTCTCCGTTATCTGCCACCTCAAGTTCATAGGTTGTCGTGCATTCCTCCAATTCAATCCTGATTTCAGTGGCCTTTGAGTGACGACTGATATTTGTCAGGCATTCCTGCAGAATACGGTACAGGGTCAACTGCCTGGTTTCGTCAAGTGCGGAAAACTGTCCCTTTATATGATATGTGAGATCTGTCTGTGAATGCCGCTCTTGCCAGGAATTGATGAGCTCTTGCAGCGCTTCAATGAAGCTTAACTCATCAAGACCGCCGGGTCTCAGGCGCTTTAACATGCTTCTCAGAATCACGATCATTTGGCACGCAACCTCATCGATTGCCTGGGCGCTTTTTATACTGGATGATAGATCCCTGGATTGCTGTATCACTGATGCGTCAACATGTATCGCTGTCAAATGCTGACCTATCTCATCGTGTAGCTCTTGCGCAAGACTTTTTCGCTCTGCCTCTTGCAGGGAAATGATCTGCTGGGTCAGGCGATGGTTATCCCGGATGCTGCTTTGCAATGTCGATGCCATCGTATTGAACTTGTGGCTGATACCCGCCATTTCAGGAAGCTTGAAGATTGGGAGACGCGTTCCAAGCTGCCCTGACTCAATGTCGGACAAAGCCTTTGTGATATGTGAAATCGGTCTTAGTGCGTGTGATACAACAATATAAACCATTATGTTTACAGCCAGGAATACCAGAGAAATCATCGTCAGCAACATTTTGGTTTCTTCCCACGCCTCCGCAATTTCGCTGTTCGGCTCCGGACTGATGACAAGCTCCCCCTGTTTGGCTGTATTGACATAGACGGGCAGTCGTATCTTGGTTATGTCCCGCAACGCTGTCTGCATCAGTTGTTTGAACCAATCAGGAGTGGAGTCGCTGTTTTCCGGGGATGTTATGTCGTTACTTTCAACCAAGTTATTCTGAAGGTCGTAAAAAGCGATCTGAAGATGACGAACATTTACCAACCGATCCAACTTGAATGGGGCAGGCTGTTGCTGTCTGAGCTCCTCGGTCTGATAAACATGCCGTAGCTCCGCCGCCAGCATATGCGCGGCAAACACCATCGCTGACGCCAATTCGGCACGGACGTTTTCCCGTGCGTTATTGACCGCCTGTATGGCGCTGATTACAAGGATGATCAACAGTACCAGTGTCACGATAAGATTGAGTCTGAATCGAAGGTTCACACATTCTCACCTAAATAAATAACAGGTCGGTTTATTCTAAGTATTGTGTACGCCAAAGTTTAGATAGGAAAAACTTCATATCTGGACCAAGTATAAGCCTATTGACAACATCACAATGCTGGATGATGCAGAGATGGCTGAATGTAGGCGGATCCTGGGCTGGGCAGGTTATGCACGGTTATATTCAAAACAATTGATCTTGATCCGGCATATCTCCATACAGCTTCAAGATGATTGCGCTATACGACGCGATTTCGAATCTTACCGGCTAGAAAGGCCTGGATATTGACAGTCACGTCATCGACCAGCCGCTGCCTTGCTTCACGGCTGGCCCAGGCGATATGGGGTGTGACAATCAGATTGGGGACCTCAGGGTTGAGCAACGGATTGCCGTCTACCGGCGGTTCCGCGACAAGCACATCTATTCCGGCCCCGCCAAGCTTGCCGTTAACCAATGCTTCCGCCAGTGCTGATTCATCTACGATGCCACCGCGGGCGGTATTGATCAACAGGGCATGAGGCTGCATCAAGGCCAGTTCGCGGGTGCCGATCAGGTTGCGGGTGTTCGGTGTCAAGGGGACATGCAGTGAAAGCACGTCCACCTGGGGCAACAGCTCATCCAAAGGTACGCGGTCGGGGTTTGGTCCGCTGCCAGGCCGCTGGGCCACCAACACGCTCATACCGAATGCCTTGGCCAACCGGCCCACCCCACGGCCCAGTTCGCCGTAGCCCAGGATGCCCATGCATTTACCCGACAACTCCCAGATGGGGTAGTCAAGGAAACAGAAATGGCTTGCTCGCTGCCAGTCGCCTCTTGTGACCGCTTTCTGATAATTCTGTTGTTGAGTAGCGAGAGAGAGGATCAGTGAAAATACGTGTTGTACCACCGAGGGGGTGGCGTAGCCGGTAATGTTTGTTACAGCGATGCCGAGTTCGGCGGCCGCTTCAAGGTCCACATTGTTGCTTCCGGTCGCAGCGATACAGATCAGCTTGAGATTACGGCAGACGATTAACTGGGAACGATCGAGCACCACCTTGTTGCTTATCACCAGTTCGGCATCGATGATCCGTTCCATTGTCTGTCGGGATGCAGTAGCCTGATGCCAGCCCCAATGGCGGGCCATGGCTTTGAGTGGTGACCAGGCGATGTCTCCAGGGTCGACGGAGCCCACATCAAGAAATACACCCTTATTAAACAAATCCGCCTCCAATATGGGTACTATCGGGTAGTCCTGAACGCGTAACGCTCAATGCGGTTTTTGCGCGATTCCGCTGATTTGCCGGCTGTCGGGGAATGTCCGTCCCTTGATGGAAATGGCGCGCCCGACAGGATTTGAACCTGTGACCCCCGCCTTCGGAGGGCGGTACTCTATCCAGCTGAGCTACGGGCGCTGAATAGGAAGCGTAGTGTAACGACAGGCGCCGACGGCGTCCAACCCATAATCGACCGCCCCGAATCAGAAGGATGACAGCCCGGGATAGAGTCGGTTCGAACTTTTTGCCACCTGTGGGTATAATTGTCAGGTTTTGCGAATAGCCCAGGCCACTGGCCTCAAGAGTAACAACGGAGGAAGAGCCCGTGAAGATTAAAGCCGTATCCCTGTCTGTCCTCATCGCCCTGGCGGGACTAACCAGTCAACTGATGGCCGAGGAGCGGGCGGATGTGCTCGAAAGAATTGCCCCTATCGGTAAGGTGAGCGTGGCGGGTGAGGCCAAACCCGCCGCCGCGCCGGCAACCCAGACCGCTGCCGCTGAAGCGCCTGCTGCAGAAGCCCCGGCAACCGAGGCCCCCGCTGCTGAAGCCGCAACAGCCGCAGAAGCCGCGCCTGCCGCGGGTGGCGATGCGCTGGCCCTGGCCACCCAGTCCGGCTGCATGGCCTGTCACCAGGTCGCAACCAAAGTGGTCGGTCCCGCCTACACAGAGGTCGCCGCCAAGTACAAAGGTGACGCTGGTGCCCTGGATATGCTGGTGACCAAGGTGAAAAGCGGTGGTGTGGGAACCTGGGGCCAGGTGCCGATGCCGCCCAATGCCCATGTCTCCGATGACAATATCCGCACTATCGTCAGTTGGGTGCTCACCCACTAAGGCGGCTATTCTGGTTCCCACGGTCCTCCGTGGGAATCCCTATTTTGTTCTGCCGTTCAATCAGGTGTATGCATTCCCACGCAGGAGCCTGGGAACAATGTAATGAGCGTGAATGTTCTTTACATGTAGGGTGCGGCTTGCCGCACCTTCAACCTAAATATGCCTGTGCCATCGTGAGAATTGTGTATTGGTGCGGCAAGCCGCACCCTACGCGGCTACGTTGCAATAAAATATCATTTGCGTTAATTCGCGTTCATTTGCGGACGCTTATCAAAAAACGGCCTCATACAGCCTGTTATGAAAGCAGGGATTTCAGGTTGGCCAGATGGGCCGATCCCCGTTGCTGCTTCTCCTCCTGGCTGAGCTGGCTGTTGCGGCCCTCCCAGCTGATGTCCTCTTCGGGTAGTTCCTGCAGGAAGCGGCTCGGCTCGCAGGGGATCATCTCGCCGAAGCGCTTGCGTTTGGCGGCATAAGTGAGGGTCAGGCTGCGTCGTGCACGGGTGATGCCCACATAGGCCAGGCGGCGCTCCTCCTCGATGTTCTCTTCCTCGATACTGCTGCGATGGGGCAGTAGCTCCTCTTCCATACCGACCAGGAAGACGTGGGGAAACTCAAGTCCCTTGGCGGCATGCAGGGTCATCAGGTGGACCTGGTCCTGCTGCTCCTCCTCATTCTGCCGCTCCAACAGGTCCATCAGGGTCAGGTGATTGACCATCTCCTCCAGGCTCTTCTCCTGCAGCTCACCGTTGTAGAGGGCTTTGATCCACTCCAACAGATCGTTGACGTTTTCCATGCGCCTGTCCGCCACGCTGTCGCTGCTGGCGTTGGCCCTGATCCAATCTTCGTAATCGATCTCCCGCACCAGACCGCGGACCGCCTCCACCGGGCTGTTCTCGGCCTCACTTGCGCGTGCCTCTATCAGCCGGCTAAATAGTTGTAAGCGATCATAAGCGCGCTGATTCAACACCCTCTGCAGTCCCAACTCGCGGCAGGCCGGTAGCAGGCCTGTTTCCCGTTGACGGGCATAGGCGCTGAGTTTTTCAAGGGTATTGGGACCTATCTCCCGGCGCGGCGTGTTGATGATCCGCAGAAAGGCGCTGTCGTCGTCGGGATTTGCCAGCAGTCTGAGGTAGGCCATGACATCTTTCACCTCGGTGCGTGCGAAGAACGAGGTGCCGCCGCTGAGAAAATAGGGGATATTATGACTGCGCAGCGCCTGTTCGAACTGCCTCGCCTGGTGATTGCCGCGATAGAGGATCGCGAAATCACTGTTGGCGGCCTTTGCCGTGAACTTCAGATGGATGATCTCCGAGACTACCTTCTCCGCCTCCTGCGTCTCGTTGCGGCATTCGAGCACACGTAATTCCGGGCCTGGGCCGAGATCGCTCCAGAGCCGCTTGTCGAACACATGGGGGTTGTTGCTGATCAGGTGGTTTGCCGAACGCAGGATACGTCCGCTGGAGCGGTAGTTCTGCTCAAGTTTTATCAATTTCAATTGCCTGAAATCGGACTGCAGCTTTGCCAGGTTTTCCGGGCGGGCACCACGCCAGGCATAGATAGACTGGTCATCGTCACCGACAACGGTGAACGCGGCACGCACACCGACTAGTAGCTTGACCAGTTCATACTGGGCCTGGTTGGTGTCCTGATACTCGTCAACCAACAGATAACGGATCCGGTTCTGCCAGGTTTCGAGGGCATCCGGATGTTGCCGAAAAAGGCTCACGGGCAGCAGGATCAGGTCATCGAAATCGACGGCATTGAAGGCCTTCAGGTTTCGCTGATAGGCGGCATAGAGGTGTGCCTTCCTGGCCTGCAAATCGTCCTCTGCGCCACTCAGTGCCTGTTCAGGGGTTATCAGGTCGTTTTTCCAGCCCGAGATGGCCCACTGGATTGCATTGAGCTCAGACTCATCTCCCGGGTTTCCTTTACGCAACAGCTCTTTGAGCAGGGTGTCGCTGTCCTGTTGGTCGAAGATGGAGAAGCCGGCCTTGTAATCCATTCGCTTCAACTCCCGGCGTATGATATTGAGGCCCAGGGTGTGAAAGGTGGAGATGGCCGGGCTTGCGCCGTTTTCGAGGCCTATCATGCCAGCCACGCGCTGCTTCATCTCCCTTGCCGCCTTGTTGGTGAAGGTGACCGCCGTGATAGATCTCGGATCGATTGCGCAACGTTTTATCAGATGGGCGATCTTGGCGGTGATCACCCGCGTCTTGCCGCTGCCCGCTCCGGCGAGCACCAGCAGTGGGCCATCGATATAGTTGACCGCTGCTTGTTGACGCGGATTGAGATCGGACATGGGTTGCAGTCTTGTAGGTAGTCCAGGTTAGAGGGATTGAAATCGAAAGGCGGAAGGTTACGCAGTGACGGGGTCCATTTCAACAGGATGTCTTGCTTGCTATGATGCGTACTTCATGTCGCTGTATAAAACGAGAACGAGTGAACATCTGATGGCGATGACAAGAGACCGGCGCCGTACCCCCAGGGGAGGCAATGAACGTCAGCTGACCCGAGAGTCCTGGCGGGTATTCCAGATAATGGCGGAGTTCGTCGAAGGCTTTGAGCAGCTGGCTCAGATAAGTCCTTCAGTCAGTTTTTTCGGCTCCGCACGCACCCCGCGTGATCATCACCATTATGCCCTGGCGGAAGAGATTGCACGGCTGTTGTCCGACAGTGGATTCTCCGTGGTCAGCGGTGGCGGCCCCGGGATCATGGAAGCGGCGAATAAGGGGGCCTTCGAGGGGAAATCCACCAGCATCGGCCTGAATATCCAACTCCCCATGGAGCAGGCCGGGAACCCCTATCAGGATATAGCTCTCAACTTCCGCCACTTTTTTGCCCGCAAGGTGATGTTTGTGAAACATGCATCGGCCTATGTGGTACTCCCGGGCGGTTTCGGCACACTGGATGAGATGGCGGAAATACTGACGCTGGTTCAGACCGGCAAGACCCGTAAGATTCCGATCATCCTGGTTGACGGGGCGTTCTGGCAGGGATTGCTCGATTGGTTCCGCGATACTCTGTGTACGGCGGGCACCATCAGCCCCGAGGATCTCGATCTGGTGCAGGTCTGCAATCAACCTAAAGAGGTGGTGGATGCGATTTTCACCCATTACGAGACACGCCGTTTTGAACCCTCGCCCGCGGAGCAGGAGATTCTGCTCGAACTCTAACCTCGGTGGCTGATAGACTCTGCATAGAGGATATCCGGTGTTACCGGGAATAGCCGGCTAGAAGTTGATGCACCTCCCAGGAGGGAGAAGATGTCTAATCATAGTTATGCGATCATTCCAGCGTTGCTCAGTCTGGTGCTGAGTTCCGCCGGATCAACAGCAGCGGAGGATCAGGGTGCACCTGAACCTCCACAGGTGCCCCTGCCCGAACTGGTCGTCGACGGTGAGGTGATCGAACCCGAAGTGACGATTATCAAGCGGGAGGAGGGGACTATCTATGAGTACCGGATCAATGGCCAGCTCTATATGGTAAAGGTCCAGCCCGACGCCGGCCCACCCTACTATATGGTCGATCGGGATGGAGATGGTGAATTCGATTCCCGTTCCACCGACCCCACCAATATTTCTGTACCGCAATGGATATTGATGCGTTGGTAACGGTTCGAAACACTTCATGAAAGGCGTTATATCGCTACTCGAACGGATTGCCTCGCTCTTCGAACTCATCAATGAATGGTTGGGACGCGCCGTATCCTGGCTGAGCCTGTTCATGGTGCTGGTCACCTTTGCCGTAGTCGTGTTGCGTTACGTCTTCGACCTGGGCTGGATCTGGCTGCAGGAGTCGGTCACTTTCATGCATGGGGCGCTGTTTCTGGTGGGTGCCGCCTATACCCTGAAACATGAAGGGCATGTCCGGGTCGATATCTTCTTCCAGCGTTTCTCACCGCAGAGACAGGCATGGATCGATATGCTCGGCAGCCTCTTGCTTTTAATGCCGGTGTGTCTGTTTATCTTCCTGATCAGTTGGGATTATGTGGTTCAGTCCTGGTCGCTGCGAGAGGGTTCCAGGGAGGCCGGTGGCCTGGATGGGGTGTATCTGTTCAAGAGCCTGATTCTGATGATGGCGGGTTTGTTGCTGATTCAAGGAATCAGTACGGTCATCCGCAGCCTGTCACGCCTGATGGGCAGGGTTGACGAGGTGGAGGCGGGAAGCGATGGCTGAGTTTCTGCCGTTGATACTGTTTCTGGTGGTCTGTCTGGTGTTGCTGCTGGGCTATCCGGTTGCCTTTTCCCTCGGCGGCACCGCATTGGCATTCGCCTGGTTCGGCAGCCTGAACGGCTATTTCGACGATGCCTTCCTGCAGGCCCTGCCCAATCGCTTGTACGGTATCATGACCAACGAAACATTAATCGCGGTGCCGCTGTTCGTTTTCATGGGGGTCATGCTCGAGCGTTCACGGGTGGCGGAAAATCTGCTCGATACCATGGCCGCCCTGTTCGGTCCACTGCGGGGTGGGCTCGGTATATCGGTAACCCTGGTTGGTATGTTGCTGGCGGCAAGTACCGGCATTGTCGGTGCTACGGTGGTTACGATGGGTTTGCTGTCGTTGCCGACCATGCTGAGACGCAACTACCATCCGGCGATTTCAAGTGGCGTTATCTGTGCCGCCGGTACCCTCGGCCAGATCATTCCGCCTTCCATTATTCTGGTCTTGCTGGGCGATGTGCTCTCCGCCGCTTACCAGCAGGCGCAGCTGAACATGGGGATCTTTTCCCCGGATACGGTCTCCGTTGGCGATCTGTTCGTTGGTGCGATGATGCCGGGCCTGCTGTTGGTGATGCTCTACCTTGTCTACCTGGTCATCGTCGCCTTCGTCAAACCGGAGTCGGTGCCTGCCATTCCCCGTGCCGAGCGGGAACAGGAACAGCAACTCCTGATGCGGGTGTTCAAGGTGCTGATGCCGCCCCTGCTACTGATCGTCGCTGTGCTCGGTTCCATACTCGGCGGCCTGGCTACACCCACCGAGGCGGCCTCCGTCGGTGCCATAGGTGCCATATTACTGGCGATCGGCCAGCGCCAGTTTACTTTGAAGACTCTGAAGGATGTGATGAGCGGCACCACCAAGGTCACCAGCATGGTGTTCATGATTTTCATTGGCGCCTCCCTCTTTTCTCTGGTTTTTCGTGGATTTGGCGGTGACGAACTGGTGACTGAACTGCTGACCGATCTGCCGGGCGGTGTGATCGGCGCCATGGTGGTCGTGATGCTGGTGATGTTCCTGCTCGGTTTCATCCTCGACTTCATCGAAATCACCTTCGTCGTGGTACCGATCGTCGGTCCGATCCTCCTCTCCATGGGGCTCGATCCGGTCTGGTTGGGTGTGATGATCGCCTTGAATCTGCAAACCTCCTTTCTGACACCGCCATTCGGTTTCGCACTCTTCTATCTTCGTGGTGTCGCCCCGAGAGAGGTGACCACAGGCGCCATCTACCGTGGCGTGGCGCCGTTCATAGTGATTCAACTGGTTATGCTGGGGCTGTTGGCCTACTGGCCGCAACTGGCAACCTGGCTGCCGGCCATTGTTTACGGTTAGGGCCGATTGGGATGGGTGTTAACGGGCCCTAAAAAGATTGGGATCAGGGGTGTTTATATGTATCGGCGATCCCCGGCAGGCCGGGGATTCAACCAATATGTTGATACCGCTTGATCGACGCTTTGAATCAATCCAACGGTATACGGATCTTCTGGCCGGGGTAGATCAGGTTGGGATCTTTGATGACCTCGCGATTTGCTTCGAAGATTTTCGGGTAATCGGACGCCTTGCCGAGAAAGCGCTTGGCGATTGCTGAAAGCGTATCGCCGCTCTCAATCGTATAGTACTCTATCTTGGCCTGTTGTTGTGGTGCGGTGACAGCATCGGCGGTGACTTCACTGACACCCTGAACATTGCCGGCGATCAGGACCGTCTTTTCCAGGGCTTCGGCACTTTCCGCGTTGCCTGACAATACCACCTTGCCATCATCAAAACTGACATCCAGGTCCTTGATGCCCGGATTGTCCGCTTCGATCTGCTGCTTTATCTTTTCAGCAGGATCGTCATCCTTGCCAAACAGTTTTTTTCCCAAATTTGCGGCGAAATCAAACAGCCCCATTGTCTACTCTCCTATCGTATGTTAACTAAATTCATTTCGGTGTAATCCTCCCTGGAAATCCGGCCGGATAGCAGGTCAGTCTTTCAATACGAAAGTGACCTTCAATGTAACGCGGTACTCGGTGACCTTGCCGTTACTGACTGATACCTGTTGATCCTTGACCCAGGCCCCCTTGATGTTTTTCAGCGTCTTGTCGGCGCGTTTGATGCCTTTGGTGACGGCATCATCAAAACCCTTATTGGATGAAGCGATGATTTCAGTAACTTTTGCGACTGACATGTGATATCTCCTTTATGGGATTTATTATGCGATCTGTGATTCGGCAACCTGTCGGTACGGTGGACAATGATCTGATGCAAACTGGACAGATCGATTTGCCGACATTTCAAGCTTAGGCAACCTTAAGATGCTATATCACGTCCTTTTTGTTGGGTTGTAGCGATCGCAGAATTCTTTTTTCGCGCGCTGCGAAACCCTGGTCCGCGGATTCTCGCAGAGGCTGCAGATCAGCCTGTAGCATAGGATAGTGGGGCGCTTCCCAACAGGAGAAGCCAGGAAAAGACACAAAAATTTTCAAACGATCGGCAGCGTATATGTGCCGCAGTGGTTAGCCGCTCAACGCGTGCAGCAGTTTTTTGAGAGCCTGTCCCCGGTGGCTCAGGTTGTTTTTCACTTCCGGTGCGAGTTCTGCAGAACTGCAGTCATGGGTGGGGACATAAAAGATCGGATCATAACCAAACCCGTTTTCTCCCCGCGGTTGGAGCAGTATGCGCCCTTCCCATGTGCCCTGGCAGATGATCGGTGTCGGATCCTCGGCGTGTCGCATATAGACCAGCAGGCATTGGAATCTGGCACTGCGCTGCTCCTCGGGTATATCTTTGAGATGATCCAGCAGTTTCTGCAGATTTGCCTCGTCTGTCGAGCCGGGGCCGGCGAAACGGGCGGAATAGATTCCGGGTGCGCCATTCAGGGCATCCACTTCGATACCTGAGTCATCGGCTATGGCGGGTAACCCGCTCAGGCTTGCTGCATGACGTGCCTTTTTGATGGCGTTCTCAACAAAGCTGAGTCCATCTTCGATAGCATCCGGAATATTAAACTCCTTTTGTGCGACGACCGTGATCTGCTCACTCGCAAGCAGTTGGTTGATTTCGCGAACCTTGCCTGCATTGTTGCTGGCCAGAACAATTTTCTCGCCTGTATGTTGTCCACTCATTCCTGTCTACCTGTTCCCATTGTTGGAGAAATATCCTTAAAATCCGGCTATCCCTTTTTATGCATTGATTTCCATAAGCTTGTATTCTGATTCTGTTCAGTCGTTGAGAACCTGTTTCTGAATCTGGATTATCTGCGCTATGCCTTGCTGGGCCAGGTCCAGCATGGCATTCAACTCATCACGGCTGTAAGCCGCACCCTCAGCTGTGCCTTGGACCTCGATAAATCCACCCTGGTCATTCATCACCACATTCATATCAGTCTCGGCATTCGAGTCCTCGGCATAGTCAAGGTCGAGCACCGGTTCGCCATTGTAGACACCCACTGAGACGGAGGCGACCATGTCCAGCATGGGATCATCATCCAGCAGCCCGAGACTGCGTGTGTGATTGATGGCGTCGACCAGCGCGACACAAGCACCGGTAATGGATGCGGTTCGGGTCCCGCCATCGGCCTGGATTACATCGCAATCAAGGGTAATAGTTCTTTCGCCCAAACGCTTGAGGTCCACTGCGGCACGCAGCGAGCGGCCGATCAGACGCTGTATCTCGAGGGTGCGCCCCCCCTGCTTTCCACGGGCCGCTTCTCGTCCCATGCGATCGGTGGTTGACCTGGGCAGCATGCCATATTCAGCGGTAATCCAGCCTTGGCCAGTACCCTTGAGAAACCGCGGTATCTGTTCTTCGACGCTGGCGGTGCAGATTACCTGGGTGTCGCCGAAGCTGACCAAGACCGATCCCTCGGCATGTTTTGTATATTGACGCGCAATGGTGATCGGTCGCAGTTCGTCAGCTTGGCGTGCGGATGGTCTCATCAGAGAATCGACTCCATTGTTACTATCGGGTTCCGGCCTGACTCGATCAAACCGCAGTGAATATCGGGGGCGACATTATCGGTGAAAGCGGCAGTGTTGTCAGCCTTTCAGAAAAATTGTCACAATTCGGCGTGTGCCACTACCAGCGTAGGGTGCGGCTTGCCGCGCCATAACCCTGCATCAGCGTGGCACTGATATATCTGGAGGATTAGTGGTGCGGCAAGCCGCACCCTACATTTTTCGCTAGATCATTAATAGTGATGGTGATGTTCAGCCACGGCCGCCGATGATTGATCCCAGGATGCCACGAACGATCTGTCGTCCCAGTTTCGATCCAATGGCGCGCGCCACCGACTTGGCGAAGGCCTCGCCGACACTCTGCCGCCGGGAACCACCGCTACTTCTGCCGGCCTTTTTCCGAGCCTTCTCTTCGGCTTCTCTCTTCGTCTGCTCCTGTCGTCGCTTGATCAACTCCTGTTCTCGTTTCTTCAACATTTCATAGGCTGATTCCCTGTCGATCTCCGCACTATAGGTGGTGTTGAAGGGTGAACGCTTGATGATCTTTTCTCGCTCAGTCTCACCGATCGGTCCGAATTGAGAGCGGGGAGGGGACATCAGTGTCCGTTCCACTACACTGGGTACGCCTTTTTTGTCCAGGGTGGAGATCAGGGCTTCGCCCACCCCCAGATTGCTGATCACTTCCACGGTGTCGAAGGCCGGGTTTTCACGGAAGGTTTCAGCGGCAGCCTTGACGGCCTTTTTGTCCCGCGGGGTAAAGGCCCGCAAGGCGTGCTGGATGCGATTGCCCAATTGACCTATCACTTCATCCGGCACGTCGTTGGGGTATTGGGTTATAAAGAATACCCCCACACCTTTGGATCGTATCAGTCTGACAACCTGGGTGATTTTTTCCAGCAGTGCCTTGGGTGCACTGCTGAACAGCAGATGCGCCTCATCGAAAAAGAAGACCAACTCCGGCAGATCGGCGTCACCCCTTTCCGGCAGCTCCTCCATCAGTTCGGAGAGAAGCCACAACAGGAAGGTGGCATAGATGCGCGGTGAGTGGTACAGGGTGGTGGCATCGAGAATGCTGACCACGCCCCTACCCGAAAAGTCAGTCTGCATAAGGTGCTCAATCTGAATCGCGGGTTCGCCGAAAAAGACCTCGCCGCCGGCCTCTTCCAGGACCAGTAACCTGCGCAGAATGGCGGTGACACTCTGCTTGGAGACACGGCCGTATTCCCGTTCCAGTGTCTTGCTGTTGTCGGCAACCCAATTCAGCATCGATCTCAGGTCTTTCAGGTCAAGCAGCAACAACCCCTCGTCGTCAGCCAGACTGAAAGCGATCTGCAACACACCCTCCTGGGTCTCATTCAACTCCAGCAGGTTCGCCAGCAGGGTCGGCCCCATCTCGGAAACCGTGGTACGCACTGAGTGTCCCTGTTTCCCGTAGACGTCCCAGAAGAGTACCGGGCAGGGTTCGAATTGATGGCCCTCGATTTTGATATATTCCAATCTCTCCGTGATTTTGGGGTGTGTTTTGCCGCTACCCGCGAGGCCCGATAGATCACCCTTGACGTCAGCGGTAAATACCGGCACACCCAAGCGTGAAAAGGACTCCGCCAGTACCTGCAGGGTGACTGTCTTGCCGGTGCCGGTGGCTCCCGTGATAAGGCCGTGTCGATTCGCCATGCCTGCATTGAGCAGGATCTGCTGAGTGCCATTGCCGCCAAGCAGGATCTTGTTGTCTGTCATCATCATTTTTCCCGGGTCGCGAGTTGACAAATATTTAACATTCTCGACTGTTATGCATCACTTTTTCGGTTAGACTCAGCCAACGATAGGTCATAAGTCCATATCCCGGTCACACTATTTAACATGCCTGTCGGGATTTGGCGAATCGACGAGTCTGTAATGTTCACGGATAATGTTTTCGTCAGAGATTGTACCGAACTGACCCTGGGTTGAGGCCTTGGCAGTCTGGGGTTGGCTCTGGAGCGAACGGGTCCTACTCACGATTGGGGAGTTGACAGATGCGTTGGAGAGGTCAGCGAAAAAGCGACAATATCGAGGATCGCAGAGGTATGCGTGCGCCATCCCCGATGGGTGGGTTTGGTGGCGGTGGCGGTCTGCTCAATCTGCTGCCCGCGGTGTTCAAACTGCTTGGATTCAAGGGTGGTATGGTCGCGGTTCTGGCGATTGGCGCTTATGCCTTGATGAGCGGCAATCTTGGATCCATCCTGGGAGGGGGTGGGGGACAGGAGAATCTCTCCACCCATGAGGCTGGTCCGGTCAAACAAAGCGCGGAAGAGAAGAATCTGGTCGATTTCGTCTCGGTGGTATTGGCCGATACCGAGGATACCTGGCATAGGCTTTTCAGTCAGTTGGGCAGCAAGTATGAGGAACCGAATCTGGTTCTGTTTCGAGGTGCCACCAAGACTGCCTGCGGCTTCGGTAAGGCGGCAATGGGGCCGTTCTACTGCCCCGGCGACCACAAGGTCTACATCGATCTCTCTTTCTACAGTGATTTGAAAAATCGCTTCAAAGCGCCCGGTGACTTCGCCCAGGCCTATGTGATCGCCCACGAAGTCGGGCATCATGTGCAGACCCTGCTGGGGATTTCGCAAAAGGTACAAAAGGCGAAACGATCACTGAGCGAGGTGGAGGGGAATAAGCTCTCTGTCCGCCAGGAGTTGCAGGCAGACTGTTTTGCGGGTATCTGGGCCTATAATGCTGACCGTTCACGCCAATTACTGGAATCGGGGGATATCGAGGAGGGATTGAATGCGGCGAGCGCTATCGGTGACGATCGCCTGCAGAAACAGTCGCAGGGCTATGTCAGCCCGGACTCTTTCACCCATGGCAGTTCTGCACAGCGTGTCAAATGGTTCAAAATCGGTTTTCAGGGTGGCGATTTAAAACAGTGTGATACCTTTTCCGCAAAATCACTGTAGTTAAATCTGGTACGGTATCCCATGTGCAATCATTGGTGGGTGTTGTCAGCCAAACAAGGTTCTACATGAAGGAACCCGCGACGAGAATAAGATGATAGGAGAGGCTTAGTTATGGGTATAATTTCTTGGATAGTGCTTGGATTGATCGCAGGTGCGTTGGCTAAGTGGTTGATGCCCGGGAAGGATGGTGGCGGTCTGATAATAACCACATTGTTGGGGATAGCTGGCGCTATGGTGGGCGGTTATGTCGGTTCATTCATCGGACTGGGCAGTACCGCCGGACTGAGTATCCCCACTATTCTTACTGCCACTGCGGGTGCGTTTCTTATACTCTTCGCTTACCGGCTGGTCAAACAGCCCGACAAGGGGAATGACTCTGGCGGTGCTCCCGATTAGGGGCTGTTAACAAGCATCCAAATGGGCCCTATTCAATATCGATATCGTCGACAAATTTGCGCAGGTCTTTGATGGCTTTCGTCACATCGACCTGCTCTGCAGGGGTGCTGAGCAGATCCCTTTTCTTGTGTGAAATGGACATGCTGAGATCGGCGGGTGCCAGCTTGGCTTCCTTCTCCCGCCATTTCAAAGCGACCACTGTGACGTTGTCGCTCTCGGGGTGGCTCGTGGCAGCGGCGTTGTTGGCCAGTTGGGCAACTTTTTTCACCAACGACGCCTGATCCTTGTACAGGGTATCGACCATCGGGCGCTCTGCCAGCGGTCCCCAAAAACCATCGCTGCAGAGCAATACCACGTCACCTTCCTTGATTTCATGCGGTCCGCTGAGTTCCGCGACCGGTCGGTTGTTGGTGCCGCCCAGGCAACGGGTTACATAGTTGCGGAATTTATGCGTGTGTACCTGTGCCGAAGAGATGAGCCCCTGTTGACGCAGATGTTCCACATATGAGTGATCGTCGGTACGGAGATGGATCACCCCATCACGCATAATATAGAGACGGCTGTCACCGATATGCGCCCAATAGGCGTTATCCTCCTGAACCAGGCACAGCACCCCGGTAGTGCGGGGTTCTATCGTCGGCTCCTGCTTGCTGCCGAATTCGAGGATTTCCCGATGACTCATCTCCATCAGTCCGGAGAGGAAAAAGCGTGGATTGGCAATGGGTTTGCGGCTGGTGAGGAATGCCTTGCGTGCATTGTCCATTAATATCTGCGCAGCCATCTCTCCCTTAGGGTGGCCACCCATGCCATCCGCCAGGGCCAGCAGGATGGAATCAGGCGCCTCCATGATCAGGTAACGGTCCTGATTCATGGTACGGTCTCCCAACAGGGTATATTGCGCCGTTTCGTATTTCACGAAATTGCCCTCTCCTCACCGATCAGGTCCGAAATGGCGCTTTCACTATCGAGCTTATCGACCTGCAGTGCCTGCAGCAGTTCGCCGGCATTCTGGGGCCGCTTCTCATACTCGATCTCCATTGCCCAGTCGATCGCCTCCAGCATGCTTGCCGGATAGCGGCGACGGTATATCCTGGCTGCGGGTTTCAATTTTTCCTTGGCATGGCGTTCGATGGCGGATGGCGGTGCTTTGCCGTCGAGGCAGGCGCGCATACTGGCGCCGATGGCATACACGTCGCTCCAGGGTCCGACATTGCCCGACTGGTAATATTGCTCGACCGGAGAGAAACCTGTCGTGACCACGCGTCCTGTCCGGCTCCCCTCATTCTGCACTTCATGCACTGCGCCAAAATCGAGTAGCAGCGGATTGCCGCCGGTACGAAGGTGAATGTTGCTCGGCTTGATGTCCAGATGCAGCAGGTGGCGCGAGTGAATCTGGTTGAGGGCATCGAGTATCGGTGGGAATACGGTCATCAGGAAGCGCGTGCTGAGACTGCCGCTACGCTTTTTGATGTAGCTGGCAAGGTTCTTGCCGCGCTCATGATCCATCACCAGATAGCCGGTGTTGTTGGCAAGAAAGAAACCTCTTACCTGCACGATATTGGGATGACGCAGCGAGGCCAGGACCTTGGCTTCCTGATAGAAGAGTCGCAGGCTGCGATTGAAATTATCGGCCTGTTTGTCATCCAGGGGGATCACCTTGCCGTTGCCCCCTCTCTTCGCCAGCTTTTTGGGCAAGAACTCCTTGATGATGACCTCATCCTGAGTATCTTCATCCTCGGCCAGATAGATCAGGCTGAAGCCACCGCTCGCGACTACCTTCATGATCACGTAGCAGTCGATTTCCGTACCTTCCGTCAGACTGTCTCGGAGCTTATCCATGCAGTCCTCGTTGAAAATGTTTAGCTGTCAAAGATAGGATGAGCATCACACTGATTATAAGGACATATTTCAGAAATACTTCGGTATATTGAGAATTTTGATCCAGAGACCGGTAAAAAAGTGATTTTCTTCATAAAAACGGTTGATATGACGACACTGAGGATGTATTGCCACGCTGACTCGGCCGCCCATACTGAAGCATAGCGGCTTGGATCACGGATTCTGTAATCGTGGCAATGCCAGCTGCCCCATTGTCAGGTATCATGCCATAGGCCATCAAATAACGTGAGCCATCGGGATGGTGGTTGCATACCCTCCCCAGGCTAATCAGGAGACCTCAGGCAGGACTATATGATCAGCAGTATGACAGCCTTCGCACGGGAGGAGTATCGGGGTGACCTGGGTATCATGAGCTGGGAAATCCGCTCAGTGAATCATCGCTATCTCGAGATGTTTTTACGCTTGCCCGAGGAGTTGAGGGTGCTTGAACCGATGATACGGGAGCACATCAATGCCAGGCTCGGGCGGGGCAAGCTTGATATCAGCCTGAAATTCAAACCGGGCGGGGTGGCGGAAGCGGGATTGAGTGTCAACCAACGCATGGTCCATCAACTCGTGAATGCGGAACGGCAAATAGCCGATTTAACCGGTCTGAATGAGAGTCTTCGCAGTGGAGATCTGCTGCGCTGGCCTGGTGTGCTTGAAGAGAACGAACAGGATTTGACCCCGGTTAAACAGCAGGCAATGGCGTTGTTGGAGACCACCATCGACAGTCTGATCGATAATCGCCTGCGGGAAGGGGAACGCCTTGGTGAGATTATCCGGCAGCGCTGCCGTAGCCTGAAGTTGCAGGTTGAGCAAGTGCGCGACCTGATGCCGGAGGTGCTGGATGGTTTTCGAAACCGGATCAGTGAACGCCTTTCAGAGGTATTGGATGAGATGGATGAGACCCGCTTGGAGCAGGAGATGGTGATCCTGGCGCAACGCCTCGACGTGGATGAAGAGATGGATCGCCTTGAAACCCACCTTGATGAAGTGGAGCGGGTGTTGGCGGCGGATGAACCCATCGGGCGAAGGCTCGACTTTCTGATGCAGGAACTCAACCGTGAGGCCAATACGCTGACATCCAAGTCGACCAGCGTCGACGTGACCCGCGCCGCGGTGGAGATGAAGGTGTTGATCGAACAGATGCGTGAGCAGATACAGAATATAGAATAAGCCTCAACCATAGTGACACATCAAATAAGTGATCGAATGAAAGACGTTATGGGAACAGCATCGATGACTGCTCAGGGTACCCTCTATATCCTCTCCGCACCCTCCGGTGCGGGTAAGACCAGCCTGCTGAAGGCGTTGCGCAAACTGGATAGCGGATTGCATGTCTCCGTCTCACATACCACGCGGGAAATGCGCCCCGGCGAGCAGGATGGAGTCGATTACCACTTTCTCTCCCAGGAAGCGTTTCTAAGGATAGCGGGAGAGGGTGGCTTTTTGGAGCATGCCGAGGTTTTCGGCAACTATTACGGTACATCCGAAGAGGCTGTAAACACCGAGCTGAAGGCCGGTCACGATACCGTGTTGGAGATCGACTGGCAGGGTGCGAGACAGGTGCGCAAACACTTCCCGGAAGCGGTTTCCATCTTTATTCTGCCCCCTGATCACCAAGCCTTGCGGGAGCGTCTGGATGCCAGAGGGCAGGACAGTGAAGAGGTCATTCAACGGCGTATGAATCAGGCTGTGGAAGAGATGTCGCACTATGCGGAATTCGACTATCTCGTTATCAATGATGACTTCGATACTGCCGTTGCCGAACTGGCAGCCGTCGTGACCGCGCAACGGCAGCGTCTTACCTATCAGGCGGCGCGCAACAGTGACAGGATCCGGGATCTGTTGCAGCGCGTATAAGGTGCTCCTGCCCGCTGTTTATTCCGAATGTGATGATTAACCGGCATTTTGATAATAACCACCGGCGCTGTTTGGACGCGGAAGGCTAACCCGGATGAAAGATTCCCGTTAAAGCTATACTATAGCGACCCCGATTGACACTGGATTCGATATGGCCGGTAAACTCTACATCAAAACCTTCGGTTGTCAGATGAACGAATATGACTCGTCACGCATGGCGGACGGCCTGCGCGTGGGCGAGGGCCTGGTATTGACCGAGGATGCCCAAGCAGCCGATGTATTGCTATTGAACACCTGCTCCATCCGCGAGAAGGCGCAGGAGAAGGTATTCTCCCAGCTGGGGCGGTGGCGTCCCCTGAAGGAGAAGAATCCCGGCTTGATCATTGGCGTCGGTGGTTGTGTAGCGAGCCAGGAGGGTGAGGCGATACGCCAGCGGGCGCCTTATGTCGATATTGTGTTCGGTCCTCAAACCTTGCACCGGTTACCCGAGATGATTCGACATGCCAGGCGTGAGCACACAGCGGTGGTGGATGTCACCTTTCCCGAGATTGAGAAATTCGACCGGCTCCCCGAGCCACGCGCCGATGGGCCTACGGCCTATGTGTCGGTGATGGAGGGATGTTCGAAGTATTGCACCTATTGCGTGGTTCCCTTTACCCGCGGCGAGGAGATCAGCCGACCCTTCGACGACGTCATCGCCGAGGTGGCGGGACTGGCGGCCCAGGGAGTACGCGAGATCAATCTGCTGGGGCAGAACGTCAATGCCTACCGGGGCGAAATGACGGATGGCGAGGAGGCCGACCTGGCTTTGTTGATTGAATACGTGGCGGCGGTGAAAGGGATTCAACGGATTCGCTTCACCACCTCTCACCCGGTGGAATTTTCGGACTCGCTGATCGAAGTCTACGGCCAGGTGCCGGAGCTGGTCAGCTTTCTCCACCTGCCGGTGCAGTCGGGTTCCGATCGTGTGCTGGCAATGATGAAACGGGGCCACATGGCCATTGAATACAAGGCCAAGATACGCCGTTTGCGGGAGGTTCGGCCCGATATCACCATCTCATCCGATTTTATCGTCGGCTTCCCCGGCGAGACCGAGGAGGACTTCGAGGCAACCCTGCAACTGATCGAAGAGGTTGGCTTTGACCACTCCTACAGCTTCATCTTCAGTCGCCGCCCCGGTACCCCGGCAGCCGACCTGCAGGACGATGTGCCGTTGGCGGTCAAACAGCAGCGGCTGGAGCGTTTGCAGCAGTTGGTCAATAGCCAGGCTCAAGGTATCAGTCGCCGGATGGTCGGTACTGTACAGCGCATACTGGTGGAACGGCCGGCGAAGAAGAACCCGGCTCAACTGGCAGGACGCACCGAGAACAACCGGGTGGTGAATTTCGATGGCCCCATTGAATTGATCGGTCAATTTGTCGAGGTGCGGATTACCGAAGCGCTACCGAATTCCTTAAGGGGCGAGTGGCTGCAGCCCGCGAACGATAGAGCGGCAAACGCCTAGGACTGACGCTTGGCTGAACATCCCGAATCCCTGGATCTGCTCCTCGAACCCGCCGACAACGAAAGGCTGGCCAATCTGTGCGGTCAGCTTGATGAGCATCTGCGCCATATAGAGGGCCGCCTTGGCATCGAGATCAACAATCGTGGAAATCGCTTCCGCCTGATTGGGGAGCGCCCTTCGATTCAGGCGGGCGAACGGGTGATATTGGATCTCTACCGCGCCACGACGAGCGAAATACTCGATTCGCAACGGGTCCACCTCTATCTGCAGGAGGCGGGTGTGGATGAGCTGTTGGAGCAGAAGTCGACGAACGATCTGCCTGAGACTGTGATCAAGACAAGGCGCGGATTGGTTCGGCCGCGCGGGGCGAATCAGAAAGAGTACCTGCACAAGGTATTGACCCATGATATCAATTTCGGCGTCGGACCGGCGGGTACCGGCAAGACCTATCTCGCCGTCGCCAGTGCGGTGGACGCGCTGGAGCGTGATCAGATTCGACGCATCCTGTTGGTCAGGCCCGCCGTGGAGGCGGGAGAGCGGCTCGGCTTCCTGCCCGGTGATCTGGCGCAGAAGATAGATCCCTATCTGAGACCCCTCTACGACGCCCTCTACGAGATGCTCGGTTTCGAAAAAGTGGCGAAGCTGGTGGAACGCAATGTCATAGAGATCGCCCCCCTGGCCTATATGCGAGGCCGTACCTTGAATGAGTCGTTCGTTATTCTGGACGAGGCGCAGAACACCACGCCGGAACAGATGAAGATGTTTCTTACCCGTATCGGTTTTGGTTCAACCGCGGTGATCACGGGTGATGTGACGCAGATCGATCTGCCCCGTGGTCAACAGTCCGGGCTGCGCCAGGTCACGGAAGTGCTGGCCCATGTGGAGGGGATCAGTTTTACCTTCTTCAATGCCAGGGACGTTGTGAGGCATCCGGTGGTTCAACGGGTTGTACGCGCTTACGATGAGTTTGACCGCAAGGGTTGATCCGATGGACAAGCTGATGGTGGAGATACAACAGGTCGCGGTGGCATCCGGTGACCTGCCCACGGAGGATGAGTTCAGGCGGTGGGTGGAGGCGGCGTTGCCACAGGATCACGATCCCATGGAAATGGTGATTCGCCTGGTTGATGAAGAGGAGAGCCGCCGACTCAACCGTGATTTCAGGGGCCAGGATAAATCCACCAATGTACTCTCTTTTCCGTTTCAGGCCCCCGTTGAAGCACCCCTGCCGCTGCTGGGGGATCTGGTGATCTGTGTTCAGGTCGTGGCGCGGGAAGCGGTTGAACAGGGAAAGGATCCACACGCTCACTGGGCCCACATGGTGGTTCACGGGGTACTGCATCTGCTGGGATATGACCACCAGAACGCTGCTGAAGCTGAGCGGATGGAGCAACTGGAGCGTGACATCCTGCACAGCTTGCACTTCACTGATCCCTACAAAGATGAGGTGCGATAAACCGTGAATCTTGACTTTGCCACGCCTGTTTCCAAACCGGCATAACATACGGATCTGATCTTGCCGATAAGCTTAAAGCAAACCCTACCGGTTTTCCTGCGTTATCCAAATCTTCTGGCCCTGGCGGCAGGTGGCATCACGACGCTGGCATATGCGCCGTTCAATGTCTGGATTATGGCGCTGGCCGGGCCCGCCGTGCTTTTCGTATTGTGGCTGGAGCGACCTCATCTCTGTGTCAAGACAGGCTTTGTGTATGGACTGGGTCTGATGGGCAGTGGTGTATCATGGCTGCATGTCAGTATCGCCCAGTTTGGGGATCTCGGCTGGCTTTTCCCCCTTGTTGTGACCCTTGTATTCATTGTCCTGATGGCGCTCTATTATGCCTGCCTGGGTTGGCTGGCGGGGCGCTTCCGGACTACCCGGAGTCAATCGCTGATACTGCTCTATCCCGCTCTGTGGGTGTTGCTGGAGTGGCTGCGGGGTTGGTTTCTGACCGGCTTTCCCTGGTTGCAGATAGGCTATTCGCAAATCGATTCCCCGCTGGCGGGATATGGACCGCTGCTGGGTGTGTTGGGGATCAGCTGGATGGTGCTTGTTACAACGGGCCTGTTGCTCTCCCTGACAACCCCCACGCGCTATCGGCTCGGTTATCTGAGCGCGGCGGTGTTGATCTGGGTGGCGGGCTGGATGGGGGCAAGGATCGACTGGAGTCAGCCGATAGGAGCGCCGATCAGGGTTGCCCTGATTCAGGGGAATATACCGCAAGCGGAAAAATGGCTGCCTGAACAGTTGCTGCCCAGCCTGGTGTTGTACGCCAACAAGACCAAGGAGAACTTTGATCGTGATCTTATCGTCTGGCCCGAGACGGCGGTCTCGGCGTTTCAGTTCCAGGTGGATGACGCCTTTATCCGGCCCCTTGAAAACACGGTTAAAAAACACCAGACACACCTGGTATTTGGAGTCGTGCAGATGGATCAGGAGCGGAAGCATTATTTCAATGCCATGGTGGCCCTGGGTAATGAGGAGCGCGATCACTACTATAAACGCCATCTGGTGCCCTTCACCGAGTATCTGCCGTTGAAGGGTATACTCTGGCCGCTGGTCGATCTGTTCACCATTCCGATGTCGGATTTCAGCACAAGGGAGGAAGCCAAGCCGATAATGCGGGTCGGTGATTATCTCGCGGGACTTTCGATCTGTTATGAAGACGCCTTCGGCAGCGAGATGATCGAGGCCCTGCCGGAAGCGGCATTTCTGATCAATGCCAGCAATGATGCCTGGTTCGGCAAGTCGCTGGCGCCCTATCAGCATCTGCAGATCGCGAGGATGCGGGCGTTGGAGACCGGACGCTATCTGCTGCGTTCCACCAATACAGGAATCTCAGCCATTATCGGACCAGGCGGTGACATCCTGGCGGCGTCACCGCTGTTGGAGGTCGATGTTTTAAAAGGGGAGATTCTGCCCCTGGAGGGTGTCACACCCTTTGCAAAATACGGTAATCTTTCCGTACTTGCTCTGATGCTGCTCACGATTATCGCAGGATTTCCCTGCCGATATTCAATACTCGGGGATCGCTGCGGCAGGTCTCGGGAGTGAAAACGCGTCCAACTCATCAAGCCGCTGTTGATATTCCAGCTCCTCATAACGTATCAATTCATGCAGTTGATGGATCACCATCTCTTCCCTGCTCCAGTCAGAAGAGGCTACTGGACGTGTCGACGTGGATGTATCGCAGCCGATCAGGCAAAACAGTAGAATAAGATGTACTCCGACAGTATGGTGGATTATCGTTGGAAGGTTGTTTCGAATGCGCATGGTTGTGTTTAAGGATGGTTTCAGGACTAAGTATAGGCCCTGACACAGCCCGTTTTTTCAGATAATTTACATTAATAATATGATGAAGAAATGTATCTTGATAACCGGCGCCTCCTCCGGTTTTGGTGAGGCTTGTGCACGTCGATTCGCCGCCGCCGGCAGTGACCTGGTGTTGTGTGCCAGGCGCCTGCAGCGGTTGGAGACATTGGTGTCGTCACTCCCATCGTCATGTCGTGTCCATGTACAGCAGTTGGATGTGACTGATCGAAAAGGCCTAGAGGCATTCGTCGATCAACTCCCGGATGATTTCAGGGAAATCGATGTTTTGGTGAATAATGCCGGACTCGCTCTGGGTCTGGAACCGGCCCATGAATCCAATCTCGATGATTGGGAGACCATGGTCGACACCAATATCAAAGGCTTGATGGGTATGACCCGCCAGATTCTGCCGGGAATGGTGGCGAGGAGACGTGGTCATATTGTGAATATCGGTTCGGTGGCGGGCAGCTGGCCCTATCCGGGCGGCAATGCCTACGGTGCCAGCAAGGCCTTCGTTCAGCAGTTCTCACGGGGTTTGCGTGCCGATCTGCTGGGTACTCCCGTGCGTGTCAGCAACATCGAACCCGGTTTGGCGGAAACTGAATTCTCCCTGGTGCGTATGAAGGGTGATGCGCAGAAGGCCGGGGATGTCTATACCGATACCCATCCTCTTTGTGCCGAGGACATCGCCGAGATCGTCTATTGGGTGACTTCGCTTCCGCCTCACGTGAACGTAAATGCCTTGGAGGTGATGCCGGTGTGTCAGGCATGGAATCCGCTGGCGGTCGACCGCACACTCGGTAACGAGGTTTGAATATAAAAACACACAAACTGTGCGCAATGGGAATAGGATGGTAGCCATGCTCATTGTCATGCCATTCGCGATAGTTTGCATCGATTGGCGTCCATTTGCGGCCTGTTCCTGGTCAGGTTGTCACCCCCTTGATGAGGGAGAGAGCCTCGAGAAAAAGAGTGGTGAGTCTGACCGCCAATTGATCAGTGAAGCGAGGTTGCAAGCTTGATGGCACTGTTGAAAAGTGCGGTCGATCTCTGCCTGTTGCGCAGTGCACCCCAGGATTTACCCGCCTCGATCCATCTACTCTGGTTATTGATACTATTGAACCTGCTGGTCGGTACGGCGATGGTTTTGGATGGGCGGTTGGGACTGTTCCGTGCCGTTTTGGAGAACCTGTTCGGTCTGGCGCTGATGCTGGGTGTACTCACCGCGGCCCTGAGTATGAGAAGCCGGCTGCCGCGTTTCAATCAGACAGCCAGCGCGACGTTGCTCAGCGGTCTGCTGTTGAGCCTTCTC
The DNA here is from genome assembly GCA_003058525.1 of gamma proteobacterium symbiont of Ctena orbiculata. GTDB lineage: Bacteria > Pseudomonadota > Gammaproteobacteria > Chromatiales > Chromatiaceae > Thiodiazotropha. The sequence goes on along the minus strand of QBVD01000031.1, from coordinate 50,951 downwards.
GCGCTACCCTTGGTCGCATGGAGGCATCGCAGTGAATCGAGCGAGTCGGAACTCTTGTTGCTGGTACTGTTCGTCTGGAGCATCGTGGTACTTGGTCACATTCTTCGTCATGCATTCGAGATCAGCCTGAATCTGGGTATTGGCTTTGCACTGCTCTATACCCTCATGGCCTGGAGTATTATGAGTCATCTGTTTCCGGTAGCTGTCTGATGCATATACATATCCTCGGAATCTGCGGTACTTTCATGGGTGGAATCGCACTGCTGGCGCGAGCCCTGGGTCATCGGGTCAGCGGTTCGGATGCCAATGTCTATCCTCCCATGAGTACACAGCTTGAACGGGCGGGGATAGATCTGATGGAGGGATTCGAGGCGGATCACCTGCAACCTGCGCCCGACATGGTCGTGGTGGGGAATGCCATGTCCCGCGGCAATCCCGCCGTGGAGGCGATGCTGAACCGGGGATTGCCCTATACCTCCGGACCCCAGTGGCTGGCGGAACATGTTTTACAGGGGCGTTGGGTGTTGGCGGTGGCGGGAACCCACGGCAAGACCAGTACCGCCAGTCTGCTTGCCTGGATCCTCGAGCAGGCTGGCCTGCAACCGGGTTTTCTGATCGGCGGTGTTCCGGAGAACTTCGGTCTATCCGCCCGCTTGGGTGACTCTCCGTTCTTCGTGGTCGAGGCGGACGAGTACGATACCGCTTTTTTCGACAAGCGGTCCAAATTCGTCCACTATCGGCCACGCACATTGATCATGAATAACCTTGAATTCGATCATGCCGATATATTCGATGATCTGGCGATGATACAGCGCCAGTTTCACCATCTGGTCAGGACCGTTCCCGCCGAAGGATTGATCATCAGTCCGTTGAACGATGGTAATATCAGTGACGTATTGGATATGGGGGTGTGGACGCCCCTGGAGTTTTTCGATCCAGAGAACGAAGCGGGATGGCATGCCGAACATACCACCACTGATGGTCACAGTTTCGATGTTGTCTGCGAGGGTGAGATGCAGGGACGGGTCAGTTGGGAACTGATTGGGAGTCACAATGTCGCCAACGCCCTGGCGGCGCTTGCCGCTGCCCGCCATGCCGGGGTGCGGCCAGGGGCCGCCATCGAGGCCTTCAGCGGCTATAAGAACGTCAAACGACGCATGGAATTGCGTGGAGAGGTGAACGGGGTGCGTGTGTATGACGATTTCGCCCATCATCCAACAGCCATAGGGACCACCCTCGATGGTTTACGCAAACAGGTTGGCGATGCACGAATCATCGCCCTATTGGAACCCAGATCAAATACCATGAAGAGGGGTGTGCATGCCGACCGCCTGGCAGATGCGCTGCGGGCCGCCGATCAGGTGATGATGTTCATGCCGGACGATCTGCAGTGGGATGCCGCTGCCGCACTGGCTTCCCTGGGGGATAGGGCCGAACTCTTTAGCGATACCGCATCAATGGTCTCCCTGGCTGTGGAAACGGCTCGACCGGGAGACCATATACTGGTGATGAGCAACGGCGGCTTTGAGGCGATACATCGGCGTCTGCTGGATGCCCTGAAAACCAGTCATTACATACAATAACGCTTGCGTCACGAGTAGCTTGATTGACTCAACACAAAACCTGTCGAAACAGGACCATTTATTTACCGCAAATGAACGCCAATCCCCGCAAATTTTCACAAAGGGTATGACAATGTACATAGCTGCCGGACAACCAATTACCCAATCAGCCATAGAGGGAGATAGCCTATGTAGGGTTTCAGATCGTTCGGTACCCGGTTTGCAAATCGCTAGCCGACACTACCCTCAAAGAGAATATTTGCGTTTATTTGCGGTGATTGGCGTTCATGTGCGGCTAACCTTTTCGCAACTTGTTATCCACTGATCAGGGGAATAACCGTATGGAAAAGAGCCAAGCCCCCATCGCTGTGGCGATCACCGGCGCATCCGGCAGCGCCTATGCTTTGCGTCTTCTCGAATCGCTGATCGCGGCAGACAGGGACATCTATCTGATGATCAGCCAGGCCGGTCAGATCGTGTTGAAAATGGAGAGCGATCTGGAACTGCCCGGGCAGCCTGCAGAGATGGAAAAACTGTTGATAGAGAGATTTAATGCAAGAGCGGATCAATTGCGGGTATTCGGTAGACAACAATGGATGGCGCCCGTGGCGAGCGGATCCAATCCGCCCGGCGCCATGGTGGTCTGTCCCTGTACCACCGGTACCTTGTCGGCCATTGCCTGTGGTGCGAGTAACGATCTCATCGAACGTGCGGCTGATGTAGTGCTGAAGGAGCGCCGCAAGCTTATTCTGGTCGTGCGGGAGACGCCTTTTTCAGAGATTCATCTGGAGAACATGCTGAAGCTGAGTCGCATGGGGGCCGTGATTATGCCGGCCAACCCCGGCTTCTATCACAACCCTGCATCACTTCAGGAGATCATCGACTTCATGGTCGGCCGGATTCTCGATCAACTGGATATTGACCATCGTTTGATGCCCAGGTGGGGTGCTACAACGTCTTGATATAGGCGGCAATAAGCGCGGCATGCTGAGCATCGATATTCGGAAATGCCGGCATAATGTGGCCGCCATTGCGGATCTTGTCGACGATCTCTTCCGTGTTGCTGTCGGTGCCGGTCAGTTTCAACAAAAAGCCAAATTTTCCGCTGCCGTTTTCGCCATGGCAACTGGTACAGGCGTTGGTGTAGATATCCATGCCGTCCATATCTGCAACAGGTTTGAAATCGTTATTGTCACTACAGCCGGTGAGAAGGGATCCAGCCAGGCATATGCCTGTAAGACAGGTCGTTTTCTTCATCTTGTTACCTCATTATTTACTGCGCTTATCCGGTTTCATCAATTGCAATGGCGTGACTTCATGTCCCATGCCAGCCAACAGCGCAAACAATTTCGGAACCAGAGTTTTGAGGCAGCTTAGGCTGCCGGGAGCAGATATTACTCTATTTGTTGTCTGTTCGAATAGCTTTGCTGTTGAATTGCAAACCAGTCGTCACTGATTGTTGGAATAAGCCCTTAAAGAATAGTGCAACGGTTACGACCACTGTTTTTCGAACGGTAGAGCGCCATGTCCACTCGTTTGAGCAGGGATTGAATATTGTCGTTGGGCGTAAGTATGGTCGCACCGAAACTGGCCGTTACCGTTCCTGCATGCTCGTGATCGATTCCCTCTATAGCCTCTCGGAGAGACTCGAGCATCGCAAACATATCATCCTGTTGTATCTGGGGGGCGATGATCATAAATTCCTCACCACCCCAGCGGGCAAGGATGTCTGATTTGCGGATTCGGTTGTGTAACAGTTCTACCGTACTCTTCAATACCTTGTCGCCTGTATCATGACCATGGTTGTCATTGACATCCTTGAAATGATCGAGGTCGAGCATGATCAGACCAAAATTTTGATTGGCCAGGCTGGCCCAGGCGATTTGTTTTTTCAACTCTTCATCGAATTTTGTTCGGTTATAAATCTGAGTCAAGCGATCTGTTTCAGCAATATACTGTAGCTGCTTCTCCATCTTCACAGTGTCGGTGATATCACGGTGCGACTCGATAATCTGCACCAGGTTTTCACCGGATTCATCAAAGATCGGAGTGGCGCGTACATCCACATGCATCACTCTGCCTTCACTGTCATAATGTTTGTGTACAGCGGATACAGTATGCTTGGTCTTTAATATCTCAGTGATCGGGCAAGGATCATGTTTGCCGCTGCACGGGGTATTGCGTTTATGGGTTAGACGGTAGCATGTAACGCCTTCCTTCAGCTGTTTATCGTTGGTATACAGATTGATGGCGGACTGGTTTGCCAGTTTCAATTGATGGGTGTTGACATCGATCACAAGAGTTGGATCGGCAATGGCGTCGATTACCCGCTGGATGTAGTTGTGTGATTCCGTGAGTTGTTCTTCCACCTTTTTGAGGTGGGTAATATCGCTGATATGGATGAAGTAATGGGTCAGTTTACCAAATTCGTCACGGATGAGATGGGTTGTGTCCTGCACCCATTTGTGTTTATTGGCGTGGTCGATGATTTTATAAGGACTACGTTTGAAATCAGTGGCACGGTTCCGGTCGGCCTGGATGTTTTCCTGAGAGTATTGTTGCAGGTAGTCGGGATCGATGAGGTTGGAAAATGTCAATTCGCCAGTCGTGAATTTATCAGGTTCATAGCCCAGAAAATCAGTGATATTGGAAGAAATGAACTCTACCGGCCATCCCAGCTCATTGCGCAGCTTGGCGATGATGCTGGGTCCGCTAAGGAACAGGTCATGTTCATGAGATATGCGTTTGTTTAGATTTTGAAGCTGTCGTTCATTTAGATTGCGCTTTTCGCGATTCCAAATTGCAATCGCCAGTACAATAAACAGGATTATGAGTGTTGTCCCAAGCAGGTGTACACTGCTGGCAAGCTGCCTCCACAATCTTGCGTCGATCAATTCTTTCGGTATTTGTAGGAGTACCCGGAGACAGCTTGCACAGTAACTATCCAACTTGTTGCCCGAAGGATTGATGGAGTCGAAAGTGTAAAGGCCATGCTGGTTGATTTCCTGGCCGCGATTCAATTGTTGGATGGTGTGCCAGGCAGTGGCATGTTGCACATTGATTCCGGTCTGGGGACTGTCGGGAAACATGAAGCCCCAGTCCTGGGCGCTCTCAGGACTCAATAATGTATAACCCTGCCAATTAAGTAATATGGCGTTCCCGGCAAAGCCGGCGGAGATTCTGCGAAACTCATTCAGGATATTATCTGCCAGGTAGTTGAGTATGACTACGCCGATGGTTTTACTGTTGTTGTCATAAACTGGCGAAGCGAATCGGATTGTCGGTTTCAGCGGCAGCTCAATCTGTTGGTTCTCGATATTCAGGTCCAGCTGGGTACTGTATATGGTGCCGGGCGGTGTGTTGATGGACTCGGTAAAGTAGTAACGGTGCTTTTTGGATTGCAGGTACTCGTCTTCAATGACAATGGGATTTCCGTTGTTGTAGTTGACGCGTATGCGCTCCTGCCCGGTGTAGTCGAGAAAGCGTATCTGATCGTAACGTTTTCGTTGCAGCACCAGGGATTTCCATGACTCCTGAATATGGTCGATTTTGATTGAGGTTGTTTTTTCCGAATTCAGACCGCGAATTTCCTGTTGTTCGATTATGTAGAGCAGATCGGAGTGTATTTCGATAAATGCGAGGCTGATCTGTTTTGTCAATTGATTGATGAGAATGTTCGATTCGAGTTTCAGCTCGCTCACGATAGTGTTTAGGGTTTGCTGATAGATACCCCAGAACAACAGGCCTCCAAAGGTGGTGATGAATACCAGAAGAAGTAGGTAGATTCGAACCAATCTACCTGAATTCATGACGTGACCACAGCAAGTTTGTCCGGGTTCGATAATGTGTCACGATGAAAAACGATCACTGCTCCGATAACCGTGTTCTCCTCCTTGATCGGTGTGCTGATGTAATTGACCCGCAGGGGTTTGCCGTTTTTCCGCCAGATTGTCTCCTGTTCTCCACGATGCATGTTGCCATGTTCAAGTACCTTGGTTATCGGGCATTCCGATTCCGGAAACTCGCTGCCATCCTCTCTGCTATGGTGCCATGTGGCATGGCTGTTCTTATCGAGTAGCTCGTCGATGGTGAATCCCAGCATATCCGCCGCTGCAGGGTTGACAAAAATGTGATTTGCCTGGCTGTCGATGCCGATAATGCCGTCGCCCGCGATATCCAGAATCAGTTCTTTTAATTGTTTGGCGTGTAACGACTCCTCCTCAATTTTTTTATACTGATCGATATCATCGATCACCGCAATCAGATGGTCGTCACCATTGCGATGATTGGGTATGGTGGAAAGTGAAAGCTGGATCCACTTGGTGGCGCCATTGGCGCAAACCAGGCGCACTTGAGCAGAGATTCTGCTCATCTCTTTACTGCGAAGTTTGTCGAAGGCGGCGGTGCATAAAGGTACATCCTCGTTGAACAGCAGTTCCTTGAGATTTATCTCCATGATTTGTTCAGGTGTCAGTGCGACGATTTCGCTCAGTCTATTGTTAAGACGCACTATCTTCCCGTTGAGGCTGATATGGGCTAGCCCTACCGGGGCCTGTTCAAAGGTAATAATTTGCGCATTTTCGCTCTCTTCCAGGGTTTTCTTATGCGCTGTCAGTGATCGATTGAGTCGAATCAGTCGCGTGACAAGCACTATTAGGATTACCAGGACAAGCAGGAACAACAAATACCTGTACAAGATATCAACAATCGAGTCGAGAAATCTGTATTTCAGGTTTTTGTCGTAGGGAGGCATCTCCAATTGCGCCAAAAGATCATGTACTGCCTGATAGTTCTCGGGAATTGTCCATCCGTGTATGTTGGCATCAAGGGCGGCCGGGTGATCAGGGGGAAGATTCAAAAGCGCCAATGCGACTTCTTTTGCTAGGACTTTAGGTGTGTTGGATAGTTGCGATAAGGGCCATTCGGGATAAAGCGGCGTACTTATGGCATAAGGATAGTCGTCATGAAACTTGGGTGAAATGATACGAAGGTCATCCTGATTCAGCTTCCCTTCCTGAGCCATCCGTTCCAGGGTGTCGGTTCTGACGATGCCGACTTCCGCCTCCCGATTCAACACCGCGTTCACAACCGCATCATGGGTGTTGAGGAACAGCAACGAGGCGAAATCCCATTTTTCCAGACCCTCTATTCGCAACTCCCTTCGCGCCATGATCCATCCGCCGAGAGATGTGCTGTGAACTGCAGCAACACGCTGATCTTTCAGGTCAGCCAGATTTCGAATATTCTCTAGCTCATTGAGGGTGAAGACGACACTGCCAAAACTGGATACCTGGCTTTCATGGGACAGTTTATTGATCAGGGTGAGTACCCGTCTGACCCCATATTTGACCGATAGATTCACATAGATTCCCGGATTTACGATGACGAAATCGACCATCTGGTTTTTAACCAGAATCTGAATGTCGTCGAAAGCCATGGGTATGATTCTGAACCGATAGGCGGGCAGGGTGGTGTTCAGATAATCTGCCGTCGCGCTCCAGCGTTCCAGGCTTTTTTCAGGGCCCCTTTTTGCCAGTACGCCAATGCGTACTTCTGTCGTATCCGCCAAGACCGCAGAGGCGGTTAACCATAATAGAAGTATGGTGAAAAGATACCTGACTGAATATCGGGTTTGTCGTTTCAATTGCTTAAACACATTACGGATTCCGCGGCTTCCATTCCTTCGTCATGTATCATTATTATTGTATGACAGGGTATAACTTACTAAAAGTAATTTCGGTAATTCACACATATACTTCGACCAAAGTATATTTTGCTTTAATGCGTGAGTGTGGTCGGGATCTATAGCCCGGTCATTGGTGTGGTTTCAGTATCAGTCTGACCGGAGTGCCCGGGTCAAGTTTGACACCGTCCCGCAGTTGCGCAAGATTTTGTCTTAGCATGTCGATTGGCTGTTTAAATTGTCGGACCGTCCGCGGTATGGTCAACATGCCGATCACGGTTTCGGCGCTTTGTAGTGTTACGTTACCGATGGATATTCTCAAACCGTCAGGGTCGAGTCTGAGTGGCGTCGACCAGAGCCTCAGCAGCAGCCGTCGTTGATCCGACAGGGGTTTGACCATGACCAATTCCTCGTGACGCGCGTCATGCGCCTGAGGCGGTATGGGCAGGGTCTCAAGCTGGGCTTTGGGAGACAACAGGCGCAACAGATTACCCCATCCCAGCATCTCCGCCCGGTGCCAGCCATGCTGTTTAAGCAGGGCGGCGAGTTGTGCGTGATCGCCTGCCAGCTGTATGTTCAGGGGGTGGTCCTTGTTACCAAAGATATCATTGCGATATAGCGGTAAGCCTGCCTGGCCGTTCCACCACGCATCCAGAGAGATTTGCACGATCTCAGGTGTGCGTTGATAGACGGCGGATCTTTCAGCTGCATTGAACCAGCCATAGCTGCCGCATGATAAAAGCAACAGGAGTGTGGTCGCGATCAGGGTGGCTGGATGGGTTTCCGCTTCCACGTGGCGATAGTATGCAATACCGAGCAGGGCTATCCAGGCGATTCCCAGGGTCAGGCTACCTAGAATATCAGTGGCCCAGTGGGCACCCAAATAGAGCCTTGAGAGGGCAACTGCACCGATTGCCAAAGCAGCGATACTGTATGGAAACCAGCGCCATTCACGAATCAGCGTCCGGGCAATCATGATCGAGAGAAATCCGTACAGGGTTACACTGCGTAACACATGCGCACTCGGGAAGGACCATGGGCCCAGGGAATCCGGTAAGTTCGGCGGTCGAGGTATGCGCAGGCTGTATTTGAGCAGCAGCGGTGCCAAGATCCCAAATGCGGTTGCCGCAAACAGATAGTAGAAGGCCCGTTGATGACCTTGCAGCAGCAGGAGTATGGCAACTCCCAAGGCAATCCAGAGAATCGGCCCGATATCACCCAGGCTGGTGAATAGCACCATCAGCTGGTCACCCCAGGGTGTGTGCAGGCTTTGCAGGCCGCTATAGAACAGAAGATCGGTCTTTTTAGTCAATGAACCATCCAAAACTATGCCGGTGATCAGAACGAACAGCAATGCAGCAAGCAGCAATAGGGTTGCAAGGAATGCCAGTCCGCGGGCCTCGGGATGGTTCGGATCAGCCAGGGAGCGCGAGATCGACCTGAAACCTCTATGCAACTGCCCCCATTCGAAGCCCAGCTGGACCAGGGTGGTGGCATGGGGTTGAATCAACCTGAACAGTGTTCGGACCAGGATGAACAGGGCCCAGGCCAGAAACAGCAGTAATATCATGAGGGCGACCAGCCGGAAGGCAACTTCCGATGCGAGTTCCAGGGAGGCGCCAAACACGATACCGGGCAACAGGTATGCCGGAGCCCAAACCAGCGCCGAGAGAATGTTGGCGGCTACGAAACGCAGCGGGGGCATCCCCAACATGCCTGCGACGAGGGGGATGATGGCGCGCACGGGTCCGAAGAACCGGCCGAGGGCCACGCTTTTACCCCCATAACGCTGGAAGAAGGTGATACCCCGTTGCAAGGTGGTGGGATGACGGTTGAATGGCCAGAAGTCTCGCAACCTGTCCTGAAAATGGTGCCCCAGCCAGAAGCTGAGCCCATCCCCCGCCACCGCACCGGCGACGGCCCACCAAAAGACGGCCCAGAATTCCAGGATACCGGTGGCGATCAGTGCGCCGAAACCGAACATCAATACCACACCGGGTACAATCAGGCCGATAATGGCGACCGATTCGGAAAAGGCTACGACGAAGACCGTAAAACCTGCCCAGAGAGGGTTTTCTCCGATCCATGCCAGCAGGGGGGTGAAAAACTCACTCATCGATAGCGGCTCGCACAAACACTATTCCAATGCTATGAATGACTCCCCGGCAGCACGGATAGTGTTTTCGATATCCTCGTCACTATGGGCATCAGAGACAAATCCCGCTTCGAAAGCGGATGGCGCCAGATAGATGCCTCGTTCCAGCATTGCATGATAAAAGGCTTTGAATCGGTCCTGGCGACATGCGGTTGCAGCGGCGTAATCGTTAACCGAGGCGTTGTCGCTGAAGAACAGGCCAAACATGCCGCCGACATGGTTTTCAGCCAGCGGAACGCCGGCTGCCTTCGCCTGTTGCATGATGCCTTCTACCAGTTTTTCGACTTTAGCCGATAGCCGGTCATGGAACCCAGGTTCGGAAATCAGTTCAAGGGTCTTCAGGCCGGCACTCATGGCGACTGGATTGCCGGAGAGCGTGCCCGCCTGATAGACCGGTCCCAGGGGAGCGATCTTTTGCATGATATCCTGTCTGCCGCCAAAGGCGCCAACCGGCATACCGCCACCGATCACCTTGCCCAAGGTGGTCAAATCGGGAGTGATGCCGTAGTGTGCCTGCGCACCGCCCAGAGCGACCCTGAAACCTGTCATCACTTCATCGAATATCAATACTGTTCCATGCTTGTCGCAGACCTCGCGCAGGGTTTCCAGAAAGCCGGGAACAGGGGGGATGCAGTTCATATTGCCGGCCACCGGTTCAACAATGATGCAGGCGATTTTGTCACCAAGCCGATTGAATGTATCGCGTACCTGTTGGCTGTCATTGAAGTTCAATGTGATCGTGTGTTCAGCCAGGGCGGCGGGCACCCCGGGGGAGGAGGGTTCGCCCAATGTCAGCATCCCGGAACCGGCTTTCACCAGCAGCGAGTCCGAATGGCCGTGATAACAGCCTTCGAATTTGATGATCTTGTCGCGTCCGGTAAAACCTCGCGCCAGACGGATCGCCGACATGGTGGCCTCTGTGCCAGAGCTGACCATGCGGACCAGATCCATGCTCGGCACCAGTTCACAAACCTTCTCCGCCATCTGGTTCTCAAGCTCGGTGGGGGCACCAAAGCTGAGGCCCTTATTGATCACCGAGGCCACGGCCTCGATAACATCGTGATGTGAATGGCCGAGGATCATTGGCCCCCAGGAGCCGACATAGTCGATATATCGATTGCCATCCGGATCATAGATATACGGCCCTGCGGCACAGTCGACAAAAACCGGCTCGCCGCCCACCCCATGGAAGGCCCGGACCGGTGAATTGACACCTCCCGGAATATGCTTCTGTGCCTGGGTAAATAGGTCATGGGAACGGCTCATCGTGATTTCTCCTGCGGTTCGAATAGTCTTGTCAATCGACGGCAGGCGGCTTGAATATCCGTCTGTCCGAACACCCCGTGTATGACAGCCAGCATGTCTGCCCCTGCACGGATCAATGGGGCGCCATTCTCCGGCGTTATCCCACCGATGGCAACCAGGGGGAGTTTGAATTTGTTTTTGGCGATCGTTAACAGCTCCGGATGAGCCTGCACTGCATTGGGTTTTACACGCGAGGGGAAAAAACGTCCGAAAGCAATATAGTCGGCCCCGGAAGCGGCCGCTCTGTGGGCGAGATCGATTCGGTTGTAGCAGGAGACGCCTATGATCGCATCCTCACCCAATATCGTGCGGGCGTACGCGGGTGCATTATCTTCAGCTCCCAGGTGAACACCGTCCGCTCCAACCCGCTTTGCCAGCTCGATATCATCATTGATGATCAGGCGTGCGGCATGAACGCTGCATAGGCGCCGTAAGGCCGTGACATCGGCAAGGCGCCGGGAGGCACTGTCTGTTTTATCCCGATATTGGATGATAGCGGCACCACCAAGCAGTGCCTGTTCCACGTGTTGCAGGAGGTGATGCTTGGGACTGAGTTGCGCATCGGTAATGGCGTAAAGACCCCGCAAGCCGGATCGCTTATCTCTCGTCATGGTGTCGTAAAATTCTGTACAGTCGTCCCGGAATGGATTGGCATTTTCCCGTCTTGAATCCATGGGTCAATGCCGACCAGCTGTATTCGAGCCCCTGGGCTACCGCGACCTGCAGTGCTTCACCCACGGCCATTCTGGCTGCGATGGCGGATGCCAGGGTACAACCGGAGCCGTGAAACACGCCGGCCAGCCGCCTGCAGGATGTGTGAATTGGGGAGGCGCCGGTCTGGTAGAGATTGTGGGTGATCTCCCTTCTCTCATCTGGTTCGTGGGTACCGGTTATCAATACCGCGTCTGCACCGAGGCCGAGCAGTTGACGGCCCATGGTATCCAGCTCGGGCAATCCATTATCATCGGTCAAGTTCACGGCCTCGGGTATGTTGGGTGTGATCAGACGGCACAGTGGGATCAGCGTCTGCCGAATATAATCAATCAATCTCATATTGGCGAGTTCACCGCCACCACCCGCCCTGAGGACCGGATCGAACACCACAGGGATGGTTGGATGCTTGTGTAGGACCTCAACAATCGCCTCAGCTGCGGGCAGGCTGCCGAGCAGACCGATCTTGATGATGGCTACCTGGCAGTCTGAGAGGGTCGCACTGATTTGATCCGCGAGCGTTGCGGGGGGAATAGGAACCAACTGACTGACGTTGCAGCTGTCCTGTACGGTCACGCAGGTGAGCGCAGTAGCGGCATGGCAGCCATTCGCTCCGATGGACTCGATATCGGCCTGAATTCCGGCACCCCCCCCGGGGTCATGTCCGCCAATGGCTAAAACCACAGGTAAACGAGGTGATTTAACATGCATGACGGAATTGTATCCTTTTTTAATATCTGTGTGGTTTTTCTTATGGATACCCTCATCAGGGGGGTTGTGGTGGCCCAAAAAAAGGATATCCTATGCCGCCCCATCCCTTGAGAGATATATTTTTTCAATTGAAACGGGTGGATGGATTAAGGGTTTTTCCTAGGATTGAGCGCTATCACTGCTAGACTCAGGGTGTGTGAAGCAATTGAAACAGTAGTATTAAGCAGTCATTCGGTTATCGGCATGTCACTGGCTACAGGATACAGCTTGTAGGCACTAGTCGAGTCAGACTGTGAGGGAATGAGAGATGAGTCCACAAATAGAAGAACTTCAAGCACTGGCACGCAACTATTGTGAACTGGTAGAGAGTCTGCAGGAAGGCAATACCCAGTGGCTGCAAGAGGTTGCAGGTCTGCTGCCACGCCTGCATGCGGCTGTAGCGGCACTCAATCTCCCGACCCCGCGAAATTGTCACTACACAGCGGCTGACCTGGATGCCAGATTTGAGCTTTATACCTATCTGCGGCAATTGTTGGGTGAACGCGACAGTTATTGGATGGAGTATGATGTGGCCGGTGACGGTCAGAGCATGAGCGGCAGCCTGGCGGATGACCTGACGGATATCTACTGTGAACTAAAAAGTGGACTCAATATGCTTGATGGGCATCCACAGAAGGCAGTCGAGGGTTGGCACTTGGGATTCCACCTGCATTGGGGGCAGCATCTGCTTGATGCCGAGCGCCATTTATACGATCTGAATGCCCGAAACCAGTTGGCAACCTGAGCATACTACAGCATCATTTCTGTTATTGTCCGCCAAACATCCATAAAAACCAACTTTTTTTCTATGTTAATTGGCATGCCGATGCCATTTCTTGGTAATATTGTGCCTATACGACCATCTTGAATTTTAGGAGACACGGCATGAATTTAAATGCCCTAAGCGAAAACGACTTAACCCTGACCAGCACTGCACAGACAAAAATGGGCGAACTGTTTCAACAGGTCGATGACAATATCGAGGGCGTGCGGGTATTCGCAACCCCCGGTGGTTGCAGCGGTATCAGCTTCGGAATGACCTTCAGTGATGCGATCAATGAAAATGACGGCATACTCCAGTGTGACGGTTTCAAGGTGATTGTCGATGATGGCACTTTGCAGTATCTGCGTGGCGTCGAGATCGATTTCATCGATCAGGGCGATGGCAATGCCAGTTTTGTGTTTAACAATCTACAGCCCGTCGGGGGTGGTTGCGGCACCTGTGGTTCCTCTTCAGGTGGTGGCTGCGGCTAGAAATCTCACCGATCATACTGCGGGAGGCGTGCGTTTGGGCACACGGATCTTCCGTGAATCGGCCAGTACATGTTGTGATAAAACCGTGTCCAGGGATCCTGGCACGGTTTTTCTTTGATAGGTGATTAGGGTTGTGCGATGAGCAATGGAGTTGTTGATCTATTGGTGGTGGGCGCGGGCATCAGCGGCCTGGGCATGGCGCGGATGGCCAAACGCCAGGGTATCGAACCACTGATTCTCGAGGCGGGCAGTCACATCGGTGGTGCCATCAACAGCCACAGGTTTGAGACTGACAAGGGCAGGTTCTGGGCGGAACTGGGCGGACATACCTGCTACAACAGCTATGGGAATCTATTACAGCTGCTTGAAGAGAGTGGGCAACTTGGCGACCTGCAGCCGAAACGGAAATTACGCTACCGGCTGCAGACCGGTGACCGGTTGACCTCCATTCCATCCAGATTGAACTACCTGGAGCTTCTCGGGGCCTTGCCGCGCCTGTGGATGAGCAATAAGGCGGAACGCACCGTTGCAGACTATTTTGGCCATATCATGGGGCGGCGTAACTTTGAGCAGGTGCTGGGTCCCGCATTGGATGCGGTTGTCTGCCAGCCAGCCGCCGATTTTCCCGCAGATGCCCTGTTTCGCAAAAAACCTCGCCGTAAAGAGATTGTCCGCAGCTACACCGGACCTGAGGGACTGCAATCTTTTATTGGCGGTATGGCATCCGGACTTGAGATACGCCGGGATAGCCCTGTCATCAGGCTGGAAAAGGGCGATAACCGCTACCAGGCGGTAACCCGGGACGGCGCAATTCAGGCCAAGCATATTGCCCTGGCGGTAGCGCCTGATGTGGCGGCAAAAATTATGCTGGAGTCGATGCCGGATCTGGCTGCGCGTCTGCAGGAGATCGAAATGGCATCAATCGAAAGCCATGCCGTGCTTGTGAGAGCGGATCAGGTCAGATTGCCGCCTCTGGCCGGCATCATCGGTGTCGATGATGATTTCTACTCTGTGGTTTCGAGGGATCCGGTGCCGGATGAAACCTACCGGGCCTTCACCTTCCACTTTAGGCCAAACGGGCTGGATGAGGCCGGCCGTATGACCAGGATCAGTGAGGTTTTGGGGGTGGACACGCAGGCCATCGAGTCACATGCCAGTTGCAGCAATCGTTTACCTGCATTGCGCTTGGGTCACCATGAGCGGATTTCCTGGATCGACAACGCTTTGCAGGGTGGCTCTCTGGCGTTGACCGGAAACTGGTTTTCCGGGGTCTCCATCGAGGATAGCCTGATTCGCTCGAACCAGGAGTGTCAGCGTCTGTTCGGCGCGGCGGACTGATTCGGTCTCGGCCATGTCTTGTGTCCTGACCCCTGTCGATCATGGACGGGGCCGGGGAAGACTCAGTGTGACCGTCTCCGGCGCCAGACAGACCTGGTCGTTACATGCTTGCAGGCGTATCTCCAATGGTAGTATCAAGGGTGCGGCGGGGCTGCTCTCTTCGGTTGAAACCAGGGCCTGCAAGCGCACCTTGCCGCTGAAGACAGAGAGGGGTTGTTGTTGAAAGGCGAGGACCTGGCGCGCTCCCTCGGGATAGGTGACGGGTCCCATCTGCCATCCTTGTACCCTCTCCGACAGCTTCAATCGGGTTGCTATCAGGTCTTTCGCCATGGGCTGGTTGGAGTTGATATGCCAACCATCGGGGATATCGATATCGACGCTCAAAAGCAGCTGATTCGAGCTTAACGCTACCGCTCCTTCGATTCTGATACCTCCCTGGGCGGCGTAGGCCAGTCCCCCCAACTCCCCATGAAGGTGGCTGGCCGTGGCGGTCAGGAGATAGCCATAGCTGGTTGGATTGCGTTCGATTGAAGGGGCGAAGCGGGCGATCAACGCATCCGTCTGACGGCGATAGTCAAGCTTGCCGGTACGCTGCCACAGGCGCTGCAGGACGTGGATGGCTACGGAGCTGCCGGAAGGCATGGCATTGTCCGAGCCCTCATCCTTGGGACGACCCATGGCGGTGATACCACTCTGAGCCTCATTCATAAAGAAGCCGCCTTCATCGGTATCGAAAAAACGATCAGTCAATGCATGGGCCATCTCCTCGGCCCGCTGCAGCCATTTGGCTTCCGCCGTCAGGTCGTAGAGGTAGAGCAGTGCTTCGGCCAGATAGGCGTAATCCTCTTGTGTGGCGGGTATTGAGGACTCGCCATCGAGATGAACCCGCCACAACATGCCCTTGCCTCGTCGGTTGTGTTGCCAGTTAAACTCCGCGGCCTTGATGGCAGCCGTGCGGTACTCGGGATTTTCCAGAATTTGCGCGGCCTGGGCGAATGCCGTGATCATCATGCCGTTCCAGGCGGTAACGATCTTATCATCCCGCAAAGGAGGAGGGCGTCTGCTTCGAACCTGCAGCAGTTTTTTGTTTATGCGATCGATCTGTGTTCTGAGGGAGTCGATGGAGAGATCGTGCTCTTCGGCATACTCCTCCAGATCCTGGTTGAGGTGGAGGATGTTCCGCCCTTCAAAATTACCCTGGGGCGTCACCCCGTACAGGCTGTTGGCCAACTCAGCATCCTGTGGCGCCAGGGCTGCCGATATCTGCTCCCTGGTCCAGATGAAGAAGAGGCCCTCTTCACCCTCGCTGTCGGCATCGGTGGCGGAGTAGAACCCCCCTTCGGGGAGCGTCATCTCCCGTAATACATAATCGAGGGTCCGGGTGGCCACCCGTCGGAACTGTTCCCGTCCGGTCAGACGCCATGCCGAGAGATAGATACGGCTTAGATGGGCCTGGTTATAGAGCATCTTCTCGAAGTGGGGGACCAACCACTCATAGTCGGTGGAGTAGCGGTGAAAGCCACCCCCTACCTGGTCATAGATACCGCCGCGGGCCATGTGGTCAAGGGTTGTCTCGAGCATCTGCAACGCCTGCCTGTCAGCGCTTCTCTCCGCCTGGTCGAGGAGCAGATAGAGCCAGGGTTCACGCGGGAATTTAGGGGCCTGACCGAATCCACCCTGGATTTCGTCGAATGTGCTGTGCATGCTGTCCAGCGCACTGCCGATGACAGAGCTGTCCAGCGCCTTGGCCTCTCCCGCGAGGCTGTTGCTGGCCTCAACTGCGGATGCCACCTGTTCGGCTTGATTTTCCACATCGTTTTGACGCTCCCGCCAAAGACGCGATATCTGCTGCAGCAGTGAAGTGAACTGTGGCGGGGTGTAGTAGGTGCCGCCATAGAACGGCTTGCCCTGGGGAGTGAGAAAACTCGACATCGGCCAGCCGCCATGACCGGTCAACAGCATCACCGCAGTCATATAGACCTGGTCCACATCAGGGCGGCTCTCCCTGTCGACCTTGATGGGGATGAAATGCTCATTCAGGAGGGCGGCAATGGCGGGATCTTCGAAACTCTCTTTTTCCATCACATGGCACCAGTGGCAGGTGGAGTAACCGATGGAGAGGAAGACCGGTTTATTCTCCCGTTTTGCTCGTGCAAAGGCCTCTTCCGACCAGGGATACCAATCCACAGGATTGTGGGCGTGCTGTAGCAGATAGGGTGAGTCTTCGAGGATCAGGCGATTGATGTATCGCGGTGAACCGTCCTCGTTGAAGTGCTCAGTGCGCGGACGATATGAGATGCCTTTGCTGAGATAGGCTGCTTTGAGTTTCTGCTCCATTTGCGGTGGCCTCTCGACTCGGTAGGTTTGACAGTGGGCAGGGGAGCTCAGGCCAAGCATCAGGCCGAACAGGATAATGGTTGTCCTGATAGACATTGAGTCGCTACTCCTTGTCTTGAACGCCATCCGCCGAGCTGCCGCAGGGTATATGCGCTATGTCATCCCCTGCGGCATTGGCGTGCTTGTGTTGCATCTCCGGTGCTATGATCGGTCAATAGCTCAATTTGACCTGCTGCTCCATGGGCAGTGACTGATCGGCAGCCCACTCCTGGGTGGAGCCGTCATAGAGTCTGGCTTGACGGTTGCCGAGAATTTCATGGGAGACGAACCAGCCCAGGGCAGCCCGGTTGCCGGTATGGCAGTAGTTGATTTGATCCCTGTTCAACGCAACCTGGCTCGAGACATAGATGCGTTGCAGATTGTCTGCGGTGTGTAGTCTGCCGCTGCCATTCACCGTCAGCCAGTCATAGTTGAGGTGGACCGCCTGGGGCAGTCGGCCTGCCCGCTCCTTGCCGCCACCGCCATAGATGCCGAGATATTCAGCTCTGGTGCGGTTATCCACGATCTGGGTTCCGTTATTGAGCGCCAATTTGACCTCTTTGGCTGTGGGGTTCATCTGTTTGCGGTATTTGGCGGTGAAATTTGTGGGTTTTCGCTGGTTGTTTCCCTTTTCCAGGGGATAGATGCGTTTCTCCGCATAGCCGACCAAACCACCATCGAGGATCGAGACACGGTCGTGACCGAGCACCTTGAAGGTCCAGTAAACTCTTGCGGCTGTGGCCATGTCCCCGGCACTGGCACCCAGGGAGATCAAGACCACATGGCTGTTGTTGTCTATGCCCAACGAACCGATCAGCTTTTCAAGTACCGGCACCGGCGGCATGTTCTTCAGTTCACCCTTTTTTTCAACCCGCCACTGGGCATAATTGGTATTGATCGATCCGGGGATATGAAAACGCAGGTAGTTCTGGTTGTCCTGTAGATCGAGCAAAACCAGGTTTGGGTTATCTCTATTGTCATGCAGCCATGACGGGCTGATCAGGGGCGCTACAGCTGCTGTCAGAATACCTGGAAACAAAAGCAGTAACAGAATAAAGAATCGTTGCATATCGGTTTCCTGAATTTACCAATTCAATACTGTGTTGATGAGACTGCAGCATGATCGCATCTATCAACAATCAGATCGATATCAGAGCGAAAAGTTTAAACTGCGTTACATGTGTGGATTTCATGCCCTGCTGTGTCAGAATAGTCTGATCAAGGAGCAATCAAGCATTATGAAATTACAATCAGGGCTCATCTTAACCTTACTTTTATTGGTGTTTGGGGATCTGCTGGCGGCCGACTTCGAAGACGCCATGCATGCCATGACCAATGGTGAATACCACGAGGCCTATAGAGGCTTCAAGCGTTTAGCGAAAAGGGATCATACCCAGTCCCAGTATCAACTGGGTATGCTCTATCTCTTCGGTAAGGGTGTGGAACAGAATGCGGATCAAGGCATCACATGGTTGAAAGAGGCGGCAAACAACGGCTCTTACAGGGCGGCCAATGAGCTGGGACAGATCTATCTGTCGGGCAAGGGTGTCGACATCGATGAGAAGGAGGCTATCAAATGGCTGGAACTGGCGACAGAGATAGCAGAGCAGAACGAGGGGGAGGCCGAGGATGGCTGTGATTAGCCACCCTGGCACGGCATGAAATTCAGCGACTTCGGTTTCGAGGAAAATCCCTTCGCGATAACCCCTGATCCCCGCTATCTCTATCTCAGCAGGGGTCACGAAGAGAGCCTTGCCCATCTTATCTACGGCACCGGTCCGAATGGCGGCTTCGTGCTCCTTACCGGCGAGGTGGGGACCGGCAAGACCCTGCTGCTGCGCAGCCTGCTGGCGCAACAGCTGGATAATGTGGACATCGCGCTGATCCTCAACCCCCGCCTCTCCCGACGGGAATTCATCGCCACCATCTGCGATGAACTGGGTATTGAATATGAGGGTCCACCCTACTCCTTGAAAATACTCATCGACATTCTAACCCGGAATCTGTTGCGGACCCATGCCGAGGGGAAACACACGGTTCTGGTGGTGGATGAGGCGCAAAATCTCAGTCCACGGGTATTGGAGCAGGTGCGTCTGCTGACCAACCTGGAGACTTCCCGGCATAAACTGTTGCGAATCATTCTGGTCGGACAACCGGAGCTGCAGCAGATGCTGGAGCGCAAGGAGATGCGGCAGGTCGATCAGCGTATCACCGCCCGTTACCATCTGTTGCCGTTGAATGCACAGGAGACAGGTCGTTACATCGCCCACCGGCTTGCCGTTGCCGGGGTTCGCGAGGATCTGTTCACGCCGATGGCGCTGAGGCTGATACACCGTTTTTCAGGCGGTATCCCGAGGGTCATCAACGCCATCTGTGAACGTGCCCTGCTGGCGATCTATGCATCCGGCAGGCAGCGGGCCGGCGTCAGGCTGGTATGGCGGGCTGCACGGGAGGTCAAGGGGAAGCGCTTAGGCAATCAACGATGGGTTTGGGGTGGTGCCTTACTGATCATCCTACTGGGTGCAATGGGTTATTGGTATAGCCAGACAGGTCTCGATCAAGCTGTTGTGTCCCGTGAAGAGGCAAACATACCGGAACCGGCAATCCCGGAACTGCCCGCCGTTGTTGAAGAATCGCAGAGTGTGGAAATGCCCGTTCTGCCCGACAGGAAAACCGATCGGAATGAGAACGTCTCAATATCCCTGCAGAAGGAGATTGCTGAGCAGAATGTCTCCAGCTCACCACAGACATTACCCTCAACCGACGCATCGGAGTCACCAGCGGATGACTTCAGGCTGGGCAAGCTGTTCAGCCAACCGCAGCGCCGTGTGGATATGTATCAGACATTGCTCGGCCTTTGGCATGGCGCCAAACAGTTTCAGGGTTCCATACCTCCTTGTCAGCAGGTCCGAGCATTTGGTTTGCGCTGTCTGATATCGACCTCGGAATGGTCGACTCTGCTGGGTATGAATAGACCGCTGCTGCTGCAACTCAAACAGGATAAGCAGAGGCGCTTGTTGTTGCTGAAACATGTGGACGATGATTGGCTGCTGGTTGACAGCGGTATGCAAGAGGGGGTCATTTCCCGCACTGAGCTGATGCGCTATTGGACCGGTGAGTACATATTGCTGTGGCGCCCCCTGGCCGAGATCGCCTTGATTGGCGAGGGCTCTTCCGGCAACGCGGTTACCTGGTTGCGCAAACGCCTGCAGCGAGTGGACGGTATCGAACCAACTGCGATCGAGGGGCTGGACTATTTTGATACCGAATTGGAGGACCGCTTGAAGGCGTTTCAGCAGCAGCAGGGATTGGCGGCGGATGGTGTGGCCGGTCAACAGACCATGATCTATCTGAACAATCTGGCAATCCCGGCGGGGACGCCGGTCCTGATCTCAACCCAAGATCTGGCGGGAGGTTGAGATGTCCCTGATTCTGGAAGCGCTGAAAAAGGCTGAACGCCAGCATAAGCTGGGGGAAGTGCCTAAGATCAATCCCGATGCGGAGCAACCGACATCGACTGCATCTCATCGGTTGGGGTGGCTGATGATAGTGATGTTGGCCATGATACTGCTAGGAACCGGCATCTATCTGGGGA
The DNA here is from genome assembly GCA_003058525.1 of gamma proteobacterium symbiont of Ctena orbiculata. Classification (GTDB taxonomy): domain Bacteria; phylum Pseudomonadota; class Gammaproteobacteria; order Chromatiales; family Chromatiaceae; genus Thiodiazotropha. The sequence continues at coordinate 30,222 of QBVD01000031.1, read as the reverse complement.
GTAGTAGTTGGTGGTCGCAGCAACCGCAACAGCATGGGCCGTCCGTCTCCAGCACAGAACCCGAGCCGCAGGGTGGTGTGCAGGAACGTGCACCCGCTGAATTGACACTACCCGGCACTGGGGTGATGGTCGGCGACGCTGTTCCGGTTACCTCCGTCAATTCACCACAGGCGGCCATTGAACCGCAGCCGGTCATAGCAACATCACAAGCGAAAGAGATCGAAACGCCACAGGTGGTGGAGCCGGATCCTCCGCAACCACCACCGCCGCCTCGACCGCCAAAACCCTTGTACGAGATGCCGAGCGGCTTTGTCGCCAATCTGCCTTCCATGAATATCGATATACATAGCTACGATCAGCGACCGGCAAAGCGGTACGTACTGATCAATATGGAGAAGTATCGCGAGGGAGACTATCTCGCAGAGGGACCGAGGGTGTTGGAGATACTGCCACAGGGGGCTGTCATGGAGCATATGGGGGAGCGTTTCATTCTGCCCATTGGCAACTAGGGCCGATTGGATGAGTGTTGATAGGCCCCAGGTGTCTGCTGCCATTATGATTTAGGTGTTCTTGCAACTGCCCAGACATCGACCCGTTCTGCTCCCGCTCTTATCAGTATCTTACTGAGTTCGGTGACGGTCGCCCCTGTTGTGATGACATCGTCCACCAGCGCCAGATGGGCCCCCTTGACATCAGCGCATACCTGAAACGCATTATGCAGGTTCCTGTGCCTTTCCTGTTCGTTCAGTTCCGACTGTGCCTTGGTCTCCTTTACACGCCGGCAGAGCCGCCAGTCGAATGGAAGCCGGCATTGTCGGGACACCACCCGTGTGATTTCGACGGATTGATTGAATCCCCGTGCACGAAGTCTTAGGGGATGGAGTGGGACGGGAAGCAAGATATCGGGCTGCTCATGTTTTTCACCCAGGCGTTCCACAAGCAATCCGGCCAGGGGTTCTGCGAGATGGAGTTTTTGCTGGAACTTGAGCATGCCAATGAGTCGATTGACCGGGGGCTCGTATGTGAGGGCGGTGAGGCTATTCGTAAAGGGCGGTTGTCGTCTGATACAGCGTCCGCACCATTGCGTCGATGGGACATGTGGCGGAAGCGGAAGGGCGCAACAGGGACAGGCGTGATAATTAAAGGGCAGGGAGTTTTGGCAAGGGCGACAGAGGTGGTGTTCAAAATCACCCTTGGCGCCACACAGGATGCAACTCCTGGGATAGAGAAGGGATCGTACATAATTTATACAGTTGTCGACTTTCATGGCCGTCCTTGGTTGACAGAGGGCGGACAATCCTTACCATAGGCCCTCCGCTGTGCGCCGCATAAATCATACACACAGGCTGGATCATCATGACCGAATCAATTTTACGCCACGACTGGAGTCTGGACGAGATAGAGGCGTTGTTCGAGTTGCCGTTCAATGATCTCCTGTTTCAGGCACAGAGTGTACACCGGGCCCACTTCGATCCCAATCAGGTACAGATGAGCAGTCTGCTCAGTATCAAGACAGGCGCCTGTGCCGAGGACTGTGGCTATTGTTCCCAGAGTGCGGAAAACGCCACAGGATTGGAAGCGGAAAAACTGATGCCGCTGGAAGATGTCGTGGCGGCGGCAGAGGCGGCGAAAGAGAAGGGTGCGAGCCGATTCTGCATGGGCGCTGCCTGGCGTAATCCGACCGACAAGAACCTGGAGCGGGTGGTCGATATGGTGGAGGCCGTTCACGATCTGGGCATGGAGACCTGCCTGACCCTGGGTATGCTGACCCAGGCACAGGCAAATCGACTGCGCGACGCCGGTCTCGATTACTACAATCACAATCTCGACACTTCACCGGAGTTTTACGGCAACGTGATTACCACCCGCACCTTCGATGATCGGCTGCATACCCTGGCCCACATCAGGGATGCAGGCATCAATGTCTGTTCCGGCGGAATTTTGGGAATGGGTGAGTCGCGGCGGGATCGCGCCAGCATGTTGCGCGAGTTGTGCAATTTGCCCCGCCATCCGGAATCGGTGCCGATCAACATGCTGGTAAAGATCGAGGGTACACCCCTCTACAACGCGGAGGAACTCGATCCCTTCGAGTTTGTACGCACCATCGCGGTGGCTCGACTGTTGATGCCGCACTCCTATGTACGCCTCTCCGCCGGTCGAACGGAGATGGGTGATGAGATGCAGGCACTCTGTTTCCTCGCCGGGGCGAATTCGATTTTCTATGGCGAGCGCCTTCTGACCACAGACAATCCTGAGGCGGACAGAGACATGCGACTGCTCCGGCGGCTGGGGATGAGGACCGAGCAGCTGCAGGAGACGGAGGTCAAGGCCGCCAAGGTTTCCTGCAGCCAGGCAAAGGCCGGTTAGAATCCCATTGCTTTCCTATCCGAGGATTTAACGTTGATGAAAGGGCTGGCTGAAGCGTTGCAACAACGCCGCCACGATGGGCTCTATCGGTCCCGCCGGGTGGTATCGACGGCACAACAACCCGAGCTGGTGGTTGACGGTAAACGGGTGATCGCTTTTTGCAGCAACGATTATCTCGGTTTGGCCAATCACCCCGAAGTGGTAGAGGCGATGCAGCGTGCCGCCGGGGAATATGGTGTGGGGAGCGGTGCGGCGCATCTCATTACCGGTCACAGCAATTCCCACCATCGATTGGAAGAGGCGCTGGCTGAGTATACCGGCAGGTCCAGGGCGCTGCTTTTTTCAACCGGCTATATGGCCAATATTGGCGTGATCAGCGCTCTCCTGAAGCAGGGTGACAGGCTGTTCGAGGATCGTCTCAACCATGCCTCCCTGTTGGATGCGGGTCAACTCACCCGGGCCAGGATGCAACGCTACCGGCATGCCGATCCGGAGAGCCTGAGCAGCCAATTGAAGGGCAGCGAAGAGGGACAGGCGCTGATCGCCACGGACGGTGTGTTCAGTATGGATGGCGACCTGGCTCCCCTGCCATCCCTGGTCGAGCTTGCGCGTCGTCATCAGGCCTGGTTGATGGTGGATGACGCCCATGGCCTAGGCGTGCTGGGTGAAGGAGGCGGCGGCGTTCTCAGCCACTTCGACCTGGGCAATGATGACGTACCCATATTGATGGGGACCCTGGGTAAGGGATTCGGTACCTACGGCGCGTTCGTCGCCGGCAGCGAGGAGCTCATCGAGACACTAATTCAGCACGCCCGAAGCTATATCTATACCACCGCACCACCGGCCGCACTGGCGGAAGCAACCCTGGTCAGCCTGTGTCTTGCCCGGCAAGAGAACTGGCGGCGCGAGCGGTTGCGGGATCTGATTGCCCGGTTTCGTCAATCGGTGCGACAGATCGGCCTGCCCCTGTTGGATTCCACCACCCCGATACAGCCGATCCTGGCCGGATCATCCCAGCAGGCCGTGGCCTGGAGCCGGCTGCTTGAAAAGCAGGGTGTACTGGTCAGTGCAATCCGGCCGCCGACGGTACCGGATGGGAGCGCTCGGCTTCGCATCACCCTCAGCGCCAACCATACGGATCGGCAGTTGGATCGACTGCTGGATGCCCTGTCCAAACTGCCACTGGTGGTGGAATGAAGCTGGCGGCAGAGAGTCTTGGTGCGGGACCGGACTTGGTGATGCTCCACGGCTGGGGCATGAACTCATCCGTCTGGGCTGATTTTGCCGCCCGGCTGGCGGACGACTACCGCGTCACCCGAATCGACCTGCCGGGCCACGGCAATAGTCCCTTCGATGGTCGGCAAGAGCTCACCGCCTGGGCCCGTGCCTGTCTCGATGCGGCACCTGATCGGGCTGTCTGGATCGGCTGGTCACTCGGTTCCATGCTCTGTTTGCAGTGCGCCCTGCTGGCGCCGTCACGTATCGATGGGGTTGTTGCGTTGGCCGGTATGCCGCGTTTCATCCAGGCCATGGATTGGCAATATGCCATGCCGCCGACGACCCTCGATCAATTCATTAAGGCCTTGCATAAAGATCACGTTCAGACCCTGGAGCGTTTTCTTGCCCTGCAGATGTTGCGCAGTGATCACGCGGTACAGATGTTGAAGCGACTCAAGTCCCTATTACGTGAACGGCCGGATCCGCTGCCGGAGGCATTGCGGTCTGGATTGGAATTATTGAAATCTGTCGATCTTCGAGAACAATTGACCAACCTCAGCTGCCCCACAACATGGATCTACGGCAACCGGGATACCCTGGCGCCGGCAAAGGCATCCGATGATCTGCGTCAGTGGCTGCCCGGAGCGTCCATGCACATCGTGGAGGGAGCAGCGCATACTCCATTCCTCTCTCACCCGGAAGAGACCCATCAGCTGATACTTCGTAGTCTGGAGTCGATGCATGGATAAAGGACAAACCGGCGCCATCGACAAACGGCAGGCGCGAGCAGCCTTCTCCCATGCCGCTTCCCACTATGATGAAGTGGCTGAGCTTCAGCGGGAGATCGGTAGGCGTATGTTGCAGAGACTGACATACATCCGTCACCAGCCCCAGATCGTGCTGGACGTGGGTGCAGGGACAGGTGAAGCGACACTGGCATTGAAAAAGCACTACAAGAAGGCGCGCACCATCGCTCTCGATTTCGCCATGCCGATGCTGCACCAGGTGCGTAAACGGGGAGGTTGGCTGAGGAGGCCCGTCTGCATCTGCGGCGATGCGGAACAGCTGCCACTGGCCGATCAGTCAGTGGATATGATCTTTTCCAATGCGGTCCTGCAGTGGTGCAATGACCTGCAGGGCACCTTCAGCGAGTTTCTGCGGGTTTTGCGTCCTAACGGTATGCTGTTGTTCTCCACGTTCGGTCCCGACACCCTGCAGGAGCTGCGCAAAAGCTGGTCACACGTGGATGGCCACAGCCACGTCAGCCCCTTTCCTGATATGCATGATGTGGGTGATGCCATGGTACGGGCCGGTCTGGCGGAACCGGTGGTGGACGTGGATCGCATGCGGCTTACCTACGATGATGTGTCTTCGCTGATGCGCGATCTGAAGACACTGGGTGCGCATAATGTGACCCGTAACAGGCCGCGGGGATTGACCGGAAAAGGGCGATTGCGGGCGATGTACGAGGCCTACGAGTCTTTTCGCATGGACGGTAGGTTACCGGCCAGTTATGAAGTGGTTTACGGACATGCCTGGGCGCCCCAACAGCGTCAGATCGATGGTGTGACTGCCATTCCCGTGGATCAAATCGGCATCGGAAAGAGGGGACAGGGATGAGCGGCGGTTTGTTTGTCACCGGTACCGATACCGGTTGCGGTAAGACAGAGATTACCCTTGGGATAATGCACAATCTGCAGCAGCAAGGGGAGTCGGTGCTGGGGATGAAGCCTATCGCATCGGGGGCGGACATGACCCGGGATGGATTACGCAATGAGGACGCGTTGCGGATACAAGCCCAATGCAGCCGGGAGATTCCCTATTCCTCCGTGAACCCCCTGGTCTATCAACCCCCTATTGCTCCGCATCTCGCCGCCTTGGCCAAAGGTCAGCCGATCAGGCTGGATGAGATTATACAAGGCTATAACCAGCTGCGGGAGATGGCCGACAGAGTGGTCGTGGAGGGAGTCGGCGGATGGCATGTGCCCTTAGGTGACAGCATCACCCTGGCCGATCTGGTCCGTACCCTTGATCTGCCGGTAATACTGGTGGTGGGTATCAGGCTTGGCTGTCTCAATCACGCCTTGATGACGGCTGAGTGTATGCTCAACAGCGGGGTCCCATTCAAAGGTTGGGTTGCGAATCTGGTCGATCCGCAGATGCAGGCCTTGGAAGAAAACATCATCACGTTGCAGTCCTGGCTGCCGGCGCCATGTCTGGGAGAGGTTCCCCGCCTCGAGTCGCCGACACCGGATCGTGTTGCGGAATACCTCGATGGGCCGTTGTTGGATGCAATCCAGTGACAGCCGGACAGCGCCTCATTTCATCTATCCCGTCAACGCTGTCACTTTCACGCAGCTGTTTCATTGCCTCGATTAGTGCTGGTATGAAATTCAACCTGACTCGCAGACAATGAAACATGACCAGCGGTAACAACAGCCATAGTGAGAATATGCCGCCGCCACCGCTGCCGGATCCGCTATCGTCGGGCAGGGTTGTGGTGACACCGCCCGGATCCGTAATTCTTCCGTTGGCTAGGCCGTCGGCATCGTTGGGTCCGCCGTCTTCGATCGTCAGCTCGACACACCAGGCCCCCTCGCTCAGTCCGGCCAGATAGGTGCTATCACCGGGTGAGGGGCAGAGTCCGGCCTCACCGGGGGCCGACTTGATCAAATTGTGTTCATCCACCGCAAACTCGCCCCAACCTGTCGGTGTCAGCTTGCGATAGACGGATCCAGACTCAATCACCTGCCGTTGCGGTATCACGACTTTTACGCTCGCGCCCACCTGGTTGATGCCGTCGATGCGAAAGTCGAACAGGCCGCCTGCATAGGGATAGCGTTCCGCGTCCGCTTCGCCACCCAGACCGTTGGCGACATAGTCGAGAATATCGCTGCGGCTGATCAGTGCCCCGTGATGCTGGGCAAAAAAGGCGATATCCCCCAGGGTAAGCAGTAATCCCGAATCGGCCTCCATCAGGTAGCCGTTATCGCTCCCGGATGTCTGGGGCAGGACATTGCCCGGCAATCCGGCAGGATCCAGATAGTCGGGTATGCCGTCTGCATCGCTATCGCCGCTGCCTTCAGCGAAATCGGTTTCACCGTCGCCATCGCTGTCGAGGTTGGTCAGTTCGGATGTCGCGGCCACCACCCAGAGACTCAGCTCGGTGTCGCCGCTCGCAGTGGCGTCACTGACACTCAGTCTCACCCGGTAGAGACCGGGCTCGAGACCCGCGGGTTCGAATGTCAGGCTGCCAATCTCACTGTCGAGATCAGTCAGGCGCGCGTCGCTTTCACTCCAGTCATAGCTGTGCCTGTCACCGCTGTTCAAATCCTCAACGGTGGCAGTCAGGGTAACGGCGCCGCCGGTTTGACTCACGATGCGTGAAGGCACCCCCTCCTGGTGGGCGGTCAATGTCACATTGGGGGTAAAATTATCGCTGCTCAACAGGATTCGGCAGCTGTTCTTTTCACCCATCACCGCATTGGTCGGTGGGGCCATCGTCAGTTGCAGGCTGGCATAGTCCGATAGTTGCTCGAACAGGCCATCGGGCAGAGCAAGCATGGACTCCAGTTGAGGTTGTGCAATCTGATATGTCGCCGTCTGCAACACCTGTTCGCTGCCATCCGACAGCAAGGTTCCGGACAAGGTATAGGGGACTGAAACCGGGTAACGGGCCGCTTCCCCGTTCAAAACCAATGGGCAGCCAAGGCTGCCGTCAAGAGGGCCGTCGCGGTCCCCACCAAAGTTGATGATCGGATCGATCCTGACGATTTGAATCCCTTCGCCGGTGATCCCGTCGCTATCATCCGCCGTCCAGGTCAACAGATGGGTGCCGGGTGGAAGATCGAGCTGTCCCTCAACGGGAGGCGGGATGACAATCCCGTTACTGACCAGATGTCTCAAGTCCGTGTCGAGTACGCCTTCATCATCGTCCCTGGCGGTTGCCATGCCTGGATCCACGCGCGTCAGGGCGCCGGTGGCTGGTAATGTCAGGTCGATGGGAGGCGTCACAACCGGACGGGTAGTGGGTACCAGGCGGCCGGTAATGTTTGCCTCCGCACGTTCGCGGGTGCCGTGAAGATCGGTATAAGTCACTACGGCCGTTAGATAAAAGTAGCGATCGTTAATGGTTGGCACAAAGGTGCTGCGATTCGATCCGATATCCTGATCCAGTGTAGAGTAGGTCCGATAACGGCGTTTCCAGTGATAGTTGAGATCGGCGATTCCGTCCGGGTCGTGGAGGCCACTGGTATCGATTGTCAATGTCGATCCTTCTGACACCGAACCGCGTATGTATACTGAGCCCACCGGCTGATCATTGGTATTGGCGATTCCGCCGGGTGCGCCGACAGGCAGGGATATGACATTTTCAGTGACCCCCAGGCCATCCTCGAAACTGATGGCGCAATGTATGTCATGACCGACATCGTCGTCCGTCAGCAGATAGCTCTCATATATCGCCCCGGAGATAGGCTGGCCATTGCGGTACCATTGATAGCGGGTCTCCCCCATGCCGTTGCTATCGCTGACTGTATGACTGGCTGCGACCACTTGATCCTCAGCTGCCTCACCGCTGATGATGACACGGCCTGAGGCAGGCTCATTTTCACTGACCTTGTCGATCACGATATTTTGAGAATCATGTAGCAGGAAGGGTCCTCCATTTTCGGATGTGTAGTAATTAATCGTATAACTGCCCGAAGCAAAGGGTCCGACTTCTACGCTGTTGTCGTAACACGGCGCCACAAAACCACTCTGATAGACACTGGCATAGATACTAATCTCGTCTCCCTCTGCGACCGCGCCAAAAAATTTGTCAATCCCATACGAGGGGCATCTCGAGCTAAGGGTAAATGGTTCAAAGTTGTTGGGTGTCTCGGAGGGAAGGTCCAATATGTCTGATTGGACCTGGGTGTGATGGCAGAACATCATCGCCAGTATGAACCAGTGTGCTCTACGCATGATACGCCCTGTCTCTCCGTTTCCCCGGGGGGATGAGCAGTCTAACGGGGAACAGGCTGGTGGTGCAATAATCCGGGCTGTAACGCCCAATCTATTTCGCTTCTGTTGGCTTAGCACGTGAGTATGAGACCCTGTCATGGACGCGAATCAAACCGGCTTTACAGATCCTCGCAGTGATGCCCCCATGACCTCGCATGGCGTTATATCCTCCCGCTCCAAGCTGCCTTTCCATTTTGCTGCAGGGATGACAAAGACCACTGAATTCCAGCATCGCCTCTCCGATCCGAAAGACTTTGTCTTTTAACGCCAGCGGGTTAATGCCGGAAACCGCGATATTCCGCCGTAGCAGGGAGGGGGAGACAGATTCCACGCCAAGACAGGCGGCAATCACTTGCAGGTGTTCATATTGAATCAAAGTCACCTGCCTGGGGTTCCCGGCACTGCCATTGAAGCGATCCCCATCCAACCCCTTGCCAACCGTCAGCAGGACAGAATCCAGGGTTATCATGGTCTCTCCCCGAGAGGGTCTGATACCGATCCATTCGACGCGTCCAACCTGGGGAAGCGTTTGCAGCAGATTATAAAGGGGCTTTGATTCTGTCAAATACCGACTCCCGTTGTAGAGGCGCTCATCAACTGAATTTATGTAGGTTCAATTGCGCCGATGTCGTGTGGAGTTCCCTGACAGCCAATCAGGATGCGGCATTTAACACGACACCTGCTGCGGCGGAAAAAACCAGCATATGCATGAATGCGGCTGGGCCCGGTGCGGCATGAATCAACAATCCTGGATTCTGCTTGATGTTTTCCCATGATAATCCGGGAAGGCAACTTGCACTGCAACGATTTAAATAAGCAAAGATAGGTTTTGTTCTCTTGCTAAGTGTCGTACTTATTATTGCCGCTAACTGAATTTCAAATAGCATCAGGAACAGTTCAAGTCCTATGTCATCAATAAAAAGTGCAAGCTCAATCATTTCAGGATTGAAAATGATAAACACCACCATAAATGTGGTTGCGTATTTCCATGCTTTGCTTTTCATTTTCAATCAGATTCCTGAATTTCCGGCATGCCGATATATGGGGTGGCTGGCGATACCAGGCATTCCGACAGCCCCGAGAGGCTGTGCTTGAATATAGGGTTAGTCACCAAGCCTGCTGGCGTAATTGTCCATCCATGCCAGGTACCTTTCCATTGTCGCAGGTGTGATTTCCTCTTCCATGGATTGTATCAATTCACCTTCAAATATGTATCTTGCTTCACCTTCCACAACAAGATCGGGTGTCCCGGAAAGTTTGTATGTGCAGCGCCAGTTCCGAGAGAGTTTATCGCCAACCACTGTTGGTTCTGTTATGGCCTGCAATCTGCGTGAATCAAATTTACGATCGTTGTTCGAAACATCGTTTTTCAGATATTTAATTATTGAACGTCGGCCTTTAATTACTGGATCAGGTCCACCAACGTTCCAATACGTAGCATTCTCGGCGAAATGTTTTTCAAGTCGATCCCAATGGTCATCGACAACACAGGCCTCGAAATCTGCAGCGAACGAGTTGAAACGGTCAATGAGGTTCATGTTGCTGTAGCTAATGCCATGTTATAAGCCAATGTATTCCATTGCCTGTTTTGCATTATTGAAATCCATGATATTTTGATCATGCCTCGTCCTGTTTCCCACCAGCACGAAGTTATAGCCCAACTCCTCACAGGCCTTTTTGTCCCATTCCCCGTCCCCAAAATATGTACAGGGGACTTTAACTTTACCAACCGCTTTTTCTTTGGCGATTTTCATTATTTCGGTTCGTGAAAAATGATTGTTTGAGGATGCAATTGGGATACCAGAAATATCAATTGCTGCTGATTCCAATTTCATTAGAGCAGTTTCATACCAGCCGCCGGTAGCAACCGACAAGCTTAAATTTTCCAGTCGGCGCAGCTCGGCAATAAATTTTGCAGCGCCAGGTACCTGCTGCGCCGGATTTTTTTTGAGGTGGCTGGCTATTTTATTGGTGAAGAGCTCTTTTACTTCAGTGCGTATGCTGTTTCCCCCTGCATCAAGTCCATTTTCGATAATATACTGTTCGAGAATACCGGCGTCGCTTATGTGAGAGTACTTGGTCCAGTCAGTATCTAGATGATGACCTGAAACTTCATACACTGCCTCGAGATAGCATATTTCATCAAGCTCGTATGATCTTACGAGCGTTCCGTCAACATCAAACATAATATGGTGCAAGAGGGCTCTCTCCATGGCTTATTCGCTTGGGTTAGTCATCATGGATCACTATTTGCCTTCAGGACTCAGAATTTCGCCGCCTTCTGATATTGCATCTTAAAGAAACCCAATGCATCTATCCAATGCCATGCCAAGGTACTGGCGTTTTCTTCAAATTTCCCCCTGTCGGATGGGTTCTCTTTTCTTAGTAAACCGGAGGTTGAAGTTGTTACCTGTCTATAGAAAACGCGTTATCACTATCTTTATAGACGATCATGACCTCCATTTACTGGAATTTCCTATCATCATATCGGTAAAGCCATACTGTATAGATTCATGCCCATGTCATGAGACGGGGTGCCCTGGGCGAAGCGGGTCCTTTGGAAGGGGTTATGTATTGGAGCGTCGTTACCCTGTCGGGTAACGACGAATTCTGCGCAACCTGGTTGCCAGTCTAGGCAAGGTGCGCCTTGAGCTTGGTCATGGCGTTTTTCTCGATCTGACGAATGCGTTCCGCCGAGACTTGAAAACGCTCCGCCAGTTCATGCAGGGTCGATTTCTTATCGCCCAGCCAGCGGGCTTGCAGTATCTCCCGGCTGCGTTCATCGAGATCCTGCATGGCGTTGATCAGACGCTGTTTCATCTGCGACTCGCTGTCCGAGGACTCGAGCAGGGATGCGGGTTCCATGCGCATGTCGCTCAGGTAACCGGCCGGGGTCGCTGTCAACTGGTCATCATCGTCTTGCATGGGGCCGTCGAAGGCGATGTCCTGGCCTGAGAGGCGCGATTCCATCTCCATCACGGTTTCGGGTTTGACGCCCAGGTCCTGGGCCACGTCATTGACCTCATCCTTGGAGAACCAGCCCAGACGCTTCTTGGAACTGCGCAGATTGAAGAACAGCTTGCGTTGGGCCTTGGTGGTGGCCACTTTGACGATGCGCCAGTTTTTCAGGATGTACTCGTGGATCTCCGCCTTGATCCAGTGGACGGCGAAGGAGACCAGGCGTACTCCCATATCGGGATCGAAGCGTTTGACCGCCTTCATCAGGCCGACGGTGCCTTCCTGGATCAGGTCGGGCAGGGCAAGGCCATAGCCGCTGTAGTTGCGGGCAATGCGAACGACGAAGCGGATATGCGAGGTGATCAGTGTCTGTGCAGCCTGGAGATCCTTGTGATCACGCAGCCTGATCGCCAGGGATTTCTCCTCCTCGGCGCTCAGCATGGGCAGTTGGAAAGCGGCGCTGATATAGGCATCCATACTGCCTGATGGCAGTGCTGTCAGTGCGTTTTCATTGCTCATCGAGTATCCCCTCAAATAACGGCTGGTTGAATATTAGCACTCTCTACAGAGGAGTGCCAATCGATAAATATGACCAAGAGTCAAAGTAAAAGTTCCCACTGGCCTATGGAGGTAAATTACCTTAAATACAATAAGTTAAATTGCATGGTCCGGCTTCGTTCCAATTGGAGCGTGATTCTCGTTCCCATGCTCCCGCGTGGGAATGCATAAGCAGGTGGAGTAGTGAAACGAGGTATGAGTTCCCAAGCAGGAGCGCGGTATCGAGACGGAGATCAACCGGGTTCAATGGCGCTGAGATGCCTGCCTACCGCCAACCAGGCGCCGCTCAGTCCCAGCAGACTGCTGCCGAGCAGGAGCGAGGCGATGGTCGCGATGTCGAACGACGCAAGATTGAAGCTGCTTTCGTATAGATTGGCCAGATTGGCGATCGGTCCGCTCAGCAGGATGATGGCGATGGCGATCAGCAGCCAGGCGATAATGCCCCCGAACAGACCGTACCAGAAGCCGGTGTAGAGAAAGGGTCTGCGAATGAAGGCATTGGTGGCGCCGATGAGCTTGGTGATCTCTATTTCGGCATGACGATTCTGGATCTCGAGGCGAATGGTGTTGCCGACAATCAGCAGCACCGCCATGCCGAGCAATGCGGCAAGTACCACAACCGCCCTTTGGGCGATGACCGTGATCGCCTGCAGTCTTCGCACCCACTGCAGATCGAGTTGCACAATGTCGGCATCGGGCAGGAGCTTCAGCTCACGTACCAGAAGTTGCGCCGTCTCAGCCGTAGTGAATTCCGCCTTCGGTAGGACGATCAGCACTGCCGGCAGGGGATTGCTGTCGAGGGCTTCCAAGGCATCGGCATAACCGCTGAGTTGCTGGAACTCATCCAGCGCTGCCTCCCGGGTGATCAGTTCCACGGTCTCGATGCGCTGATGCCGGCGCAGTTTATCCGCCAGGGATGCCGCCTGTTTATCGGAAACGCTCTGTTTCAGGAAAAGCGATATGCTGGCACCGCTGTCCCAGGCACCGCTGACATGCTGCAGGTTTCCAAGCAGCACGTGCAGGCCAACCGGCATCGCGAGGGCTATGCCGATCACGGCACAGGTCATCAATGATGCAAGATGGTTATTCACTAATCTGCCGAGGCTGGCGAGGGCCACTTGCGCATGCCGCTGGAGCCAGATCTTTGGCGTATTCAATAGCAGCTTTTTAAGAGACATTGCCGCTCTCCATCCGGGTGTCGCCAACCAGCTGCCCCTTGCTCAGTGTGAGTACACGCTTCTGCATGCGATTGATCAGGTCGATGTCGTGGGAGGCGATGAGCAGGGTTACGCCAACCTGGTTAAACTGCTTGAACAGCGCCATGATCTCCGCGGAGAGTTCCGGATCGAGGTTGCCGGTGGGTTCGTCCGCAAGCACCAGGGGAGGCTTACTGACCACTGCGCGGGCAATGCCTACCCGCTGCTGTTCTCCTCCGGAGAGGGTAACCGGCGCATTGCGTTCCTTGTACAGCAGTCCTACCTTGTCGAGGGCGGCCCGGACCCGGCGTCCAATCTCTTTATGGCCGACACCGGCTACCACCAGCGGCAGCGCCACATTGTCGAACACCGTTCGGTCATGCAGCAGTCTGTGATCCTGGAAGATCATTCCCACATCGCGGCGGTGATAGGGGATCTGGCGTCTCTTTAAACGGGTCAGGTTACGATCGTTGATATGCAGCTGTCCGTTGCTGGGCCGCTCCAACAGGCCGATCAGTTTCAGCAGGGTACTCTTGCCGGCACCGGAATGACCGGTGAGAAACACCATCTCTTCAGCCTCAATACGCAGACTGACGTTGCTCAGGCCGGTATGACCACCGGGATAGCGTTTGCTGACATTGTCGAAGTGAATCAAGGTGCTGGTGGTTTCGTGTTTAGTTTTCAAACAGGGCGTCTACAAATTCGTCTGGGTCGAATTCACGTAAATCGTCTATGGCTTCGCCGACGCCGATGAAACGGATCGGTACCTTGACCTTGTCGGCGATGGCGAAAACCACACCGCCCTTTGCCGTGCCGTCCAGCTTGGTGATCACCAGTCCGGTCAAGCCAACGGTCTGGTTGAACTGCATGGCTTGATTGACGGCATTCTGTCCCGTACCCGCGTCCACCACCAATAGTACTTCATGGGGGGCCTCCGGATCGATTTTCTTCATCACCCGGCTGATCTTCGCCAACTCCTCCATGAGGTTGGATTTGGTATGCAGACGTCCCGCAGTGTCGGCGATCAGGACATCGATATTGCGCGAGGTGGCTGCTTGCAGTGAATCGAATACCACTGAAGCCGCATCGGCACCCGTATGCTGGGCGATCACGGGGATCTGATTGCGCTCGCCCCAGGTCTGCAGCTGTTCCACTGCGGCGGCGCGGAAGGTATCACCGGCGGCGAGCATGACGGATTCGCCATCCAACTGAAACTTACGTGCCAGCTTTCCAATGGTAGTGGTCTTGCCGGCACCATTGATGCCTACCATCATCATCACCAGAGGCTTGTCATCGCTGCGTTGGCTAACTGGATTTTCGCATGCCTGAAGAATCTCTCTGAGATGCTGTTTCAACAGCTGCATCAGCATTTGCGGATCGCTGAGCTCCTTGCGATCGACCCGTTCCGTCAGATCGTTAATGATACGGCTGGTTGCCTCGACACCCACATCGGCAGTGAGGAGCAAGGTCTCGAGTTCCTCCAGCAGCTCATCATCGATGGTCTTCCGTCCAAGGAGCAGATTGGCCAGTCCATCGGTGAGGTTATGGCGGGTACGTGAGAGGCGCTCCTGCAGTCTCGAAAAGAGACTGCGTTTCTCCTCTTCCGGCGGGGGGGCTGTACTACCCTGCAGTTCCTGCTTCTTGCGTTTGCCAAATCCGAACATACGGCGATTTACCAACTCCGGTGTTGGAACTCTGTGAGGATCACAGGTTCATAGTTGTTGTTTGGACAATCCCGATGGCCTCTGAAAGAATGCCCGTGATCATCGAGGACGCTATTCTACAGTGCCATGGGTCCATATATAAAGAGAGGATGTATTAAATGCGAAGATTAATCACAGGCCTGGTGTTGTCGGCGCTCTGCGTGAGTTACGCGCAGGGGGGTGTTGTGGAACAGCAACTCGATAACGGCATGAAGGTGATTGTAAAGCAGGATCGTCGTGCCCCGATCGCGGTCTCCCAGGTCTGGTACAAGGTGGGATCGAGTTACGAATTCGGTGGTATCACCGGTGTTTCTCATGTTCTTGAGCATATGATGTTCAAGGGCACCAAAAACCATCCGCCCGGTGAATTTTCCCGCATCATCGCAGCCAACGGCGGGGATGAAAACGCCTTCACAGGGAGAGACTATACGGCCTATTTTCAGACCATGGCGAGCGACCGGCTGGAGGTCTCGTTCGAACTCGAGGCGGATCGTATGCGCAATCTGCTGTTGCTTCCCGAAGAGTTTGCAAAGGAGGTCGAGGTGGTTAAAGAGGAGCGACGGATGCGCACCGAAGACAAGCCCCAGTCCCTGACCTATGAACGCTTTCTGGCCGGTGCCTATGAGAGTTCCCCCTATCGCAATCCCGTGATTGGCTGGATGGCGGATCTGGATTCCATGCAGGTGGAGGATCTGCAGGTCTGGTACCGCAAGTGGTATGCGCCGAACAACGCCACCCTGGTAGTGGTGGGTGATGTGGAACCCGACAAGGTAATCGCGTCGGCGCAACGCCATTTCGGTCCCCTCAAGCCGGAGCAGGTGGCGCGACCCAAACCGCGTATGGAGCCAGCCCAGCGCGGCACTAAACGGATCACGGTAAAGGTGCCTGCAAAGCAACCCTATATGGTGCTGGGTTATAAAACACCTGTGGTGGGCAAGGCCGATGAGGCCTGGGAGCCCTATGCCCTGGAGATGCTCGCCTATGTGCTGGACGGCGGCAGCAGTGCCCGTCTCAGCAACAACCTGATTCGCGGCAGCAAGCTGGCGGTTGCGGCAGATGCCAGTTATAGCGCCTTTTCCCGACTCCCGGGGATGCTGGTGATGGATGCGGTACCGGCTCCGGATACAACTGTCGATGTGGTTGAAAAGGCCCTGCTGAAGGAGGTTGAACGGTTCAAAACGGAGCTGGTCAGCGAGGATGAGATGGAACGGGTACGCAATCAGATTATCGCCGCCAAGGTGTATGAGAAGGATTCGGTTTTCTATCAAGCAATGTTATTGGGGCGGTTGGAGACAGTGGGGCTCGATTGGCGTCTGGCGGATGATTATGTGGATCATTTAAAGGCCGTAACCGCGGAGCAGATCAGGCAGGTCGCGCAGAAGTATCTGGTTGAGGACAACCTCAGCGTTGCGGTATTGGAGCCACTGCCACTGGATGATTCGATGGCCAAACCCGTAGGTAAGGGGATTGCACATGCTCACTAATGCATGGATCAGGTACATGGTTTTCTGCAGTGGTCTGCTGCTGGCTGGCTGGGCAACCGCCGCGCCGCAAATTGAGACCTGGCAGACGGCAAACGGGGCAGAGGTGCTGTTCGTCGAAGCGCCCGAGATCGAGATGGTGGATGTGCGCATCGTCTTCGATGCGGGCAGCGCCAGAGATGTCGGCAAACAGGGCGTCACCTCATTCACCAACAGCCTGTTGAGCGAAGGCGCCGGCGATTGGAGCGCCTACCAGATCGCCGAACGTATCGAGGGTGTGGGGGCGCAGCTCGAAACCGGGTCGTTAAGGGATATGGCATGGGTTTCGGTGCGCACGTTGACTGAATCCAAGGCGCTCTCCACAACCCTTGAGACACTGGCCGCGGTGGTCGCCGAACCCCGATTTGCCGATGAAGATATCGAGCGGCAACGCCAGTCCATCCTGGCAGGTCTGGTCCAGGACGAGCAGTCCCCCGGCAGTCTGGGTAAAAAACGGCTCTATCAGCTGGTCTTCGGGGATCATCCCTATGCCGGTGATCCCGGGGGGAGCATCGAGTCGGTAAAGGCCATAACCCGCAAGGATATTGTGGCTACTCACAAGCGGCTCTATGTGGCAAAGAATGCCCTGGTGGCGATTGTCGGAGCAGTCAGCAGGCAACAGGCCAAGTCGATTGCAGATCGGGTGACAGGCGGACTTGAGCCGGGGCAAGCGGTGCCGAAACTGCCCCCCGTTAGACCACTGCAGGACGCTGTCGATGAGCAGATTCCGTTTCCCTCGACCCAGTCCCATCTCTACATCGGACAGCCAGGCATGCGCCGTGGCGACCCGGACTATTTCACCCTCTATGTGGGCAATCACATCCTGGGTGGCAGCGGCCTGGTCTCTCTCCTCAGCCATGAGGTTCGGGAGAAGCGTGGCTTGAGCTACAGTGTCTACAGCTTTTTCCTGCCGATGCGCCAGATAGGGCTGTTCCAGATGGGGCTGCAGACCAAGAACGATCAGGCCGGCGAGGCACTGCAGGTCGTCAGGGAAACCCTTGAGCGTTTTATCAAAGAGGGGCCGACAGAAGAGGAACTGGAAGCGGCAAAGCAGAATATCACCGGTGGATTTCCGCTGCGCATCGCTTCCAACGGTAAGATCGTAGAGTACCTGGCAGTCATCGGCTTTTACGATCTGCCTCTCGACTATCTGGACAGCTTCACCGATAAGGTGACTGCCGTGACCCGCGAACAGATTCAGGATGCATTCCAGCGTCGGATCGATCCCGATCGGCTGGTCAGGGTGCAGGTAGGACGCATCACACCTTTGGCTCAAGTCTCCAAACAATCAGACGCTGATAGCAGCAAGTGACACGATAAGTACAAGGTATATGAAGTGAAGTCACCTCAAACGGCTTTTCAGGTGAGAATCATCGGTGGCATGCATCGTGGTCGGCGGCTGCAATTTGCCGACATGCCGGGCTTGCGACCGACGGGAGATCGCATACGCGAGACCCTGTTCAACTGGTTGCAGCCCCACATTGAGGGCGCCCGCTGCCTCGATCTGTTCGCCGGCAGCGGTGCGTTGGGTCTGGAGGCCGCCTCCCGTGGCGCATCCGAGGTGGTGATGCTCGATACCGCCATGGCGGTGGTCAGACAGTTGGCTGAGAACAAGCGTCTACTGGGTCTCGACCAGGTCTCGGTTGTCAGGGCGGATGCATTGCAATGGTTGGAGCAGGATGCGACACCCTTCGATATCGTTTTCCTGGATCCGCCTTTCGTCTGTAACTTGCTGGAACCCTTGTGCCAGCGGCTGAGTATGGGATGGCTGGCGGATGGAGCCCATATCTACTTGGAAGATACCGCTTCCCGCGACATGCCGACCCTGCCCGAAGGTTGGGAGTTGAGGAAACGGAAATCAGCCGGTCAGGTGCACTATGGTCTGGCTTATGCCCCGCTCCCGGGCTGATAATTATCATTCATAGGTTTGGTTTCTGGTAATATCATGCCTTTTACCCAGACCGAGAGCATATGATAACTGCCGTTTATCCTGGAACCTTCGACCCCATCACCAACGGTCACAGTGACCTGGTGAGGCGGGCATCCGATCTTTTTGATCATGTCATTCTGGCCATCGCTAAGAATAGCGGTAAAAATCCGGCGTTTGATCTGGATCAGCGAAAGAACCTGGTCGAAAGGGTATTGAATGGCGTACACAATGTTGAGATACGCGTATTTGACAATCTGTTGGTTGATTTCGTGCAGGAGTGCAATGCAAACGTGATTCTGCGAGGATTGCGTGCGGTCTCCGATTTCGAATACGAGTTCCAGTTGGCGGGTATGAATCGTCGCCTGGCGCCTGAAATCGAGACGCTGTTTCTTACCCCGGCTGAGCAATTTGCATTCATTTCATCCGGTTTGGTGAGAGAGATCGCCTCATTGGGCGGGGATGTCACAGAGTTTGTCCATCCGGATGTGCAGGCGGCCCTGAGTAAGCGCTTCAGTTGAAACGAATTCCCCGGGTGATACAGGATTGAATGGACCAACTGTCGATGTCGTCTCACGGCTAGTGAATAGAATTCTAATCATGTGATTTTGTTAGGAGAGTAAAAATATGGCGTTAATAATCACTGACGAGTGCATCAACTGTGATGTCTGTGAGCCTGAATGCCCAAATGGTGCCATCACTCAGGGTGATGAGATCTACGAGATCGAGCCGGATCTCTGTACCGAATGTGTCGGACACTACGATACCTCACAGTGTGTCGAGGTGTGTCCGGTGGACTGTATTCCCAAGGATACCGATCATGAGGAGAGCTATGAGCAGTTGTACGCCAAATACCTCAAGATCACCGGCGAATCCGAATAGTCACACTGTCAATGCGGTCAAACGTTCTCAAAAAGGCTCCCATGTGGAGCCTTATTTTTCTCTTCTTCATCTGTTTTCAGCTGGCGGCGGCTGAAAGACCCGGATCTGCCGCCATCGCCACGGCCCACCCGCTGGCCACCACAGTGGGCCATCATCTGTTGCGGGCTGGGGGGAATGCCTTCGACGCGGCGGTGGGCGTGAGTGCGGTATTGGCGGTGGTCGAACCCTACAGTTCGGGTATCGGTGGTGGTGGCTTTTGGTTATTGCATCGCGCCAGTGACGGTTTCGAGACCATGCTGGACGGTCGCGAACGGGCCCCCCTGTCAGCTGATCGCGATCTCTATCTGGATCAAGCGGGAAAGGTTATCCCGAATCTTTCGATCGATGGAGCGCTGGCGGCTGGTATCCCCGGTGAACCTGCTGCCCTGGCCCATTTGGCTCGGTACTATGGCCGCCTGTCGCTTGCCGACTCGCTGGGGCCGGCGATCAGATTGGCCAGGGAGGGATTCAAGGTCGACAGCCACTACCGCAGAATGGCAGGCTGGCGTCTGGATGTTTTGCGTGCCCATCCCGCTTCGGCCGAGCAATTTCTGCGACAGGGTGAGGTGCCTGTGGAAGGTGCCCTGATCAAGCAGCCGGATTTGGCGGAGACCCTGGAAAGGATCGCCCTGCATGGGGCGGATGGTTTCTACAAGGGCGAGACTGCCCAACGCCTGGTGGATGGCGTGAGGGCGGCAGGCGGTATCTGGAGCCTCGAGGATCTGGCCAGCTACCGGGTGGTCGAACGGCAACCCATTGTCGGTCGCTATCGGGGATTGAAGATCACCAGCGCGGCGCCTCCCTCATCGGGGGGCATAGCCCTGATGACCATGTTGAATATCCTGCAGGGTTTCGATCTGCAGGCCCAGGATGAACCGCTGCGCACCCACCTGCTGGTGGAGGCGATGCGACGCGCCTATCGGGATCGCGCCGACTACCTGGGTGATCCTGATTATGTCGACATCCCCGTGGATGCCCTGACGCATCCCTGGTATGCAGCCGGTATGGCACGCGATATTCAGCTTCACCGTGCCAGTTCGAGTGTGGGTAACATCCCACCTGTACCGGAAGGGCAGGACACCACCCACTTCTCCATACTCGATACGGAGGGAAACCGGGTGGCGGCCACCCTCAGCATCAACTATCCCTTCGGCTCAGGTTTCGTGGTGCCGGGTACCGGGGTGCTGTTGAATGATGAAATGGATGACTTCTCCGCCAGTCCCGGCGTGCCCAATGTGTATGGTTTGGTCGGCGGTGAGGCGAATGCCATTGCAGGTGGGAAACGTATGTTGTCGAGTATGACGCCGACCTTCGTCGAGGATGATCGGCGGGTGGCGATTCTGGGAACCCCTGGCGGCAGCAGGATCATTACCATGGTGTTGCTGGGTATTCTGGAGATGGCTGACGGAAAGGGACCGAACAGCTGGGTGGAAAGGCCACGTTTTCATCACCAATATCTGCCCGACATGATTCAATTCGAACCGGATGCATTCGGCGATTCTCTCAAACATCAACTCACGGCAATGGGTCACAATCTAAAGCCTCTCGATCGCCAATACGGGAACATGCACGCGATATTGTGGGACAAGAGTGAGGGTAAGGTTGAAGCGGCATCCGATCCCCGAGGTCTGGGATTGGCCCGGGTAGTGAAGACGAGTTCTCAGAATAGAGAGTGAACAGGCCGCGAAGTTGTGGGAAAAATTTGAAAAAAGTTCTTAAATTTGGAAACTTGCCATTGAATTTGTTTGAGTTTTAGCTCAAGCTTTCGTGCCAGATGCTGCTACTCCTTCACCTGGTTCTTGTGGATGCAGCAAGATAGGGAGCCAGCAGCGACCACTGTCATGCCGGTATAGGTTGAAATCTTTGCCTTCGGTTTGACATGTAGAGGACTGTTTGTTGGGGGTCCTTGGGGAGGAGTATCCCAAATTGGCCGTGCATGCAGTTTATTCCAGGGCCTATTTGGGAAGCTCTACATCAGCGCGACCAGGTAGAAGGGGTGTGTAGCTTTTGCACACAATGTAATAAGTAATCCGTAGAGAGATCGAGAGTAATTATGAAAACCACCATGATGAAAACCGCCGCAATGATTCTTACTGTTGGCTTGTTCGCAGGTTGTGCGACAAACAACGGTCTGCAAGAGGACGTCGCCAACGCACAGGCTGCTGCCGATGCTGCCATGAAAGCAGCCAAAGAGGCGCAACTGGATGCAGCCACCGCTCAAGGTACTGCTGATGCGGCCCTGAAGGCAGCCAACTCCGCCAAAGACGCCGCTGAAGCTTGTAGCGAGCGTTGTGGCCGTATGTCTGAGAAAGCAATGGCCAAATAAGACCGGCGCCGATCGACGATAGAACCCGCGATGGGTGGGTTTTAAGGCCCCGGCAGGCAGAACGCCTGCCGGGGTTTTTTAATTGCCGTCCGCGACGGCATTCTCCCGCCACAGGTAAAGTGGCATGGGTATACCGGTCTTCTGTTCAATGAAACTGTGCAGCTGATCCCAGTCCGGCCGACGCTTATCCTCGCCCAACTTCCCGATCACCGCATTCACCAACTCGGTGTAGTTGTTGCCTCGCTGTTCGACATACTCGGACAATGGAGGATGTACCTGGACATAGAGCTCACCCTTCCGCCAGCCGGCTTTAAAGGGTTTGTCGATAATTCTGACCGGGGCGCCAATATCCACTTCCTCAAAAAAGTGTTCGACATTTTCAGGGTAGAGGCGGATACAACCGTGACTGACCCGCATCCCAACACCATAAGGCTTGTTTGTGCCATGTAACAGATAGCCGTTCATGCCCAGGTAGATGGCGCGATTTCCCAATGGGTTATCGGGACCGGGTGGTACAACGGGCGGTAGTGGATCACCTTCCTCTTCATGCTCTTGAAGGATCGATTCCGGCACAGTCCAACTCGGATTCTTCTTCTTGCCGATGATGGTGGTCTCGCCGGTAGGGGTGCTCCAACCTTCTCGACCTATGCCGATCGGGTAGGTGATTACCACCGGGCGGTCTTGCGGAAAATAGTAGAGGCGTAGTTCCGCCAGGTTGATGACCAGTCCCTTACGAGGTCCCGGGGGCAGGACATACTGTTGGGGTATGACGATTTCCGAGCCTTCTCCAGGCAGCCACGGGTCCACATCGGGATTGGCCGCGACCATCTGCCGATAGCCGATGTCATAGGTGCGTGCGATATCGGAGAATGTCTCTTCATAGCGCGTGGTCAGCATAAAGATCTGTCCCACCACATCATCTCCCTCGGAAGGCAGATCAAAAGTGACGGCCCGGGCGATTCCCAGGGTGCACATACTCAACAGCAATGTTAATAACAATTTCAAAGGCATAACTACATTCGCGCAAACAATTACTAGTTTACCTGAGGATTGACTGTTTTAGGTGAGAAATATGGGGCAGATACTGCTTCACAGGGATATGGATTGCGTAAATCGCTATGCAGTTCCTGTAATCGCTGCGCCGGGTCGGATTCTAAAGAATTGGGTTCCCGGGTCGATAGCTTGGTTGATATTGGTATTTTTCTTTTAAGATCAAGAACCTCTGAAATTATGGCGCCTCGTCGGCTGATTCGTGGATCAATCTGGAGTGTCGACACAAGGCGGTTAGGTCTCTTACCCGGTGATGGAGGCAGAATTCCCCTCAGCGGCGGACAGGACGGGCATGCGACGAATTGCGTTAATCAATCAAAAAGGTGGTGTGGGAAAGACCACGATCACCACAAATTTGGGGCATGCGCTGGCGCTTGCCGGTCACAGGGTCACTGTGATCGATCTGGATCCGCAGGGACAGCTGGCGTCCAGCTATGGTATCTTTCGCGCGCCAGCAAAGGGGATCGATCAAGTGATGTTGAAGTCGCAGGATCCGGCTTCGGTGAAACAGGGGATCAGGGATATGCTGACATTGATTCCCGCCGGTAAACGTTTACAAGAGATCGAGTATCTGCATGACGGGGGCGCATCTAGGGCCCGGCTATTGCAGCAGGCACTGGACGGTGTATTGGATGATCAGGCATTTGTCCTCTTCGATTGTCCACCTTCGTCGGGATTGTTGGTGGCGAACGCCATCTTTGCCGCCGATGAAGCGCTGATTCCGGTAAGCGGTGATCACATGTCATTGAACGGATTGGCCAAGATGCTGATCACCATAAAGAAGTTCGAACCCTACCTGGATAAACCGATGCGCAAATGGATTGCATTAAATCGCTACTTTCCCCGCAGACGGCTCTCCAGGGAGGTTTCTGAGAAGCTGAGGAAGCACTTTCCCGATCAGCTGGTCAACACCCCGATACGGGAAGCGGCAGTGATTGCAGAATGCCCGGGCATCGGGCGCACTATCTTCGAATACAAGCCAGGCAGTCAATCGGCGAAGGAGTTTCAGACGCTGGCAACGGAGTTGCTTGAGGGCGATCCCGGGTAAAGCTTGGCCGATACATGACGATATTTAAAGCATGCATACAAGTGGCAAGGAGATACAATGTCCATATCCAGCGAGCTTTCCTCCGATGAAAAAAGCGTCACCATAGTGGTATCCGGGCGATTTGATTTTTCCACCCATCAGGCGTTCATGCAGGCCTATAAGGCCTTTCCCAGGGGTGAGAAAAATTATGTGGTCGATCTGACCAATGCCGAGTATCTGGACAGTTCCGCGATGGGCATGCTACTGCAACTTCGTGAGCACAGTGCCAAAGATACCGACGGTGTGATTCTTAAAAACGGTAACGAGGCAGTGCAGGATGTGCTGCGAATAGCCAATTTCGGTAAATTATTCGTCATTCAGTAGTTATTGGTCTCAGCGCAGCGCTGTTTTTCTGGCAGCGGTTCATAAAGCGGGCGTCGGTAATAATATCAGAGGACTGCACATCGGCCCTCCTTTCCGGTATGCTTGCCCCTTTTTTTCCAGGGGTCGTACCAGATGGGATTCAAATGCGGTATCGTGGGTCTGCCGAATGTCGGTAAGTCAACCCTGTTCAATGCCTTGACCAAGGCTACAATCGCGGCGGAAAACTACCCCTTTTGCACCATCGATCCCAATGTCGGTGTGGTGCCCCTGCCGGATGCCCGCCTGGATGTGATCGCATCGATAGTCAACCCGCAAGCCGTCATTCCCACCAGTATGCAGTTCGTGGATATCGCGGGTCTGGTCGCCGGCGCGTCAAAAGGGGAGGGATTGGGGAATAAATTTCTCGCCAATATCCGCGAGACAGACGCCATCGCGCAAGTGGTACGCTGTTTTGAAGACAGTGACGTGGTGCATGTGGCCGGTCGGGTCGATCCGATCAGCGATGTGGAGGTTATCAATACCGAACTGGGCCTGGCTGATCTGGAGTCGGTTGAGAAAGCGCTTGAGAAAAGCGTCAGACAGGCCAAGACCGGTGACAAGAAGATATTGGCGCGTAAGGCCTTGCTGGAGAGGGTACGCGACCATTTGAACGAGGCGAAACCGGTTCGCAGCATGGAACTGGACGACGATGAAAGGGAGGAGCTCCGCGATCTGTTTCTGCTGACGATAAAACCGGTACTCTATATCGCCAACGTGGCGGAAGACGGTTTTACAGGCAATCCTCATCTGGATGCCTTATCCGTCTTGGCGGCTGGCGAAGGCGCGGAGGTGGTACCGGTTTGCGCCGCCATTGAAGCTGAAATAGTTGAGCTGGATGAAGACGAAAGAGGTGAGTTCCTGGCTGACCTGGGGCTGAAAGAGCCGGGTTTGAACCGGGTTGTCAGGGCCGGTTACAAGCTGCTGGGCCTTGAAACCTATTTCACCGCCGGCGAGAAAGAGGTGAGGGCCTGGACCATACCTGTCAGCGCCACGGCACCGCAGGCGGCCGGTGTCATCCATACCGATTTCGAACGAGGCTTTATCCGTGCCGAGGTCGTGGCCTATGAGGATTTTGTCGCCTGTAAAGGGGAGCAGGGTGCGAGAGAAGCCGGTAAACTACGTTCCGAGGGCAAGGAGTATGTGGTCAGGGATGGCGATGTCATCCACTTCCGATTTAACGTCTGATATTGACAGAGGGGTATGGCAACAGTATATTCCACGCCCTTCACAACAGCTTCTGGCAAGGTAGCTCAGCTGGTTAGAGCACAGCACTCATAATGCTGGGGTCGGCAGTTCGAATCTGCCCCTTGCTACCATACGTAAAAGGCCTGACGTTTATCAGGCCTTTTAAGTTTCTGTAGATCTCAGCCAGCAGTCCGTAATGGTTCAGGATTCTGCCGTGTTGCTCCAGGCAAGTTGGATCTGGGTGTTGCGTCGGATCTCGGTCAGCCTCTCCCCGAACTCATGGATATTTTCATCCAATAGAGCGGATAATTCGATCTTTCCTGTGCGGGCAGTGACCAGTTCCTTACGTTTTTCTTGCAGTTGATCGAGCTCATTGCGGAGATGGATATCTCTGAGGTAGATCACATTGGGGGCAGTCACCTGACTCATATTCTTCCGCAATTCTCTACTTGTGAGCAGGACCTGCTTGTCCAATAGGTAAATTTCATTGCTCAGGTTATTGATCACATCCAGTTGCTCATCCCAGATTGCAAACAGATTGTCGACACCCTCTTCCACCCAGTTTTGTATCTCCTGCAGGTGCTGTTCCTTAAGCATCCGCAACACATGGGAGTCGGACATGGAAATAATGTACTCAAATACCTCGAGCCAGCTCTCTTCCCGATCATTGAAGAGTTTATCCATGTAATGCAGCATGAGTCCCACCGGCTCGGTGTAGTCGTAACCCGTATAGGATTTGCTGACTGTATTCATGATATCGGCATAATTTACAGCGGTGCCGATAAAGGCCTTGTCGTCTTCCAGTTGGATGCCTTTGGCGTAGATTGTAGTCAGCCGGTTGAGCATGCGAATATATCCGTCATCCTTGATCTGGCTCTTTTCCGAACGGATGAAACCGGAGATTTCGGTCAGTAATGTACGCAGCTGTTCGACATCCGGATCACTGTGCTTACGCCCGAGCAATGACTCCAGGTAGTCGAAATACTGTTTGATGATTTTGCACGACTCTTCCTGAGCCAGGACGGGAAGTCGCTCGACAGAGTTGATTCTGAAGGGTAAATCCTCCAGGTTTGTCAGATGATCTTTGTTTAGGTTCCGGTGCAGGTTGCTCATTGCCTGGCTATATTCCCAAAATACCCTATGAATTACTAGATAAATTATATTAACATTTTCTAATATATCAAGTAATTTAGCTCTAAAATGTTGTGAAATTCAATGTCATGAAATCCCTATCGGCTTGCTTATCAATAACTTGAGGTGTGCTTGAGGTTGCAGACGCCGATAGTTCCGATGGCTCAAAAATTAAGTAATTTTCATCCATTTAACTTAGAATGCAGCGATTGGTCTCATGCCCAAGGGTAAAACTAGATTTGATGAGTTGGGAGGAAGCGTGATTGGGAATAAAAACAGTAGGTTAAGCGGTCTGTTGGCAGCTGTGCTATTTATGCCGGGCCTGTGCCTGGCGGATGATGCCGTCCTGAATGGCGCAAATACGGGCTGGATCATGGCTTCCACAGCGTTGGTGCTTTTCATGACCCTCCCTGGCCTGGCTATGTTCTACGGCGGTCTGGTGAGGACCAAGAATGTCCTCTCGGTCCTCATGCAGTGCTTTGCGATTGCCGCTATGGTCTCCATTCTCTGGTTAATCGCGGGATACAGTCTGGCTTTCGGTGAAGGTAATGCCTGGGTGGGTGATTTCAGCAAGGTACTGATGGCGGGTATCGGGCGGGAGACCCTCTCCGGCGATATTCCGGAATCCCTGTTCATGCTGTTCCAGATGACCTTTGCGATTATCACGCCTGCACTGATCGTGGGTGGATTCGCCGAGCGCATGCGTTTCTCTTCGATGCTGCTGTTCAGCGCCATCTGGTTGTTTGTGGTCTACGTGCCGATAACCCATTGGGTCTGGGGCGGCGGCTGGCTGGGCAGCATGGGCTTATATGATTTTGCCGGTGGCACGGTGGTTCACATTACCGCTGGCGTGGCGGCACTGGTGGCGGCCATGGTGATGGGGCCCCGCCATGGTTTCGGTACTGCTTCCATGATGCCTCACAACATGACCATGACCATTGCCGGCGCGGGCATGCTTTGGGTCGGGTGGTTCGGTTTCAACGGCGGTAGCGCGCTCGCTTCCGACGGCAACGCCGCCATGGCGATGCTGGTGACCCACATCTCCGCCGCCACCGGCGCCATGACCTGGCTGGTCCGTGAATGGATCAAATTCGGCAAGCCCAGTGCCTTGGGTGCTGTGACCGGAATGGTGGCCGGCCTGGGTACGATTACACCCGCATCGGGTTTTGTCGGCCCTGCGGGGGCTTTGGTGATCGGTCTGCTTGCAGGTGCGATCTGTTTCAGTGCCACCAACTATCTGAAACAGGTGTTGAAGATCGATGACTCCCTCGATGTCTTTCCTGTCCATGGGATAGGCGGTATCCTCGGCACCCTGCTTGCAGGAGTGTTTTCCTCGACCTCGCTGGGGGTCTTCTCCGGATATGGCTTTGCCGATGGTATCGAGACCATGGGTGGGCAATTCACCGTCCAGTTAACAGGTGTTGTGACAACTATTGTCTTCACCGGGATTGCAACCTTCGCAATCCTGAAACTGGTGGATGCCCTGTTGGGATTGAGAGTCGACAAGGATCAGGAGATCGAGGGTCTGGATATCGTGCTGCACGAAGAGCGTGGCTATAACGAAATCGGCTGAAGCGGTTGCAACGCATATGGGCCGATTGGATTAGTGTTAACAGGCCCTAGTTGATGGATCGCTTCTATAACTGGCCAATGCGCTGTCTGTTTCGAATATGGCTACCTCGACGACCGGAAAGCCACCGGCTTCCACATGTTCAAAGATCAGCCGGGCAATATTCTCCGCTGTGGGGTTTGTATCCATTACATATACGGATTCTCCAGCCTGTTGCAGCAGAGGGAGAACCGGATCATCGCTATGTAGCAACATATTGTGATCCAGGGTCTGGTCGATCCAGTTTTTCACATAGTCACCGATATCGGAAAAATCGCACACCATACCCAACGGATCGAGTTGTTCGGCCTCCAGGCGGATTACAGCCTTTGCATTGTGGCCATGCAGATGACGGCATTTCCCTTGGTGGTTGAGGAGTCTGTGGCCGTAACAGAAGTGGATCTCTTTTGTGACTGAAAACATCTCGTGAAACGTGGCTCTGGAAAAGGGGCTCAGTATAAAGCCATGATTGACGGGCTGCCAGTAGTGGTAAAGGAATCAATATCGATGCCGCTAAACTGATAGTAATTTCAATTTATGGATAGTCATGAGCGAAGAATCAGAAAGCGATGAGTTCGAGGTGATTTTCGTGGCGCGGGAGGCTGTGGGGCATCTTCGGCGTCTTTCTCGTGATTTTCCCCACCTCGCCACCCAGCCGGTACGTGTGGCCATAGACACTTGGAACGAGGAGATGTTCCAAAAGGGGGAGTTGGTCCTTGTGCAGAAACAGCGTGCCAAGGCCGAGCAAGACGCCATGGAGAAGCGTGCCATCGATCTCATTGAAGAGAATCTCGTGGACGATGCTCTCGATCTGTTGAACCGGGAATCAAGCAAGGAGATCGACTATTACGATTTGATCGATATGGTTGGGAAAGAGCGCTATATAGAGGCACTTACAAGGGAAGCGGTTGAATTGAAAGTCAATGCAATCTCTTCGGAACAGGCCGCCGAACTCTGGAACAATTGCGGAAAACCGACCGTAGGAGGTGATAGGTGGACTGCTACCGGAGTCTCCGTGCTGATGGGGAAAAGTTAAAAAACCAGGACTCGTGTCAACGGCCCGGGACTGCCACCGGCGTGCCGGGTGTCAGAAAGCAGCCTGTATAGAGATGTTCCTCCGCGATCTGATAGCCACCGTGAAATTGCAGATGCTGTGGAAAATCTATTCTACATGCCGCAGTGGGTCTGAACTGAAACCGCTGCCGTGAGATATCGATATCCAGTGTGACCGATTGAAAGCCGAAAAAGCGTCCGACCAGCGGGTAGTAACATTTGTAGAGACTCTCTTTGGCGCTGAAAATCAATCGTCGCGGCAGATCCCGATGACGCTGCATGAATGCCTTTTCATCCTCGGTATCGATGTAGCGTGCAATCTTCGGTTTTAATGGCTTGAGCGGTTCCACGTCTATTCCCAAACTGACAATCTCCCCTTCCGGTGCACAGACGGCGACACAGCTGTCATCACAGTGACTGATACTGCCGACATATCCCTGGGGCCAGATCGGTTGTCTGTTTTCACCACGCAGCAGCGGACCGTCCGGGGCATCTAGTTGTTCCAGGGCTGCGTGGGCCGCATTGCGGCCGGCACGGAACTGCCGTTGGCGTTTTGCGACACTATCTTGAATAAGTCGTTCCTCTTCCGTTCGTACGGGTGTCTCCCACATCTCATCAGTGGCGTGGAGGATCACGACATTTGCGGGGAAGAGCGACGAGAGGTCCATAGTATCGTTTTGGTTGATGCGTTGCGGAAAGATTGTAACATCGTTGGCAGTCCGGATTGATAGAACCGCCATGTTGAATATTACGAGGGTGCGAAGTATAAGTTTGTCTGCCGGTCGTTGGCTGTAGTATTAGGGCCTGTTAACACTAATCCAATGCGCCCTGTTGTGTCTGAAAAAGCGCCAATCAAGGCGCACCCCAAGGGCACTTCCTTCGGGGCGCGAGGAGAGAGGTTTGGTTATTCCAAATGAGCGACGAGCAACGCCGAGTGGCGCTTTTTCAGGCGCAACCCGAAGGGCTGGGGCTGTTTTCGCCCCCAGCGGCGTTATCATTCGCTCATGTAGAATAACTACACTACGCTCATTCTGCCTTGCTGGGCA